>NZ_BCTC01000070.1 GCF_001571085.1 Azohydromonas lata NBRC 102462
TTCCAAGCGATATTCAGCCTGCAGTGGCAACACTGCAGGCTGTTTTCGTTTGCCCGTCTATTTTTCAATTCGGGCCTGGAAACTGGCCGGTGGTGCAAGTCCTTGTCGCACAACAGGAAAACGCGCCGGCCAGCGAGCCTCTTGACACGGCGGGCAGTGGCGCAAGGTATTCACCAGGGGTTATTTCCCCAGGGTATCCGTCCGCGAGCCGGCAGTAATTCGCGGCAAATCCACATGACGGGCTGATGAAATGGCCTGGGGTTTCCCCCAAGTACTGTGGATAACTCTGTGAATGGCCTGGAAACAGCGTCGCTAACTGATTGATTCTCCGTGGCCACCCTTTCCGTGCTCAAAAATGTGGCAAAAACGGCAAAGCAGCGGACATACCACCGGCGGCGCCATTTCCAATTCACGTAAAGCCCTTCAAGCCTCAAGCCGCCTCAACCCATCCCGGCCGCCAATGCCTCAATGCGCCAGCAACACCGGCACCGTCATCGCCTGCAGCACGGTGCGGCTGGCCCCGCCCAGCATCAGCTCGCGGGCACGGCTGTGGCCGTAGCAGCCCATGGCCAGCAGGTCCACGGACAGGTCGGCCGCCAGCGACAGCAGGGCGTCGCCCAATTCATTGGGCGCGCGGCCCTCGTCATGGAACTGGGCCTCCACGCCGTGGCGGCGCAGCAGCGGCTCGATCTCGCGTGGATCGCTTCCCCAGCTCGCCACGTGCACCCGCGCCCCGTCACGCAGCAGCGGCAGCAGCGCGGCCAGCGCGCGGGCCGACTCGCGCGTGGGCTTCCACGCCAGCAGCACGTTGCGGCCTACGTCGGTGAAATTGCCCGCGTAGGGCACGGCCAGCACCGGGCGGCCGCTGTCCACGGCCACCGACTCCACGAAGTCCAGCGGCACGCCCGCGGCGTCGTCGTCGCGGTCGCGCTGGCCCAGCACCACCAGGTCGTGCAGCAGCGCCTGGCGCACGAAGCCGGCCACCAGCGGCTGCGCGGTGTCGGCCTCCGTCCAGCGCAGGTGCGACGCGTCCGCGGCGCAGGCGTCGAACAGGGCGCGGGCCTGCACGCGCCGCTCGGCGTCCAGCGCGGGCGCCAGCGCCAGACCCTGGTTCTCCGACAGCAGCCCCAGCCCCCGCGGCAGCACGGGCGCGGCCGTGTACAGCGCCGTCACCTGGGCCTCCAGCCGCTGCGCCAGCCGCGAGGCCAGCGCCAGGCGCATCGCGCAACGCGGCTGGGAATCGACGTGCAGCAAAACGGACGCAACAGGGCTCATCACAAGGCGCTCCTTGGACAAAAAGCAAAAGGGGAAGGGTGGGCCGGCGCGCCTTGCGGCGCGGGGTCATCGGCGGTGCTTCCGGCATCCACGACGTCCGCACCGGCCCGTGGGTGAGGCGTGAGGCACTGTAGGAAGCCCCCGACCCCGCGCGCTTGCGATGGATCAATCGGCCCTGCGCGCGGCGCCTAAACCCCCAGCAGCCGCCCAAGCGCTCCCGCGTAGGCCCGGAACACCGGCGCGATGCTCTCCAGCGCCACCCACTCGTTGGCCGCATGCACGCCGCCCCCGGCCACGCCAAAGCCGCACAACGCCGGCACGCCCAACCCGGCGAGGTAGTTGCCGATGTTGGACGGCCCCGCCACCGCGCCCGGCAGCGTCCGGCCCAACGCGTCCGCCGCACCCGCGCGCAGCGCGGCCACCAGCGGGTGCGCGTCCGCCAGCCGGTACGCCGGCCAGCCCGATTGCCAGTGCACCGCCGTGGCCGGCAGGCCGGGCCAGGTGGCGTCCTGCGCTTGAACCACGGTTTCAACCGCCGAGCGCATCGCCGCCGCGTCCACGGCCGGCGTCAGCCGCAGGTCCAGCAGCAGCTCGCAGCGGTCAGGCACTTGCGTGAAACCCGCGCCGCCGTGCAGCGCGGTCACGGTCAGGCAGGGCGGCAAAGGGAAGGCGTCCGGCGCGTCCGGCGCGTCGGCCCGTGAGGCCAGATCGCGGTCCAGCGCCGCCAGCGCCTGTGCCAGCGCGGCGGCGCGCAGCACGGCGTTGGCGCCGCGGCGCGATCCGCTGCCCGCATGCGCCGCCTCGCCCGCCACGTCCAGCCGCGCGCGAAGAAAGCCGCGCGCCCCCAGCATCAGCCGCTCGCAGCCCGGGTAGCCGATGAGCACGCCGTCCGGCCGACGCGCTGGCGGGCCGCCGAAGAAGTGCCGCGCGCCGCCGAAGCCGCCCGTGTGCTCGTCCACGTCCAGCAGCAGGCCCAGGCGTCCGGCCCAGCGGTCGCGCCGCGCGTGGCAATGCGCCAGCAGGTGCGCGAACAACGCGGCGCCCGCCTTGGAGTCCGCGCCGCCGCGGCCGTGCAGGCAGCCGCCCTCGATGTCACCGCTCACCGGATCGCGCTCCCAGGTGCCGGGGTCGCCGAAGCCCGCCGTGTCCAGCGTGGCGTTGAGGACCATCCAGGAGCCCGCTGAGCGGCCCTGTACCTCCGCGTACAGGCCCAGCGGCTGGCCGTCGTCGCCCATGAGGCGCTCGCAGGGCAGGGCGTGGGCTTGGAACCAGCGCGCGGCCACGTCCAGCACCGGCGCCATGGCGTCCTCGCCGGCGCGGCTGGGCGTGCGCACCAGCGACTGCAGCAGCGCCGTGATGGCGTCTGCGGGCACGTCGAAGTCGGTTTCCAGGGAGGGCATGGGGCGGCATTGTCCGGCGCCTGCTCTGCGCGTCCCACGGCTTGCGGCGGGAACGGCCGGCCCGGCGCCGGGTCGATACCCGTACCCCTTCAACTCCGCCGGGAGTGCCGCCCGTGACCCGTTCCACCCTTGCCTCTGCCCCATGGACCCGCCGCGCCGCCCTGGGCGGTGCGCTCTTGGGGGGCCTGGCCGCCGCCTGCGCCGTGCGGGCCCAAAGCGCTCCAAGTGCCCAAAGCACCCAGGGCGCGGCCCAAGCCGGCGAGGCCGTCGAGCCCCGCGTCGCCACCGTGGCCGGCGGGCTGGATCAGCCCTGGAGCCTGGCTTTCCTGCCGGACGGCCGGCTGCTGGTCACGGAGAAGGCGGGCCGCATGCGCCTGGTGGCCGACGGCAAGCCGCTGCCGCCGCTCTCCGGCGTGCCGGACGTGGACGACGGCGGGCAGGGCGGCCTGCTGGACGTGGTGCTCTCGCCCAACTTCGCCAGCGACCGCAGCGTCTTCTTCAGCTTCAGCGAGCCCGGCAGCCGCGGCAACGGCACGGCCGTCGCCCGCGCCGTGCTCGACGGCACGCGGCTGGCCGAGCTGAAGGTGATCTTCCGCCAGGAGCCCAAGGTCGCCAGCCGCGCCCACTTCGGCTCGCGGCTGGTGTTCGGCCGCGACGGCAACCTGTTCGTCACCCTGGGCGACCGCTTCTCGCGCCGCGACGAGGCGCAGCACCTGGGCAACCACCTCGGCAAGGTCGTGCGCATCACGCCGGACGGCGGCGTGCCGCGCGACAACCCGCTGGTGCAGCGTGCCGGCGCGCGGCCGGAGATCTGGAGCTGGGGGCACCGCAACGTGCAGGGCGCGGCCTTGCATCCGCGCAGCGGCGCGCTGTGGGTGCACGAGCACGGGCCGCAGGGCGGGGACGAGCTCAACATCGCCGCGGCGGGCGGCAACCACGGCTGGCCCGCCATCACCGCCGGGCGCGAGTACGGCAGCGGCGCCGCCATAGGCGAGGGCGAAGCCCGCGCCGGCATCGCTCCCGCGCTGCGCACCTGGGTGCCCTCGGTGGCGCCCAGCGGCATGGCCTTCGTCACCAGCGACCGTTACCCCGGCTGGCAGGGCAGCCTGGTGATGGGCACGCTCAAGGCGCAGCGGCTGCTGCGCCTCACGCTGGACGGCGACCGCGTCACCGGCGAGCAGCGGCTGCTGGCCGGCTTGGGCGAGCGCCTGCGCGACGTGCGCCAGGGGCCGGACGGGCGCCTCTACCTGCTCACCGACAGCGGGGACGGGCGGGTGCTGCGGCTGGAGTGAGGGGCGGCTGCGGTCCCCGCCGCCGTCGCGCCCACCCTGCGGCGTGACCGGGGCCTTGACGTCGATCAGGCGGCAAAGCCGCTCGCCGCTTCTGAAAGCCACCTGCAAGCTTTCTTCAAAGCGCGCGGCGGAAAATCGCACGCATGAGCAGCGCCGCCACCACTCCCAACGCCGCCGAGCGCCTGCTGCCCATAGAGGGCATGAGCTGCGCCTCCTGCGTGGCGCGGGTGGAAAAGGCACTCTCGGCCGTGCCCGGCGTGCGCCGCGCCAGCGTCAACCTCGCCACCGAGGCCGCCAGCGTGCAGGCCGATGCCACCGTGCCGCTGGAAGCCCTGCGCGCCGCCGTCGAGCGCGCCGGCTACCGCGTGAGCGAGCAGCCCGTGCGGCTGCGCATTGAAGGCATGACCTGCGCCTCCTGCAGCGCCCGCGTCGAGCGCGTCTTGAAACGCCAGCCCGGCGTCATCAGCGCCGGCGTCAACCTCGCCACCGAGGTGGCCGACGTGGTGATGGCCGGGCGCGAGGCCGACGTCGCCGCGCTGCAGGCCGCCGTGGAGCGCGCCGGCTTCAAGGCCCTGCCGCTGCAGGAGGAAGGCGACGCTGCCGCCGCGCGCCGCGTGCCCTGGAGCGCCACCGGCGGGCCCGTGGCCGCCGCGCTGGCCTTGTCGCTGCCGCTGGCGCTGCCCATGCTCGGCCTGCTCGCCGGCCGGCACTGGATGCTGCCGGCCTGGCTGCAACTGCTGCTGGCCACGCCCGTGCAGTTCGTGCTGGGCGCGCGCTTCTACAAGGCCGGCTGGAAGGCGCTGCGCGCGGGCACCGGCAACATGGACCTGCTCGTCGCCCTGGGCACCTCGGCCGCCTACGGCCTGAGCCTGTACCTCATGCTCACGGGCGGCGGCCACCTGTACTTCGAGGCCTCGGCCGTCGTCATCGCCCTGGTGCTGCTGGGCAAATGGCTGGAGGCGCGCTCCAAGCGCCAGACCACCGCCGCCATACGCGCGCTGCAGGCGCTGCGCCCCGAGTCCGCCCGCGTGCGCCGTGACGACGGCAGCGAGGCCCTCGTGCCCCTGGCCCAGGTGCGCAGCGGCGACCGCGTGGTCGTCCACCCGGGCGAGCGCATCGCCGTGGACGGCGAGGTGCTCGAAGGCCGCAGCCACGTCGACGAATCCCTCATCACCGGCGAGAGCCTGCCCGTGGCCCGCGCCCCGGGCGAGCGCGTCACCGGCGGCGCGGTCAACGGCGAGGGGCTGCTGCTGGTGCGCGCCACCACGGTGGGCGCGGAGTCCACGCTCTCGCGCATCGTCCGCCTCGTGGAGTCGGCCCAAGCCGCCAAGGCGCCCATACAGCGCCTGGTGGACCGGGTGAGCGCCGTCTTCGTCCCCGTCGTGCTGGTGCTGGCGCTGCTCACGCTGCTGGCCTGGGGCTTCACGACGCAGGACTGGGAGCGCGCCATCCTCAACGCCGTGGCGGTGCTGGTGATTGCCTGCCCCTGCGCGCTGGGCCTGGCCACGCCCGCGGCGCTCATGGCCGGCACGGGTGTGGCCGCGCGCCACGGCATCCTCATCAAGGACGCGCAGGCGCTGGAAGTCGCCCACGGCCTGAGCGTCGTCGCCTTCGACAAGACCGGCACCCTCACCGAGGGCCGACCCGAGCTGCTGGCCTGCGAGGGCACGCCCGGCACCGCCGCCGCCCAGGTGCTGGCCCTGGCCGCCGCGCTGCAGGCCCACAGCGAGCACCCGCTGGCCCACGCCGTGCTGCAGGCCGCGCAAGGCCAGGGCCTGCAGCCGGCCGAGGCGCAGGCGCTGCGCGCCGTGCCCGGCCACGGCGTGGAGGCCCGCGTGGACGGCCGCACCCTGCGCCTGGGCAGCACGCGCTGGATGAAGGCGCTGGGCGTGGACCTCGGCCCCCTGGAGCCGCAGTTGCGCGTGCTGCAGGGCGCCGGGCGCACCGTCTCCTGGCTGGCCGCCGAGGCCGGGCCTGGCGGCGGCCTGAAGCTGCTGGGCCTGCTGGCCTTCGGGGACCGGCTGAAACCCACCGCCGTGGCCGCCGTGCAGCGGCTGCGGGCCATGGGCCTGTGGGCCGTGCTGGTGAGCGGCGACAACGCCGGCAGCGCCGGCGCCGTGGGTCGCGCGCTGCACCTGGACGACGTGCGCGCCGAGGTGCTGCCGCAGGACAAGGCCGCCATCGTCGCCGGGCTGCGCTCGCGCGGGCGCGTGGGCATGGTGGGCGACGGCATCAACGACGCCCCGGCCCTGGCCGCCGCCGACGTGGGCTTCGCCATGGGCACGGGCACCGACGTGGCCATGCACGCGGCGGGCATCACGCTCATGCGCGGCGACCCGTCGCTCGTGGCCGATGCCGTGGACATCTCGCGCCGCACCTATTCGAAGATCCGCCAGAACCTGTTCTGGGCCTTCATCTACAACCTGGTGGGCCTGCCGCTGGCGGCCTTTGGATTGCTGGACCCGGTCATCGCCGGCGCCGCCATGGCCTTCAGCAGCGTCAGCGTCGTCACCAACGCCCTGCTGCTGCGGCGCTGGCGCCCGGGACGCTGAAAACCTCCTGGCCCACCCCCGCCACGGCATCCGGCCCACCGGAGACACCGCCATGCCCCGCCTCTCGCTGAAGCTGAATGTGAAACCCGTCCTGTCCGCGGCGGCCGTGGCCGCCGCCATGCTGCTGCCGGCCTGCGCCACGTACTCGCCCGCCAAGGTCCAGCCCGGCATGGGCGAGTCCGAGGTGCAAACGCTCATGGGCGGCGCCCCCACCGGGCGCTATGCGAACCCCGACGGCGGTACGCGGCTGGAATACGCCCGCGGCCCCATGGGGCTGCACACCTTCATGATCGACCTCGACCCCTCCGGCCGCGTCACCGGCTGGAAGCAGGTGATGGACGAGCGCGAGTTCAACGCCATCACGCCCGGCATGCCGGTGCAGGAGATGCTGCGCCGCATCGGCCACCCGGCCCGCGTGCGCGGCGGCGGCTGGCAGCCCGGCGACGTGTGGAGCTACCGCTACGAGGGGCCGTTTTGCCTGTGGTGGCAGGTGTCGGTGGTGGGCGACACCGTGAAGGACGCCGCCTACGGCCCCGATCCCCGCTGTGAACGTTCCGAAAGGTTTGGATTCCGATGATTCGCCTGCATGGCATTGCCAACTGCGACACCGTCAAGCGCGCCCGCGCCTGGCTCACGGCCCAGGACAGGCCGCATGAATTCGTGGACTTCAAGAAGAAGCTGCCCACCGAAGGCGATCTGCGCCGCTGGAGCCAGGCGCTGGGCGGCGTGGACGTGCTCGTCAACCGCCGCGGCACCACCTGGCGCCAGCTCGACGAGGCCCAGCGCGAGAGCGCCGGCAGCGCCGACGGCGCCCTGGCGCTGCTGCAGTCGAAGACCAGCCTGATCAAGCGCCCGGTGGTGGAGTGGGAGGACGGCGCCGTCACCGCCGGCTTCGACGAGGCCGGCTGGCAACAGCGCCTGGGCGGCTGAGCGAATCACGGCCCTGGCCGCGGCCCCGGCGCCAGCCCGAAGGCCTCTTTCCGCACGGCTTCGATTCACCGAATCCGTGCGCGCCCACGGTGTGCGCATTTGTGGTGCATGAATGCACCACGGCGTGCACCAAGACCGAATTCCTCGTTTTTCCATGCCGCCCGGCGGTGCATGGCTGCGTGCATTGTTTGCACCAAGGCGGGCACCGAACTTGCGTAATTGGTGCATCGCGCCAGCAGGTGGGGCGGACAAGCGCCGGGATGGCGCATAGACGGCACTTCAAGCCGCTTTGGAGAACGATTCAATGGATCAGGTCAAGCAGGGCACCGATGCCTTGTTCATCTTGTTGGGCGCCATCATGGTGCTGGCGATGCACGCCGGCTTCGCCTTCCTGGAGTTGGGCACGGTTCGCAAGAAAAACCAGGTGAACGCGCTGGTGAAAATCCTGGTGGATTTCGCCATTTCCACGATCGCCTATTTCTTCGTGGGCTACACCGTGGCCTACGGCGTGAATTTCTTCCATGGCGCGGACGCGATGGCGGCGAAGAACGGGTTTGAGCTGGTCAAGTTCTTTTTCCTGCTGACCTTCGCGGCGGCCATTCCGGCCATCGTTTCCGGCGGCATTGCCGAGCGGGCGAAATTCCACCCGCAACTGTTTGCCACGGCCGTGCTGGTGGGTTTCTTCTATCCGTTCTTCGAAGGCCTGGTGTGGGCCAACAAGTTCGGTTTCCAGGACTGGATCAAGTCCGTGGGCGGTGCCGAGTTCCATGACTTCGCCGGCAGCGTGGTCGTGCACGCCGTGGGCGGCTGGATCGGCCTGGCCGCCGTGCTGTGGCTGGGCCCGCGCAGCAACCGCTACAAGATGGACGGCCGCATGAGCGCGCACCCGCCTTCCAGCATTCCCTTCCTGGCCCTGGGCGCCTGGGTGCTGGCCGTGGGCTGGTTCGGCTTCAACGTGATGAGCGCGCAGACCATAGACAAGATCTCCGGCCTGGTGGCGGTGAACTCGCTCATGGCCATGGTGGGCGGCACGCTGGTGGCCGTGCTCATGGGCAAGAACGACCCCGGCTTTGCCTACAACGGCCCGCTGGCCGGCCTGGTGGCCGTGTGCGCCGGCTCGGACCTGATGCACCCCATGGGCGCCCTGGTGGTGGGCGCGATGGCCGGCGCCATCTTCGTGCTGATGTTCACCCTGACGCAAAACCGCTGGAAGGTGGACGACGTGCTGGGCGTGTGGCCGCTGCACGGCCTGTGCGGCGCCTGGGGCGGCATTGCCGCGGGCATCTTCGGCCTGCCGGCGCTGGGCGGCATGGGCGGCGTGAGCTTCCTGTCGCAATTGCTGGGCACCGTGACCGGCGTGGCCTGGGCCTTTGCCGGCGGCGCGCTGGTGTACGGCGTGCTGCGCTACGCGGTGGGCCTGCGCCTGTCGCAGGAAGAGGAATACGAGGGCGCCGACCTCTCCATCCACCGCATCGGCGCCACGCCGGAGCGCGAGGTGAGCTGGTAAGCCCTCCCTGCCGGGCTGCCGCCGCGTCCCGCGCGGGGCTGCGGCCTGAAATGGAGAACGCCGAGCCGCCAGGCCCGGCGTTTCCGTTTCAGCGCCTCTCCCGCGCGCGGCACGGGCCCGCGCGCATTTCCTCCATACGCAGGCTCAGCCTGCGCTCCCCAGCGGGCGCGGCGACGCACGCCGCCGCGCCACGAAGCCCACCACTCCCATGCCTGCGAGCATCAGCCCCACCGTGCCGGACGCGGGCGCGGGGTGGGCGGACGAGCAGAAGGAGGTGCCCAAGCAATGACCGGCTTCCTCTTCTTCTTGCTGCCGAATAAGTTTTTCGCGCACTCATTTTGTGCATGCCCGATCAAACCCCGACACGCCCCTTTTGCGCGGGTATATAAACCGAGGAATTTAATATTCCGTCACGCAAAAAAATGCCTGTTGACGGACTTAAGCCACCCATTCATGGCTGCCGTGGTTGTTTTATGCATGCAAATGCATGAATTTTGAGCGAGTGAATACTGGCTGCCCGGGAAGTTATCCGGAAGATATGGGTATTTCCCGGGTGTATCTTGAAAATAATTCGCCGGCACCCCGGACTGGAAAATGGAGGGAATTCGGTCCCGAGCGGCGAGGGCACCGCCGCTGCCGTGGGCTGCGCTGGTTGTGGATCGCACCGGGCTGGATCAAGAGGCGCGTCCGTGCCGCGGCCAAAATACGCGGATGACGTACGGCATCACCGATCTCACCACCTTCGTCCTCGGCACCCTCTTCATCGTGCTGCTGCCGGGGCCCAATTCCATCTATGTGATGACCGTGGCCTCGCGCCAGGGCGTGGCGCGGGGCTACCGCGGCGCGGCGGGCATATTCCTGGGCGACACCGTGCTCATGATTCTCTCGGCCACCGGCGTGGCCGGCCTGCTGCACAGCAACCCGCTGCTGTTCTACGTTCTGAAATACGCCGGCGCCGGTTACTTGGCCTGGCTGGGATTCAAGCTGCTCAAGGGCGCATGGTCGGCCTGGCAGGGCAAGGCGCAGGACGGCGGCGAAAGCGTTTCCGACGACAAGGGCAGCCGGCCTTTTCGCACGGCCTTGCTGATCAGCCTGCTCAATCCCAAGGCCATCCTGTTTTTCATCTCGTTCTTCATCCAGTTCGTGGACCCGGGCTATGGGCATCCCGCGCTGTCGTTTTTCATCCTGGGCGTGATCGTGCAGTGCTTCAGCGTGATTTATCTCACGGTCTTGATATTTGCAGGGTCCAGGCTGGCTCAACAGTTCCGCCGTCATCGCCGAATGTCGGCGGCCGGGACCGGATTGGTGGGCGCCGCCTTCATGGCCTTCAGTCTGAAACTCGCAACGGCGTCCGTGCGCTGATGCCACGGCGGGGCCAACTATTCGTTGGAATGAAAAACCGGTTGGGGTGGACGGGTGGAGTATTTCGGCGTGTTGTTGACGATAACCGGCGCGCTGGCGCTGGCCATCATGAGCCCGGGGGCGAATTTCGCGCTGGTGACGTCGGTGGCGCTGGGCGCATCGCGCCGGGCGGGCGTGATGACGGGCCTGGGTTTGGCCCTGGCCTCGATGACCTGGGCTTTACTCGCCGTGGCCGGACTGGGCGTCGTGCTGCGGAATCTGCCCTGGCTGCATCAGGCGCTGCAGTGGGCGGGGGCGCTGTATCTGGTTTACCTGGGCATGCGCATGCTCGAAGGCGCGCGGCGGCCGGTGAAGACGGCGGTGCTGGATAAACCTGTTTCTCCCTTGGTGGCGATGCGGCGGGGATATTTGGTCAGCATGACGAATCCCAAGGCGGTGGCGTTTTACGGGAGTATTTTGGCGCTGCTGATTCCTGGAAATGCGCCGCATTGGGTTTATGAAGTCACGGTGGTGCTGGCGGCCTTGATTTCCGCAGCCTGGTATTGCGGCGTTGCGCTGCTGCTTTCTCATGCGGCTGTGCGGCAGCGGTTTCTGCGCGGCAAGACGGTGATTGAGGCGGTGGTGGGGGTGAGCTTGCTGGTGTTGGGGAGTCGGATGTTGGTGGGGTATTGAGCGAATTGCAAAACGGTTTCGACTGTTGGGATTTGGAGGCGTTATTTTTTCAAGATAGATGCGGCTCATTTCTTCTTGCGATTTCTGCGTCAGAATCCGATTGTGCATTTCATTTTTGAGTCCAAAACTATTCGAAAAGT
Organism: Azohydromonas lata NBRC 102462; assembly: GCF_001571085.1. Lineage (GTDB taxonomy): Bacteria > Pseudomonadota > Gammaproteobacteria > Burkholderiales > Burkholderiaceae_C > Azohydromonas > Azohydromonas lata. Next base: position 11,131 of record NZ_BCTC01000070.1, read on the forward strand.
AATCTTAAGTTTATTGATGAGGTTGAATATTATTCCCATGATTTGTCTGGTGGGTAATCCTGGTGTTGATATTGATCTCTAAATTTATGCGTCATGTTCTTGGAGGTGGAAAGTAACAATATAAGAATGAATTTATTTTCAGGTGAGATTGGATGTGTATTTTGCAAATTATATTTACCTGTCTTTGCCTATAAAGATGGGTTAAATGCGTTTATCACATAAATTAAAATATCGGATGGTCACCAATACTTTATCGCATTTGTGTACACACTGATGCACAATCGAGCCTCCATTGACCTTCCTATGGAGCACGCCATGGAACCCACCAAAGTCGGCATACGCGAGTTCCGCGCCGGGCTGGCCGAGTACATCGCTGCGGCCAAGCCTGTAGCGATCACGCGTCACGGGCAGACCGTCGGCTTCTTTATCCCCACGCATGGCCAAGCGGACGCCGACATCGCCGCGCTCCGGAAAGCCTGGGATCAACTCGACCAGATGCTGGCAGCCAAGGGCATCGATCCCGAAGACGTCGTGGCGGACTTCAAAGCTGCTCGCGCCGTCAAAGCCGCAGCTCGGCGCACCAAGGACGAACCCAAGTGACCCAGCCATGGCAAGCGCCGCAGTCGACGACGCAGCGCGCCATCGTGCTGGACGCCAATATCCTCATCCGCGCCGTGCTCGGCGAACGGGTACGGCGGCTCATTCTTGGACACAGCACCATGGTGAGTTTCTACGCACCCGATGCCGCCTTCGCCGAGGCTCGCGAGCATTTGCCGGCGATCCTGGAGAAGCGAGGCGGCAACGCTGAAGCAAGCCTGGCGGTGCTGGATTTCCTGGAAACCCTGGTGCTGCCTCTCGACGCCGAGCTTTACCAAGGTTTTGAGGCACAAGCCCTGGCGCGTATTGGCGAGCGTGATCCCGCCGACTGGCCTGCGCTGGCTTGCGCGCTGTCGCTGAGCTGTCCGGTCTGGACTGAAGACGCGGATTTCTTTGGAACCGGCGTGGCAACTTGGACTACCAGCCGAGTTCATCTCTATTTGAACCCGGACGAGTAAAAAGGGGCCACCCGCAGGTGGCCTTTTCATATTCCAGTAGTCAAAAATTCAAGCCGCTGCCAACAACTGCCTCAACACAAACGGCAATATCCCCCCATGCTTGTAATAATCCACCTCAATCGCCGTATCGATCCGCAGCATCAAAGTCACCCGCTGCGAAGAATCCCCCCGGCGAATCACCAGCGTGGCCTCGGATAAGGGCCGAACCTCCCCGGCCGGCAGCTCGATATCGATCACCTCGTCCCCCCGCAGCCCCAGCGACTGCCAGGAATCCTCGCCGCGGAATTGCAGGGGCAGCACGCCCATGCCGATCAAATTCGAGCGGTGAATCCGCTCGAAGCTGCGCGCCACCACGGCCTTGATACCGAGTAATTGGGTGCCCTTGGCTGCCCAATCCCGGCTGGAGCCGGTGCCGTATTCCTCGCCGGCAAATATCACGGTCGGTACGCCCGCGGCCTGGTATTTCATGGCCGCGTCGTAGATGAACATTTTTTCGCCCTTTTCAGCGCCGTCCAATTGGTACAGCGTCAGGCCGCCTTCTTCCACCGAGCCGTCGGACTTGGGCGGGAGCATCAGGTTCTTGATGCGCACGTTGGCGAAGGTGCCGCGCATCATCACTTCGTGGTTGCCGCGGCGGGAGCCGTAACTGTTGAAGTCGGGCTTCAATACGTGGTGCCCAATCAGATACTGGCCGGCAGGGGACGATTCCTTGATGGAGCCGGCCGGGGATATGTGGTCCGTGGTGATGGAGTCGCCAAAGAGCGCCATCACCCGCGCGCCTTTCACGCCCGTCACCAGCGCCGCGGGCTCCATGGTGAAACCTTCGAAGAAGGGCGGGCGGGCGATGTAGGTGCTCTGCGGCCAGTTGTAGACCTGGCCCGTCACGCCGGAGATGGCCTGCCACAAGGGGCCCGGGGCGCTTTCCACCCGCGCGTAGTTGGCCTTGTAGGCCTCGGGGTCCATGGCGGCCTTCATCAGGGCGTGGATCTCGTCGCTGCTGGGCCAGATGTCGCCCAGGTACACCGGCTTGCCGCCGTGGCCGGTGCCCACGGGCTCGGTCATCAAGTCCTTGAGCACGCTGCCGGCGATGGCGAAGGCCACCACCAGCGGCGGCGAGGCCAGGAAGTTCGCCTTGAGGTTGGGATGGATGCGCGCCTCGAAATTGCGGTTGCCCGACAGCACGGCGGCGCAGACGAGGTCATTGCGCCAGATGACTTCGTTGAGCTCGGCCGTGAGGTCGCCCGCGTTGCCTATGCAGGTCGTGCAGCCGTAGGCCGCCACCGCGAAGCCCAGCTTCTCCAGGTAAGGCAGCAGGCCGGTGCGCGTCAGGTACTCCGTCACCACGCGCGAGCCGGGCGCCAGCGACGTCTTCACGTGCGGCTTCACCGTCAGCCCCGCTTCCACCGCCTTCTTGGCCAGCAGCCCCGCGGCCAGCAGCACGCCGGGGTTGGAAGTGTTGGTGCAGGAGGTGATGGCGGCGATCAGCACGTCGCCATTGCGAATCTCCAGCCCGCTGGACGTGGTGAACACCTGCTGCAGCTTGTCCGCCGGCTGGCTGAAGCCGTTTTGCGGCACCGGCTTGCTGAACAGGTCCGTGAAGGTGCTGGAAAGCTTGCCCAGCTCGATGCGGTCCTGCGGCCGCTTGGGGCCCGCCACGCTGGGCTTCACCGTGGAGAGGTCCAGCGACACCACCTGCGAATACTCCAGCTCCCCGGCGCGCGACACGCCAAACAGCCCCTGCGCCTTGAAGTAGGCCTCGAACAGCTCGATGTCCGCCTCGCTGCGCCCCGTGCCGCGCAGGTATTCCACCGTGCGCTCGTCCACGGGGAAGAAGCCCATGGTCGCGCCGTACTCCGGGGCCATGTTGCCGATGGTGGCCCGGTCGGGCAGGGCCAGCGAGCGGGTGCCCTCGCCGAAGAACTCCACGAACTTGCCCACCACGCGGTGCTTGCGCAGGATCTCCGTGACGGTGAGCACCAGGTCCGTGGCCGTCACGCCCTCGCTCAAGGCACCCGTCAGCTCGAAGCCCACCACGTCGGGCGTCAGCAGGTACACCGGCTGGCCCAGCATGGCGGCCTCGGCCTCGATGCCGCCCACGCCCCAGGCCACCACGCCTATGCCGTTGATCATGGTGGTGTGGCTGTCCGTGCCCACCAGGGTGTCGGGGTAGCTCACGCCGTCGGCGTTGCGGTGCAGGCCGCGCGCCAGGTACTCCAGGTTCACCTGGTGGACGATGCCAAAGCCCGGCGGCACCACGCGGAAGGTCTCGAACGCCTGCATGCCCCACTTCATGAACTCGTAGCGCTCGCGGTTGCGCTCGAACTCCAGCTTCATGTTCAGGTCCAGGGCCTGGGGGGTGCCGTAGTGGTCGATCATCACCGAGTGGTCCACGACCAGGTCCACGGGCACCAGCGGCTCTATCGTCTTGGGGTTGCGGCCCTGCTCGGCGGCCACGTTGCGCATGGCGGCCAGGTCGGCCAGCAGCGGCACGCCGGTGAAGTCCTGCAGCACCACGCGCGCCACGACGAAGGGGATCTCCTCCTCCCGCGCGCCCTGCGCCTGCCACTGCGCAAGCTGCTCGACGTGGCCGGCAGTGACTTTCTTGCCGTCGCAGTTGCGCAGCACGCTCTCCAGCACGATGCGCAGCGACACCGGCAGCCGGTGGATGTGCGGCCAGCGCTCGGCCAGCTTGGGCAGCGAGTAGAACTTGCCGGTTCGCCCCGAGGGCGTGGAGAACTCCGTGAGCGTGTTGGCGAAGGCGTGCGCCATGGCGAGGACTCCCGTCGTCATTGAAGAACCGGGAATCCTGGCAAGGCTCGCGCCCGCGCAGGGCAAGCAGGCGTTTCAAAAAGCCCTGGGTTTGCAACCGGGGCGGCATGGCGGCGGCGCCGGCGGGCGCCGGCCCCGCGCCTTGGCCCCGATTACTGCGCCAGCACCCAGGCCGCGAGCTTGCGCACGTCCTCGCGCGGAATCTTGGGATTGGCCGCCATGGGCACCGGGCCCCAGACGCCGGCACCGCCCTTGATGATCTTGTCCGTCAGCATCGCCTCGGCCTTGGGGTTGCCGGCGTACTTCTTGGCGATGTCCTTGAAAGCCGGCCCAAGCACCTTGGAGGTGGTCTTGTGGCAGCCCATGCAGTCGTACTGGGCGGCCAGCTCGGCGCTGGCGTGGGCGGCGGGGGACAAGGCAACAGCCGCGGCGGCCAGTGCCAGTGCCCATGAAAACTGCTTCATACGTGTCTCTCGGGGAGCGGGTTGGTGCAAAGAGGCAGGCTAGCCATGCCGGGGCCGGCTCGACGGACGCCCAGGCCCGCCGGCGCGCGGCGCGTGCCAACAAATCCACGAAATCCACGCAGCGGCGCGGCGGCGCGGCGCGTGACGGCCGCCCCGGCCCCCATCGGCCGGCGCGCGGCCGGCGGGCGCTCAGCCCACCCGCTCGCGCAGCCGCGGCACGGCCCAGTCCATGAAGGCGCGTATGCGCGGCGACAGCAGCCGCGACTGCGCGTGCACGAGGTTCACGTCCACCGGCGGCGGCTGCCAGTCCGGCAGCACGCGCACCAGGCGGCCTTCGGCCTCCAGCGCCCGCACCTGGTAGGCGAGGAAGCGGCCAATGCCCAGCCCCGCCACGCAGGCCTCCAGCGCGGCATCGACCTGGTTGCTGGAAAAGCACTCCGGCACGGCCGCCTGCGCCCGCTCGGCGCCGCGCACCAGGGGCCATTCGTTGCCCGACCCCCGGCCGGTGCTGCGCACGGCGCGGTGGCGGGAGAGGTCGTCGGGGTGGGCGGGCGTGCCGTGGCGCGCGAGGTAGCCGGGGCTGGCGCTCAGCACCCAGGCCGTGCGGCCCAGGGGCACGGCCACCAGCGAGGAATCGGCCAGCGGCGCGATGCGTATGGCCAGGTCCACGCCTTCCTCCAGCAGGTCGATCACGCGGTCCAGCAGCAGCAGCTCCACCCGCATGCGCTCGTGCGCCGCGAGAAAGCCGTTGATCACCGGCGCCACGTGCAGCCGGCCGAACATCACCGGGGCCGTCACCGTGAGCCGGCCCGCAGGGGCGAGGGGGCGGTCGGCAAGGGCGGCTTCGGCCTCCTCCACGTCGGCCAGCACGCGGCGGCAGCGCTCGAAGTACTCGCGGCCCTCCTCGGTGAGCGCGATGCGGCGGGTCGTCCGGTTGAGCAGCCGCGCGCCCAGCGCCTGCTCCAGCGCCGAGAGGCCGCGCACCACGGCGGTGAGCGACACGTCCTGCCGCTGCGCCGCCGCCGTGAGGCTGCCGGTTTCCACGATGCGCACGAAGGAGGCCATGGCCTTGAGCTTGTCCATGGTGAACGATTAAACCGCCAGTCGCAGCAATGAAGTGCGGTGCGATCTATTTATTGCGAAGCGCGCCATGGCCACCATCACGCATCGCCTCTCAACGCCTCACGCAGCCACCGGAGCCCGCCATGTCCAGCCACTTCGCCGCCATCGCCTACACCCCCGGCGTGCGCGCCGCGCAGCGCCGCTTCGGCGGGGCCGAGGCGCCCAAGCCGCCCGGCGACCTGCAGGCGCACCTGAGCGCGCGGGAGCGCGCCTTCATCGCCGCGCGCGACAGCTTTTTCCTGGCCACCGTGGGCGAGGGCGGCTGGCCGCACGTGCAGCACCGCGGCGGCGCGCCGGGCTTTTTGCGCGTGCTGGACGACAGCACGCTGGCCTTCGCCGACCTGGGCGGCAACCGCCAGTTCGTGAGCACCGGCAACCTGGCGGGCAACCCGCGGGCGGCGCTCATCCTGCTGGACTACCCGCAGCGCCGCCGCCTGAAGCTGATGGCCGAGATCGAGGTGCTGGCCGCCGACGAGGCGCCGCCCGCGCTGCTGGCCGCCGTGGAGATGCCCAAGACGCCGCCCACCGAGCGCGTGATGCTGCTGCACGTGGCGGCCTTCGACTGGAACTGCTCGCGCTTCATCACCCCGCGCTACACCGAGGCCGAGCTGGCCGCCCTGGGCGTGGCGCTGCCCGCGTCGCTGTGAACCCTTTGAACACTTCCATTCCCAACCGCTGAAGGAGACCCGCCGTGAAACTGCATGACCTGACCCTCTCCGGCAACTGCTACAAGGTGCGCCTGCTGGCCGCGCTGGCCGGCATCGAGCTGGAGCTGGTGCCCGTGGACTTCATGGGCGGCGCGCACAAGCGAGCGCCCCACACGGACCTGAACCCCTGGGGCGAGCTGCCGGTGCTGGAGGACGGCGACGTGGTGCTGCGCGACTCGCAGGCCATCCTGGTCTACCTGGGGGCGCGCTACGCGGGTGAGCAGTGGCTGCCGCGCGACCCGCTGGGCCTGGCCACGGTGATGCAGTGGCTCTCCACGGCCGCCAACGAGATCCAGCACGGCCCCGGCGCCGCACGCCTGGTGGACAAGTTCGGCTACGTGCTGGACAAGGCCGACGCGCTGCGCCGCGCCGAGCGCATCCTGGGGCTGCTGGAGCAGCACCTGGCGCACAACGACTGGCTGGCGCTGCAGCACCCCACCATCGCCGATTGCGCCGTCTTCCCCTACGTGGCGCTGTCGCACGAGGGCGGCGTGTCGCTGGCGGACTACCCGCAGGTGCGCGCGTGGATCGATCGGGTCAAGGCGCTGCCGGGGTTCGTGGGGATGCCGGGGGTGTGAGGGGGTAGGCGCGGGGGGCGACGCAGTGCTGTCTGGGGCGCGGAGTAATGGACTGCATATCCCGCAAGCCAAGGCACCTCGCCTCCTACCCCGTCATGCCCGCGAAAGCGGGCATCCACGAGCGCCGAGGTGGGGCCTTCGAACCGCATTACGCAAGGCCAACGCCAGCGCGTTGGCACCTCGGCAGGCGTGGATACCCGCTTTCGCGGGTATGACGGATGAGGGGGCGAAGCGCCTGGGCTCACGGGATGCCAACGGGGTCCGGCTTCCCCGAGCAGCACCGCTCACCGCCCACGCAAGAACAACCCGTCCAGCTCCTTCATGCTGAGCTGCCGCCAGGTGGGCCGGCCGTGGTTGCACTGGTCGGCGCGCTCGGTGGATTCCATTTCGCGCAGCAGGGCGTTCATCTCTTCCAGCGTCAGCCGCCGGTTGGCGCGCACGGCGCCGTGGCAGGCCATGGTGGCCAGCATCTCGTCGCGGGCGCGCTGCACCACGCGGCTCGATCCCACCTGCGCCAGGTCCGCCAGCACCGAGCGCACGAGGTCGGGCAAGTCCGCGTCCGGCAGCGCGGCCGGGCGGCTGCGCAGTGCCAGCGCCGTGGCCGACAGCGGCGCCACGTCCAGCCCAAGCTCCAGCAGCGTTTCGCGCTCGGCCTCGGCCGTGGCCAGCTCGGTGGGCGTGGCGCTCATGGCCTCGGGAATGAGCAGCGGCTGCGACGGTATGCGCCCCTGCGCCGCCGACGACTTCTTCAGCCGCTCGTAGACGATGCGCTCGTGCGCCGCATGCATGTCCACGATCACCAGCCCGTGCGCGTTCTCCGCCAGCACGTAGACGCCGCCCACCTGCGCCAGCGCGCGGCCCAGCGGCCAGCCCGTGCCTTCTTCCGCAGGCGCGGCGCTGGGCACGGCGGCGGGCGAGGGCGCGACGGTGGCGGCGGCAAATCGCGCGTCCGCCCGCATCGCGCTCACGGCCGCCGCCGTGGCCGCGGAGGCCGAAGGCATGGCTGCCGCCGCGCCCGGCATGGCAGGTGCGGACGGCATGGAAGGCATGGCCGGCACGGACGGCATCACGGGTGCCGCGGCGGGCCGTGCCGGCAGCGTCGCCGGCTCGCCCTTGAGCGCGCCCCAGGCCGCCATGCCGCCGCTGCCGGACGGGGTGCGCCACGGGCCGTCGTCCCAGCGGCGCGGCGCGGGCTGATCGGCCAGCGCCAGGCCGGACTGGTGGCGCAGCGGCGGCGCGGCAGGCTCCGCGCGCGGCGCGTGTGTGGTATGGGATGCCGCCGCCGCGGCGCCGCCCGGCATGGCGGCCTGCGCGCTCAGGCCCACGGCGCCGGCCGTGGGCCAGGGCACGTCCTGCGGGCCGGCGTCCTCCACCGCGCGCGTGAGCGCCAGCGACTGCACCAGCGCCTGCCGCACGGCCTGGTGCACGGCGCGGCCGTCGCGGAAGCGCACCTCGATCTTGGTCGGGTGCACGTTCACGTCCACCAGCTCCGGCGCGATGTCCAGGAACAGCACGTAGGCCGGCTGGCGGCTGCTGTGGAGCTGGTCCTCGTAGGCCGAGCGCACGGCGTGGGTGACGAGCCGGTCTCGCACGAAACGGCCATTGACGTAGAGGTACTGCACGTCGGCGCGCGCCCGCGCGGCCTCGGGGTTGCCGGCGCGGCCTTCGATGCGCAGCGGCCCGGCGGCGGCCTGCACGGCGCGGCTGGCGGCGATGAAGTCGATGCCCAGCACCTCGCGCATGCGCTGGGTCAGCGGGTTGTCCTCCGGCAGCAGCCCGGCGCCGGCGGCGCGCCACTGCGCGGCGAGCTTGCCGTCGTGCCAGACGGCAAAGGTCACGTCCGGCCGCGCCAGGGCGTGGCGGCGCACGGCGTCCAGCGCATGGGCGAACTCGGTGCCCTCGCTCTTGAGGAACTTGCGCCGCGCCGGGGTGTTGAAGAACAGCTCGCGCACTTCCAGCGTGGTGCCCACGGCGCGGGCCGCGGGCGTGAGCTCGCCCGTGCGCGCGTCCAGCCGGTGCGCGTGCGCGGCATCGCTGGCGCGGCTGGCGAGGCTCATCTCGGCCACGGAGGCGATGGCCGCCAGCGCTTCGCCCCGGAAGCCCATGCTGCGCACCTGCTCCAGCTCGGAGAGCGAGGCGATCTTGCTGGTGGCGTGGCGCTTGAGCGCCAGGGCGAGCTGCGAGGAGGGGATGCCGCAGCCGTCGTCCTCCACCACGATGGCGCGCAAGCCGCCGCCCGTGAGGCGCACCGTGATCTGCGTGGCCCCGGCGTCCAGCGCGTTGTCCACCAGCTCGCGCACGACCGAGGCCGGCCGCTCCACCACTTCCCCCGCGGCAATCTGGCTCACCAGGGCGTCGGGCAGCTCTCGGATGGGACGGCGCGGCGCGCCAACAACAGCGGAATTCATCTCCGGGATTGTAGGAAGCCGCTCCGGGTCGACCCGGATAATGGGTTCCATGGAAATGTTCGCCCAGCTCTTCGATTTCATCCTCCACGTCGATGCGCACCTCATGTCGTTCGTGGAGGCCTACGGCCCGTGGGTCTACGCGCTGCTGTTTGCCATCATCTTCGTGGAGACGGGCGTGGTGGTCATGCCCTTCCTGCCCGGCGACTCGCTGCTGTTCGTGGTGGGCGCGATGTGCGGCGTCGGCCTGATGAACCTGCCGCTGGCCATGGCGCTGCTGTTCGTGGCGGCCGTGCTGGGCGACCAGATGAACTACAGCATCGGCCGCTGGTTCGGCCCGCAGGTGTTCCGCTGGGAGAGCTCGCGCTTCTTCAACAAGCGCGCCTTCGACCAGGCGCATGCCTTCTACGAGAAGCACGGCGGCATCACCATCGTCCTGGCGCGCTTCATGCCGTTCATCCGCACCTTCGTGCCCTTCGTGGCCGGCGTGGCGGCCATGACGCGCGCCAAGTTCACGCTCTTCAACGTCAGCGGCGGCGCGCTGTGGGTGGTGTCGCTGACGCTGGCGGGCTACCTGTTCGGCAACATCCCGTGGGTCAAGGCCAACCTGAACATCATCATCTACGCGCTCATCCTCGTCCCCTCGGCCATCGCCGTGCTGGGCGCCTGGAAGGCGCGGCGGGCCGAGGCGGCTTGAGGCACGGCTGACGGTCGCAGCCCGTCAGCCAAGGCACTCCGCGCCCCACTTCGTCATGCCCGCGAAGGCGGGCATCCACCCCGGCCGGGGTGCTGGCGCGCCGACGTCGGCGCTGGGCGATGCGGTTCGAAGGCGCCATCTCGGCGCTCGTGGATGCCCGCTTTCGCGGGCATGACGGATCAGAGATTGAGGCGCCTTTGCCTCGGGGCCAACAAAGCGGAACGACGCTCTTCGGACCAAGGCCCGCCTACCCTCACGGCTTACAGCACCCGGTTCCTCGCCAGCGGCGGGTTCTTCGCGAAGTAGCGCCGGATGCCCGTGGACACGGCCTGGACCAGCTCGGCCTGGTAGTCGGCGCTGGCGAGCTTGCGCTCCTCCTCCGGGTTGGAGATGAAGGCCGTCTCCACCAGGATGCTCGGGATGTCCGGCGCCTTGAGCACCGCAAAGCCCGCCTGCTCCACGCTGCCCTTGTGCAGCTTGCCCACCTTGCCGATCTGGCCCAGCACCTCGCCGCCAAGCTTGAGGCTGTCCTTGATCTGCGCCGTGGTGCTCATGTCCAGCAGCGCGCGCATGACGTGCACGTCGTTGCTCTTGATGTTGGCGCCGCCCACGATGTCGCTGGCGTTCTCGCGCTGCGCCATCCAGCGTGCCGCGGCGCTGGAGGCGCCCTTGTCGCTGAGCGCGAACACGCTGGCGCCGCGCGCCTCCGGCGAGAGGAAGGCGTCGGCATGGATGGACACGAACAGGTCGGCCTGCACGCGGCGCGCCTTCTGCACGCGCTCGCCCAGCGGGACGAAGTAGTCGGCGTCGCGCGTGAGCATGGCGCGCATGCCGGGCACGGCGTTGAGGCGGTCGCGCAACTGCTTGGCCACCGACAGCACCACGTCCTTTTCCTTGAGCCCGCTGGGACCGATGGCGCCGGGGTCCTCGCCGCCATGGCCCGGGTCCAGGGCGATGACGATGAGCCGGTCCATCTTGCGCAACTGCTCGGCCGTGGGCGGCGGCGGAGGCGCGGGCGTGGTGGGCGCCTGGGCCACGGCGGGCGGGGCGGCCGGCGGCGTCGCAGGGGTGGCGGACGGCGTGGCCGGCCGCGCCGTGGGCGGCTTGTTGGCGGCCACGGCCGGCGGCGGGGTGGGGATGCCGGGGCGGTCCATGCGGTCTATGAACTCGCCCAGCGCGTCCTGCACCGAGCGCGCGGCCTGCTGCTCGGCCTGCGTCTTCTCGCGCAGCAGCGCCAGCAGCGGGTCCGGCGCTTGCGTGGGGTGCAGGTCGAACACCAGCCGGTGCTGGTAGGCGGCCACGGGCTCCAGGCGGAACTGCTGCGGCGCCGTGGGCTGCTTCAGGTCCACCACCAGGCGCACGGTGCGCGGCTGGTTCTGGCCTATGCGCACGCCAGCAATGAAGGGGTCGTCCGCGCGCACCTTGCCCACGAGGTCGCGCAGCGTGGGGCTGAGCTCCAGCCCGTCGATGTCGATCACCAGCCGGTCCGGCGATTCGATGAGCTGGTGGCGTGCCACCAGCGCCTGGTCGCTTTCAATCGTCACGCGCGTGTACTCGGCCGCCGGCCACACGCGCACGGCCACGATGCCCGCGCCCCAGGCCAGCTCGCCCGCGCCCAGCAGCAGCGCCAGCGCGCCGCCGCGCTTCAACAGGTCACGCCGGTCGAAAGCGGGGTGCGGAAAGCAGCGCGGTTGATGTCGGCTCTTCATGCCAGCACCTCCAGCAGTTGCAGTCCGCGCGCACTTTGCGCCTGCGCCTGCAGCTCGCGCGAGTCGTCGTCGCATATGCGCAACGTCAGCACGAGGTCGGCCAGCGGCAATACCCCTGCCGCCTTCTCCGGCCATTCGGCCAGCTTGAGGCCGGGGCCGGCGAACACGTCTCTGAAGCCCGCGTCTTCCCACTCGCGCGGGTCCTCGAAGCGGTAGAAGTCAAAGTGCGAGATCGTCAAACCCCGCGCCTCGTGCGGCTCCAGCACCGCGTAGCTGGGGCTCTTGATGCGGCCGGTGACGCCCAGCGCGCGCAGCAGGTGGCGCACGAAGGTGGTCTTGCCCGCGCCCAGCGGGCCGTGCAGCTCCACGAAGGCGTCACGCAGCGCGCCGCAGCCGGCCAGGCGCTGGGCGCAGGCGGCGGCATCGTCCTCGGTGGGCCAATGAAAGAGCCGGCTTTCTAGAATCGGGGGATGGGATTGCAAGGTCATGAAGCGCTCGCATTGCTGGAGCCATTGCGCAAGTGGGCGCGCGAGTTGGGATTTTCCCAGATCGGCATTGCCGGCGTGGATTTGACGGCGGCCGAGCCGGGGCTGCAGGCCTGGCTGGAGGCCGGATTTCACGGCTCCATGCACTACATGGCCGCCCACGGCATGAAGCGCGCCCGCCCCGCCGAGCTGGTGCCCGGCACGGTCAGCGTGATCACCGCGCGCATGGACTATCTGCCGCAGGCCACGCCGGATGGTTGGCAGCGCATCGAGTTCGAGCGCTTGGCGCAGCCGCTGCAGGCGGGCGTGTCGCTCTACGCCCGCGGGCGGGACTACCACAAGGTGCTGCGCGCGCGGCTGCAAAAGCTCGCCGACCGGCTGGCCGCGGCCGTGGGCCCCTTCGGCCACCGCGTGTTCACCGACTCCGCCCCGGTGCTGGAAGTGGAGCTGGCCACGCGCAGCGGCCTGGGTTGGCGCGGTCGGCACACGCTCACGCTCTCGCGCGAGGCGGGCTCCACCTTCTTCCTGGGCGAGATCTACGTGGACCTGCCGCTGTCCGCCAGCGAGCCGGCCCGCGCCCATTGCGGCGGCTGCACGGCCTGCGTGGACGCGTGCCCAACGCGGGCCATCGTCGCGCCCTACCGGCTGGACGCGCGGCGCTGCATTTCCTACCTGACGATCGAGCACGACGGGCCCATGCCGCTGGAGCTGCGGCCGCTCTTGGGCAACCGCATCTACGGCTGCGACGATTGCCAGCTCGCCTGCCCCTGGAACAAGTTCGCCCAGCGCTCGCCGCTGCCGGACTTCGACGTGCGCGCGCATTTCAACGCGCCCACGCTGCTGCAGCTCTGGCGCTGGAGCGAGGCGGAGTTTTCAAGCCGCACCGAGGGCAGCCCGATACGGCGCATCGGGTACGAACGTTGGCAACGCAACCTGGCGGTGGCGCTGGGCAATGCGCTCAGGGCAGGGCTTGAAGAGGCCGACGAGATCGCCGTGCGGCAGGCGCTTGAGAGCCGGCGCGAGGCCGCCGGCGAGCTGGTGCGCGAGCACATAGCCTGGGCGCTGGCGCAGCACGCGGTGCCTGCCTGAGTTAGCCCTGCAGCCGCGCCAGCGTCCACAGCGCCACCGGCACGCTCACCATGCCCAGCAGCGTGGAAAGCGTCACCAGCCCCGCCACGAAGCCCGGATGCCCGCCCAGGCGCGCGGCCAGCACGTAGCAGGTGGAGGCGGTGGGCAGCGCCGCGAAGGCCACCACCACGAGCTGCTGCACCGGCGGCAGCCCAAGCACGTGCACCAGCATCAGCGCCACCAGCGGCAGCACGGCGTGGCGTATGGACAGCAGCGCCGTGGCCAGGCGCGGCGCCTCGCGCAGCGCGCCCAACTGCAGCCCCGCGCCCACGGCCATCAGGCCCAGCGGCAGCGCGGCCGTGCCCACGCGGTTCAGGCTGGTGGCCACGGCCTCGGGAAACTTCAGGCCCATGAGGTTGCCCAGCAGCCCCGCCACCGTGCTCAGGATCAGCGGATTGCGCGAGAGCTCGCGCAAATAGTTCTGCCCGCCGTGGCGCGCCAGCGGCCACACCGCGGCCACGTTGCACAGCGGCACGCAAAAGGCGATCAGCATGGCGATGGCCGCCACCGCCGGCGCGCCGCCCAAGCGCTCGGCCAGCGCCAGGCCGATGTAGGAGTTGAAGCGAAAGGCCGTCTGCGCGCCGGACGCATGCGCCGTGCGGTCCACGCCGCGAAACAGGCCCAGCGAGTACGCCAGCACGATGCCGCAGCCCACCACGGCCAGCCCGCTGAACACCAGCGACAGCATGGCCCCGGGCTGCAGCGGGTTGCGCACGATGGCGTTGAACAGCAGCACGGGGAAGAGCAGGTAGTACACCAGCCGCTCCGTGGCCTCCCACACCGGGCGGTTGAGCGCCGTGTACCGGCAGATCAGAAAGCCCGTTGCGATCAGCAAAAAGTCGGGCAACAGCAACAGGGCCTCGTTCATCGCCAAAGTGTGCCAGCGCAGGCCGGGCACACAGGCCACGGGGCCTGCCGGCCGCCGCGCATCGGCCCGCGATGCGGGACGGCCGCCACGCCCGCCCTTCACCTGTAACCATGGGCCACAATGCCTTGAGGGCCGTGTGGTTCGGCCTCTGCTGCAGGAGACAAGCGGATGAATCGACAAGCGCTGCGCTGCTTGGGCGCGATGGTGGGCCTGGCCCTGGCCGGCCCGCTGGCTTTCGCTCAACAGGGCTATCCAAGCAAACCCATTCGGCTGGTCGTCCCCTTCGCACCGGGCGGCACCACCGACATCGTGGCGCGCACCGTTTCCGACAAGCTCGGCGCCGCGCTGGGCCAGACCGTGGTGGTGGAGAACAAGGCCGGCGGCGGCGGCATCGTCGGCGCGCAGGAGCTCGCGCGCAGCGCGCCGGACGGCTACACCCTGGGCATCGCCACCGTCTCCACCACGGCGGCCAACCCGGCCATCAACCCGCGCACGGGCTACAACCCGCTCACCGACTTCACGCCCATCACCAACCTCGCGGCCACGCCCAACATCATCGCGGTGCACCCGGGCTTCCCGGCCAAGAACTACGCCGACTTCATCGCGCTGCTCAAGAAGAGCCCCGGCAAGTACAGCTACTCCAGCTCCGGCACCGGCGGCATAGGCCACCTGCAGACCGAGCTGTTCAAGAGCCTCACGGGCGTGTTCATCACCCACATTCCCTACCGCGGCGCGGGCCCGGCGCTCAACGACACGGTGGCCGGGCAGGTGCCCATCATGTTCGACAACCTGCCCTCGGCACTGCCCTTCGTGAAGGAAGGCAAGCTCGTGCCTATCGTCGTGGCCGCGCCGCAGCGGCTGCCCATGCTCCCCAACGTGCCCACCTTCAAGGAGGTCGGCCTGGAGCCCGTCAACCGCATGGCCTACTACGGCATCGTCGGCCCCAAAGGGGTGCCCAAGGACATCGTGGACAAGGTCTACCACGCCGCCAGGCAGGCCCTGGCCGACCCCGCGGTGAAGAAGCGCATCGAGGACACGGGCTCGCTGGTGCTGGGCAACACGCCTGAGCAGTTCGGCGAGCAGATACGCGCCGAGTACGACGTCTACAAGGGCGTGGTCGCACGCCAGAACCTGCGCCTGGAGTGACGTGAGCACGGCAGCACCCGAGGCGGCCCAAGCGGCCGCCGTGAACACCCAGCCATCGGCGGCCCGCGAGGCCAGCCGCGTGGCCATAGAGCGCTTCGCGCAGGCGCTGTGGATAGAGGACGGCCTCTCGGCCAACACGCTCTCGGCTTACCGGCGCGACCTCTCGCTCTACGCCGACTGGCTGGACGCCGAGGCCGGCCACTCGCTGGACGCCAGCACCGAGGCCGACCTGCGCGGCTACATCGCCGCGCGCCATGCCGACACCCGCGCGGCCACCGCCAACCGGCGGCTCACCGTCTTCAAGCGCTACTTCCGCTGGGCGTTGCGCGAGCACCGGCTGCAGCAGGACCCGACGCTGAAGCTGCTGTCCGCGCGCCAGCCGCTGCGCGTGCCCAAGTCGCTGTCCGAGGCGCAGGTGGAGGCGCTGCTGACGGCGCCGCCCGTGGAGGAGCCGCTGGGCCTGCGCGACCGCGCCATGCTGGAGCTGATGTACGCCAGCGGGCTGCGCGTGAGCGAGCTCGTGGGCTTGAACCTGCTGTCGGTGAGCCTGGCCGAGGGCGTGCTGCGCGTCACCGGCAAAGGCGCCAAGGAGCGGCTGGTGCCCTTCGGCGAGGAGGCGCACGGCTGGCTGCGGCGCTACCTGGCCGAGGCGCGGGGCCAGATACTGGGCGCGCGCCAGAGCGACGCTCTCTTCGTCACCGTGCGCGGCGAGGGCATGACGCGGCAGATGTTCTGGCAACTGGTGAAGAAGCACGCGCGCGCCGCGGGCATCACCGTACCGCTGTCGCCGCACACGCTGCGCCACGCCTTTGCCACGCATTTGCTCAACCACGGCGCGGATTTGCGCGCCGTGCAGCTGCTGCTGGGCCACGCCGACATCTCCACCACCACCATCTACACCCACGTCGCGCGCGAGCGGCTGCGCGCGCTGCACGCGGCGCACCACCCGCGGGCCTGAAGCGCGGACTGCCGGTTGCGACGGCAACGGGCATGAAAAAAGGCCGGTCGACAGACCGGCCTTTTGGCTTCCAGGGGAAAGCGGCCCGCAGGCCGCAATCATCAGAAGTTGTGGCGCACGCCCAGGGCGAAGGACGAGAAGTCGGCGTTGTCCACGCCGGTGAAGTAGCTCGAATTCGCCTTGTTGTTCACCTTCGTGTAGAAAGCGTACACCTTGGTGCGCTTGCTCAGGTTGTAGTTGTAGGCCAGCGTGTACTGCAGGGCGTTGGAGTCGTCGATCTTGGTGCCGCCGACCTTGAACTTGTCGGCGTAGCCCACGTTGGCGTGCAGCTCGCTGGCGCCGATGGTGTACATGGCCGACACGCGGTAGGAGTTGCGCTTGGCGTCAGCCACGGCGCCGCCAACGGCCTCGTCCAGGTTGTCACGGATGTAGTAGGCACCCAGCGTCACGGCGCCCAGCTCGTACAGGGCACGCAGGCCGTACTGCTTGGAGTCGTTGAAGGTCACGCCGTCGATCGTGGTCGGGCCTTGCAGGTAGCTGGCACCCAGGTGCAGCGGGCCGCGGTCATAGTTGGCCACCAGCTGAGCGGTGTTCTTGCCGCCAACGGTCGTTTCCTTCAGGCCGTACTGGGCTTCCAGCACCAGGCCGCCGAAGCTCGGCGTGTTGTAGGCGATGGTGTTCTGCTTGAAGCCGGGATACGTGTAGAACGCGTCGGAGGACGTGCCCGTATCGTGGTTGTGCATGCTGATGTAGTCAGCCGTCGCATAGTAAGCGGCGGACTGGCCCATGTTGCCCAGGCGCACGCGGCCGAAGTTGCCTTCCACACCGACCCACGACTCACGGCCGAAGATGGCGCCGGCTTGCGTCAGACCGCCGGTGTCGGAGTTGAAGCCGCTTTCCAGCACGAACAGGCCCTTCAGGCCGCCGCCCAGGTCTTCCGAACCACGCAGGCCCCAACGCGAGGCGTTGTTCTGCATCACGGTGGTGGACACGTCGCCGGCCTTCTGGCGCTCGATGGAGGTGTTCACGCGGCCATAGATCTGGACCGAGCTTTGGGCGAAAGCACCGCCGGCGGCCAGAACGGCGGCGGCAGCAATCAGAGTGCGCTTCATCGAAGAATCCTTTATTTGAACATCGGGGCTTTTACTAACCCGATGAGAATTATTTTAAGAACGGCGAAAGCAAAAACCCGTTCTGTGGGACCAACTTGCGCTGTTTTGTGACTTTGGCGCAACAGTGCGGGGTGGTGCGGGCGATAGATGTCCGCACAACCATTGCGGCGCCTGGCGCGTTTTCAGCGCCCGCGCAGGTGCGCCGGGGCTTCCAGCCGCTTGGCCAGGGTGGACAGCAGCAGCGTGAGCACCAGGTACAGCACCGAGATGGCGAGGTAGGGCTCCCAATAGCGCGAATAGGCGCCCGCCACGGTGCGAGCGGCCAGTGCCAGCTCGGCCAGGCCGATGGCCGAGACCAGCGACGAGTCCTTGATGAGCGTGACGCCCTCGTTGACCAGCGCCGGCACCATGCGCCGAAACGCCTGGGGCAGGATCACCTCGCGCATGGCCTGCGCGTGCGTGAGGCCCAGGCTGTAGGCGGCCTGGGTCTGGCCGCGGTGGATGCTTTGAATGCCGGCGCGAAAGATCTCGCTGATGTAGGCGCCCGCATTGAGCGTGAGCGCCAGCGCCCCCGAGAAGAACGCCCCGTGCTCCTGGCGGAATGCGCGCGCGGCCTCACCCGTGAGCAGCAGCCCCGTCTCCGGATGGATGAGCGTGGGCATGAGCGCGAAGTGCACCAGCAGGATCTGGACGAACAGCGGCGTGCCGCGGAAGAAGGTGACGTAGCCCAGGGTCACGGCGCGCGCGAGCTTCATCAGCACGCGCGCCAGCGGCGTCTTGGGCGCGGGCGCGTCGGCCGAGCTGCTCACCAGGCCCAGCAAGGCGCCCAGCACCAGGCCGCCGAGCACCGCCACGAGGGCCAGCTGCACCGTCATCCACAGGCCGGACAAGAAAAGCGGGCCGTAGCCCGCCAGGATTTCCCAACGCAGGTTCACTGCCGTGCGGCCTTCTTACTTGGAAGCGGCCGACGCCGGGGCGGCTGCGGCCGCGCCGCCCGGGGCGCTGCCGAAGTACTTGGCATAGATGCGGTCATAGGTGCCGTCGGCGCGGATGCCCGCCAGGCCCTGGTTGAGCATGTCCAGCACGGCGGTGTTGCCCTTGCGCACGGCGATGCCGTACTGCTCGGACTGGAAGCTCGGGTCCGATACCGTCTTGAAGCCCACGCCGGCGTTGTTGGCCACGTAGTGGATGACCACGCCGTTGTCGGCCACCACGGCATCGACGCCGCCGGACTCCAGCTCCTTGAGCGCCAGCGGCGTGGACTCGAAGCGCTTGATGGCCGCGCTGTTCTTGCCCAGCAGCTTGGTGACGACCTCGTCGCCCGTGGTGCCGGTCTGCACGCCGACCTTCAGCGGCTTGAGGTCGGAGAACTTGGCGACCTTGGAGTCCTTCTTGACGGCGATGAGCTGCACCGCGTCGAAGTAGGGGGCCGTGAAGTCCATGGTCTGCTTGCGCTCGTCGGTGATGGTGATGGCCGACACCAGCAGGTCGCGGTCGCCCTGCGCCACGGCGTTGAAGATGCCTTCCCAGGGCGTGTTGACGAACTTCACCTGCACGCCGGCCTTGGAGGCGATGGCGCTGACCACGTCGATGTCGAAGCCGACGATTTCTCCCTTTTCGTTTTGCGACTCGAAGGGCGCGTAGGCCGCATCGGTGCCCACCACGTAGACCTTGGCCGGGGCGGCGGCCGGCGCGGCGGCCTCGGAAGCGGCCGGGGCCGCCGCCGGCGCGGCGGCTTCTTCCTTCTTGCCGCAGGCGCCCAGCAGGGCGGCCGTGCCCACCAGGCCGGCTTGCAGGAAAACACGGCGCGAGGAGATGTTATTTGCCATGGAAGTACCAGAATTTGTTCAAGTGCCGGCAGTTTATGCGCTGACCAGGAGCTGACGGCCTCACAAAAGTCAAGCTTGTTGCTCCAGCGCCAGCAGCTCGGCCTGGGTGAACTCGGCCGCCAGCCGCGCCGCGTAATTGAAGGGCGGACGCAGGCGCGGCGCCTTGTATTGGGCGGTCAGCAGCGGGTAGTGGGCGATGGGGTCCAGGCCGCGCTGGGCGCAGGCCCAGCGGTACCAGCGGTTGCCCACGGCGACGTGGCCGACCTCGTCGCGCAGGATCACGTCCAGGATGTCCACGGCGCGCGCGTCGCCGGCGCGGCGGAATTTCTCCTGCATGGGCGGCGCGGCGTCCAGCCCGCGCGCCTCCAGCGTGCGCGGCACCAGCGCCATGCGCGCGAGCACGTCGGCGGCCGTGCGCTGCGTCATCAGCCACAGGCCGTCGTGGGCCTCGAAGTCGCCGTAGTCGCGCCCAAGCGAGCGCAGGTGCTCGCGCACCAGGCCGAAGTGCATGGCCTCCTCGGCGGCCACGCGTATCCAGTCGCTGTAGAAGGCCGGCGGCATGTCGGCGAAGCGCCACACCGCGTCCAGCGCCAGGTTGATGGCGTTGAACTCGATGTGCGCCACCGCGTGCAGCAGCGCCGCGCGGCCCTCGGGGGTGAAGGGCGAGCGCATGGGCACCTGGCGCGGCTCCACCAGACGCGGCAGCGGCGGGCGTCCGGGCAGGGTGCCCTCGGCCGGCTCGTCCAGGCGCAGGGCAGGGTCCAGGTGGAACCGGGCCAGGCCCTCGTGCAGCGCGGTGGCCTGCAGGGATTTTTCGATGGGGTCGCACTCGCACAGGGCGCGCAGCGCGGCGCGGCGCAGGCAGGGCAGGTCGTTCATGGCGGTGAAGGGAAGCTCAGGCGGCGCGGGTGGCGGCGTGAAGGGACGTGCGGCGGGCGGTGTGGACGGCGGCATGCCGCGTTGCGTCGCGGCGCCGTCAACCGTGGCCGCCGCGGGGCCGGGCGCATGTCTTGCCCGGGGGCGGGGGTGTCGGCTCCTAGAATTATCGGCTCGCGGCGCGCCGGGGCCTTCCCGGCCGGTATGCGCCGCCTGGGTCCCAATGGGGCTCCGTTTCCATTTCGCGCGTGGCCTTCCTGGCCCGCGCGCAGCCTTGCAGCACACCACACACACCAACAACACCATGAGCGATCTGCACAAGTTCCTGTTCGAAGGCCTGCCCGTGCGGGGCATGCTGGTGCGGCTCACCGACAGCTGGCGCGAGGTGCTGCAGCGCCGCGAAGCCGGTGGCGGCTACCCGGCGCCGGTGCGCCAACTGCTGGGCGAGATGACGGCCGCGGCCGTGCTCATGCAGTCCAACATCAAGTTCAACGGCGCGCTGGTGATGCAGATCTTTGGCGACGGCCCGGTGAAGATGGCGGTGGTGGAGGTGCAGCCGGAGCTGCATTTCCGCTCCACGGCCAAGGTGGTGGGCGAGGTACCGGAAGGCGCCGGGCTGGAGGCCATGCTCAACGTGCACAACCGCGGCCGCTGCGCCATCACGCTGGACCCGCGCGACCGCCAGCCCGGCCAGCAGCCCTACCAGGGCGTGGTGCCGCTGTCGGCCATGGGCGAGGAGTTCCACGCACTGCAGGACATCTCCGCGGTGCTGGAGCAGTACATGCGCCAATCCGAGCAGCTCGAAACCCGGCTGGTGCTGGCGGCCAACGACGAGGTGGCCGCCGGACTGCTGATACAGCGCCTGCCCATAGAGGGCGAGGGCAACCTGGAGAGCAAGGAAAAGCGCGTCGAGGCCGAGATGCTGGCCGAGAGTTTCAACCGCATCGCGCACCTGGCGGGCTCGCTCACCAAGGAGGAACTGCTGACGCTGGACGCCGAGACCATCCTGCACCGCCTGTTCTGGGAAGAGGACGTGCGCCGCTTCGAGCCGCAGCAGCCGCGCTTTGCGTGCACCTGCTCGCGCGAGCGCGTGGGCGCGATGCTCAAGGGTTTGGGCCGCGACGAGATCGACTCCATCGTGGCCGAGCGCGGCGAAGTGGAAATCGGCTGCGATTTCTGCGGGCGGCAATATCACTTCGACGTGGTGGACGTGGGCGAATTGTTCACGCCGGAGCGGGATCAGCCGCCGTCTTCTACGGCGGTGCAGTAAGGGGTAAATGGCCGGCACAGGGCCGACCGAATACGCCGTAGTATTTTTGCGAACGGCTCGTCAGGGAAGGGTGATGAGCCGTTTTCTTATGCGGAGCGCGAAGGCTTGCGCTATTTCGGTAAATTGTTGACTTTCCAAGGCTGGATTATGATTGACATATCGCATCCACTTGATGTTTATGGGAACGGGCTGGTTTCCTGGTGGATGCAAGGTGTAGCAGCATGTGGTTCATCCTCCGCCGGACGTCGGGGTGCTTACCAATATATTTCCGCCCCAGCTTGAATTGACACTGAAGGAGTCAATGGCTACGTCCGTATAGTTGAAATCGTTGATTCTCAGGCTGATGGGTTCTCTTAATAATGTCTTGAATAAGTTATCCCGCTCTTCTGAATATATTTCGGCATTTCGGGTCGTGTAGGCTAACAAAATGACGAGACTTAAAAATGAAATGAGTGACAGAATTTTCGTCATGGGGAGCATACTATTTCCAGATGCAGCCTTTTTCTTCTGAAAATGCTATGCCTGTGTCGTGAATGAAGTTATGTGCTTTTCTTATGGAAAAGTTGGTGTAACGCATTAAGCTTATGGTCGTCCCCTGGGACATCATTTCGTACAGCCCGGTGGGCTTATTGTTTGATATTTCCAGCCATGACGAGGTAATTTCTTCTTGTCTTGCGTGGTCGAGAAGCGTGGATGTGCTTTTTAATGAAACCAGGGGAATCCATATTTTGGATTTTTGATATTTCACGAATGCATAATTCAGCGGCAAATTTTTGTCGGTGTAATATCTCATTTCGAATCGGATTGGGTTTATCTCTCCTGATGTGAAGCAATATATTTCCAGTGTTGTGTTGCACAAGGCGGCGCCTGGTACGCTGAGCGCTAGGGTAAGAAATTTTTTGAGATTGATGAACATTCAAGCGTCCTATGGCTTCTGCCTTTGTATGGACACGTTAATTGTATGTTCGCCTCTGGTGTAAATCAATTTTGGTTTTGGAGGAGTGCCGTGCATGACAGCTTGCCCATCAGGGCCTGTTTGAGGTGTCCTTATCGTGCTTCGGCGCCAGGTAAAGGTGATGGAAATCTCTCTGCTGGGCGCCGGCTCATCAAGAAGAGTATCTTTCAGATAAATCAAGCTTTGCAATCTCACCTCCAATCCATTCAAGTTTTCAATTGAAACTCTGCCATTGACGTCTTTGCTGACCTCTATGGCATCCTCGATGGAAAGGCCTCTGTCCATGTGCAACAGCATGTCAGCTCGTTGAAAAATATAAAAGCATGCGCTGTCTGTGCAGTTCTCACGGTTGTGGTTGCCGCTGTTATCCATTGCAATCAGGTCGTCTGGATTCCAGCCAAGCGCACTGTAGGGGCCGGTGGTTATTGTTTTGGCAAATTGTCTGAATTGTCCATATTTTTGATAGCCTTCCAGCCAAGTAAGTTGTATAAGGCCACGCCCATAATATGGGGAGTATCTTGCTCTTTCTCCCTGGATTTCTTTTACGAAAGCCAAATTGCCTGTTTCCGGTATAACGTGTGACAGTAAGTGTGCTAGTCGTTGTCGGGAGTTGCTTATACCGAATCGCCTTGTTGCACGATTAAATGCCGATGCCCATTCGTTTGCTTTTGGGTAAGCTGTGCTCCATGGAGTAATGGTTGATAAAAATTGGTTGTTTTGCAAATGGAGCAGCTTTCTTGGGAAGCATTGTGCCAATTCGTCGCGCGTT
>NZ_BCTC01000071.1 GCF_001571085.1 Azohydromonas lata NBRC 102462
TTCTTCCCGTCCATCGTGATGGTGCCGGCGCGGTGGTTCGCGGGTTGAGGGGGTAACGCAGGGGCCGGGGCAGCTTGGCTCGCCTTGGCATCTCGGAGCCAAGGCGCCTCGACCCCTACGCCGTCATGCCCGCGAAAGCGGGCATCCACGGGCGCCGAGGTAGGTCCTTCGAACGGCATCGCATAGGGCCAACGTCAGCGCGCCAGCACCCCGGCAGGCGTGGATACCCGCTTTCGCGGGTATGACGAAACGGGGTGCGCCGCGCGCCAGCCTCCGGCCGGTGTCCAACCACCCCAGTAAAAAAGCCGCCGACGCTATACAAGCGCCGGCGGCTTTTTCGTTGACAGCACAAGCGAAGCCGGTCAGGCCGGCTTCAGTGCCTCAGCCTTACTCCAGGCTGGGCAGCGGCGCGTCGCCGCCCGTGCTCAGCAGCCCGGTGCGGCTGTAGATGCCCAGCTTGTCGCGCGTGTCGGTGATGTCGAGGTTGCGCATGGTGAGCTGGCCGATGCGGTCGCGCGGCGAGAACACCGACTCGCCCTTTTCCATCGTCAGGCGCTCGGGGTGGTAGGTCAGGTTCGGCGACTCGGTGTTGAGCAGCGAGTAGTCGTTGCCGCGGCGCAGCTCCAGCGTCACTTCGCCGGTCACGGCGCGGGCGACCCAGCGTTGAGCGGTCTCGCGCAGCATGATGGCCTGCGGGTCGAACCAGCGGCCCTGGTACAGCAGCCGGCCCAGGCGGCGGCCGTTGTCGCGGTACTGCTCGATGGTGTCTTCGTTGTGGATGCCCGTGACCAGCCGCTCGTAGGCGATGAACAGCAGCGCCAGGCCCGGGGCCTCGTAGATGCCGCGGCTCTTGGCCTCGATGATGCGGTTCTCGATCTGGTCGCTCATGCCCAGGCCGTGGCGGCCGCCGATGCGGTTGGCTTCCAGGATCAGCTCGACCGGGTTGTCGAAGGTCTTGCCGTTGAGGGCCACGGGCTGGCCCTCTTCGAAGCGCACGCGCACTTCCTCGGCCTTGACCTCGACTTCCTCCTTCCAGAACGCGACGCCCATGATGGGGTTCACGATCTTGATGCCGGAGTTCAGGTGCTCCAGGTCCTTGGCCTCGTGCGTGGCGCCGAGCATGTTGGAGTCGGTCGAGTAGGCCTTCTCCGCGGACATCTTGTAGCCGAAGCCCGCGGCGGTCATGAAGGCCGACATCTCGGCACGGCCGCCCAGCTCGTCGATGAAGGTCTGGTCCAGCCAGGGCTTGTAGATGCGCAGGCTCGGGTTGGTCAGCAGCCCGTAGCGGTAGAAGCGCTCGATGTCGTTGCCCTTGAAGGTGCTGCCGTCGCCCCAGATGTGGACGTCGTCTTCCTTCATGGCCGCCACCAGCATGGTGCCGGTCACGGCGCGGCCCAGCGGGGTGGTGTTGAAGTAGGTCACGCCCGCGGTGGAGATGTGGAAGGCACCGCACTGCAGCGCGGCAATGCCTTCGTGGGCGAGCTGCAGCCGGCAGTCGACGAGCCGCGCCGCTTCCGCACCGTACTCCATCGCCTTGCGCGGGATGGCGTCGTAGTCGGGCTCGTCAGGCTGGCCCAGGTTGGCGGTGTAGGCGTAGGGGACAGCGCCCTTCTTGCGCATCCAGTGCAGCGCGGCGCTGGTGTCCAGGCCGCCGGAGAAGGCGATGCCGACTTTCTGGCCGAGGGGCAGTTGTTCGAGGATGGTGGCCATGGTGGGTGCTTCAGCCGAAGTGGCAGATGTAGTGGTAGGCCTCGGTCACGCGGATCTCGAAGCTGGAGTTGGCCGGCACGCTGAACTGCTCGCCGGCGCTGGAGCGGCGCCATTCGTCGCTGCCCGCGAGCTTGTACTCGCAGGCGCCCGCGACGCATTCCATGATCTCGGCCGTGCCGGTGTTGAAGGTCAGCGTCGCCGGCAGGACCACGCCCACCGACTTCTTCGTGCCGTCAGCCAGCGTGATGCCATGGCTCACGCACTTGCCGTCGAAATAGACGTTGGCACGGGTGGTGACGGACACGCCGTCGATCTTCTCGGTGGTCATAGGGGCGCCAGGTTTCAGGGAAAAGACGGAATTTTACCGGGCGGCGCCCGGGCCCCAAGGGCCCCGGCACCGCCCGCGGCGCGGTCGCCCGCGCCGGCCTCGGCGCAGGCTCAGGCCCTGCGTATGGAGCACACGGTGTCGAACCAGCCCTGCATGCCCACCAGCGGCGCGGGCTGTATGGGCAGGATGGCGTTGACGTTGTAGCCCGCGCCCGTGCCGCCGCGCGCCGGGTCCCACCACACGCGCTCGTCCAGGTCCGCGTCCTCGCCGACCACGGCGCGGTCCCACGCCGCCTCCAGCGCCTGGCGCGGCCCGTTGTGCGCCGTGGCCGCGCGGCCGTGGAACTGGTTGCCCAGCGTGTTGGAGACGGCCAGCACGCGCGGGTGTATGCCTTCCGTCACCCAGGCCGGCACCAGCGCCTTGCCCACCACCTCGCCGCCGCCGCGCATGCCGTGGCCGCGAGGCCGGTAGGTGGTGATCTCCACCATGTCGCCCGTGCGTATGCCGTGGCGCGCCGCCGTGGCGGGGTGAATCCACATGGGGTTGTGGTGGACGATCTCGCTGAGGTACTTCTGCGACTGCGTGCGCCCCTGCGTATGCACGTTCCACTTGAAGGTCACGAGGTGCAGCTGCTCCTGCCCCATGCGCTCGATGCTGGGCACGGGGAACCAGTCCGGCATGCCCTTGCCGCCGTCCTCGTCGAACCCGCGCGCCTGGGCCGCGGCCTCGATGTCCGGGTGGTACACGGAGAACTTGCGCGAGGGCGTGATGAAGCCGCGCCGCGCCGTGCCCTTGACCATGAGTCCCACCGGCGCCTCGCGCCCGTCGGCCGCCTTGCGCAGCACGATTTGCGTGGCCTCGTCCACGCGCGTGTTCTTCAGCTCCTCGGCGCTCAAGGGCCAGTCGTACAGCGCGTAGTACTTGGGTTTCGAGGTGTCCTGCCACACGCCGTGCTTGCGCATGTACGCGAAGCCGTCCTCGCCCACGCGCTTGCCGAAGGGCTCGCAGCGCCGGCGTATCCATTCCTCGTGGTCCTTGAACTCGAAGTACTTGGCGGTGTCCGGCCCAATGCGGCGGGCGATGTCGATCAGCGAATCAACGAAGCTGCGGCACTCGCCCGGCGGCGCCACCATGGGCTGGCGCAGCGTGACGTAGTCGCGCAGCTCCATGTTGTTGCGCGTATCAAAACCCCAGCGCTCCATGTAGCTGGCGTCGGGCAGGATCATGTCCGCGTGGTGCGCCATCTCGGAATAGACGATGTCCGAGCAGGCGTGGAAGGGGATGAGCTTCTCGTCCTTGAGCACCCGCAGCGCCAGGCTGCGCCCTTCCGGCCAGGTCTGCGGCGAGGCCAGCGTGTAGCTCAGGTAGACCTGCACCTTGCCCTTGCCCTGCAGCAGGTGGCGGTAGACGATCTGCCCCACCTTCATGCGCTGCCACTTGTTGGCCAGCGGCCATTCCGGCGGGTTCTCGATGGCGCTCCTGGCCTTGGGCGAAAGCGGCATCGGCAACGGGTGCGGGAACACCTGCGGCGGGATGCGCGTGGGCTCCACCGTGTAGCAGTAGCCCCCGGGCTGGCCTATGGAGCCCACGATGGCGTTGAGCAATATGACGGCGCGGTCCGCGTTGAAGCCGTTGTAGTGCGCGCCGCTGCCGCGGTTGGTGAAGGCCACGGCCGCGGGCGCGGCGTGGGCGAACTCCAGCGCCACGCGGCGGATGTCCGCAGCCGGGATGCCGCTCACGCCCTCGGCCCACTCCGGCGTGTAGCGGTCTATCCACTTCGCCAGGTCGTCGGCGGCTACGTTGCTCCAGGTGTCCAGCCACTCCCGGTCGTGCAGCCCGGCGGCGATGATGGCGTTGCCCATGGCCAGGGCGATGGCGCCGTCGCTGCCCGGGTTGGGCGCGAACCACTCGTCGGCCCGCCCGGCCGTGTTGGACATGCGCACGTCGAAGTAGACGAACTTGGCGCCGTTGTCGAAACGGCCGCGGATGATGCGCTTGGCCGCGTGGATGGCGCCCTGGTGCGCCTCGTAGACGTTGGCGCCGAAGTCGATGATGTACTTGCTGCGCTCGAAGTCGCCCGTCTCCCAGTCTGTTTCGCCCAAGCTCACGTAATTGGCCGCGCGCTTGTTGGAGGAGCAGATGGCGCGGTGGTTGAACACGGAAGGCGAGCCCACCGCGTTCATGAAGCGCGTGGTTTCCTCGCCCACGCGCGAGCGGCCCACGTGGATGGCGACCTCCTCCGGCTTGCCTTCGTCCATGGCCCGGCGGATGCGGCGCGCGATCTCGTCGTGCGCCTCGTCCCAGGTGATGCGCTGCCAGCGCCCGCTGCCGCGCGGGCCGACGCGCTTGAGCGGAAACAGCAACCGCTCCGGGTAGTCGTTGATGGTGGGCCCCGACTGGCCCTTGGCGCACAGCGAGCGCCCGTTGTTCGGGTCCTCGGGATTGCCGCTGACTTTCACCAGCTTGCCGTCGATGACGTGGCCCTCGATGCCGCACACCGTGGAGCAGTTCAGGCACACGCTGCGCACCACGGTGGCCTTGCGGTAGTCGTGCGGCACGCGCGGCTGCGCCTTGGCCAGCGCGTCCTTGCCCTTGCGGCGCGGCGTGCCCGCGGCCCAGGCCTCGTCGGGCGACAGAACAATGGTTTCGCCCACGGCCAGCGTGGCCAGCGCGCCGAAGCCGCGCTTGATGAGGTCGCGCCGCTTCATGCCGCACCTCCTTGCGCTTCCGGGCGGTACTCGGTGATGTTCTGGCCCGGCTCCACGCGCGCCCAATGCACGCGCCGCTGCGGCGGGAAGTGGGCGTCCAGCGACGGCCAGGTCTCGATCTCGTAGGACCAGCCCTCGTGGTTGCGCCCCTCCGGAATCTTGGCTTCCATCTCCACCCGGTGGCCGCGGTAGGCCACGGCCGGGCGCGTGCCCTTGTCGGCCTTGAGCACGGCGGTTTCATGGCCGCGCCGCGCCATGAAGCGCGAGTAGGCCGAGTCGGGGTCGCGCGCGTCGCCAAAGTGAAAAACCTCGGCCGGGCAGGTTTCCACGCAGGCGGGCTCCATGCCCACGTCCAGCCGGTGGCTGCAGAAGTCGCACTTGTCGGCGATCTGCCCGGGCTGGCACGAAATGGCGCCGTAGGGGCAGGCCTTTTCGCAGGCGCCGTGGCTGTCGCAGGCATGTTGGGCGATGCGCACGATGCCGTCCGCCCCGCGCGAGAGGGCGCCGCTCTTGCATGCCTTCAGGCAGGGCGCGTCCTCGCACTGCATGCACAGCGCGGGCAGGAAGTCCCGCTTCACCTGGGGATAGCTGCCGTGGTCCCAGTAATAGACCTTGGTGCGAAAGCTCCCGAGCGGCACCTGGTTCTCGACCTTGCAGGCCACCGAACAGGCGTGGCAGCCGATGCAGCGCTCGACGTCGAGCGCCATCTTCCATTGGGGTTGTTGAGGCATGGCGGGTTTCGTGCGGATGGGCAGGGCCGCTGGCCGGAAGCACCGGGAACGGCTGCGGTGGAGGAGGGGGCGGTAATGTAATGCGCCCCGCTTGACCTTCCCATGATGGCAAGGTCCACAGTGCATCCGTCCCCCTTCGGAAGCACAGCATGGATACCGCCGTGAACCCCGTCACCGCCTCGCCCGCGCCCGCAATGGCCGCGCCGCGCGAGGTGGAGCTGGCCATAGAGGGCATGACCTGCGCCTCCTGCGTGGCCCGCGTCGAAAGAGCCCTGCGCCGCGTGCCGGGCGTGGCGGATGCGCAAGTCAACCTCGCCACCGAGGTCGCCACCGTGGCCGTGGCGCCGGACCTGGGCGACGCCGCCCCGCTGCTGGCCGCGGTCGAAAAAGCCGGCTACGCCGCCCACGTGGTGCCGGACGGGCCGGACGCCACCCCGGCCGCGGCCGCGCCCGCCTCATCTCTGCCGCAGTGGTGGCCCATTGCCGTGGCCGCCGCGCTGTCGCTGCCCCTGGCGCTGCCCATGCTGGGCATGGTGGCGGGCCGCGACTGGGCGCTGCCGGGCTGGCTGCAATGGGCGCTCGCCACGCCGGTGCAATTCTGGCTGGGCGCGCGCTTCTACCGCGCCGGCTGGAAGGCGCTGCGCGCCGGCAGCGGCAACATGGATCTGCTCGTGGCCCTGGGCACCTCGGCCGGCTACGGCTTGAGCGTTTATGAGCTGCTGGCGAGCCACGGCGGCCACGGCATGCCGCACCTGTACTTCGAGGCTTCGGCGCTGGTCATCACGCTGGTGCTGCTGGGCAAGTGGCTGGAAGCGCGCGCCAAGCGGCAGACCACCGAGGCCATTCGCGCCCTCAACGCCCTGCGCCCCGACGTGGCCCGCGTGCGCCGCCACGGCCGCGAGCAAGAGCTGCCGCTGTCGCGCGTGCGCTTGGGCGACGAGGTGGTCGTGCGCCCCGGCGAGCGCATTCCCGTGGACGGCCTGGTGCTGGAAGGCGCCAGCCAGGTGGACGAATCGCTCATCACCGGCGAGAGCCTGCCCGTGCCGCGCCACGAGGGCGACAAGGTCACCGGCGGCGCCGTCAACGGCGAAGGGCTGCTGCTGGTGCGCACCACGGCGCTGGGCGCGGAATCGACGCTGGCGCGCATCGTCCGCCTGGTGGAGTCGGCGCAGGCGCACAAGGCGCCCATACAGCGCCTGGTGGACAAGGTGAGCGCCGTGTTCGTCCCGGCCGTCATCGCCATCGCGCTGGCCACGGCGCTGGGTTGGGGTTTCGGCACGGGCGACTGGGAAGCAGCCATCCTCAACGCCGTGGCGGTGCTGGTGATCGCCTGCCCCTGCGCGCTGGGCCTGGCCACGCCCGCGGCGCTGATGGCCGGCACGGGCGTGGCGGCGCGCCACGGCATCCTGATCAAGGACGCCGAAGCCCTGGAAGTCGCCCACGCCGTGCGCACCGTGGCCTTCGACAAGACCGGCACGCTCACCGAGGGCAAGCCGGAGTTGACCGCCTTCGAGGCCGCCGACGGCCGGCCGGATGAAGTCCTGGCGCTGGCCGCCGCCGTGCAGGCCCACAGCGAGCACCCGCTGGCCCGCGCCGTGACGGCCGCCGCCGAGCGCCAAGGGCTCACCGCGCCCGCCGCGGTCGAAGTGCGCGCCGTGGCCGGCCGGGGCATGGCCGCGCGCGTGGGCAACAGCGAGCTGCGCCTGGGCAGCAGCCGCTTCATGCAGGAGCTGAACGTGGACACCGTCGCGCTGCTGCTGCGCGCCGATGCGCTGGCCGCCCAGGGCCGCACCGTCTCCTGGCTGGCGGACGTGACTTCCGCGCCTCGCCTGCTGGGCCTGCTCGCCTTCGGCGACCAGCCCAAGGCCAGCGCCGCGGAGGCCGTGCGCACGCTGCAGCGCCTGGGCGTGCGCACCGTGCTGGTGACGGGCGACAACGCCGGCAGCGCCCGCGCCGTGGCGCAGGCGCTGGGCATGGCGGAGGTGCGCGCCGAAGTGCTGCCGCAGGACAAGGCGGCCATCGTGGGCGAGTTGCAGGCGGGCGGCGGCCGCGTGGCCATGGTGGGCGACGGCATCAACGACGCGCCCGCGCTGGCCGCCGCCGACGTGGGCATCGCCATGTCCACGGGCACGGACGTGGCCATGCACGCCGCGGGCATCACGCTCATGCGCGGCGACCCGGCGCTGGTGGCCGACGCGCTGGACATCTCGCGC
Source organism: Azohydromonas lata NBRC 102462 (assembly GCF_001571085.1). GTDB lineage: Bacteria > Pseudomonadota > Gammaproteobacteria > Burkholderiales > Burkholderiaceae_C > Azohydromonas > Azohydromonas lata. Next base: position 7,691 of record NZ_BCTC01000071.1, read on the forward strand.
CGCACCTACGCCAAGATCCGCCAGAACCTGTTCTGGGCTTTCATTTACAACGTGGTGGGCATCCCGCTGGCGGCGCTTGGGCTGCTCAGCCCCGTCGTGGCCGGCGCGGCCATGGCCTTCAGCAGCGTCAGCGTGGTGAGCAACGCGCTGCTGCTGCGGCGCTGGAAAGGCGCGCGCGGGCCCGGCTGAACGGCCCTGGGCTGAACAAGTATCCCTTGCACCACGCCGGTGCCGCGAGAGCCTCAAGAAACCTGCCGCACACTGCTGGCCGGCTTTTTGCCCCTGCCGGGTTTGACTTCCTGCCCGGCCCGCGCGGGCTTCCTCTCACAGGCACCGTAAAACATGGAGCGAGCTCGGGAATCGGACATTCAACCTGTCGAAATCTCGCACCGGGATTCCGAGGCCAGGCGGCTGCTCCAGGCCTTCGATTGGGCGCGCACGCCGCTGGGCCCCATGGACGCCTGGCCGCGCAGCCTGCTGAGCCTGGTGGACATGGTGATGGAGCTGCCTTCGCCGGCCATCATCTTCTGGGGCCCCGAGCAGACGCAGATCTACAACGACGGCTACGCGGTGATCATGGGGCCGCGCCACCCGGCCTATTTCGGTGCCTCCTACCGCGAGTCGTGGCCCGACACCTATCCGCTGATCTACCCCTGGATGCGCCGCGTGCTGGACCAGGGCGACGTGGTCGAGGTGCGCCAGGCCCACATTCCCGTCACCCGCTACGGCTTCGAGGAAGAGGCCTATTTCACCTTCACATTCAGCCCGCTGCGCGACGACGAGGGCCGCATCGCCGGCCTCCTGCAGCCGGTGTTCGAGGTGACCGCCACCGTGCTGAGCGAGCGCCGCGCCGAAACGCTGCGCATGCTCACGCCCAGCGGCTCGCTGGAGCCCGTGGCCGACGCCGTCGCCGCGCTCAGCCGCAACCCGCGCGATGTTCCCTTCGCCCTGGTCTACCTCTGGAACGCGGAGCGCGAGTGCCTTTTGCTGGCCGGCGAAACCGAGGGCGCCGGCGCGGGCAGCGACCCGGACAGGCGCGCCCAACTCGACGCCGCCGCGCGCCGCGTGGTCGAGCGCAACGGGCAGGAATGGGTGGGCGAGCAAGCCGACGCCGCGCGCTCCGGCGCCGACCCCTACGTGCTGCTGCTGCCCATGGAGGGCGTGGCCGGCGCTGCGCCCTTGGGCGTGATCGCCTTCGGCCTGAGCCCGCGGCTGCACTTCGACAAGCGCTACCGCGCCTTCCTGGAGTCCGTCACCGCGCAGCTCGCCTCGGCGCTGCAGCGCGCCAGCCTGCTGCAGGCGCGCGAGCGCCAGCGCCAGCACCTGAGCGACCTCTTCCTGCAGGTGCCCGCCGGCATTGCGGTGCTGCAGGGGGCGGATCACGTGTTCGAGCTGGTCAACCCGGTCTACCAGGCGCTGATCGGCCCGCGCGACCTCATCGGCCGGCCGCTGCGCGAGGCGCTGCCGGAAATGCGCGACCAGCCCTTCCCTCGCATCCTCGACGAGGTCTACCGCAGCGGCCAGGCGCACGTGGGCCAGGAGGAGCCCACGCTGCTGCGCCGGGGCGATGAGCGCTCCGGGCTGGAGGAAGTGTTCTTCAACTACGTCTACCAGCCGCTGCGCGATGCGCAGAGCGGGCACATCAGCGGCATCCTGGTCTTCGCCTACGAGGTGACGGAGCAGGTGCGCGCCCGCCAGCGCGCCGAGGCGCTGGCCGGGGAGCTGCGCGGCGAGCACGAGCGCAAGGACGACTTCCTGGCCATGCTCGCCCACGAGCTGCGCAACCCGCTGGCGCCCATCAGCACCGCCGCCGAGGTGCTGAGCCTGGGCCAGCTGCCGCAGGCGCAGGTCAAGCGCACCAGCGAGATCATCACGCGCCAGGTGCGCCACATGACGGCCCTGGTCAACGACCTGCTGGACGTCTCCCGCGTCACGCGTGGCCTGGTGAACATCGACCGCCAGCCGCAGGACCTCAAGAGCGTGGCCGCCCATGCCGTGGAGCAGGTGCGCCCGCTGGTGGAGGCGCGCCGGCACCACCTGGCCGTGGAGCAGCCCGCCGTTGACGCCTGGGTGTTGGGCGACCAGAAGCGGCTGGTGCAGATCTTCACCAACCTGCTGGGCAACGCGGCCAAGTACACGCCCAGCGGCGGCGAGATCGCCCTGGTCCTGCACGTGGAGGGCGACGAGGCCGTCATCACCGTGCGCGACAACGGCATCGGCATGCCGGCGGCGCTGCAGCCCAAGGTGTTCGGCCTCTTCGTCCAGGCCGAGCGCAGCACCGACCGCGCCCAGGGTGGCCTGGGGGTGGGCCTGGCGCTGGTGAAAAGCCTGGTGGACCTGCACGGCGGCACGGTGGCTTGCTACAGCAGCGGCGCCGGCCAGGGCAGCGAGTTCACCGTGCGGCTGCCGCTGCTGCGCGTGCAGGCCGATGCGCCGGCGGGCGGTGCGCAGGCCCTGCCCGCGGCGGCGGCCGTGGCGCGGCGCATCCTGGTGGTGGACGACAACCAGGACGCCGCGCGCATGCTGGCGCTCTACCTGGGCGAGGCCGGCCACCACGTGGCCGTGGAGCACGCCTCCGACGCCGCGCTCGAGCGCGTGCTGCAGGAGCCCTTCGACGTGTTCCTGCTGGACGTCGGCCTGCCCGGCATGGACGGCTGCGAGCTGGCGCGGCGGCTGCGCGCGCGGCCGCAGACGGCCCAAGCGCTGGTCGTGGCCGTGACCGGCTACGGACAGGAGGCCGACCGCCAGCGCGCCCTGGACGCCGGCTTTGACGACTACCTCGTCAAGCCGCCGGACCCCGAGCGGCTCACGGCCCTGCTGGCGGCACCGCCGCGCTGAGCCTGGGTGCCGAGAAGTCCCGCGTGGTGCGGGATTTTTCGGGGGCATCACGCCATGGGTGATCTTGCCCGTGCGCACGTGGTGCCTGGGCCGTGAGAGGCAGCGGCGGCCGTGCCGCGCGTTGGCATCCCGCCACCCCAGGCGCGTCGCTCCCTACTGCGTCGTGCCCGCGAAAGCGGACCTCCACGAGCGCCGAGGTGGGGCCTTCGAGCGGCGTCGCCCAGGGGTGGCGTCGGCGCGCCAGCACCCCGGCAGGCGTAGAGACCCGCTTTCGCGGGTATGACGGATGAGGGTGCGCAGCGCTCTTGCCACAGGGCCGACGAAGCGCCCCGCTTTTCCCCGGCAGCCATGCCGCACCCTGAGCTGCGCCGGCAGGTGCGTTCTGCCGAGCGGCTGGGAAACAGTCGCGTCGCCCGCGCGCCGGAATTGGAAAAAACCTTGAGTCGTCTTAACTCCTGCGCGAAAAAACCGATGGCAGGGGAGTTGGCGGCACTGTCGCCTTGGCGCAGGTTCAGGAAGAAGTTGGCATCACCTTGAACGCATTCCCTCTCTCTGCTGGCAGGCCGGCGAGCCCGCACAGGGCCGGCTGCTGTTGTTGCGGCCGCGGGCGCAAGCGCCCCGGGCGCTTGCCGTGAGCTGACCATGCAAACCTGCACCTGCCCCCCCTCCGCCAGTGCCGGCGCGGCCAGCGCGGCGCCCGCGTCCGACGCGCTGGGCGACGCCGCCGCGCGCTGCGGCGAACCCGGTGCCCAACCCGGCGAGCTGTTGCGGCGGCTCTCTTCGCTGCCGCCGCTGCCGCAGGCCGCGCTCAAGGCGCTGCAGGCCTTGCAGGACGACCGGCTGGGCCTGCAGCAATGCGCGCAGCCCCTGGAGCAGGACGCGGCTCTGGCCGCCTGCACGCTGCGCCTGGCCAATTCCTCCTTCTACGGCGTGGCCGGGCGCGTGCTGCGGGTGCAGGACGCGGTGGCCATCCTGGGCCGGCGCACCACTTCCAACCTGGTGGCCACGGTGATGGTGTCCAACCAGTTCACGCCGGCGCGGGTGCCGGGGTTCGATTTCGTGGGCTTCTGGCGCCATGCCCTGTCCACGGCGCTGGCCGCGCAGGCGCTGGCGCGGCAGCTTGAGCAGGACGAGCCCTCGGCCTTCATGGCCGGGCTGCTGCATGACATGGGCCGCCTGGCCATGGCCGTGCTGTGGCCGCAGGCCATGGCGCAGGCGCTGGCGCTGCACGCGCGTGGCGAGATGCCGCTGGGCGAGGCCGAGCAGCGGATGCTGGGCCTGGGCCATGCGGCGATGGGCCAGCACCTGGCGCTGCACTGGCGGCTGCCGCAGGCCGTGGCCTGGGCCATTGGGCAGCACCACGACCCCTTCGACGCGGGCGTGCCGCTGGCGACGCTGGGCCACACCGTGCACCTGGCCGACAGCCTGGTGCGCGTGCTGGCCGTGGACGGCATCGGCCGCCAGGGCCTGGCCCGGCTGGCCGAGCCGGCCGCCGCCTACGTGGCCTTGCAGGGCGACCGGCTGCTGTCGGTGCTGGGCGAAATCCAAAGCGGCGTCGCGACCATCAGCCAAGCCCTGGGGCTCCACCGCAAATGACGGAAGCAGCGACGAAATAGGCGCCCCCTCACGACGCTTCGATGCCGCCGGACGAGGTGATGGAAACGTGTCCTGACCCCGCGCGCCGCGCATTCCTTGTCCCGCCTCGTCCCACCCCGCCGCGGCGCTGCCCATAAGCACAACGCATAGCAGCGCCCCTGCGCAGCATTGGCCGTCCGCGAGCCGGGCGGCGATGCTCCGTCTCACACAACAAGGCTGACCCCGGCGCCGGCACACCGCTCCTTGCGGCCCTGCGTTGCGCCGGTCATGGCCACGTGGAAATCCCGGGTCCGCCCGCGCCAGGCGCGGCGCGATTCATGCCCCGGATTCCGAGAGAGACAACCTGTTCCGCAGAGGACTTGTATGACCGACCTTCGCAAGACGCTCGAAGAGGGCGCGATGAGCCGTTTCCAGTGGGTTGCCGTGGCGATCTGCGTGATGCTGGTGATGCTGGACGGCTTCGACGTGCTGGTGATGGCCTTCACGGCCTCCAGCGTCGCGGGCGAGTGGAAGCTCAATGGCGCGCAATTGGGGCTGCTGTTCAGCGCGGGCCTGTTCGGCATGGCGGCGGGCTCGCTGTTCGTGGCGCCGCTGGCCGACCGCGTTGGGCGCCAGCCCGTCATCGTGCTGTGCCTGGTGGTGATTGCCGTGGGCATGCTGCTGTCGGCCATGGCCCAGAGCCACGTGCAGCTCGTGGGCCTGCGCGGGCTCACCGGCGTGGGCATAGGCGGCATGCTGGCCAGCGTCGGGATCATCACGGCCGAGTACTCCTCGCTGAAGTGGCGCAGCACCTGCGTGGCGCTGCAGGCCACGGGCTACCCGATTGGCGCCACCCTGGGCGGGCTGGCGGCGGCGTGGCTGCTGCAGCACTACGGCTGGCGCTCGGTGTTCACCTTCGGCGGCCTCGCCACGGCGGTGATGATTCCGGTGGTGCTGTGGCGCTTGCCGGAGTCGGTGGACTTCCTGATTGCCCGCCGTCCCAAGGGGGCGCTGGAGAAGCTCAACCGCATCGTGGCGCTCATGGAGCGGCCGCTGCTGGCGCAACTGCCGGAGCGCGCCGCGGGCGGCGCGGCGGCGCAGGGCAACGCGGTGGCGGGCCTGTTCAAGAACGGCCTGGCGCGGCCCACGTTGATGCTGTGGGGCGCCTTCTTCCTGCTCATGTTCAGCGTGTACTTCTCGCTGAGCTGGACGCCCAAGCTGCTGGTGCAGGCGGGGCTGTCGGCGCAGCAGGGCGTGACGGGCGGCGTGCTGATCAACTTGGGCGGCATCGTGGGCGGCAGCCTCTTTGGCGCGCTGGCGGTGCGCATGCGGCTGGCGCACATCACCGTGGGCGCCTTCCTGGTCTATGCGGTGTTCACGGCGCTGTTCGGCGCGGTGTCGGGGGCGCTGGGCCTGGCCTTCGCGGTGGCGTTCGGCATGGGCGTGTTCCTGTTCGCTTCGATGGCGGGCCTGTACGCCTTTGCGCCCGTGACCTACCCGGCGGCGGTGCGCGCCACGGGGCTGGGTTGGGCCATCGGCATTGGGCGCATAGGCGCCATCGTGGCGCCGCTGACGGCCGGCATGCTGCTGGACGGCGGCTGGCAGCCCGCCTCCCTGTACTACGCCTACGCGCTGCCGCTGGTGGCCGGCGCCCTGGCCGTGCTGGCCATGGGCACGGGCCGCAACCTGCCGGGACATTCGCGCGGCAGCGCCGCGGCGGCGCATTGACCCATAGCCCGATCGACCTTGTTCTCCAGCCTCTGTTTGAAAGTGACGTGATGACGCGAGCTTGTGTGGTGCTGCTGCCCGGCCTGATGTGCGACGCCGCCGTGTGGACGGCGCAGTGCGAGGCGCTGGAGGCGGTGGCCGACGGCGTGGTGCCTTCGTATGGCGGGCTGTCCTCCATCACCGCCATGGCGCGCCACGTGTTGGAGAGCGTGCCGGCGCAGCGGTTTTCGCTGGCCGGCCACTCCATGGGCGGGCGCGTGGCGCTGGAGGTGGTGCGGCTGGCGCCTCAGCGGGTTGAAAGGCTGGCGCTGCTGGACACCGGCATGGACCCGCTGGCCGCGGGCGAGGCCGGCGAGCGCGAGCGCGACAAGCGCCTGGCGCTGCTGCGCCTGGCGCGCGAGGCGGGCATGCGGGCCATGGGCGGCGAGTGGGCGCGGGGGATGGTGCACCCCTCGCGGCTGCAGACGCCGCTGTTCGAGCAGGTGCTGCAGATGATCGAGCGGCAGACGCCGGACACGTTCGAGGCGCAGATCAACGCGCTGCTTGCGCGGCCGGATGCGCGCGGCGTGCTGCGCGGGCTTCAATGTCCGACGCTGATCGGCTGCGGCCGCCAGGACGCGTGGAGCCCCCTGTCGCGCCACGAGGAAATGCACGCCCTGGTGCCGGGCTCGCGGCTGGCGGTGTTCGAGGACAGCGGCCACATGAGCACGATGGAGCAGCCGGGGGCGGTGTCGGCGGCGCTGGGGGAGTGGTTGCAGCGCTGAAGCGCCGCCGGCCGTGACTCAGGCGCCGAGCCGCTGCCGGATCAACTCCAGCACCTTTCCCGCCACCTCCCGGTGGGGCACGTGCCCAACGCCCGGCAGGATGTCCACCTGCGCCGGCCCGCCGCACAGCGCGCCGATCAGCGCCGGGTGCCGCGCGCTGCCGTATTCGTCCAGCTCGCCGTGGATGGCCAGTACCGGGCAGGTGACGCGCGGGAGCACGGGCGAGAGCGTCCAGGCGGCGAAGCCCGGGTCCAGCCAGTTCTCCGTCCAGGCCTCCAGCACCCAGCGCGCCTTGTCGCCGTGGTATTTCACGAGGCGCTCCAACTGGCGCGGGTCCTGGAACTGCTCGCGGGCGGCGCGAATGCCGTTCAAGGTCCGGTCCTCGGCGAAGACCTGGGCGGCGATGGTGATGAGGGCCTCGCAGCCGCCGCCGCTGTCGGCCGCGCAGTGGATGGCCATGCCGCCGCCCACGCTGTGGCCCAGGGCGACGAAGCGCTGCAAGTCCAGGTGCTCGCGCAGCGCGGGGAAGTACAGCGCCGACTCCTCGGCGACGAAATCCAGCGACGGGCGTTCCACGCGCGGGTCCGACTGGCCAAAGCCCAGGCGGTCGTAGGCGACGACGCGGCGGCCGGTGGCGCGGGACAGTGCCTCGGGGAAATCGCGCCACAGCGCCACGCAGCCCAGAGAGTCGTGGAACAGGACGATGGGGGCCGCCTGCCGCGCGGCCGCAGCCGCCTCCCCGGACGCATCCTCCGGCGCCCAGGTGCGCGTGAACAGGCGGCCTTGCGCGTGTTGCACTAACCGGTCGTGGCGGGCGATGCGAACAGAGATGGGGGTGGCGGTGGGGGCGGTCATCGTCATCAGCTCCAGAGGTGGCGCAGCAGTCCGGCCGACACGATACCGACCAGCACCGTGGGCAGGATGCCCAGCCGCGTGGAGGCCAGCACCGTGAGCGCCAGCGCGGCGATGTCGGCCGGGCGGTCGGACACGAAGGCCGGGGCGATGACGGAGATCAGCACGCAGCCCGGCACGTTCTCCAGCACGGCCTGGGCCCGGGGGCTGAGCGTGCGGTTGCGCAGGACGAGGTAGCCCAGCACGCGGGTGAGGTACGTGCTCCCGGCCATCAGGACGATGGTGAGCAGGGTGGCGGCGTCGATCATGATTGCTTGGGCGCCCAGGCCGCGGCGGCGAGCAGGCCCGTCACTGCCCCGGCGGCGACGTACCAGGAGCCCGGCACCAGCCGGTAGGTCAGCGCCGCGACCACCAGGCTCACCAGCCAGGGGCGCGCGGGCTTGAGCCCCTTCCACATGCCGCGCAGCAGGACGAGGAAGACGGCGGTGAAGGCCATGTCGAAGCCGTAGGCCTCCACGTCGCCCAGGACCGGCCCAAGCAGCGCGCCCAGGGCCGTGAACACCACCCAGGTGCCGTAGAGGCCCGCGGAGACGCCCAGGTAGAAGGGCAGGCTGATGCGGCTGGAGCGGCGCCGCCGCGCGTCGGCCAGGGACAGGGCCCAGCACTCGTCGCACATGAAGAAGAGCGCGGTGAGCGCGCGGCCCAGCGGCAGGTGGCGCAGGTAGGGGGCCAGCGCCGCGCTCATGAGGATGTGGCGGCTGTTGACCAGGAAGGACATGGCCACGATCAGCAGCACGTGCGGCGGCGAGGTCCACAGCCGCACGGCGGTGAACTCCGAGCCGCCGGCGAAGTTCAGGCCGGTGAGCAGCGGCACCTCGATGGCCGACAGCCCCTTTTGCGCCGCCTGCGCGCCCAGGACGAGCGCAAAGGGCACGAAGCCCAGCATGACCGGCAGCGAGGCGCGCAGGCCGCGCCAGGTTTCGGCGCGGGCATCGGAGGTGGAAGCGGCTGCCGCATCGGTGCCGGCCAGGGGAGAGGAGGGAGTGAGGCTGTCCATAGCAGACGTGGAATTCTCTGCTTGTCCCTCTAGAATTTGGTGCCGTTCTTGCCAGTCATGGGTCCCGGATTGGCATGGCGTGCCAAGAATCGAACCGTCGAATGGAAAGGAATGCCAATGGAGCTGGACGCGATAGACCGGCGCATCCTGCAAGCCCTGCAGCGCGACGGGCGCCTGCAGAACGTGGACCTCGCGCGCGAGGTCGGCCTGTCGCCCTCGCCCTGCCTGCGCCGGGTGCGGCTGCTGGAGGAGGCGGGCGTGATCGAGCGCTATGTGGCGGTGCTCAGCCCGGCCAAGATCGGCAAGGGTTTGTCGGTGTTCGCCCGCGTGTGGCTCAAGGGCCAGGACGCGGACACGGTGGACCATTTCACCGAAGCCGTGCAATTACTTCCGGCCGTGGTGGAGTGCCATTTGATGGCGGGAGATTGCGATTTCCTGCTGCGGGTGGTGGCGGCGGATCTGGATGATTACCGGCAGTTCCTGAAGAATCACCTGACGCGGATTCCTGGGGTGCAGAGCGTCAAGACCGAAGTGCCTATGCAGAGGGTGAAACTGACTTCGGCGTTGCCGGTGTAAAACCCATTGAAGCAGCCTGGCCAGGCCGGAATACTTGGGCCGCAGCAGGTGGGCCGTCAGTTGGGCACCGCTTCTCCGCGGCGCAGCGTCAAGACTTGAACACCGTCTTTCGTTACGGCGACGGTGTGCTCGAATTGCGCGGACAGTTGTCTGTCGCGCGTGACGACCGCCCAACCATCTTTTTCGGTCCGGACATTCGGCCGCCCTTGGTTGAGCATGGGTTCTATGGTGAAGACCATGCCTTCCCGCAGCATCAGGCCGGTTTGAGGCTGGCCCCAATGCAATACCTGGGGCTCCTCGTGCATTTCTCGTCCAATGCCATGGCCGCAATATTCCCGCACGACCGAATAACCATTTTTTCTGGCATGCCGCTCGATGGCATGCCCCACATCACCGAGTCGGGCGCCTGGACGGACTGCCTGGATGCCCTTCCACAAGGCTTCGTAGGTCACTTGCACCAAGCGTTTCGCCTGCGGCGACACGTCGCCAACTAAATATGTTTTGCTGGAATCCGCGATGTAGCCGTTCTTCTCCAGCGTGATGTCGAAATTGACGATGTCCCCGCTTTGCAGGATTTCTGCAGCGGATGGAATACCGTGGCAAACCACGTCATTGCGGGACGAGTTCAATGCATAGGCATATCCATACTGCCCTTTGCTCGCCGGGCGTGCTTCAAGCTCATTGACGATAAAGCTGTCGACCAGATCATTGACCTGCATGGTGGACATGCCGATCAAGTTCAATTGATCCAGGTGCGCAAATACATCCGCCAGCAATTTGCCTGATTCTGCAAGCAGCGCAATTTCATCCGGCCGCTTGGTCATGTCAAAAGCCTCTTGTCGGCGCGCGCCACAACGCCCGCGGCACGCATTTCCTGAGCGACGATTTCATTGAAGCTTTGCGTCGGATTCATTTCGCACAGCATGCCCACCTTGATCCAGAAAGCCGCTTGCGCGTTGATCGACCGGCAAGACACGGTGCTGGCCTTGCGTATCTGATCATGCAAATCATCGTCAATATTCACAATGCCCATGGCTGCTCTAAATATATGAAACGTATACGAATCATATATGCCAATCAAAAGGCTTGCAAGCTGCGCGGTGATGAACACCCAGGGCGTGCGGACAGGCGCTGCATGAGAGTGGGCAGGTCGCCGTGCGCCGACGGCCTTGGCACAATCCCCCCTCAACATTGTCATTCCCGCCACTGTTTCCCAGCCGCGCACCGCCGCACAGTGCAGCCTCCTCAACCGACAAGTGAAGGAGACAAGCCATGAAGCGCTACGTCATCGAACGCGAGATCCCCGGCGTGGGCCAGCTCAACGCCGAGCAGCTCAAGGGGGCGTCCGCCACCTCCAACGAGGCGCTGGCCAAGCTCAACGGCAAGGTGCAGTGGGTGCAGTCCTTCGTCGTGGACGACAAGACCTTCTGCATCTACCTCGCCGAGAGCGAGGCCGACGTGCAGGAGCACGCCAAGCTCAGCGGCTTCCCGGCCAGCAAGGTCAGCGAGGTGCGCAGCGTCATCGACCCCATGACGGGCGTGTGATGACCCGGGGCCGGCCGTGAAGCCGCTCATAGACGTCACGGTCGTGCTGCTCGACGGCGGCTGGATTTCCACCTCGCTCGGCCCCGTCGAGGTGTTCCACTCGGCCGGGCTGCTGTGGCAGGACTTGCAGGGCCAGGTGCCGCAGCCGCGGTTTCGCGTGCGCACCGCCTCCATAGACGGCCGCCCGGCCGCCTGCGCCTACGGCGTCTCCATGACGCCGCAATGCGCCCTCGCCGACGTCGGCCCCACCGACGTGATCCTGGTCGGCTCGCCGGGCGTGGAGCCCATAGAGCAATCCGACTACGACGAGCGGCTGCTGCAGTGGCTGCGCGATGCGCATGCCGCCGGCACGCACATCGCGGGCGTCTGCGCCGGCGTGGCCTACGTGGCGGCGTCCGGGCTGCTCGACGGCCGCCGCGCCACCACCCATTGGGCGCTGGCCGGGCTGCTGCAGCAGCGCTTCCCGGCCGTGCACTGGCAGGCCGACAAGTTCGTCACCGAGGACAGCAACCTCTACTGCGGCGGCGGCGTGTATGCCGCCATAGACCTGAGCCTGTACCTCGTGGAGAAGTTTTGCGGCCGCGACGTCGCGCTGCAGTCGGCGCGCGCCCTGCTGGTCGGCATGCCCCGCACCTGCCAGGACAGCTACGGCACCGTGCCGCTGTTGCGCCCGCACGCGGACGAGCGCATTCGCCGCGCCGAGGAGTTCCTGCAGCGCCACTTCCGCGAGCCCGTGTCGGCCGAAGTGCTCGCCGCCCACGTGGGCATGAGCCCGCGCAACCTGATCCGCCGCTTCAAGGACGCCACCGGCAACCTGCCCAACGCCTACGTGCAGGACCTGCGCGTGGCCGCCGCGCGCGAGCTGCTGGAAGGCAGCACCTCCTCGGTCCAGGCCATCGCGGCCCAAGTGGGCTACGAGGACGTCGCGTTCTTCCGCGCCCTCTTCAAGCGCCAGACCGGCATGACGCCGGCCGACTACCGGCGCCGCTTCGGACAGCTCACGATCGCACGCGGCGAGCTGTCCACCGCACTGGCCACGGCAGCGGCAGCAGAGCGCTGAATCCCAGCGTTCCGAGCAATTCCTGTTTGATGGATTGAGTTTCCAGTAAACTGGATTTAATGGACGTTGATGCCCTTCTCGCCACCCGCATCCGGGACCTTCGCAAGGCGCGCGGCCTGACGCTGGAGCAACTGGCCGAGCTCAGCGGCGTCAGCCGCTCCATGATTTCCTTGATCGAGCGCCGGGAAACCAGCCCAACCGCCGCCGTGCTCAACAAGCTGGCCGATGCCTTGGGCGTCCCGCTGCCCACGCTGTTTGCCGGCGAGGCGCAGCGCGCGCAGCCCTCGCCGGTGTCGCGCCGCGCGGATCAACCGCTGTGGACCGACCCCGCGTCCGCCTACACGCGCCGACACCTCTCGCCGGCCGGCATCGCGTCGCCGCTGGAGCTGGTGGAAGTGTGCTTCCCCGGCGGGGAGACGGTGGTGTTCGACAACCCGGTGCGCCGGGTCAGCATCCACCAGCAGCTCTGGGTGATGGAGGGCGCCATGGACGTCAGCCTCGACGATCAGACCTGGCACCTCGCCACCGGCGACTGCCTGGCCCTGGAGCTGGGCGAGCGCATCACCTTCCACAACCCCCACCCCCAGCCAGCGCGCTACGTGCTGGCCTTGGCCAGCAACACCGACATCTCCGGCAGGTCCGCATGACACAGCACGCCATCGTCCAATGCACGCACGCCCGGCACGCGCAAGCCATCCTGGACATCTTCAACGAAGCCATCGCGACCTCCACGGCGCTGTACGACTACCAGCCGCGCCCGCTGGCCAGCATGGAGACCTGGTTCGCCGCCAAGGACAAGGGCAACTTCCCGGTCATAGGCATCGAGGACGAGGCCGGCACGCTCCTGGCCTTCGGCAGCTTCGGCACCTTCCGCGCCTGGCCGGCCTACAAGTACTCGGTGGAGCACTCGGTGTACGTGCACAAGGACCACCGCGGCCAGGGCCTGGGCCTGAAGGTGATGCAGGCGCTGATCGCCGCCGCCCGCGAGCACGGCGTGCACGCCATGGTGGGCGGCATAGACGCCGCCAACGCCGGCAGCATCGCGCTGCACGAGCGCCTGGGTTTCAAGCACGTGGGCACGCTGCCCCAGGTGGGCTTCAAGTTCGGCCGCTGGCTGGACCTGGCCTTCTACCAACTGCTGCTGGACACGCCGCTGAACCCGGTGGACGGCTGAGGCGGGCGGGCGGCGGGGCGCTGAATGCTCAATGGCCGCTTCCGTTATTTCTTCTTTTTTCCTTCTCTTTCTTCTCCTTGTCGTAATGCCACTTGATGGCGAAGAACATTCCCGCGCCGAACACGAGAATCTTGAAAGCAAAGAAGAAGATGGGGATCAAATCCATCATTGCGGGGATGACTGAGCTATGGTTTGACATGGTCTGTCGTGAGCAGTACTGCCTCAAAACGCTGCTTCAGCAGCTTCATTCGTAAATGGCTCATGGCGTGAGGTCTAAACCCACCCCGCCACCACCGCCACCAGGCAAGCCGTCAGCACCCCATTGGCACTCATGGCCAGCGCCGCGAACGCCGCCGCCTCCGGCCGCGCCTGCAGCGTGCGCGCGACGCCTATGGCGTGCGCGGCCAGGCCCAGGGTGAAGGCTTGGACATCACCGTCCTCCACCCGCAGCCGCTTGAACACCGGCCCGGCCAGCAGCGTTCCCAGCACGCCGGTGGCGACCACCGCCATGGCCGCCAGCGCCGCAATGCCGCCCGCGCGCTCGGCTGCGGCCATGGCAATGGGCATGGTGGCCGACTTGGGCGCCAGTGACAGCGCCACCTCGCGCGGCGCGCCCAGCAGCCGGGCCAGCGCCAGGGTGGAGAGCACCGCCGCCGCACAGCCGGCCACGAGCGACAGCAGCAGCGGCACCGCCTGCCGGCGCAGTTGCGCCATCTGCCGGTACAGCGGCACGGCCAGCGCGATCACGGCCGGGCCGCTGAGCCAGCGCAGCGCCTTGGTCGCCTGCGCATAGGCCGGGTAGCCCGTGCCGGTGAGCGCCAGCAGGCCCACCACCATGGCCGTGCCCGTGAGCACCGGCAGGCACAGCAGGTGGTGATGGCTGCGCCGGTACAGCCACAGCGCCGCCGCGTAGGCCGCCAGCGTCAGCAGCGGCCACAACAAGGCAGCGCCGCTCATGTCTCGGCCGCCCGCCGCTTTGCCAGCAGCCGCTGCAGCACCCAGGCGGTGACGGCCAGGGTCAGCGTGGTCGCCACCACGGCCACGACTGCGAAAGCCACGGCGTGCTGCCACAGCAGCGCGGCATAGAGGCTCACCGCCGCCACGGAAGGAATCAGCAGCAGCATCAGGTGGCGCAGCAGCGGGGCGGTGACCGCGTCCACGCTGCGCGGCACGCCGCCGCGCAGGGCCAGCAGCGCCAGCAACAGCAGCATCCCCACCACGGAGCCGGACAAGGGCCAGCCGCTCCACGCCACCAGCGCATCTCCCGCCCACTGCAGGCCGCCCAGGAGCGCGCCGGCGGCCAGCAGTTTCAATCCGCGCCAACCCTGGGCGCGGACCTCTTCAAACGACAACTTCATGGCCTGAAGTATCCCGGCTGCCCGCCATGCGCCTTCAGCGCGGCAGGACGAAGGTGCTGGGCTCGCGCACGCCGCGCGCGGGGCCGCCCTCGGCCAGCGGCGCCACTTCGATCTGTATGGGCAGCACCCGCTCGCCTTGCGCTTGCGCCGCGTCGGCCGGCAGCCGCACGCGCAGGGGCACCGCACGCTCGCCGGCCGGGGGCAACGTGAGCTCCGCGTCGCCCGCCACGGCCAGCCCCGGCAGGCCGGAGACGCTCACGCGGTAGCGCTGCGGCACCTCGGTGGCGTTCATCACCAGCACGCGGTAGACGTTCTCGACCGCGCCGTCCTCCACCTGCCGCGCCATCACGCCGCGGTCGCGCAGCACGTCCACGCGCACCGGGGCGCGCAGCGCCAGCCCCGCCACGAAGGCCGTGGCCACCGCCAGCAGCAGGCTGCCGTACATCAGCACCCGCGGACGCCACAGCCGGCGCCACATCTGCGGCTTGGGTGAGCCCTGCTCCATGCCGCGCAACGTGGCAAAGCGCACCAGGCCGCGGGCGTAGCCCATCTTGTCCATCACCTGGTCGCACGCATCCACGCAGGCGGCGCAGCCTATGCACTCCATCTGCAGGCCGTCGCGGATGTCTATGCCGGTCGGGCAGACCTGCACGCACAGCGTGCAGTCCACGCAGTCGCCCAGGCCCAGCGCCTTGGGGTCGGCGCTGCGCGAACGCGAGCCGCGCGACTCGCCCCGGCGGCTGTCATAGGCCACCACCAGCGAGTCCTGGTCCATCAGCGAGCCCTGGAAGCGCGCGTAGGGGCACATGGTCTTGCACACCTGCTCGCGCAGGAAACCGGCGTTGCCGTAGGTCGCCAGCGCGTAGAAGCCGCACCAGAACGCCTCCCACGGCCCAAGTCTCAGCGTCAGCGCCGCCTGCCCAAGCTCGCGTATGGGCGTGAAGTAGCCGACGAAGGTGAACCCCGTCCACAGGCTCAGCGCGATCCACGCCGCCTGCTTGGCGCCCTTGCGGGCCAGCTTCCCGGCCGACCACGGCGCCTTGTCCAGCCGCATGCGCGCCAGGCGGTCGCCCTCGATGCGCCGCTCCAGCCACATGAACATCTCGGTGTAGACCGTCTGCGGGCAGGCAAAGCCGCACCACAGCCGCCCGGCCACGGCGGTGAAGAAGAACAGGGCCAGGGCCGACAGCACCAGCAGCGCGCTCAGGTAAATGAAGTCCTGCGGATACAGCACCAGCCCCGGCAGGTAGAAGCGCCGCGTCTCCAGGTCGAACAGCACCGCCTGCCGGCCGTTCCAGGCGAGCCAGGGCAAGCCGTAGAACACCAGTTGCGTGATCCACACCAGCACCCAGCGCCAGGAGGCGAAGCGGCCGCTCACGGCGCGGGCGTAGACCGTCTGGCGCGGCTGGAACATGGGCGGCGGCTTGTTGGCGCCGCCGGGCGTGGGCTGGATGGGGATGACGCGTTGCGCTGAGCTCATGGCTGGCTCGCAGAAGTGGAAAGTGAAGAGGAGGACGCGGAAGCGGCGGAGGCCGGCCGCAACAGCGACAGGAAGGTGATCTCGCGCACCCGGCGCGCCGCGGCGCCGTCGCCCTCGGCCAGGAAGGCGTTTTCGCCTCGCTCGGCCCGCGTGGCGGTTCGCGCCAGCGCCAGCAGGCGGGCGCGATGTTTCAGCAGCGCCGGCGTGGCGCCGGCAAAGCGGTGGTCTTGGAAACCGTCGGCCAGGGCGGCGTGCTGTTCGGCCAGTTGCGCGTGCAGGCGCGGCGCGTCGGCGTCGGCGTCGGCACCGGCCGGGCTGTCCTCGCGGGCGGCCAGCGCCCCGCGCGCCACGCCCAGCGCCATGGCGCATTGCAGGCCCAGGCACAGGGGCAGCGCCTGGCGCACGGCCTGCGAGCCCTCGACGTGCAGCAGCTCGTCCTCGCGGAAGTGCACCTGCTCCAGGCGCAGCGCCGCCGCGCGCAGCCCGCGCAGGGCGACGGTGGATGGGTCCACCGTGCGCGTCAGGCCGCTTTCCTCGCTGCCCAGCACCACGACGCAGAAATCCTTCATGCCTTCGAAGGCCACGGGCAGCGCCACCGCGTGGCCGTCGTGCTGCAGGTTCACGGCCCAGGGCACGGCGCCGTTGAGCTTCCAGCCGCGCGGCGTCTCGGTGGCCCGCACTTGCAATGCCGTGCCGTGGGCCAGGTGCGCGAACGCCGGCGTCAGTGCCGGCGAGCCGGCCAGGCTGCCGTCCAGCAGCGCGGGCATGAGGTGCTCGCTCAGCGCCACGTTGGGAGCGTGCCGCAGCAGCGCCATGAAGCTCATCTGCGCCGCCAGCACGCCGCCCGCGGCCAGGGAGTGGGCAGACACCTCGGCCACGGCATCCAGCGCCTGCGCGTCCGTGGCGTCCTCGCACAGCAGGCCATGGCGGGCGAACAGCGGCAGCAGCGCACCGGCGTGGCGGGTGCTGCGGTCCAGGCTGGGGGCGTGCTCCTGCAGCCACTGGCGGCAGGAAAGCGGCAGCGCCGGGGCGGCGTCCTGGGTGTCGTGCATGCGTGCGGGCCTGGTGCGGCGTGTGGGCTTCGTTGGCCACAGACTGTGCCGGCGCACAACTGATCCGGTAAGACTCAGAAGTCCAGCCAAAAGACCGTATCAGATGCCCTGGCGCAGGCCTTTGTCCTGCAGCGGGGACCGGATCAGTACAGTCTTCAGCCATGCATCAAGCACCACATCAGCGGCGCGGCTCATGAAGCGCTACGAGCAATACGCGGACGAGATCGCCGAGCTCATACGCACGCAGGTGCTGCGTGCGGGCGACCGCCTGCCTTCCGTGCGCCAGGCCAGCGGCAGCCGCCACATCAGCCCCTCGACGGTGTTCGAGGCCTATTACCTCCTGGAGGCCCGGGGCCTCATCCAGGCCCGCCCCCGGTCGGGCTACTACGTCAACGCCCTGCGCGCGGCCGGCGGGGTGGAGCCCGCCACGGCGCCGCCGGCCGGGGAATCGACGCCCGTGGCCATCAGCGAGCTGGTCTTCGAGGTGCTGGGCTCCACGCGCCAGGCCGACGTGGTGCCGCTGGGCTCGGCCTTCCCCTCGCCGCGCCTGTTTCCGCTGGACAAGCTCGCGCGCTGCCTCTCGCCCGCCATGCGGCGGCTGGAGCCGCAGCGCATCGTGGAGGAGCTCACCAGCGGCAGCGAGCGGTTGCGCCGCCAGCTCGGCCTGCGCTACGTGTCCGCCGGCCTGGGCCTGGACACGCGCGAGATCGTCATCACCAACGGCGCCATGGAGGCGCTCAACCTCTGCTTGCAGGCCGTTACCCGGCCCGGCGACGTGGTGGCCGTGGAGTCGCCCACGTTCTACGCCGCGCTGCAGGCCCTGGAGCGGCTGCAGTTGCGCGCGGTGGAGGTGGCCACCCACCCGCGCCACGGCGTGGAGCTGGCGTCGTTGGCGCAGGTGCTGTCCCAGCACCCGGTGAAAGCCTGCTGGTTCATGCCCAATTTCCAGAACCCGCTGGGCAGCCTGATGCCGGAGGAGAACAAGCGCGCCCTGGTCGAGCTGCTCGCCCGCCACGAGGTGCCGCTGATCGAGGACGACGTCTACGCCGAGCTGTACTTCGGCCTGCGGCGCCCGCTGCCGTGCAAGAGCTTCGACCGCCAGGGGCTGGTGATGCACTGCAGCTCCTTCTCGAAGAATCTCGCCCCCGGCTACCGTGTCGGCTGGACCGCCGCCGGCCGCTTCGCCGAGCGGGTGCAGCGGCTGAAGCTGATGACGACGCTGGGCAACGCCGTGGCGCCGCAGGAGGCGCTGTGCGACTACCTGCAGCAAGGCGGCTACGACCGCCACCTGCGCCAGTTGCGCCAGGCGCTGGCCGACAGCCAGGCCCGCGCGCTGCGCGGCATCGCCAAGCACTTCCCGGCGGGCACGCGCGTGACGCGCCCCGAGGGCGGCTACTTCCTGTGGGTGCAACTGCCGCAGGGCGTGGACGCGCTCACGCTGCACCGCCTGGCCCTGTCGCAAAACATCAGCCTCGCGCCCGGCCACCTCTTCTCGGCCGACCGGCGCTTTGCCAACTGCGTGCGCCTGAACTACGGCCAGGGCGGCGACGAGCGTTTCGACGACGCGCTGCGTACCCTGGGCCAGCTCGCCTGCGCGCAACTGGCGGCTTGATCCACGGCGTGAACCACCAAGTCCCCTTGCCGGAGCACCAGCCATGAAGTTTCCACTTTGGGCCAGCCTGATGGCGCTGGCCGCTTCGGCGCAGGCCGCCCAGGCGGCGCCTGTGCCCGACACCATGGCCCAGCGCCTGCAAGCCTGCACGGTGTGCCATGGCAAGGAGGGCAGGGCGACCAGCGAGGGCTACTTCCCCCGCATCGCCGGCAAGCCGGCTGGTTACCTGTTCAACCAGCTCGTGAATTTTCGCGACGGCAGGCGCCACAACGCCACCATGGCCTACCTCGTGGAGCACCTGCCGGACGACTACCTGCGCGAGATCGCCGGCTACTTCGCCGGCCAGAACCTGCCCTACGCCGCGCCCCCGGTCCCCACCGCGCCGCCGCAGCAACTGGCGCTGGGCGCGGCGCTGGTGCGCGAGGGCGACGCGCGCCGGGGCATCCCGGCCTGCACGGCCTGCCACGGCGAGCGCATGACGGGCGTGGTGCCCGCGGTGCCGGGGCTCATTGGCCTGTCGCGCGACTACGTCACGGGCCAGCTCGGCGCCTGGCAGACTGGCCAGCGCCGCGCCGCCGAGCCCGACTGCATGTCCACCATCGCGCGCCGCCTCACGGCGCAGGACGTCAGCGCCGTGGCGGCCTGGCTGTCCGCGCAGCCCGCGCCCGTGGACGCGAAACCGGCGCAGCAGCCCGTGCACCTGCCGCTGCCCATCGACTGCGGGAGTGGCCTGCAATGAGCGCGCGTCTGTCGAAGTTGTTGCGCGGCGCCGCCGTGGCCGTGGTGGCGT
This sequence comes from Azohydromonas lata NBRC 102462, assembly GCF_001571085.1. Classification (GTDB taxonomy): domain Bacteria; phylum Pseudomonadota; class Gammaproteobacteria; order Burkholderiales; family Burkholderiaceae_C; genus Azohydromonas; species Azohydromonas lata. The sequence continues at coordinate 27,152 of NZ_BCTC01000071.1, forward strand.
TGGCGCTGCTGGCCGCGCTGGTCGCCTGGCTCAACGTGCGCGGCGAGGCGCCGCTGAACGCCACGGCCGGCGAGAGCGCGCCGGCCGACCCCGAAGCCATCGTCCGAGGCGCCTACCTGGCGCGCGCGGGCAACTGCATGGGCTGCCACACCGCGCGTGGCGGCGAGCCCTACGCGGGCGGCCGGCCGCTGGAAACGCCCTTCGGCACCGTGGTGGCGCCCAACCTCACGCCGGACCGCGACACGGGCCTGGGCGCCTGGACGGCCGGCGAGTTCTGGCGCGCCCTGCACAACGGCCGCTCGCGCGACGGGCGGCTGCTGTACCCGGCCTTCCCCTACCCCAACTACACGCTGGTCACGCGCGAGGACTCGGACGCGCTCTTCGCCTACCTGCAAACCCTCGCCCCCGTGGCGCGCCGCAACGACGCGCACGCGCTGCGCTTTCCCTACAAGCTGCAGGCCTCGCTGGCCGTGTGGCGGGCGCTGTACTTCCGGCCCGCGCGCCTCGAGCCGGACCCGGCGAAAACGGCGCAGTGGAACCGCGGCAGCTACCTCGTGCAGGGCCTGGGCCATTGCGTGGCCTGCCACGCGCCGCGCAACTGGATGGGGGCCACCGAAAGCGCGCAGGCCCTGGGCGGCGGCCTCATTCCCATGCAGAACTGGTACGCGCCCCCGCTGGCCCCTGGCCATGGCGAGGCCGGCGCGGCGCCGTGGAGCGTGGACGAGATCGCCCAACTGCTGGGCACGGGGTTCACCTTGCGGGGCGCCGCCATGGGGCCGATGGCGGAGGTCGTCTACGGCAGCACCCAGCACCTGGGCGACGCGGACCTGCGCGCCATGGCGGTCTATTTGCAATCGCTGCCCGCCGCATCGGACGCTGAGGCGCCCGCGGAGCGTGCGGGCGCGCAGACGTTGAAGCTGGGCGGCAAGCTCTATGGCGACCATTGCGCCGCCTGCCATGGCGACGCGGGCCAGGGCGCACCGGGCGCCTACCCGGCGCTGGCAGGCAACCGCGCGGCCACCATGGCCTCGCCCAACAACCTCGTGAAAGCCCTGCTGCACGGGGGTTTTCCGCCGGCCACGCAGGGCAACCCGAGGCCCTACGGCATGCCGCCGTTCAAGCAACTGCTGTCCGAGCGGGACATCGCGGCCGTGGCGACTTACGTGCGCCAGTCCTGGGGCAACCAGGGTTCAACGGTGTCGGAGCTGGACGTTTTGCGGGCCCGCTGACGCGGCGGGCAATAATCGGCCGTTGGTCCCAGTGACCGTATCGTTGAGAAAGAACACAGGATGCCTACCAAGAAGATCGTGGCCGGTAAGAAGGCCGCCGCTCCCAAGACCACGGCCAAGGCCGCTGCCAAGCCCGCCGGCAAGAGCCTGCTGAAGCAGCCCGCGCCCGTGCCGCGCAAGGCCGCGCCGGTGGCCAAGCAAGCCGCCGCCAAGGCCGTGCAGCCCGTGGCCGCCACGACCTTCCGCCTGAAGGTGGAGCTGGCCAAGCTGGCCGACGGCGCCACGACCTTCAAGCAGCTCGCCCGCGCCGTGGGCAAGCTGGCGCAGACGCTGGCCAAGATGGATGAGGCCGGCGGCGTGAAGCTGGAGCAGCCCGTGGGCAACAAGGTGGCCCACCTCGCCACGCAGGACGCCAAGCTCGCCCGCCGTTTCGGCATGGAAGAAGGCCGTGCCCCGCGCGGCGCTGCCGCTCCCGTGGCTCAGAAGGCCGTCGCCAAGAAGGCTGCCGTGAAGGCCGCCGCCCCCGCGCCGGCCCCTGCCGAAAAAGCCCCGGCCAAGAAGGCTGCCGCCAAGAAGGGTGCCGCCAAGAAGGCTGCTGCCAAGGCCGCCCCCGTGGTGGAAGCGGCTGCGCCCGCGCCGGCCCCCGTGGCCGCACCCGCGCCCGCGCCGGCCAAGAAGCCCGCCGCCCGCAAGGCCGCGCGCAAGAAGGCCGCTCCCGTGGCCGCTCAAGCCGCCGCCGACGTGCCGGCCGTACCGTCGGCACCGGCCGACGAAACGCCGGCCTCCTGATCCCGCGCGCATCCCGCGTGCGCCGCGGCGCGGCGGCGATCAGCCGCCCGCCCCTGCTCCTGGCCGCTGCCCAGCCGCCCGCGCTTCATGCGCACGTCGGCGTTGAACACGGCGCGCAGCGCGTCCAGGATGGCCAGCTCCTGCGGCTCCAGCCGGCGCGGTTGCGTGTCCAGCACGCAGATCGTGCCTATGCGGTGCCCGTCCGGCGACTTCAGCGGCGCGCCCGCGTAAAACCGGATGCGCGGCTCGCCGGTGACCAGCGGGTTGTCGGCAAAGCGCGGGTCTCTGGTTGCGTCCTCGACGATGAAGATCTCGTCGCTGGCGATCGCGTGCGCGCAGAAGGCGACGTCGCACGCCGTCTCGCTCACGTCCAGCCCAACGCGGGCCTTGAACCACTGGCGGTGCCCGTCCACCAGCGAAATCAGCGACATGGGCATGCGCAGCTCGCGCGCGGCGTATTCCACCAGCCAGTCAAAGCGCTTCTCGGCCGGCGTGTCCAGCAGCCGCATCGCGTGCAGCGCCTTCAGTCGCGCGTCCTCGTCAGGGACTTTGGGTGGGCGTTGCATGGGCGGCGGCGGGGAGATGTGGCGTCCGGCCGTGGTGTTTACGTGGGCAGTGCCTAAGCGTTGGTCGCGAACGTGTCCCGGTGCAGCCGCGTGCGGTTGCGCCTGAACTGCCTGGCGTACTGCAAGGCCTCGCTGGCGGCCTGGAGCAGCTCGTCGGCGGCGGCATCCAGCGCGGGGCAGACGGCATACACGCCTACGCTCACGCTCACGTGGCCCAACGGGCTGCCTTCGTGCGGCAGCCGCAGTGCTTCCACGCTCACCCTCAACAACTCCGCCATGGCCATTCCGCCCGCCGCGTCGGTGTCGGGCAGCAGCATCGCGAATCCCTGCGCGTTCCAGCGCGCCACGAGATCGCCCGGGCGGCGCTGCACGTTGCGTGCGGCCATGGCCAGGCGCTGCAGGCAGGCGTCGGCCTGCGCGGGGCCGTAGCGGTCGCGGTAGTCCTGGAAGTCGTCCACCTCGATCATCAGCAGCGCCAGCGGCAGGCCGCTGCGCTGCGAGCGGCCCATCTCGGAAGCGAGGTTGCATTGCAAGTGGTGGCGATCGGCCAGGCCGGTGAGCAGGTCCACGGCCGCCACCTGCACCAGTTGCCGGCTCAGTCCGACCGCGTGCGCCTGGGCCTGGCGGCACTGCTCCTCCACCAGGCGCTGCGCGGTGAGGTCGGTGCGCAGCGCCAGCCAGCGCGCCGCATCGCCCGGCCCGCCGCGCAGCGGCACCAGCGTGGTTTCCAGCCAGCGCCGGCTGCCGTCGCGGGCCCTGCAGCGCACCTCGCCCTGCCACAGGCTTTGCGGGGGCAGGGCGGCCAGGGCCGCACCCAAGGCTCCCGGCTGCTGGTCCGCCTCCAGTTGGCCCAAGTCACGGCCCGCCAGTTCCTCGCTGCCGTACTGCGCCAGCCGGCTGAAGCGCTCGTTCACCCGCAGCAGCCGTCCCTTCGCGTCGGCCACGTCCACGGCCAGGTGGGCGTCCACGGCGCGCGCCAGGTCGTGCAGTTGCGCCAGCGCGCCCTGCAAATCGTCGGACAGCCGCCGCTGCGCTTCCATGGCGCGCAGCAGGCAGCCGCCAGCCGCCACGGCCAGCAGCAGCAGCGTGAGCGCGCCGCCGGCCTCCAGGCGCATGCGCACCAGCCATTCGAACAAGGCCAGCACCGCCAGGAGCGCCAGGCAGCCCAGGCCGGCGGCGCCATGGCCGCGCCGCGCCAGCCAGGGCGTTGGGCGGTAGGCAATGGTGGGTGCGATGTCCGGGGGCATGGGGCGGTGGGCGCCGCCGCTTGGGCGGCGTGGGCGTGGGGTCTTCAGCTTTAAGTCGGCTGACAAGGCACGCCTGTGAAGTGCGGCACCTGCCTGCGACGTGAAAAAGTGGCGAGAACCGGCCGCGAGCGGGAAGGCACGGACGCGCCGCTCAAGCGCGCCAGTGCGCGCGGTACCCATGGCAACGCCTCAATGCCTCAATGCCTCAATGCCGGGCGTGCCGGACCACGCGGACGGCGTAGCCCGCCACGAGCAAGATCAGGATGCCGGTGGTGATCGGGTTCATCCAGGCCGCGATGCGCTCGTACTGCTGCTCCAGCAGGAAGCCCGCCGCCGCCAGCAGGCTGCACCACAGCGCGGAGCCCAGCAGCGTCCACAGCGCAAAGCGCAGCGGCGGCAAGGCCGCCAGCCCGGCCGGCAGCGACACCACCGTGCGCACCGCGGGCACCAGCCGCCCAAGCACCAGCACCACCGGGCCGCGGCGGGCAAACCAGCGCTCGGCGCGGTCGATGTCGTCCGGCGTGACGGTCAGCCAGCGGCCATGGCGCTCGGCCAGGCGCTTGAGCCGCGTGCAACCGAGCCAGCGCCCGGCCAGGTACCAGGGCCAGGCGCCCAGGAGCGCGCCCAGCGCGCCCGCGGCCACGACGCCCGCCGTGCTCAGCTTGCCGCCGGCGGCCAGGAAGCCGGCAAACGGCATGATCAGTTCGGAAGGCAGGGGCGGGAACAGGTTCTCGGCCAGCATCAGCGCGGCAATGCCGAGGTAGCCGTGCTGCTCTATGAAGCCGATCACCCATTCAGCCATGTGACTCCTTCACGGTGCAGCCACCAGGCAAGGAGCAGGCCCAGGGCCAGCCACAGCGCGACGATGGCCACCGCCCCCGCGCGGCTGCGCGGCTTGCCCCGCGACTCGCGCAGCCACTGCTCGGCCTGCGCGCGGCACTCGGCCAGCACCTGCGGCGGCAGCAGCCGCACGGTGAGCCAGATCAGCGCGGGCAGCAGGATCACGTCGTCCAAGTAGCCCAGCACCGGGATGAAGTCCGGGATCAGGTCTATGGGGCTGAGCGCATAGGCCACCACGAACATGCCCAGCGCCTTGGCGTACCAGGGCGTGAGCGGGTGGCGGCGGGCGAACCACAGCGTCATCGCGTCGCGCTTGATGCGCCGGGCCCAGGCGCGGCCCGCTTCCAACAGTCCCATAGATCAACGGCACGGCCGGCGCCGCCGGCCTTTCAACACGAAGAAGGGCGCGACTCTAGACGCCTTCTCGACCCAGCCCGCGCGGGGGTTCACTGCCGCTCGATCTTGGCGTCGGCCATCACCTGCGCCCAGCGCTTGATCTCCGAGGCCAGCAGCGATTGCAGCGCCTGCGGCGTGCCGCCTTGGGCGCGCACGCCCAGCTTTTGCAACTGCTGCTGCACCGCGGGCGTGGACAGGGCCTCGTTGGCGGCCTGGTTGAGCCGCGCGACGACGGCCGCCGGCGTGGCGGCCGGCACGGCCAGCGCGTTCCAGGACGCGACGCTGTAGCCGCGCACGCCCGCCTCCTGCACCGTGGGCACGTCGGCCAGCGTCGGAAAGCGCTGGTCGGACGTGACGGCCAGGGCGCGCAGCGTGCCGCCGCTCACCTGCGACAGGAAGGGGCCCAGGATCTCGAAGCCCACGTCGATCTCGCCGCCGCGCAGCGCGCTGAGCACGGCCGCCGACGACTTGTAGGGCACGATGACCGCGTCCATGCCCGCGCTGGTCTTGAACAACTCGGCCGCCAGGTGCTGCGTGGAGCCTATGGAGATGGTGCCTATCGTGAGCTTGCCGGGGTTGGCCTTGGCGTAGGCGATGACCTCGGCCAAGCGCTTGAAGCGCGAGCCTGCGTCCACGAAGGCGGCCAGGTCGAAGAAGCCCAGCGTGCCCACGGGCGCGAGGTCGCGCGTGACGTTGAAGGGCAGCTTCCTGAACAGTCCCTCGCTGACGGCGTTGGAGTTGCTCATCAGGAGCACCGTGTAGCCGTCCGGCGCGGCCTTGGCCACGGCCTGCGTGCCCACGATGCTGCCGGCGCTTGGGCGGTTGTCTATCACCAGGGTCTGGCCCAGCGACTTGGACATCGCCTGCGCCACCGTGCGCGCCGTGATGTCGGCAATGCCGCCGGGGGCGAAGGGGACGATCAGCGTGATCGGCTTCGTGGGCCAGGCCGCCTGCGCGCGCGCAAGGCCCGCGGCCGGCAAGGCCAGCGCGGTGGCCAGCAGGCGGCGGCGCCGGATTCGGGAAGCGGGGGAATGCGTGCCGTTCATGCGTGTGCTCCCCATCAATCGACGTACCAGGCCCACTCGATGGCCGCTACCTGCCCCTGGCGCAGGATGAAGCGCAGCACGTCGCCGTCCGGCCTGTCCCATCCCAGGCGGTAGGCCAGCGCGGCGGGGTCGCGCACGGTGGGCGGACCCAGGCGCGCGAGCACTTGGGCGGCGCTGCTGCCGACTTGCAGGTCTTGAGGCAGGCGCGGGTGCTTCACCGTGAGCTGCACGCTGGCCGGCAGCAGCTTGGGCGGCTGGGTGCCGTTGGCGACGTAGACGGTCACGACCCAGCCGGGGCAGTGAGTCTCTATGACCTCGTCGGTCACCTTGGGGTCGTGCAAATTGGGCTGTGGCCGGGTGTCTATGCGGTCGGGGTTCTCGCAAGGCCGTTCGGCAATCTTGCGGCCCACGTCCTCCAGCGGCTCCAAAGGCATGGGCGGCACGGGCTTGGAGGCGCAGCCTGCCGCCAGCGTTGCTGCCAGCAGCAGGGAGAGCGCGCCGAAGCGCCCGGCGCCTGGGCGCGAAGGTGTCGCGCGGGCCGATGAGACGAAGGAAAGTCGGACGTCGGAGCGGTAAGGCATGCGCGGGAGGATAAGCGGCGGCTTTGGCGTGCCTGGCGGGCGGCTCAACGCTTTTTTTGCAAAAAGCCTCGCCCGCCTGCAATGGCT
>NZ_BCTC01000072.1 GCF_001571085.1 Azohydromonas lata NBRC 102462
CCGCGCGGCGCTGCCGGCGGCCGTGGCCGCGCCCGCGCGCAGCGGGCAGCCGCTGCGCGACGCCGAGCGCGAGGCGCTGGCGGCGCTGCTGGCCGAGCACCGCGGCAGCCGTGCGGAACTGGCGCGGCGGCTGGGCATCAGCGAGCGCTCGCTGTACCGCAAGCTGCGGGCGCTGGAGGAGCCGGCGCCAACGGCGCCGCCGCCCTCGCCGCCAGCCGACTGACTTCGGCGCGGCGCGCTGGCCGCAAGCCCTGTCCACGAAGCTGCGCGATGCCGCGCGGGCCCAGGGCTGTCCGGGGAAAGTTGGTTTTCGTTGGCAGCCCGTGAGCCCAGGCGCTTCGCACCCCACTTCGTCATGCGCGCGAAGGCGCACTGCTGGAAAGTTGGTTGTCGTTGGCAGCCCGTGAGCCCAGGCGCTTCACACCCCACTTCGTCATGCCCGCGAAGACGCACTGCTGGAAAGTTGGTTGTCGTTGGTAGCCCGTGAGCCCAGGCACTTCGCACCCCGCTTCGTCATTCCCGCGAAGGCGGGAATCCAGGCGGCCCCACGTCAGAGCGAAGGGGCAACGCAGGAAAGACGCGGTTTTGAACCTTGTGACGCCGGCCCATGAGCTGGCGGCTGGCTTGGGGGCCACCTGGATTCCCGCCTTCGCGGGAATGACGAAGTAGGGGTGCGCTGCGGGCCAACCTTCGGCTGACGCTGGGGCCACCTGGATTCCCGCCTTCACGGGAATGACGAAGTAGGGGTGCGCTGCGGGCCAACCTTCGGCTGACGCCGGCCAACATCCCCGGACAGCGGCGCACCCCAGCCGCATTCCCGGGCGCGCACGGCCGGTACGGCGCAGGCGCGAAGCGGCACGTCCCGCGCGTGACGCCTGTCACGCCCGCGTCACCCGCCAGCCCGCATGCCGGTCGCGCGCTTGACGCACCGCAATCCCGCGGCCCGCCGCCCTGCCCAAGCTGCCCTGCATCCGACAAGAAGCGAGGGGAGACCGGCATGCCTGCATACAGCGAGCTTCAAGCGGCCCTGGAAGCCGTGTTGCGCCATCCGCGCTGGCGGCTGGCCGATGGCGTACCCAATGGGCTCGACGCCTGCGCGGCCGAGCTGTTGGGCGGGCTGGACGCCGCCGCGGTGGACGCTGCCGTGCAAGCCGCCGGTGCCGACGCGGCGCGCCGGCGCGGCGCCCTGCGCGCCGAGATCGCGCGCCAGTTGCTGGCCGCGCGCGTGCTGGTGCCGGCCACCGCACCGGCCGACGACAACGCGATGCTGGCGCTGATTGCCGGCGGCGCGGTGGCGGTGCTGCTGTTGGGCCCCCTCTCCGGCCAGCGGCTGCCGGCCCTGGCCGGCGCGCTGACGCTGGCGGCACTGCTGGGTGTCGTCCTGTGGCGGCGCTGGAGCCGGCGCCACGGCGCGGGCCGCGACCGCGGGCGCCGGGCCGAAGTGCGCTGAGCCGGTCGGACCGTCTGGTCCGTGCCCGGGGTGGGCGCGGCGGAGGGCTCGCCGTTGCCGCGCCCGCGCGCGGTGTGGCATCTGCACGCCCGGCGGCGGCGGGCGGGCATCCACCGCTTCCTAGAATTCACGGGTGAAAGTCAACGCCACCCCCCATGTAAACGCGCCGCCCAAGGTGGAGCCGGTTGCCGTGCCGGTGACCACCGCGCAGACCGCCAGCGGTTTAGGCGACAAGGCCGCGGCGCTGACCGCCTTGGCCAGCGCGGCGGGCGCGGTGGACTTGAGCCCGCTTGGGCGCGGCGTCGCGGCGCTGGCGTCCTTTGGCTTTCCCGTGGTGGAGATAGGCCCCGAGGGCCACGAAGACCCCAACACGCTGGAGCTGCCGCCTCAGGCCACCCCCGACCAGCCCGCCGCCGAAGCCGCGCCGCCCAGCGCCGCGCGCCACATCGCCCAGGCCCTGGCCGGCGCGCTGAGCCTGAACGCCGCCGAAGACAACGCCGAGGTCTTGCAGGAGGAGCCGCAGCAGGCGCCCTCCGGCGACGGGGCGCCCGCGCAAGGCGCGCAGGGGGACGCCGCCACGCGGCAGTCCGCCGCGCCGCAGGCCCAGCCGCCGCAGCAGCAGGCGGCCGGCGCCCTGCTCAACGCCATGCTGAGCGCGGCGCTCACCGGCCAGGCGTCGATGGAAGTGCGGCGCGAGGGCCGCCCGCCCGCGCAGATGGAGCTAGAGCGCGAGGCCGACGGGCACGGCGGCCACCGCATCGCCCGCATACGCCTGCGCCACCAGACGGAGGACGGCGTGATCGACGTCACCGCGGAGCTGGCGCTGGGCGCGGCCTTCCCGGGCGAGCACGCGCCCATGAACGTGGACATCACCGGCAGCGGCGCCCTGGGCGGCCAGGCGTCGGCGCAATTGAACGAGCTGCGCGAATCGCTGCAGGCGCGCGGCCTGGCCGCGAACGTGCGCGCGCGCACGGACGACTGAACCCGCCATGACCCACGACGCCCAAGACGACCTCGCCCGCCGCCGCGCCGCGGTGGCCCTGACCTACGACACCATGTCGCAAGTGGGCGCGCCCAAGGTGGTGGCCAAGGGCTACAACCAGACGGCCGAGAAAATCATGGAATTGGCGCGGGAGGCGGGCATCCCCATCACCGAATCCGCGGAACTGGCGCGGGCGCTGATGCACGTGAAATTGGACAAGGAAATTCCGACGGAGCTTTATGCGGCTGTGGCGGAGATATTGGCTTGGGTTTGGAGGTTGGGGGGGAAGGGGAAGAAGTAGGGCAAATTGGATTGGGATGGTGGAATGCTACCGATGCTAAGATGAAGGTTTATGCTTTAGATTCGTGTGTTTTAAAATTGGCCTGTGCGTTGGTGCTTGTAGTTTTTCGGCCATTTATGTTTGTTTTTAGTGGAAGCGACCGCCTGACTGAAAGGGGTCAACTTCCGCTTTCGGCCAACTGCAGTCAGACAGCTATCTTTTCTGAACGGCTGCTCAAGGCTGAGAGCAGTCCTTCAATCACTGTGTCTTTAGACCCGGCTTGGTTCCCAAACTAGAAGTTATGGCATTCTGCTAAGGGCGTTTTTAAGACGGTAAATTCTCAATAGGAATCAGATCCAACGACCCAGCGCCATAGGCTAGAGAAGCCAATTATCGTGCTTTCGATATGGCAGCAATATAATGTGTGTGTGATGCTGACCAATTAGTCTGCCTCGTCGGCAGAACTGTCTTCTGAACGGTTTGCGTGAATATTCATGTGGCAGTTACGACATAGGACGGCCACATTTTCTGGAGCATCCGCGCCGCCCTCGCTCAAGGGCTTTATGTGGTGAATTTCTAGAAGACGATCACCTTGCTCAGGCTTATAGCCGCAAACTGAGCATTGTGTTAAGTCGACACCTTGGGCTGCAAGCATGCCCATGATCCTCGCCCTTGAATATCTTCGATATGCCCCTTGTCGTGCCGATCGGAGAATTTCAACTCGCAGTTCTTCGCTTTTTACATCTTCTACTACGTCGGGCGCAACATCAAACTTCTCAAGAAACTCCGAGAAAATTAGAAGATGAAGGCTTTTTCCGTTTGCGACGTTTTGATATTCGTGGATAAGCTCATATTTAGGCATGAGCGCGGAACCGGTGCTTCTAATCCACCAATCAGGCTTTCTGTCTTCCGATACGAACACAAGGTCTTTATTGTGGCTTCTGCCAATTTCGAGGAGGGTGTGCCAAATAGAAAGATCTCCCTCGGAATTTTCTTCCTTGCTTGCGTCTCTATACCCTGGGGGAATTTTAAATTTGTTTCTACGAGCTAAGTCCTTTGCTAGAGCGTCATCTGAGAGATTATGTTCAACGATAACCTCTTTTGAAAATATCTTTGAGTACATTTGAACAACTGGGTCGTGCCACACCCATTCCTTTATCTTGTCTGCAATAGCGTCAAGGGCCGAATTATAATGATCTATTCTTTCTTTTAGATCTTTTGATACTTGCTGGAGTTTTTCGTATTCTGGCAGATCAAAAAGAATGGGGTATTCTGGCGATGGTTTCAGCTTAAGCTTTCTTTCGTGTATCCCATGGCTTATTTCCGCAAGCTTATTTGATTTGTTTGCAGCGAACTCCCGCACGGTTTGCTTTGATATAAAAATTCGGCCTTCAACCTTAAGTTTTTTGTATATTTTCTCAATAGCATCAATGCTTTCTTTGCGCAGCTTGTAAGGAGCGAGCAGGACGTTTGTGTCTAAAGAAACGATGCAGTTGTCCTTGATTCTTTCGACTGGACTCCAGCCATGGGTAAATATCAATTCCGGGTTTGAAAATCTCTCTTTGTATGCGCTGATTTCTGGAGATTCGTTCTGACTGTTCTCTTTGGACATGATTTGAGTTGGTCTCCGTGTTAGGCGTTTATCGTATTCGCTGTTGAAAGATTGTTCTCGCAGTTTATCTGCGACTCAAAAATGGTTTGCCACGTAGCGCCAGCGATGTGCCTACATAGTGGGCGCGGCCACTTCTTCGGGCGCAAGTTCTTGGCATCACTTCAAAACTTAATTTCAGACGCCGTTTGGTACAGCGTCCTCAGTTGACATACTGGTTAGATGAAATGCTCCCAAGTGCGCACCGCCTGAAACTATGCACGATGATAGTGCTCAACGTAACGAAGTGCGGGCACGGGCATTTAAAAGCAAACTTCTTTACAAGGCCGTAGCCAAATAGGCTCCGCCAACCTTGTTCCGGTATGGTCGAGCGCATGTGGCTAGGGAGACGCCAATCAATTCACTTTAAGCCGTTAATTACTCAAGCTTCGCCATGAGCGCCTCCTTCAGCACTTCCGTTAGGCCGCAATGCCACAACAATAGCATCTTCGTCCGCTTTATGATCTGTATTAAAGACCGTTTCCATAGCGCTAGAACTGAATTTGCGTTGATAAGCGCGGACCGCGTTGCTGATTCTTGCGTCGGACATAGGAAGCAACTGCGGCTCCTTATGCTGACGAATATTTATCCCCCAGAACTGCTCATACATGTAGTCGTGAACGCGTAGACGACTTATATATGCACCTTTCTCTATTAATTTTGATTTTGCAAATAGATCCCGAAGCTCATCTTCATCTTTAAAAGCAAGTGAAATCAGAAAAAAATATGAAACCTCGATGGACGTGAGTTGTGCGCATATTAAATCACAATATGGTTTTATTAATGTGTGCTCCGGCGCTTCGCAAACAAGATGGCGCAGCAGTACTTTGAGTGTATCCACAAGCCTCCCTTGCCGATCTAGCTCCGTCGACAAAATTTTGAAATTTCTGAAATATAGATAATCCAAAAGCTCTTCATCGTCAGCAGTTAGTTTCTTACTGTCATAGCGTTGCTGAGTGCGAAGAGGGATAAGATGCATTTTTTCCTTTTTAATCGACTCAATGGCCTTGTCAATGGAGACTCGGAGCATGGTTCTACCGCGCAGGTCTCCCTTCTTTGTTGATACATCATTTAGCGTGCTTGTGTATATATCCAGTAACCTATATAGGATGTCCTCGTAATGCAGTCTACTATCAATTTTCCTTTGTTTCTTTGCTTCGGCTTCTTGATATGCGATCTGCTTTTGCTGAAGTATTAGTGTTACAATAAGGCCGCCAAATCCTAAACCAGTGAATAGCGAGTTAAGCACCCCAAAACTGTCCCCAAATTGCCCTTTCTCTGTGAAGTCGCTGCCTTTTGTTGGAATTTCTCCTTGATAGAATAAGTAGAATATCAGTCCCATGAGAGCTATCGGAAATGTCCACCATATTTTTAGAAAAATCCTCTTGAAAGCATTCAAGTCCGCGAGTGCCTGCTGCTTGACTGCATGGAATTTTTCTTTGATGTGTTTTTTCACTGGTCTTAATTGGCGTGAGTGAATGCACTATTTTGTGCAAATAAAATGACTGCCTGCGCAGCCATATTGTAGCACCGCTCATGGGTGTATAAACCCTGCGCATCCCACAAGGAAGTCCAGCGTGGCCTCTAAGCCGCAATAGCATGAACACAATATGGCGCAGTGATCGCAACTCCCTAAATAACGACTTTTACTTTATTTCAAGCAATCAGACGCATGACGCTTTACAAGCCTCCCGTCAATTCGCTCTTGAATTATCTACATAGAAATACTGTGATGCGGCAAGAGACGTCGTTATTTTTGGTGCGTTCGTGCAACGATATAGACACTTTGACAGTCGACACCAATCAGATCTTAAACAATCTTAAGATAACTTGCATTGCAAGTGCTTTTATCGCTTGAAAATGGCTCTTGGCTAGCTTCCGAGTCCAGGGCTATGGTCGATCGGCCGCTTTCGCTGCGAAGCAGGCGTTCACCGGCCGCCGTCAATAGACCAATTGTTGGCAGCCAGCTTGGCACTTTAACCGGCCTCTCATAGCGAGACCACTGATCTCCTCCCACGTCGAGCCAAGCGGCGTACCGGATCTAGTGGAAAAAGACCTCAGGCGGCTTTTCACCTACTACGCTGTATTTGCCACTCCAGACGAAATGAGCACTTGTCGCTGCGGCTGAGCCTAAAGAGGGATAATTTTCCAAGTAGCCCCCTCACCAAACATCGCCCTACATTTAGGACATTCCTGCGAGCTCAACGGGATAGTAGTATGACAGGACGGGCAACTGCCTATATCTTTGGGTAGCTCGAATACTGTCGCGGAAATTGTTTGAGTCGGATTCTGCTGCAGCGAATGGATCACTCTTTCTTTCAAGCGGTCAAAATCTTCCTCAGATAGTTGTCCATACTCTTTTTGCATTTCAAGAATACTAATACGCTGACGCTGCCAAGCGGAATCAAGGCGACGCAATCGTGTGAACGTGTCAGCTAGTGCAATACGAAGCGCTGCAGGCTCCATCCCAGGATAATGCAAATGCATTTCTCCAACGTTTGAAGTAACCGCCAAAAACGTGTGAATTTCAGATTTCGTTGTCAACGCATTGAGTATGCCTGCAAGGGCAATTCCAGCCAGCGCTCCATCAACACCAAAACCCCCACCAATGAAACCGCCACCCTTTGTCACGTTGCCAGGGCCGGAAATCTCGATGCTGCACACTTCGATCAACGGAATAGAAAACGATGCCCCCCGCAGTGCCCTTACCCGAATCTCTTGATCAGAGAAAGTCACATCGCACGATACACCTGGCACCAGGGGGTAGCCGCTACCGCCCAGATAAATATTGCCTTGGAGTGTTGTTTCGCTCACCGGAATCATGCCTAAAGATAGTGATTTAACCTACTGTAAAGTAGGACTTGGGGACTTATTATCACCGATCGCATGCAGTTTAATGACCCCTGATCGTGAGGACTGCCAGGAATTTGATAAAAATTTAATTTCGATGATGCTGATCCGCTCTGTGCCCGCTTTGTGCACAAAGCAGACATAGCAAAAACTGCCGATCAATGTCCGCCTATGCGCGGCCAGTGCGAACCGCTAACGTCTCTCATGGAAATCGCACGCAGCACGGAACCAGCATCGCAATTCCCGCAAAGACTATAATTGAGGTCCACTTAAGTGCATGAGCCAGCGGACAGCCCTCAATAACACAGTGTTCTCACGCCACCCCTACGCCCCACAGTGGGGCCGCCTAGATTCCCGCCTTCGCGGGAATGACGAAGCGGGGTGTGAACGGTCGCGGCTTGCGGGATGCCAAAGCCAAGCGGCATTGGCCGTGCGCCATTCAATCCAAAAGTGTTGGAATATCAATTTATCGGGGCAGCCAGTGGCTTGATTTCAATTTCAATGCCACCGACCCAGTAACTCGTAGCATTACTGATTTCCCTTAGCCCCACCTACACCCTCATGCTTAGCCGCATACCGCTCAAGCATCAAATACAACCCAATCCCCCCCACTAACGGCAGCAGGTAATAGAGAGCCCGATAAGCCAGCACCGCCCCCATCACCTCCCCATTCCCCAGCCGCCCGGACAGCAGCGCCAGATAAACCGCTTCCAACACGCCGAGCCCGGCCGGAATGGGCGTGACCACCCCCACCACCGAAGCCGCCATCAGCACGGCCAGCGTCTGCCCATACGGCAGCCGCTCGCCCAGCAGCAGGTACATCACGCCGCCCATCAGCGCCCAGTTGGCCGCCGAGAACGCGAGTTGCGCGATGGCGCGCCCCGGGCTGGGCAGTTGCAGGCGGCGGCCGCGGATGCTCCATTCGCGGCCGCGCCACTTGGCGCAGGCCAGCACGTAACCCGCAGCCAGCGCCAGCATCAGCACGCCCACGGCGCGCAGGGTCCAGTCCGGCAGGAAAGCCTTGGTCGGCAGCGTGATCACGCCGGCGGTGAACAGGCTGCCGGCCAGCAGGCCGTAGCCCAGCCAGTTGGTCGCCAGGCTCAGGCCCACCACCTGCGCCACGGTCGCTTCGTCCAGCCCAGCGCGGGCGTACAGGCGGGCGCGCATCGCCACGCCACCCACCAGTGAGCCCAGGTTGAGGTTGAAGGCGTAGCTGGATACCGCGATCGCCCAGGTGCGCCAGCGCGCCACGCGGTGGCGCACGTGGCCGCGGCCTATGAGGTCGAAACAGCCGTAGAGCGCGTGGCTCAGCGTCGCCAGCGCCCACGCGGCCAGCAGCAGTTGCAGCGGGTAGCGCTTGAGCGCGGCCCAGGCACCGGCCCAGTCGATCTGGTGCGCGCGTGACAGCAGCAGCGCCAGCACCAACAAGCCCAATACCGGCACCGCCCAGCGGCGTATGCGCTGCCAGGCGGCGTGCAGGGAAGCCCACAGGGAGCTGGCGACGGGGACGGGCGGTGAATCACTGAGCATGGTGGAACCATGCTCGCCGCCCCCCGTCAAAGGCGCCAGCCGACGCCGCCGCGAGCGGCTGTAGGCGCTGTCCGACGACGCTGCCGGACAGCCACCCGCGTGCGGCACCGCGTCAGGCGCCCGGGGCGGACCTGCCGTCAGCCGCCGGCGCGTGAAACCTTCAGCGCGTGCGCACGCCCGGCAGCACGCACAGCATCTCGTACAGCAGGTTGGCGCCCAGCAGCGCGGTGTTGCCCGTCGGGTCGTAGGGCGGGGAGACCTCCACGAGGTCGGCGCCCACGAGGTTGAGCCCGCGCAGGCCGCGCACGATCTCCAGCGCCTGCGGCACGGTCAGCCCGCCAATCTCCGGCGTGCCGGTGCCGCCGGCATACGCGGGGTCTATGCCGTCGATGTCGAAGCTCAGGTAGACCGGGTGGTCGCCAATGGAGTCGCGCACCGCGCCCATCAGCGGCGCGAGCGACCGCCACCACACCTCGTGCGCCGGGACGACGTTGAAGCCCTGGGCGCGCGGCCAGTCGAAATCGTCCGCCGCGTAGCCGGTGCCGCGCAGGCCGATCTGCCAGACCTTGTGCCCGCACAGCAGCCCCTCCTCCACCGCGCGCCGAAACGGCGTGCCGTGGGCCACGGGCTCGCCGAACATGCTCTCGTTGACGTCGGCGTGCGCGTCCACGTGCACCAGCGCCACCGGGCCGTGGCGCTCGGCCATGGCGCGCAGGATGGGCAGCGCGATGGTGTGGTCGCCGCCTAGGGTCAGCGGCTTGCAGCCGGCCTCCAGCACCCGGCGGTAGTAGCCGGTGATGATGTCCAGCGACTTGTCCAGCGAGTAGGTGTTGATGGGCACGTCGCCCAAGTCGGCCACCTGCAGCGTGTCGAAGGGCGCGGCGCCCGTGGCCATGTTGTAGGGGCGCAGCAGCGCGGACTCGGCCCGCACCTGGCGCGGGCCGAAGCGCGCGCCGGGGCGGTGGCTGGTGCCGATGTCCAGGGGCACGCCGATGAAGGCGGCGTCCAGGCCGGCGGGCGAGTCGGCCGCGGGCAGCCGCATCATGGTCGCCAGGCCGCCAAAGCGCGGCATGGCGTTGCCGCTGAGCGGCTGGTTCAGGGACGGGGACGGTTGGTCGGTCGAAGCGCTCATGGCAGGACTCGCGAAGGATGAGCGCGCCGGCACGGCCGGTGCGTGAAGTCAGCGGCGGCGGCCGCGAATCCACTCCAGCGTCAGCATCAGCGCGGTGGTGAAGAGGATCAGCAGCGTGGCCACGGCCGCGATGGTCGGATTGATGTTCTCGCGTATGCCCGTGAACATCTGCCGCGGCAGCGTGGCCTGCGCCGGGCCGGCGATGAAGAGGGTCACGACCACTTCGTCAAAGCTGGTGGCAAAGGCGAACAGGGCACCCGAGATCACGCCCGGGGCGATCACCGGCAGCGTGACGCGGAAGAAGGTTTCAACGGGCCCGGCACCCAGCCCCAGGCTGGCGCGCACGAGGTTGTGGTTGAAGCCCTGCAGCGTGGCCAGCACGGTGGTGACGACGAAGGGCGCGCCCAGCGCGGCGTGCGACAGCACCAGGCCCAGGTAGGTGTCCGCCAGGCCGATGCGCGCGAACACGAGGTACGTGCCCACGCCCACCACGACCACGGGCACCACCATGGGCGCGATGAGCACGCTCATCAGCACCGACTTGCCCTTGAACTGCACGCGCGCCAGGCCCACGGAGGCCAGCGTGCCCAGCACGGTGGCCAGCAGCGTCGCCAGCGGGGCCACGATGAAGCTGTTGCGGGCGGCACGGGCCCAGTCGTCGGAGGCCAGGAGCTGCTCGTACCACTGCAGCGACCAGCCCGGCATGGGGTAGGCCAGGAAGGAGCTGGCCGAGAACGACAGCGGGACGATGGCCAGGATGGGCAGCAGCAGGAACAGCAGCACGCCCACGCAGGCCACGCGCAGCGCCCACCAGCCGAGCTTGTCCAGCGGCGTGGCGTAGGCGGGGAAATCAGGCAGGAATCGATTCAACGGGTTCATGGCGCTCACCCCAGGCTCAGCTCGGCACGTGCGAAGCGGCGGTACACGCCGTACAGGGCCAGCGTGCTGCCCAGCAGCAGCGCGCCCAGCGCCGCGGCCATGCCCCAGTTGACGTCCACGTTGGTGTACTGGGCGATGTAGTAGGACAGCATCTGGTCGTCCGCCCCGCCCAGCAGCGCGGGCGTGACGTAGTAGCCGATGGACAGGATGAACACGAGCAGCGCGCCGGCACCGATGCCCGCATAGGTCTGCGGCACGTACACGCGCACGAAGGCGGCCAGCGGCGTGCTGCCCAGCGAGACGGCGGCGCGCACGTAGGTCGGCGGCACGGACTTCATGACGCTGTACAGCGGCAGGATCATGAAGGGCAGCAGGATGTGCGTCATGGCGATGATGACGCCCGTGCGGTTGAACAGCAGCGCCAGCGGCTCGGCGACCACGTGCAGGCCCAGCAGCGCCTTGTTGATCAGGCCCTCGCGCTGCAGCAGCACGATCCAGGCGGCCACGCGCACGAGGATGGAGGTCCAGAACGGCACCAGCACCAGGATCATGAGCACGTTGGCCTTGCGCGCGGGCAGCGTGGAAAGCCAGTAGGCCAGCGGGTAGCCCAGCAGCAGGCAGGTCAGCATGACCACCACGCTGATCTGGAAGGTGCGCAGCAGGATGCGGCCGAAGACGCGCTGGTCCTCCGGCATGCGCTCAATGCCGCCCTCGGCCTCGCGGCGCAGGTCCACGGCGGCGAGCAGGTAGTCCGGCGTCCAGCGCGAGGCGTTCTTGGCGATGGCCTGCCAGTAGGGCAGCTCGGCCCAGCGGGGGTCCATCTCCAGCAGCCTGGCGCGCACGTCCTCGGCCTTGAGCGCGGGGTCGCGCAGCGCGTCCTGGCTGGCGCGGTAGGCGCCCATCACCAGCGAGCGCGAGCCCGGCACCTCGCTGTTGAGGCGGCGGGCCAGCGCGCCGGCGTCCGCGCTGTCGGGCATGGCCGAGAGGTCGGCCACCACGGCGGCGAACGCGGCCGGGGCGGGTTCGCTCTGGCGGTCCCAGCCGGCGAGGGCTTGCGCCGTGCGCGGCAGGGCGCGCGCGACTTCGGGGTTTTCGACGGCGCGCATGAGCAGCGCGCCAATGGGGACGATGAACACCGCCACCAGGAAGGCCAGCAGCGGCAAGGTGAGCAGCAGCGCCTGGCGCTTGCGCCGCCCCTCGGCGCGCGAGAGCGCCTTGGCCAGCGTGAGCGCCTGGGCTTCCGCCGCGCTGGGCGGCGGCGGGGCCGAGCCGAGATCCTGCATTGCGTGCGCGCCTGCCATGCCGCTGCTTCCTTGTTGACTGTGCTGGTTGGACGGCAGCGATCTGCCGTGTGGAGGTCAGGCTTGCCCAAGCCCTTGTGGGGTCGGACCGGGAGAAGGCCCTTGGGCAAGCCTGGCCCGCGCCTACAGGTTGGGCGCGGGAGGGAACGGTTGACGGCCGGTGGGCGGCCGCGGAATCACTGCGCGGCCCAGGAGGCGAAGCGCTTTTCCAGCACCTCACCCTGGTCGGCCCAGAAGTGGATGTTGAACTGCAGCGAGTTCTTGGCGTTGGCCGGCGAGGTGGGCAGTTGCGCCAGCACCTTGGCGTCCAGCTTGGACAGGGCCTTGTTGTTGGTCGGCCCGTAGGAGATGTTCTTGGCGTACTCGGCCTGGGTCTCGGGCGTGGAGGCGAAGGCGATGTACTTCATGGCCAGCGCCTTGTTGGGCGTGCCCTTGGGGATGACCCAGTAGTCCAGGTCATAGATGCCGCCGTTCCAGGTGATCTTCAGCGGCTTGCCTTCGCGCTGCGCGGCGTCGATGCGGCCGTTGTAGGCGGTGCTCATGACCACGTCGCCGGCCACCAGGAACTGCGGCGGCTGCGCGCCGGCTTCCCACCACTGGATGTTGGAGCGCAGCTCCGTGAGCTTCTTGAAGGCGCGGTCGGCACCGGCGGGCGTGCCCAGCACCTTGTAGACGTCGGCCGGGGCCACGCCGTCGGCCAGCAGGGCGAATTCCAGGTTGTAGCGGGCGCCCTTGCGCATGCCGCGCTTGCCGGGGAATTTCTTGACGTCCCAAAAGTCGGCCCAGCTCTTGGGCGCGTCCTTGAGCTTGTCGCCGTCGTAGGCCAGCACGGTGGACCACACGAAGATGCCCACGGCGCACTCGGTGACGGCGGCGGGCTGGAAGTCGGCCTTGCTGCCGACCTGCGACCAGTCCATCTTCTCGAACAGGCCTTCGTCGCAGCCGCGGTTGGCGTCGGGGCTCTCCACCTCCACGAGGTCCCAGGTCACCTTCTTGGCTTCGACCATGGCCTTCACCTTGGCCTGCTCGCCGTTGTACTCGACGGGCACGACCTTCACGCCGGCGCTCTTCTCGAAGGGCTCGGTGAAGGCCTTGCGCTGGGCCGCGCCGTTGGCGCCGCCGAAGTTCACGACGGTCAGGGACTGCTGCGCCAGCACGGGCAGCGAGCACAGGGCCAGCACGGCGGCGGCCATGGTCTTGATTTTCATGACGAGGACTCCTCCAGGGGGATCACAGGGGACGGGAACGGGGACAGGGGACGGGAACCGTAAAACCGTTGCGCGCGCAGCCGCGTCCGCGGCGGCTGCCGCGGGTGCGATCAGGCGTAGAGCCGCAGGTATTGCGGCGCCATGCGCAGCCACACCATTTGCCCCGGCTGCGGATGCCAGTTGCCGGAAAGCGGCAGCTTCACCGTGGCCTCGGGCTGCCCCGGCAGGGCGCAGCGCAGGCGCAGGTGGTCGCCGAAGTACAGCACGTCGATCACGGTGGCCTGCAGCACGTTGGGCGTGTCGGCGCCGCCGGCCAGCGCCACGGGCGAGGCCTCGATGCGCTCAGGCCGGATGGAGGCCGTCAGCGGCTGCCCCGCGGGCACGCCGTTGACGTCCACACCCAGCAGGTGCTTGCCGTCCGCCAGGATGAGCTCGCGGCGGCCCAGGGCGTCCGTCGCCCCGGCCGTGCCCTGCAGCACGGTGCTGTCGCCGATGAAGCCGGCCACGAAACGGTTGGAAGGCTCCTCGTAGAGGCGCTCCACCGCGTCGATCATCTGGATCTCGCCGTCGTTGAACACCGCCACGCGGTCGCTCATGGTCAGCGCCTCGCCCTGGTCGTGCGTCACGTAGACGAAGGTCACGCCCAGGCGCTGGTGCAGCGCCTTGAGCTCGATTTGCATGTGCTCGCGCAACTGCTTGTCCAGCGCGCCCAGCGGCTCGTCCATCAGCACGAGCTGCGGGTCGAATACCAGCGCGCGCGCCAGCGCCACGCGCTGCTGCTGGCCGCCGGAGAGCTGGGCGGGGTAGCGGTCGTCCTTGCCGTTGAGCTGCACCATGGCCAGCGCCTGCTTCACGCGGCGGGCGATCTCGTCGCGAGGAACACGCCGCACGGTGAGCGGGTAGCCCACGTTGTCGCCCACCGTCATGTGCGGGAACAGCGCGTAGTTCTGGAACACCATGCCGAAGTTGCGCTTGTGCGGCGGGGTGCGCGTGATGGGCGTGCCGTCGAGCAGGATCTCGCCGGCGGTGGGGCTCTCGAAGCCCGCGAGCATCATCAGCGTGGTGGTCTTGCCCGACCCCGAGGGGCCCAGGAGGGTCAGGAACTCGCCGCGGCGGATGTGAAGGTCCAGCGACCGCACCACCAGCGATTGGCCGTCGTAGCTCTTTTGCACACCGCAAAAGCTTACTTGCGCGTCCGCGGGCACGACGGCAGACCGCGGGGATGCCGTTGCTGATGCAACGCCAGCGGGCCGTTCAGCGGCGAGAGTGGTCATTGGTTGGGTCTCCATCATCCGTGGCCTCGGGCCAGCCCCCGCGCTCGGCAATCGCCTGCCGCAGCGCCGAACCATGCTGGTCCAGCGTGGGCGGGCCCCGCCGGGCCGCCGCGCGCTCGCCGTCAAACAGCACGGGCGCGGCCACCAGGGGCACACTGCCTGCGGCATCGTCGCCGCAGCCTGTTTTTATAAGCATTCCCCGTGCCAGCACCTGCTGGGACTGGAACACCTGGTCAATGCTTCTCAATGGTGCGCAGGGCACGCCTGCCGCATCCAATCGTGCGCACCATGCACTTGTTGAGTGCGCAACCATCCATTGTGCCACCATGCCGACCACCTCGGCACGGTGCGCCACGCGTGCGGCGTTTGTCGCGAACCTGACATCGCGCGACACCTCGATCTGCCCCACCAGCTCGCAGAGTTTCGCGAACTGGGTGTCGTTGCCCACGGCCAGGACGATGTGGCCGTCGGCCGTGGCGAACACCTGGTAGGGAACGATGTTGGGGTGCGCGTTGCCCATGCGCCTGGGCACCACGCCGCCCACGAGGTGGTTGCTGGCCTGGTTGGCGAGCATGGCCACCTGCACGTCCAGCAGCGCGGTGTCGATGTGGCAGCCCTGCCCCGTGCGCTCGCGCCCCTGCAGCGCGGCCAGAATCGCCGTGGTTGCGTACACACCCGTCATCAGATCCACCACGGCCACGCCGACCTTTTGCGGCTGCGTGTGCGGCGTGCCCTCGGCCTCGCCGGTGACGCTCATGAGGCCGCCGGCGGCCTGTATGGCGAAGTCGTAGCCCGCGCGCGAGGCTTCCGGCCCCGTCTGGCCGTAGCCGGTGATGGAGCAGTACACCAGGCGCGGGTTGAGCGCGCGCAGCGAAGCGGCATCCAGGCCGTAGCGCGCGAGCTGGCCGACCTTGTAGTTCTCCAGCAGCACGTCGGCCTCGGCCGCAAGCGTGCGCACGAGCTGCGCGCCCTCGGGGCTGGCGATGTCCACGGCGATGGAGCGCTTGCCGCGGTTGGCGCACAGGTAGTAGGCCGACATGCGCTCGGCCGCCTCGCCCCACCAGGGCGGGCCCCAGCCGCGCGTGTCGTCGCCGCTGCCCGGGCGCTCGACCTTGATGACGTCGGCGCCGTAGTCGGCCAGCAGCTGCCCCGCCCAGGGGCCGGCCAGCACGCGGGAGAGGTCCAGGACGCGGATGCCGGCCAGCGGGCTCATGGGCGGACTCCGGGGGTGCGGGCCATGGCCGGGCGCAACGTCAGCCGGTCAGCAGGAGAAGGCCTGCAGACCGGTGATGGCACGGCCCAGGATGAGCGCGTGCACGTCGTGCGTGCCCTCGTAGGTGTTGACCACCTCCAGGTTCACGAGGTGGCGAGCGATGCCGTACTCGTCGCTGATGCCGTTGCCGCCGAGCATGTCGCGCGCCACGCGGGCGATGTCCAGCGCCTTGCCGCAGCTGTTGCGCTTCATGATGGAGGTCAGCTCGACCGGGGGCGTGCCCTCGTCCTTCATGCGGCCCAGGCGCAAAACCCCCTGCAGGCCCAGCGAAATCTCGGTGAGCATGTCGGCCAGCTTCTTCTGGACGAGCTGGTTGGCGGCCAGCGGGCGGCCGAACTGGCGGCGGTCCAGCACGTACTGGCGGGCGCGGGCGTAGCAGTCTTCGGCCGCGCCCAGCGCGCCCCAGGCGATGCCGTAGCGCGCGCTGTTGAGGCAGGTGAAGGGGCCCTTCAAGCCGCGCACGTCCGGGAAGGCGTTTTCCTGCGGAACGAACACGCGCTCCATCAGGATCTGGCCGGTGATGGAGGCGCGCAGGCCCACCTTGCCGTGCAGCGCCGGCGTTTCCAGGCCGGCCATGCCCTTTTCCAGCACGAAGCCGCGGATGGCGCCCTCGTCGTCCTTGGCCCACACGACGAACACGTCGGCGATGGGGCTGTTGGTGATCCAGGTCTTGGAGCCCGTGAGCTCGAAGCCGCCGGGCACGCAGCGCGCGCGGGTGGCCATGCTGCCGGGGTCGGAGCCGTGGTCCGGCTCGGTGAGGCCGAAGCAGCCTATCCACTCGCCGCGCGCGAGCTTGGGCAGGTACTTTTGCTTCTGCGCCTCGGTGCCGAACTCGAAGATGGGCAGCATCACCAGCGAGGACTGCACGCTCATCATGGAGCGAAAGCCCGAGTCCACGCGCTCGACCTCGCGGGCGATGAGGCCGTAGCAGACATAGTTGAGGCCGGAACCACCATAGGCCTCCGGCAGCGTGGCGCCCAACAGGCCCAGCTCGCCCATCTCCCGGAAGATCTCCGGGTCGGTCTGCTCGTTGCGGAAGGCCTGCAGCACGCGCGGCGCCAGGCGGCCCTGGCAGTAGTCGTGGGCGGCGTCGCGCACGGCGCGCTCGTCGGCGCTGAGCTGCTGCTCAAGCTGCAGGGCGTCGTCCCAGGCAAAGACGGGTTTGTTGGGCTTGTTGGGCACGGCTTCTGTCTCCTCGGGGTGGATGGGATGCCCGCGGTTGTATCAGGCCACGGCGTCGAAGCTGGCGTCGATGATGCTCAGGCCTTCGCGCAGCAGCTCGTCGGAGGCCGTGAGCGGCACGAGGATGCGCAGCACGTTGCCGTAGGTGCCGCAGGACAGCAGGATGAGCCCGCGGCGGCAGGCCTCGGCCACGATGCGGCGGGTGAGGTCGGCGTCCGGCGCGCCCTGGGCGTCCACCAGCTCCACGGCGACCATGGCGCCCAAGCCGCGCACGTCGGCGATCTGCGCGCGGCGCGAGGCCATGTCGCGCAGGCCCTGCGTGAGCAGCTCGCCCACGTCGCGGCTGCGCTGCAGCAGCTTGTCGCGCTCGAAGGTCTCGATCACGGCCAGCGCCGCGGCGCAGCCCAGCGGCGAGCCCGCGTAGGTGCCGCCCAGGCCGCCGGGGCCGGGAGCGTCCATCACCTCGGCGCGGCCCACCACGGCGGACAGCGGGAAGCCGCCGGCCAGCGACTTGGCCAGGGTGACGAGGTCCGGCGCCACGCCGGCGTGCTCGATGGCGAAGAAGGTGCCGGTGCGGCCCGCGCCGGTCTGCACCTCGTCGGCGATGAGCAGGATGCCGTTGGCGTCGCACAGCGCGCGCAGCCGGCGCAGCAGCTCCGGCGGCGCGACGTTGAAGCCGCCCTCGCCTTGCACGGGCTCGATGATGATGGCCGCCACGCGGTCGGCTTCCACGTCGTTCTTGAACAGCGCTTCGATGGAGGCGATGGCGTCGTCCACCGTCACGCCGGCGCGCTCGTTGGGGAAGCGGGCGTGGAAGATTTCACCGGGGAAGGGACCGAAGCCCGTCTTGTACGGCGCGACCTTGCCGGTGAGGCCCAGCGTGAACATGGTGCGGCCGTGGTAGCCGCTGCCGAAGGCGATGACGGCCGAGCGCTTGGTGTAGGCGCGGGCGATCTTGACGGCGTTTTCCACGGCCTCGGCGCCGGTGGACAGCAGCAGCGTCTTCTTGGCGAAGTCGCCGGGGGCCATGGCGTTGAGCTTCTCGGCCAGCGCCACGTAGGGCTCGTAGGCCACGACCTGGAAGCAGGTATGGGTGTAGCGCTCCAGCTGGGCCTGCACGGCGGCGATGACGTCGGGGTTGCGGTGGCCGGTGTTGAGCACGGCGATGCCGCCGGCGAAGTCGATGTAGCGGCGGCCTTCCACGTCCCAGATCTCGGCGTTCTCGGCGCGGTCGATGAAGACGTGGTGCGCCTGGCCCACGCCGCGGGGCACGGCCGTGGCACGGCGGGCCATCAGCGCGGCATTGGTGGAAGCGGAGGCGGCAATGGCGTCAGACATGGCGGATTTCGGGGCGACGTTGCAAGGTCGCCCACTCTAGGAGCCATGCGGGGCCTCTACCATGTACAGCCCTTGCGGCGCTGTACTGGCCGCCGGGCCGATACAGCGCAGTCCGTTTGACCGGTTCACCTTGCCATGCTCGACCTCCAGCCCCGCTCCTCCGTCCCCTTGGTCACCCAGATCGTCGAGGGCTACCGGCGGCTGATCGAGTCGCGCGCGCTGCGCCCGGGCACCAAGGTGTCGTCGGTGCGCCAGTTCGCCGCGGCTCACGAGGTGAGCGTGTTCACCGTCGTGGAAGCGTATGACCGTTTGGTGGCACAAGGCTGGCTGGTCTCGCGCCCGCACCAGGGCTTTTTCGTGCGCCAGCGCCTGCCGCAGGCCCAGGACGGCGCCGCGGAGCGGCCGGGCTCCGGCTTCGACGGCATGTGGTACATGCGCAAGATCTTCGAGCACCGCGACCTGCGCATGAAGCCCGGCTGCGGCTGGCTGCCCGGGGACTGGCTGTTCGAGGACGGCATGCGCCGCGCGCTGCGCCAGCTCGCCACCGAGCCCATAGACATCACGGGCTACGGCCATCCCAAGGGCTACACCGAGCTGCGCCGGCTGCTGTGCACCCAACTGGCGGAGCAGGAGATCACGGTGCCGCCGGAGCAACTGCTGCTCACGCAGGGCTCCAGCCAGGCGCTGGACCTGGCCGCGCGGCGCCTGGTGCGCGCGGGCGACGCGGTGCTGGTGGACGAGCCGGGCTACTCCAACCTGATGTTCATGCTGCGGCTGCAGGGCGCGCGCCTCATCGGCGTGCCGCGCACGCCCACGGGCTGGGACCTGGCGGCCCTGCAGTCGCTCATCCAGGAGCACCGCCCGCGCGTGTTCTTCACGCAGCCGCGGCTGCAAAGCCCGACGGGCTCCATCGCGCCGCTGGCGCAACTGCACCGGCTGCTGCAACTGGCCGAGGCGCACGACATCACGCTGGTGGAAAACGACATCTACGCCGAGCTGGACCCGGAGCCGCGCGCCTCGCTGGCCAGCCTGGACCAGCTCCAGCGCGTGGTGCACATCGGCAGCTTCTCCAAGACCATCTCGCCCAACCTGCGCGTGGGCTGGCTGGCGGCCAACCCGGACCTGATCGAGGACCTGGGCCAGCTCAAGATGGTGTCGGGGCTCACGTCCTCGGAACTGAACGAGCGGCTGGTGTACGGGGCGCTGACCGATTCGCGCTGGCGCAAGCACCTCAAGAGCCTGCGCGAGCGGCTGGCGGTGGCGCAGCAGCACGTGGCGCAGCGGCTCACGGACATCGGCTTCGAGCTGTTCGCCGAGCCCGGCTGCGGCCTGTACCTGTGGGCGCGGCACCCGGACATCAGCGACAGCGGGGAGCTGTCCAACCGCGCGGCGGCGGAAGGGATCATGCTGGGCCCGGGCCACCTCTTCATGCCGGAGCTCGCACCCAGCCCCTGGCTGCGCTTCAACGTGACCTTTTGCAGCGACGAGAAGCTGTTTGCCTTCCTGGAGGCGCAGCGGCGCGGCATTTGACGCCGCGCCGGCCGCCCGCCCGCCGCGCGGCGGGAGCAAGCGTTTGCCGCGCTCAGGGCGCCAGCAGGTCGCCCAGCCAGGCCAGCAGCGGCTTGCTGCGCGGCAGCGTGATGACGGTGCCCTCGCGCCGCGCGTCGGCGCCGCCGTAGTAGCGGCCGGTGGACGGGTCCACGCCCACGGCCTGCACCGCGCCGATGTCGGTGAGGCTGACCGTGTAGCCCAGGGCCTTGAGGCCGTCTATCGTCGCCTGCGGCATGCCCAGCTCCGTGCTGATGGAGGGGCCCGCGCCGGTGACGGCCAGCCGCCGGGCGTCAATGGCCTGCTGCAGCGGCATCTTGTGGTCTATGAGATTGAGCGTGACGTTGAGCACCGAGCTGATGATGGTGGAGCCCCCCGGCGAGCCGTAGGCCAGCAGCGGCTTGCCGTCAGCCGTGAAGATCATGGTGGGCGTCATGCTGCTGCGCGGGCGCTTGCCGGGCTGCACGTCGTTGTAGCCGCCCTCGCCAGTGACGGGGTTGGTGGTGGGCGCGAGGTTGAAGTCGGTCAGCTCGTTGTTGAGCAGGAAACCATGGTTGCGCAAGCTGCCGTCGGCGCGCTTGTAGCCCGCGAACACGCCAATGCCATGCGAGGACTCGATGGTGTTGGTGTAGGAGACCATGTTGCCCTGCCGGTCCATCACGGCAAAGTGCGTCGTGGTCTCGCCGGGGCCGTTGACGGGCTCGGCCACGGCCAGGTGGAGGTTGGACTGGGCTTGGGCGGTTTCGTAGGGGCGCGGGTCGCCGAAGGTGGGCGTGGGCAGGAGCTGGCCCGGGACGATGGGCGCGCCGCGCAGGCCCACGTAGGTGCCGTTGAGCAGGCCGCGGCCCGGCACGGAGACGAAGTCGGCGTCGCCCATCCACACGGCGCGGTCGGCGAAGGCGGTGCGCAGCGCGTCGGCCATGACGTTGGCGGTCTTGAGCGCGCCGAAGCCGTAGCCCTGGGCCGTGTCGCCCAAGGGGAAGCGCTCCAGCATCTTGAGCACCTGCAGCATGGTCAGCCCGCCTGAGGACGGCGGCGACATGGCCTTGATGACGTAGCCGCGGTAGGTGCCCTGCACGGGCTGGCGCAGCGCGGGGCTGTAGGCGGTCAGGTCCGCGTAGGTCATGCTGCCGCCCTTGCCGCCGGCGGCCTGCGGGCGGTTGAACTGCTGCCCCTCCACGATGCCCCTGGCGATGTCGCAGCCCTTGGCGGGCATGTAGCGGTAGAAGCAGTCGGGGCCGTGGGCGGCGATGAGGCGCAGCGTGCCGGCCAGGGCCTCGTTGCGGACCAACGAGCCCACGGCCGGCGGCTGGCCGCCGGGGCAGAAGAAGGCGGCCGTCTCCGGCGAATTCAGCGCCCGCGGGTTGCAGGCCACGGCCGGGTCGGCGTAGCGCGGTGTCGCTTCAAAACCCTTGGCGGCGAGCTTGATGGCGGGCTGCAGCACGCGGCCCAGCGGCATGCTGCCCCAGCGCTGCAGCGCCAGCGCCGTGCCCGCCACCATGCCCGGCACGCCCACGGCCACGCCCTGCAGCGAGGGATTGGGCACGCCCACGAACATGTCGGCCGTGGCGCCGGCAGGGGCCTTCTCGCGGCTGTCGATGTAGAAGGTCTGCCCCGAGGCGGCGTGGTGGATCATCATGAAGCCGCCGCCGCCCATGCCTGCGGATTGCGGCTCCACGACGTTGAGCGCATAGGCGATGGCCACGGCCGCGTCTATGGCGTTGCCGCCCTTTTCCAGCACCTGCGCGCCGGCCTCGGCGCCATAGGGGTTGGCCACGGCCACCACGCCCTGCTGCTTCCACGCCGCCAGCCGCGGCAGCTCGCCCAGGGACACCGGCCCGCCCGCATGGGCGTGCACCGCGCCGAGAGCGACACAGGCCAGCAGCACCGCGCGCGGCAACAGGCGCAAAGGCATGCACAGGGGCTTACACGTCGTCATGTTCCAACTCCTCGTGAACTGTGATGACGCCCTGGGCGGCCATCGAGGCGGCCGCCCGCGGCGGGCAGTCACTTTGCCAGCGGGGAGTTGGACTGAAGGCCCTGCGCCCACGCCCAGATGCGGGCGGCAAGGGCGCGGCGCAAAGTGCTAGGCAGGCGGGCGTGGCGGGCCGGCTTCAGTCCGCTTCAGCGCCGCCAGCGGTTGCGCCGGCAACCGCCTCGGCCGGCTCGTCCTGTGGCGACAGCCGCTGCGCCGCCTCGCGCAGGCCGCGCAGCAGCCCGGCGGCGCTGGGCTTGTCCACGAACACGCACTGCTTGCCGGTGCGCTTGCAGTGGTCCTTCACGCGCCAGTAGGCGCCGTGGCTGATGCAGCCGGCCTGGCAGATCACCAGGTCCGCCGCCGCGAGGCTGGACTCCAGCCGCGCCGCGCTCTCCTCCTCGCCGCCGTCGTGGTGCAGGAACTGCCCGCCGCTGCGCTCCACGAGCTGCCGGTACACCGGCACGCTGGCCGAGCGGCCACCCACGCACAGCACGGCCTTGTCGTCCAGCCGCGGCGGCACGGGCAGCGGCGTGACGCGCTCGTCGCAGGCGGCGGCGGCTGCGGGCTGCGGCACGGCGGGTTCGGCCGGACGAGCCACCGTCGCCGCTGCCTGCGCCAGGCGCCGCTCCAGCGCCTCTATGCGTGCGCGCTGCCGCGTGAGCTGCTCGGCTTGGGCGCGGCGCGTGGGCAGGTCCGGCAGCCCCAAGCGCAGCTCGTCGACTTCGGCGCGCAGCGCCTGCAGCTCGGTGTCGCGCGTGATCAGCGCCGCGCGCAGCCGCACCAACTCCGCGGCCTGCTGCTCGATGACGGCCGCGCGCTGCGCCAGCGCCTGCGTGCTGCGCTGCTGCGCCGCGGCCAGCTCGCGCACCAGCACGCCGTGCTCGCGCGCCAGCTCGGCAAAGCGCGCGCGGTCCACGCGCTCGGCCGCGCCCACCTGGTGCTGCAGCATGTGCACGTCGCGCAGCACGCGCTCCTCCAGCACGGCGTCGCAGCGACCGTGCGTGAGCGTGGACCAAAAGGCGGCGGGCACGGCCTCGCCCAAGCGCAACTGCGCCTGCCACCACTGCGCCAGCGCCTCGGTGCTCTTGCAGCGCGCCGCGGCGCCCAGGGCCAGGGCGAAACGCTCGTCGAGCTCGCGCTGCAGCCGCTCGGCCAGCGGCGTGCGGGCCTTGGACTCGGTGATGGCGGCGCAGTGCAGCTCGTAGTCGTCCGTGGGCAGGGTCCCGCCCACGGCCTTTTCCGCCACGCGGCGCAGCAGCGGCAGCGGCACGCACACGCCAATCACCGGGCAGTAGGCGGTGGGCGCCAGGTCCCACAGGCGGCGGCGGCGCGAGCCGCGGCCGAACATCACCGCGTTGGCGGCCTGCGCGTGCTTGCAGGGCAGGCCCGGGCGTTCTTCAGCGCACATGCCAAGGCCTCCTCAATGCCAGACGGCCGCCGCAGCGGCAGGGTCACCTTCCACACAGGCCTGGACGCCGGCCTGCCGTGCCCGCTGGGCCGACTGCAGCAGCACGGCCAGGTCCGCAAACGCCTCGTGCGTGAGCCGCAGCGTCAGCGGCCCAACCTGCAGGTGCATCTGGCGGCAGTGCTCGCACACCAGCACCTGTCCGACGGCGGACTGCGCCAGCGGCCGCGGCTCGCAGCCGCTGCTGCGCTCGGGTCGGTCTTGATCCAAATCGGCTCTCCTTGTTCGCCAAAGGCTCGTTGGTGGGCACTTTATTGCGAACGATTCGCATTTGCAATGCTAGACGATGATGGCGATTCGGGTCAAGCCGGCAGCCGTGGCCGGCGATCGCGGCCGTGCGAACGGTGTTCCGGCATGCCTGGCCCATTGAACATACCGACCGGAATATTTTGCCGGCCTGTCATCGACAAACCTTTTCGTTGCTCCCTTGCCGCGAAGCTTTAAAACCGGCCTTCGGTATTTACAAGGCCATCGCGCCAATCGTGCAACCGGGTTTTTCTGATCTATATCAAACACAGTGCCAGGTTACAAACCGACCCAGTGTTCGACGAATGGTTTGCGGCGCGAATGTATCCGTACCGCCTTTGATGCAGCACAAGCTTTCGACTTCCCGACCGGGAAGCTGCGGGGCTCGGCTGGAGCGTGCCGGCCGCGACGCTCGCACGCTTCAGCCGTTACAGCGGCAGACCAATGTCCAGAATTTCCCTGCTGTGAAACGGTTTTTTTGAGATGCCGGCCCAGCGTTCCCCAGGGCTGGCCGGTGCCGTGCGCAAGCCGGCACGGCCCTCGCGCGCATGCGCTGAATACAGCAGGAAGCTGGTGCCAGGGATGGCGTGATCGTTATAAAACCAATGGTTACTAAACACACTGCATCTAACAAACACGTAACTTATGAAGTTTTTCCAGCCGTCGAAATAAAAGGCGTACTGATTAAGAAATCGCGCTCCAAACAGAAATGACAGCGAGTGCGGAATTACATGAATATGCCGCCAGGCACTTGCGACGCAAAGGTCGCGGCCTTTTGTGTATTCCGGTACCGGCCCTGAGGGGGGCTGCCCTGAAATAAAGCTGGAATAAGTATCATGGAAATCCGTCTGAATATGCGCCCGGCGCTGGCCGGGTCCCTGGCATCGGCTCTGGTGCTGCTTGCAGCCTGCGGCGGCGGTGACGGCACGGTGTCTTCGCAGTCTTCGTCCATGCCGGCCGCGGTGTCGGCCGCGGGTCTGGACACGGCCCAGGCGCTGACGCCTGGCGACACCCGCGTGAAGTGGCACCCCGGCCACTACGTCCAGTTGGGCGCCGGTGCCACGGACGACCTGGTGCAGCGCACGTTCAAGGAAATCTCCTCGCTGTCCAACGTGCGCGGCGTGCAGACGCGCTACATGTGGCGCGACCTGGAGCCGACCAAGGACGGCTACGACTTCAGCGAGATCGACAAGGAGCTGGCCATGGCGCAGGCCGTGGGCAAGAAGCTCTTCATCATGGTGGGCACCAAGGTGTTCAGTGCCGGCGGGCGGGCGCTGCCCGACTACATGCACACCGACGAGTACGGCGGCGGCGTGTACCGCATACAGATCGATGCCAAGGACACCCTGGGCACCGAAGCGACCACGGGCGAGAACATCGCGATGTACGTGCCGGCCGTGCGCGACCGCATGATTGCCCTCGTGACGGCGCTGGGCCAGCGCTACAACGGCAACAACACCTTCGAAGGCATAGGCTTCAACGAAACCGCGCTGGGCCAGGCCGTGGTGCCGCTCAACAGCACGCAGAAGACCGACTTCTTCAACAACCTGGCGCTGATGGACGCCGCCGCGCGGCGCGCCTTCCCCAACACGGTGGTGATGCAGTTCTTCAACTTCCCGCGCATCAACATGCCCGGGCTGGTCAACAGCGCGCTGAACAACGGCGTCTCCTTGGGCGGGCCGGACACCTTCCTCAACGACAGCGAGCTGGAGCTGTCCGCCTACCCGCTGTACGACACGGCCGCGGGCAAGGTCGCCCTGGGCCCCTCGGTACAGGCCGAAAACTACTTCACCACGTATCAAGGCGGCCCCTACGCGCCCCCGGCGGTGACGGATCTCTACGGCTTTGCCAAGAACAGGCTGCACGCCAACTACATCTTCTGGGCCAAGAACCTGACCGCCCCGCTGTACCCCTACACCAACGTGCTGAACATGTTCAAGTCGTCCACCTTCCCGAAGGACGCGGCCGGCGGCTTGACCACGACCTGCCCCACGAACTTCGCGTCGTGCACCAACGCGCTCTGACGTGTTCTGACGCGTTCTTTCCTTGCCGCAAGTTGGCGGGCCCTGGCGGCCCGCCTTTTTTTTGGTGCGCGCCCGCAGTGTTCGCTGCGCGGCGCAAGGGACGTGACGCGGCATGAACCGCCACGGCAGGTTCTCGGCACGTCGCGATCACTCAGCGTCGTCATCGCCCGTCCCCAAGCGGCGCGTGCCGCATAGAAATGCGGCCGGCACCGCGAGGTGCCGGCCGCCAAGGGACCCCCTGGGTCGTCCCGGAGACAAGCCACTGACCGCCCCGGCGGCGCCGGCCCGGCCGCGGTGCGGCAAGGCGGGCGACGCGCCGGGCGTCCATGGAAGCCATTCTGGGCAGACGGCATGCCGCCTCCGATAGGAGGGATTGACAGGGGTGCACGGGTGTTTTGTCCCGGGTGCGTGGCGAACGGGCGCGGCGGCGGCTCAAGAAAAAGAACGGCCGGCCCCTTGCGGCGCCGGCCGTGCAAACGCAGGTGTTGGCCTGCGTCCCCTGAGAGCCGTGGTCAGCGGTTGATGTAGAGCGTCCCCATGGTCGTGACGTTGTTGGGCGTGGTCACCTTCACGTAGACGCGGCCCAACTGCGCGGCGGCGCAGACTACCGTGGCGGTGTAGGTGGTGGCATCGCGGCTCACGGCGGAGCCCAGGCCCACCGGGTAGTTCTCCACGGTGAGGCTGTCGGGAAAGACCTCGCCGCGCTTGGCGCCAAACAGCGTGCTCAGTTCTATCTTGGTGCCCGCCGGCACGGGGTTGCGGTTGACGTCCTGCACCGTGAAGGCCAGGTCCACCACCTCGTCGGCCGCGCAGCGCGGCGCGAAGGTGGCTCCCGTCACGGGGTCCAGCGGTCCGGCGATATAGGCGCGGCTGCCGGAGAAGAAGTGGACGATCTGCCGCGACACGTACAGCGTCTGCGCCGATGCGGCCGGGCTGGGGCTGCGCAGCACACCGTTGTAGCGGCGGTCGCCCGGCGTGCTGCACAGACCGTTGCGGTTGGGGCCGATGCAGGGCTCGCCCGCGGTCCAGCGCAGGTCCTCGTTGTCGTCGCGCCAGATGTCGGGGCTCTTGTCCTGGCTGGGCGTGAACTCGGTGGCGGCGCCGACGCTTGCCGTGTCGCAGGCGTCGCAGCGGTTGTTGCCGTTGCGGTCGAAGAAGTCCTCCTCGCCCAGGGCGTAGGCCAGCACCGTCACGCGGCCGTTGGCGGGCTTGGGCTGGGCCGAGTACAGCTTGACGCTGCAGGAGCCTGGACGCACGGCGGCGGCCGCGGACGGCCGGCCGGTGAGGCAGAACGCGTCGATGACGCCGCCTTCGGCGCTGAAGTTCACCACCGTGCCGTCAGGCACGGGGTTGCCGAAGTGGTCGGCCAGGGAGGCCGTCACCGTGGAGCACGCCTGGTCGTAGTCGCGGCCTTCGCAATTGAACGTGGAGGTGGACAACGAGAAATGCTGCTGGTCCGGCACGCCGGAGGACACGACCAGCAGGCTGGAAAGCGTGGTGATGCTGCCCACGCTGGCCTTGACGCGCACCGAGGTCGGGATGGTGCCGGCGGACACCGTGGTGCTCACGTAGCCGCTGGCGTCGGTGCTGCCGCTGGCGGGCTGCAGCTTGAGCCCGCCGACGGTGGTGGCGGCGTTGTTGTCGGCAAAGGCGAAGGCCACGGGCACGTTGGCCACCGGGTTGCCGCGGGCGTCCTGCACGCGAAAGCGCAGGCTGGACCATTCCTGCCGCTGCGCGCCGCCCGTGCCCGCCAGCGCGATGCTGGTGGCACTGGCCGACACGAAGCCGATGGAGCCCACGGTCGTGGGCAGCACGTCCAGCGCCACGCTGCGGGTGGCGGTCCGGTCGCCCAACGTGACGGAGGCGGTGATGGTGTCCGTCGAGGCGCAGCCGCGGTCGGTGTAGGTGGCGGCGGCCAGCCCTGCGCGCGTGGTGGCCTGTTGGGTGATGCTGGCCTTTTGCAGGCCCGCGCAGCGCGAGGTGAAAGTCACCGGCAGCGGCCGCGCGTAGGGCTTGCCGTTGTTGGTGACGGTGAAGCTGAGCGTGGCGGTACCGCCGGCCGACAGCCGCGTGGGCGAGACGGCCGGGGTGGCGAAGGCCAGCACCGGGAAGGTGACGCCGTAGTTCATCGCCGCCGTGAGCGCTATGCCGTTGACCGACACTGCCGCATTGGCCATGAAGCCGCCGCTGCGCGTGCCGGCAGGCAGGCCGATGCGGGCGACGCCGGCGGCATCGGTGAGCGCCGTGCGCGTGGCCGGCTGCAGTGCCACGCTGTCGGACGTGCCGAAGGTGACCAGGCTGTTGGCCAGCGGCGTGCCGTCCGGGTACTTCAGCGTGGCCGCCAGCGTGCCGGCGGTGTCGGGCGAGACCTGCGTGATGGCTCGCCCGCCGGCGTCCAGCAGCGCCAGGTTGAGCTTGGGGAACAGGACTTCATACGCCACCGCGCCTGCCAGCGAGGAGCCTTGCGCCGTGGCCGTGACGCGGGCCGTGAAGGTGCCGGCGCGGCTGCCCGCGGGCAGCGCCAGCCGCGCCAAGCCAGTGGCGTCGGTGGAGGCCGCCGAGGCCTGCACGCTGCCGTCCGAGCTCTGCAGGTTCACCACGACGCCCCGCAGGCCCACGCCGTTGCCGTCGCGCACCGTCACGCGCAGCGTGCCCGGGTCCTTGTGCGTGACGCGGGTGACGGCCACCCCGGCCGGATTCACCAGCGCCACGCTCATCTTTGGAACGCACGCGAACGGGTTGGCCATGGTGGCCTGGCAGCGCACGGCGCTGGCGTGCTCGGTGGCCGCACCGGTGTCGGCAGCCGTTGCCGCGTCATCGCCGCCTCCGCAGCCTCCCAATGCCAGCAGCATCGCCGCGGCCATGGCCCAGATTTTTTTCATGCCGGCCTTTCCCTGGTTGGCGGGCACTGTTGCCCGTGGTCCGTGCGCACCGGCGTGCGCGCGGGGATGTTCCAGCCCTCAGGGTAGGAAACGCCCGTGCGGCCAACATCGGAGCCCGTGCGTGCGCTGGCCGGGTGCTTTGTCACCAGCGCTCAGGAGGGTTGTCCCCTGGGCACGCATCCGCACCGGGCGGGCCGGCCCGTGATGCAGCGTTTCCCACGGTTGGGCGCACAAACAAAACGGCCGGTACCTTGCGGTACCGGCCGTGCAAGCGCGAGCGCCCTGCTGCGCGCATCCCCTGGGTCACCAAACTGGTGGTTCCGGGCACGTCCCGTGGACGTGCCCGGAACCTATTCCTCCCTGCTGCTCCCTTCCCCCGACATGCTGTTGTCTCGTGGCAGCTGCTTCGGCTTGGCGCCTCTCTTCCCGGAGGCGCTTGGCATCGTTCATCGACTGCCCATGGAACACATGCTAGGGAGGTGAGAGCAAACGCACATCGGAGCTTTAGACCAGGGCGCGGCGCCGTTTTGCACCCGGCCGAGCGTGACATTTGTCACCGCCGGCAGCGGAGCTTTTCCTCAGCGCGGACACCGGGCTTCCAACAAGAAACGCCGGCCGTTCTGGAGCCGGACGTTGATTCAAGCCGCCTTCTTCGTGCCCAGGCCCAGGTAGGTGTCGATGATGCGGCGGTCGTTGAGCAGCTCGCGGGCCTCGCCCGTGAGCGCCACGGCCCCCATCTCCAGCACGTAGGCACGGTCGGCCACCTGCAGCGCCGCGCGCGCGTTCTGCTCCACCAGCAGCACGGACACGCCCAACTCGCGCAGCGAGGCCACGATGCGCAGCACCTCGCGCACGATCAGCGGCGCCAGCCCCAGCGAAGGCTCGTCCAGCATCAGCAGCCGCGGCCGCGCCATGAGGGCGCGGCCTATGGCCAGCATCTGGCGCTCGCCGCCGGAGAGGGTGCCCGCCATCTGCGCACGGCGCTCGTGCAGGCGCGGGAACAGCTCGAACACCTCCTGCATGCGCGCCTTCTGGTCGCGCTGGCCGCGGCGCCAGCGGCTGAAGCCGCCCAGCAGCAGGTTGTCGCCCACCGACATCTCGCCGAACAGCTCGCGCTTTTCAGGCACCAGCGCCACGCCGTGCGCCACCATCTTTTCCACGGAGGGCCGCGCGATGCGCTCGCCGTCGAGCAGCAGCTCGCCGCGCGAGGGCAGCAGCCCCATGGCCGCGGACAGCAGCGTGGTCTTGCCTGCGCCGTTTGGGCCGATGACGGTGACGATCTCCCCCTCCCGCACCGTGAGCTGGACGCGGTGCACCGCCTCCACCTCGCCGTAGGAGACGCAGAACTCGCGCAGCTCCAGCAGCGTCGTCTTGTCCGTGCTCATGCAGCAGCTCCCAAGTCGTCGGCACCGCCCAGGTAGGCATCCAGCACGCGCTGGTTGCCCTGCACCTCGGCCGGCGTGCCCTCGGCGATGACGGTGCCGAACTCGAGCACGGTGATGCGGTCGGCCAGGTTCATCACGAACTCCATGTCGTGCTCCACGACCAGGATGCCCAGCCCTTGCGAGCGCAGTTGATCCAGCAACTTCGCCAGCGCCTGTTTCTCCAGGTGGCGCAGGCCGGCCGCGGGCTCGTCCAGCAGCAGCACGGCCGGCTGGCTGGCCAGCGCGCGGGCAATCTCCACGATGCGCTGCTGGCCCAGGGCCAGCGAGGCGGCGGGGGTGCCGGCATGCGCGGCCAGGCCGCAGCGCTCCATCTGGCGCCGTGCCTCGGCCAGCACGGCGGCTTCCTCGGCGCGGTCCTGCCTCAGCATGGAAGCCAGCCAGCCGCGCTGGGCCCGGCGGTGCGCGCCCACGGCCACGTTCTCCAGCACCGTGCGCTGCCCAAGCAGGCGCACGTGCTGGAAACTGCGCGAGAGGCCCAGCGCCGCGAACTCGCGCGACGGCTTGCCGGTCATGGCCTGGCCCATGAGGCGCACTTCGCCGGCGGTGGGGTCGTCCACGCCGGAGATCATGTTGAAGAAGGTGCTCTTGCCGGCGCCGTTGGGCCCTATGAGCGCCAGGATCTCGCCGGCGCGCACCGTCAGGTCCACGGCGTTGTTGGCGATCAGGCCGCCAAAGCGCTTAGTGACCTGATGGGCCTGCAGCACCACCGTGCCGCGCGCGGGCAGCGAGCGCTCGGGCAAGGGCGCGGCGGCCGGCAGCCGGGCGACCGTGGGCCGTATCCAGCGCCTTGCGCGGGCCGAGAGCTGCGGCCACAGGCCATCGGCAAAGCGCTGCAACACGAACAGCATGAGCAGGCCGAAGACGATGACCTCGAAATTGCCGCTGCTGCCCAGCAGGCGCGGCAGCCAGTCCTGCAGTTGCTCCTTGAGCAGCGTGATCAGCGCCGCGCCCAGCACGGCGCCCCACAGGTGGCCGGCGCCGCCCACCACGGCCATGAACAGGTATTCGATGCCGATGTGCAGGCTGAACGGCGTGGGGTTCACGAAGCGCTGCAGGTGCGCATACAGCCAGCCGGAAACGGCGGCCAGCAGCGCGGCCAGGACGAACAGCTTGATGCGCTGGCGCCCCGTGTCCACGCCCATGGACTCGGCCATGACGCGCCCGCCCTTGAGCGCGCGTATGGCGCGGCCCTCGCGCGAGTCCAGCAGGTTGTGCAGCGCCCACAGCGCCAGCAGCAGCACCGCCCAGATCAGCAGGCCCAGCACCCGCGGCGAGGCGAGCGAAAAGCCGGCCACCACCAGCGGCGGCACGCCGGTGATGCCGGTGTGCCCCCCCAACAGCTCCAGGTTGCCGAACAGGAAGTACAGGCTCAGGCCCCAGGCGATGGTGCACAGCGGCAGGTAGTGGCCGGAGAGCTTCAGCGTGATGGCGCCCAGGAACCAGGCCACCGCGAAGGTGATGGCCAGGCCCAGCAGCAGCCCGGCCCAGGGCAGCAGCGCCGGGGGCAGGCTGCCCAAGAGCGCGGCCGCGTCCGGCGAGGTGCAGGCCCAGGCCGTGACATAGGCACCGATGCCGACGAAGGCGGCCTGGCCGAAGCTGGTCATGCCGCCCACGCCGGTGAGCATCACCAGCCCAAGCGCCACCAGCGCGTACAGGCCGATGTAGTTGAGCAGCGTGACGCTGAAGTCCGGCAGGAAGCCCCAGGCCGCCAGCAGCAGCGCCACCGCGGCCAGCACCAGCGTGCGGGCGCTGACGAAGCCGCGCACGGGCGTGTCGCCGGCCGTGTGCTGTGCCGCGCCGGCCGGCGCGGGCCCGGAGGCCTTGGAAACCTTGGAGACGGTGGTGTGGGGCATGGTCACTCCTCGTCCTCCACATGGTGGCTGCGCAGGCTGCGCCACCACAGCACCGGGATGATCAGCGTGAACACCAGCACCTCCTTGAAGGCGCTGGACCAGAAGGAGGCGAAGGCTTCGAGTTGCCCCACCAGCAGCGCGCCGGCCAGCGCCAGCGGGTAGCTGGCCAGGCCGCCCACGATGGCGGCGACGAAGCCTTTCAAACCGATGAGAAAGCCCGTGTCGTAGTAGACCGTGGTGATGGGCGCCACCAGCAGCCCGGCCACGGCGCCGATGAGGCCGGCCAGGGCAAAGCACAGGTCGCCCGACAGCTCGGTGGGAATGCCCATGAGCCGTGCGCCCACGCGGTTCATAGCCGTGGCGCGCAGCGCCTTGCCCACGATGGAGCGCTCGAAGAACACGAACATCGCCACCACCAGCGCCAGCGCCGTGCCCACCACCACCAGCGACTGGCCGGTGATGGAGAGGCCGCCGACATCCATGCGCAGCTCGGAGAAGGCCGTGGTGCGCGACCCCTCCGCGCCGAAGAACAGCAGCCCCAGTCCGACCATCACGCCGTGCAGCGCCACCGAGACGATGAGCAGCACCAGCACCGTGGCGCGCGCCAGCGGCCGGTAGGCCAGGCGGTAGATCAGCGGGCCCAGGGGCGTGATCAGCAGCAGCGTGGCCAGGGCCTGCAGCGCCTGGCCTTCCGGCCGCATCGCCACCAGCGCCCCGGCGCCGGCCGGGCAGCCCACGCACCACAGCAGCGTGGACTTCCAGTCCACCGAGGCGCCGCGCTGCGCGCGCCAGGCCTCCACGGCCAGGACGACGGCAGCCAGCGCCAGCAGCAGCCACAGGCTGGCCGGCGTGCGGCCCGCTTGCATCATGGCCATGGACAGCGCCGCGAAGGCGACGAACTCGCCCTGCGGAATGAAGATCACGCGCGTGACCGAGAACACCAGCACCAGCGCCAGCGCCATCAGTCCGTAGACGGCGCCGTTGACGATGCCGTCCTGGCCCAGCAAGAGTGCAATTTGAAGGTCCATGTACTTCGGCTTTCTTGGGCTAGGGGTGGCGCCCGGTGCGCGCGCTTTGTCTGTTCACGCCAGGCACTGACATGCGGCGTCTCCTACTTCGTCATGCCCGCGAAGGCGGGCATCCAGGCGGCCCCACGCCACAACGCAAGTGCTGACGTGGGAGAGCAGACCCATGCGCCCCGACATGCCACATCACCAGCCCATGGCTGACCTGGGGGCCGCCTGGATTCCCGCCTGCGCGGGAATGACGAAATGGTGTGCGGGGCAGTCCGGCTCACGTCAGACTTTCATCGCCTCAAGGCTGGTACTTCCACGCCCCGCCCTCGATCTTGACCATCACGCGCGCGCGCTGGTCCAGGCCGAGGTGGTCGTTGGGCGTCATGCTGAAGATGCCGTGGGCGCCGGGCAGTTCCCTGGTGGCTTCCAGCGCGTCGCGCAGCGCGGCGCGGAACTCCGGCGTGCCGGGCTGCGCCTTCTTCAGCGCCGCGGGCACGGCATTGGCCATCAGCAGGCCGGCATCCCAGGCGTGCGCGCCGAAGGTGGAGACGCTGCCCTTGCCGTTGGCGCCCTCGTAGGCGGCGACATAGGCCAGCGCGCTCTTCTTCACCGGGTGCGCGGCGGGCAGCTGCTCGGCCACCAGCACGGGGCCGGCGGGCAGGAAGGTGCCCTCCAAGTCCTTGCCGCCCACGCGCAGGAAGTCGGCATTGGCCACGCCGTGCGTCTGGTAGAACTTGCCCGCGTAGCCGCGCTCCTTGAGCGTCTTTTGCGGCAGGGCGGCCGGCGTGCCGGCGCCGGCCACCAGCACGGCGTCGGGGCGGGCCGACATGAGCTTGAGCACCTGGCCGGTCACGGAGGTGTCCGGGCGCGCATAG
>NZ_BCTC01000073.1 GCF_001571085.1 Azohydromonas lata NBRC 102462
GGTCTGTGCACATGCTGCGTCGATCAAGCACATCACCTCGCCGGTGGCGGGCAATGTGGACATCCTGGCCGTGCCCGACCTGGAGGCCGGCAACATGCTCGCCAAGCAGCTGGAGTACCTGGCCGGCGCCAGCGGCTCCGGCGTGGTGTTGGGCGCGCGCGTGCCCATCGCGCTGACCAGCCGCGCCGACGGCCCGGACGCGCGCGTGGCTTCGGCACTGCTGGCCAAGCTGGTGGCGCACAGCGCGCGGCGCAGTCCGGCACGCAAGGACTGGCACTAACGGGTCTACGCGGCAGGCCCTGGTCACACAACCGTAAGGAGCAACGACATGCCCATCATGGATTTCAGGGTCAGCAGCATGAGCTGTGGCTCGTGTGTCGCGACGGTGACGCGGGCCCTTCTGAGGGTACAGGGCGTCAACGAGGTACATGTCGACTTGGAGCATGGCCGCGTGACTGTGGTGACCCAAGGTTCCTCGGCCGAAATGCCGGCCATGCTGCGCGCGTTCGAGTCCGCTGGCTATACGGCCGAGCCAATGGACGCGGTTCAGGCCATGGACAGCGCACCACGGAAAGACACGAACTTCGGTGGCGAGGCCAGTGCAGCCGCGCATGGGAGCAGCGGTCATGGCCGCTGAAACGCACCGCTCGCAGGCCACCGGTGAAGCAGCCCGGTCGCCCTCGACCCTTGGCGTGCAGGCCTGGGCCCGTTACTGGGCGGACGTGGCCTGGCGCGTTGCCTCGACCATGGACACGCTGCGTGAGCGCGCGGCCCGGATGCGGGAGCACGAGGCGGCCGGCATGCCACCGCTGCTGCACTTCGAAGCCGAGCAGGTGGCCGATGGCCGCGATGGCGTCCCCGCCTCCAACTACCGGTTGCTGCGCATTACCAAGTGCGGCTCCGACCGCCTGGAGCAGCACGTCCGCCCCGATGCCGCACCGGTGGTCATCGTCGATCCGCGTGCCGGACATGGCCCCGGCATTGGTGGCTTCCGTCGCGATTCGGAAGTCGGAATGGCACTGGTCGAGGGCCATCCTGTGTACTTCGTCGTCTTCGACCCCGAGCCGCTTGAGGGCCAGACGATGGGTGCGGTGGTCGAGACACTGGCCCGTTTCATCGACCTGGTGGCCCAGCGTCATCCTGGTGCAGAGCCTATCGTCTACGGCAACTGCCAGGGCGGCTGGGCCGTGACGATGGCGCTGTCACACTGCAACCGCCGCGCAGGGCTGGCCGTGCTCAACGGCTCGCCGCTGTCGTACTGGGCTGGCGAGCGTGACGTTAACCCGATGCGCCTCATGGGCGCCTTCACCGGTGGCGTCTGGTCGGCCCACTGGCTGGCGGACCTGGGTGCAGGCCGCTTCGATGGCGCCTGGCTGGTGCAGAACTTCGAGCTGCTGCGGCCCGAAGGCGTCTGGAAGAAATACGACACCCTATTCGCGGACCCTGACGGCGAACGCGACCGTTTTCTGGAGTTCGAACGCTGGTGGAACGGTTTTTACTTCCTGGGCCGGGAGGAAATCCTGGCCATCGTGAAGGATCTCTTCATCGGCAACCGGCTGGAGTCGGGAGAGGTCGTAATCGACGGTCACTGCCACGCCGACCTTTCACGCGTGCGCACGCCACTGGTCATCTTCAGCTCCTATGGCGACAACATCACGCCGCCGCACCAGGCGCTGGGCTGGCTGCAGGCGGTCTATCCGACCACGCAAGCCCTGGTCGAGGCCGGACAGCGGATCGTGTACTTGGTCCACCAGGACGTCGGGCACCTCGGCATCTTCGTCTCCGCCGGTGTGGCCAGGCGCGAGCACCGCGCGATACTGCACCATGCCGGCACGATCCAGTCATTGCCTGCTGGTCTGTACGAGATGCGACTGGCCGACAACGCGCTGCAATCTGGTGCGCCGCACGCCGAATTCATTCCACGCCAAGTGGAGGATCTTCCCTTCAGGCGGCCGGGACCTGCATTTGAGCTCGTCGGCGAGCTGTCGGGCTACATCGACAGTCTCTACACGTCCATGGTGTCGCCTTTTATGCAGCTGTGGTCCACCCGCCAAAGTGCGTGGTTGCTGGAGCAATGGCACCCGATGCGCACCAGCCGCCAAGTCTGGTCCGAACGCGTCACGCCAGCCAGCGCCCTGCTGCCTGTGTTCACGGAAATGCTGCGGCACGCCGGCGCCCAGGACCTGACTCGGACGTCGAATCCCTGGTTCCAGGTTGAGAGGTCGACCAGCGCCGCAATCGAACAGTGTCTGGCAGCTTGGCGCGTGCTGCGCGATGGCTTCGCCGAGGCAGCCTTCGAGCAATTCGATGCGGGGCTTCACCGCCAGGCCGCCACGCCCGCACTTGATGCAGGTCAAACCGATCGCCGTGCCGACGCCTACGCTGAAAGTGTCTCCGATTCGGTTCGCAATGCCGGCTCGCCGGCTCGCACGACGAAATAAGGCTGACACCACGGACAGGAGCTTCCTCATGGACCATTCCTCTACACCTTCGTATGGTTTGTGGAGCCTGGTGATCGTCAACTCGCTGGTCTTCGTCATCTTTGCCTTCAGCTTCGCCAAGCCGCAGAGCAAGCGGGACTGGCGTTCCTTTGGCGCCTTCTCGGCCTTTCTGGTGGCATTGTTTGCCGAGATGTACGGCTACCCTTTGACGATCTACCTGCTCTCGGGCTGGCTGGGCTCGCGCTTTCCCGGCGTCGACTTCCTTTCGCATGACGCCGGGCACCTGCTGGAAGTGATGTTCGGCTGGCGCGCCAACCCGCACTTCGGACCCTTCCACGTGTTGAGCACCGTCTTCATCGGCGGCGGCTTCTGGCTGCTGGCGGCCGCGTGGCGGGTGCTGTACGCCAACCAGCGCAGTGGCACGCTGGCCGCCACCGGCCCGTATTCCCATGTGCGCCACCCACAGTACGTGGGCTTCGTGTTGATCATGTTCGGCTTCCTGCTGCAGTGGCCCACGATCCTGACGCTGGGGATGTTCCCGGTGCTGGTCTTCATGTACATGCGTCTAGCCCGCACGGAGGAGCGCGATTCAGAGCGCGCCTTTGGCGCGGAGTGGACGCGCTACGCGGCGCGCACGCCCAGATTCATTCCACGTCTGGGAAGGCCGAATGCCGACACCGACCGGCATCGCCGCGTCTGATCATCCGGTAGGGCAAGGAACCATGAAGCTCACGTTCCTTCTGGTGGCAGCGTGACGCAGGAGAGTGCCATGTCGACCGACTCCGCGTGTCCCGTCACAGTCCCCCGCCGTGCTCCTGCCACGGCAAGGATCACCGCCCTGCTCATGGCCTTTGCCATGCTGGGCTCCTTGACGCCTGCAGCGGCACAGGCACAGCAGCGGCGTGACGGCGTGTGGCTGTACTGGGGCGTCGTTCCGGCAGCCATCGTCTCCGAACGCCACAGTCTCGAGCAGTTGCACGGACAAGCGCCCCAGGATGGGGGGCAGGTTCACCACCTGGTAGTGGCGCTGTTCGAGGACTCAACAGGCAAGCGAATCGATGACGCAGTCGTGCGTGCCCAACTCAGGGAGCCCGGCATCACTGACGCATCTCCCAAGTACCTGCTGCCAATGCAGGTGAACGGCCTCATGAGTTACGGGCAAATGTTTTCGGTGGTGAAACCAGGCCCCTACAAGTTCCAGATTCTGGTGAAGCTGCCGGGCCGGCCGAGTGAGATCGAGTTCCTGGTCTCGGCAAGCTCTCCGCACCCTGGAAAACGCTGACCGTAAGGGGGCAACAACGATGAGTGATCAACACGCACCCAATCCATCAAAGCCGGCACGCAGGCCATGGGCCAGCTGGATCCTTGCGGCCTTCATGGCCATCACGCTGTTCCTGCTGGTCACCGAGCACCGCGCCCATGCCTTGGGCTGGATCCTGCATCTCCTGGTGGGCGCTTGTGTGCTGCTGCTCTACCTCAACACCCGTGCACACGAGAGCGACGATGGGAGT
The DNA here is from genome assembly GCF_001571085.1 of Azohydromonas lata NBRC 102462. Taxonomy (GTDB): domain Bacteria; phylum Pseudomonadota; class Gammaproteobacteria; order Burkholderiales; family Burkholderiaceae_C; genus Azohydromonas; species Azohydromonas lata. The sequence continues at coordinate 3,953 of NZ_BCTC01000073.1, forward strand.
GGTGACGGCAGGTAGCACCGGGCTGCCGCAGGCGGCGCTTGACAAGGAGAAGGCTTGAGATGTGCTTTTCGGCGACCGCAAGCCTTGCTGCAGGGGCCTTCCTGCTGGGCATCGGCACGATGACACTGCGCATGCCCAGACAACGGTCGGAGCTGCCCTATGCGGCGATCCCGTTGCTGTTCGCGCTGCAGCAGTTCACGGAAGGTGTGGTCTGGTTGAGCTTCGACCCCGGGCTCAAGGCAATCAACACCGGGGCCGCGTACCTCTATTCCTTCTTCTCGCATGTGCTGTGGCCGGTATACGTGCCCGCCGCGGTCTGGCTGCTGGAGCAGAAGCCGGCACGGCGCCGGTACCTGGCCTGGACGGTTGCCACCGGAGCGGCCGTGGGCCTGTACCTCCTGTACACGTTGTTCGCAACGGGGATCGTGGCGCGCCCCATCGGGCAGCACATCGAGTACGACGCCCCGCACCTCTACATCCCGGTGGTCATGGCGCTGTACCTGGCAGCCACGACCGGCAGCCTGCTGCTGTCGAGCCACCGCAGGGTCCAGCTCTTCGGCGCCCTGGGCTTCGCCGCGTCCGTTGTGGCCTACCTGCTGTATGCACGGTGGTTCATCTCGGTGTGGTGCTTCTTTGCCGCCGTGCTGAGCGTGGTGGTCTGCCTTCAGCTGGCCCAGAGCAGACGTCCCCTGCATCCGCTCAGGCCATGACGGCAGTGGCGCCCCAGAGAGTCTTCACCGCAACTGCAAACCACCTCAACGATGCAACCGCCGATGGACAAGAAACAGACCTTCTCGCTCTGGTACGTGTTCGGAGCACTGTTCCTCATCACGCTGCTGCAGGACTTCATCGGCACGCGCCACACGCTAACGCTCACCTACAGCGAGTTCAAGCAAGCGGTTGCGGGAGGACAATTGCAGGACCTCGTGATCGCCGACGGACTGGCCACCGGCACCCTCGCGGCCGAGGGACTGGAGCGGGTGCTGCCCAAGGAGCAGGTGGACCGCCTCAAGGCCAGCAGCGGCGAGCATCGCTTCGCCACGGTGCTGATTGACGATCCCGGGTTGGTGCCCGCCCTCGACGCAGCCAAGGTGCGCTACGGCAGCGTGCGCGAGAGCAAGTGGCTCGCAACGCTGCTGTCCTGGGTAGCGCCGGCACTGGTTTTCTTCGGCATCTGGTGGCTGCTGATGAAGCGCATGGGAGGCGCTGGAGGCGCGGGCGGGCTGATGTCCATCGGCAAGAGCAAGGCCAAGGTCTACATGCAGCAAGAGACCGGCGTGAGCTTCAAGGACGTGGCCGGCATCGACGAGGCCCGCGAGGAGCTGATGGAGGTGGTGGAGTTCCTCAGGAGCCCCGAGCGCTACAAGCGCCTGGGCGGCAAGATCCCCAAGGGCGTGTTGATCGTGGGCGCACCGGGCACGGGCAAGACGCTGCTGGCCAAGGCCGTGGCGGGCGAGGCCGGCGTGCCCTTCCTGTCGCTCAGCGGCTCGGAGTTCGTGGAGATGTTCGTGGGCGTGGGTGCCGCGCGCGTGCGCGACCTCTTCGAGCAGGCCGCGGCCAAGGCGCCGTGCATCGTGTTCATCGACGAGCTCGACGCCCTGGGCAAGGCGCGCGGCTTGGGGCTCACGGGCGGCCACGAGGAGCACGAGCAGACGCTCAACCAGCTGCTGGTGGAGATGGACGGCTTCGACACCAGCCGCCGCGGCGTGATCATCATGGCCGCCACCAACCGGCCCGAGATCCTGGACCCGGCGCTGCTGCGCCCGGGGCGCTTCGATAGGCACGTGTCCATCGACAAGCCCGACATGAAGGGTCGGCGCCAGATCCTGGACGTGCACGTGAAGGGCGTGAAGCTCGCGAGCGGCGTGGACCTGGACTCCATCGCCGCTCGCACGCCGGGCTTCGCCGGCGCGGACTTGGCGAACTTGGTCAACGAGGCCACGCTACGCGCGGCCAAGCAGGGCAAGGACGCAGTGGACATGCACGACTTCGAGCAGGCGCTGGACCGCATCGTCGCCGGCCTGGAGAAGCGCAACCGCGTCATGAACCCCGAGGAGCGGCGCTTCGTGGCCTACCACGAGGCGGGCCATGCGCTGGTGGCCGAGCACCGTGCCAGCGCCGACCGGGTGGCCAAGGTGTCCATCATCCCGCGCGGCATCGCGGCACTGGGCTACACGCAGCAGTCGCCCACCGAGGACCGCTACCTGCTGCGCCGCAGCGAGCTGCTGGACCGGCTCGACGTGCTGCTGGGGGGCCGCGTGGCGGAGGAGCTGGTCTTCAACGACATCTCCACGGGTGCTGCCAACGACCTGCAGCGCGCCACCGACATGGCACGGCACATGGTGGCACAGTACGGCATGAGCGAGACGCTGGGCCTGGCGACCTGGGAGACGCAACCGCGCTCGGCCTTCCTGGCCGTGCCGGGCACGCCGCAGCAGCGCGACTGCAGCGAGCGCACGGCCGAAGCCATCGACGACGAGGTGCGGCGGCTGCTGGAGCAAGCGCGCAGCCGCGTCACAGCCACGCTCAACGCCCATCGCGACCAGCTGGAGGCGCTGGCGCAGCGACTGCTGGAGAAGGAAGTCGTCGACCGCCGCATGCTCGATGAGCTACTGGCCGGCCCAGCCAAAGGCCAAGCGGCACTGCGGCCGCTCTCTGATATCACGGCGCCATAGCAGCTCCCGCCATGAGAGCCATTGCGTGCAGCGCGTGGTGGCGCCGTATGGCGCTGGCAGCGGGTGTGCTGCTGGCCTGCGCTGCCCAGGCGCAGCCCGTGGATGCCCGCGAAGTGTTGGACAAGGTGGAGAAGCTGTTGTGGGGCGACACCGTACAGGGTGAGTACGAGATGACGATCTCGACGCCACGCTGGCAGCGCACGCTGGGCCTGCGGGTGTGGATGGACCGACCGCGGCGCTCCTTTGTGCGCATTGTCTCCCCGGCCAAGGAAGCCGGTATCGGTTCACTGCGCATCGGCGCCGAGATGTGGAACTACCTGCCCAACGTGGAGCGGATCATCAAGATTCCGCCCTCGATGATGCTGCAGCCCTGGATGGGGTCGGACTTCACCAACGACGATCTGGTCAAGGAGAGCTCCATCCTGGAGGACTACACCCACCGCGTGCTGGAGGAGGTGTCGCTCGACGGCGACGCTGTGCTGCGCATCGAGGCTGTACCACGGCCGGAAGCGGCGGTGGTGTGGGGGCGCATCGTCTACTGGGTGCGGCGCACCGACACGATGCCGCTGAAGCAGGAGTTCTTCAGCGAGCGCGGCGAGCGCGTGCGCGTGCTCGCCTTCTCCGACGTGCGCAAGGTTGGAGGCCGTGTACTGCCAACCCGCTGGGACATGCGGCCCGACGCCAAGCCGGGCAACTCGACCACGGTGGTTCTCAAGGACGCGGTGTTCGACCGGCCGATTGACGCTGAGGTCTTCAGCCAGCGCAACCTTCAAAAGCGCTGAACACTGCCGTCGGTGCCACGTCCAGCACAGACACTTTCAAGCTGCCGGTCAATGTCGCCCTGCACAGCCACTTAGCCGGCATTCAGCACCCGCGGATCAACAGCTTCAACGACATGCGCGGCATGCAATGCGACCGCTGCCGGACCCTGTGGCTGCCAGCCGCTGCAGCGGTAGCAAGCGCGCACACACACCGGCAACGCAATCGAGCGGGGGCGGCTGGCGAGCCGACTGCGCAGCCGATGCGGCAACGCGAACGGCACATTGATGCGAATCAATTCGATGATGCCGACTTGCACTAGCATCAGATTTCGTCCCAACGCTTCTTGCATCCGCAGCCTGCAATGCGTCTTGCGTTCCGATCACCCGTGAACCGCTTCATCGCCCGGCTGATGTGCTGGGTGATGCTGTTCGGATGGATGGCCGGCGCTGCCAATGCCTGCGTGCTGCAAGAGAGGCAGCAAGCGGCCGCACAGCACGCGCGGTCGCACGCGCATTCGGCCAGCGAGGCGAGTCACCGTCATCACCATGATGCCGGCAACCTGGCCGACAGCCATGATGGCACTGGCCACGACGCGGGGCCCGGACAGCAGGCATGCAAGCACTTGTGTGACGGCGAGCAGCACGCCGTGAGCAAGACAAGCGCCGGTGATCTGCCCTGGCAGGACTGCATGGCGTTGACCACGGCCGCGTCCTGCCTGATCCTGCCCGTCCTCGTTCTGGCGCGCGTACCCCGCCCCGATCCCGGCGCCATGCCGGCACCGCCGCCCATTCCCATCGCGTTCCTGCGGCTCACGATCTAGAGCTGCCACCTGCCAGCCCGCCTGAGCACGCCGTCACGGCCCGTGCCCGGTGGGTTGGGCATCCTTGCCCCGTGCGACGGCCGTCGTCACGGTACGCCTCATCACGAGTCCCCACCATACCGAAGGTGCCTGGGTACACCCGCAGCGGTCGCAGCAGCACCCGCGACAGCGGCCGGCGAAGGCCTGGGGGCAATGCGCTCGATGCACCGGATGGATCAACACATGACGATGGACTGCATGCCCACCACGCCCGCCAAGCCCTGCTGCATGGCAGCCTGCAGCGGCTGCGACGCATGCACGCAGTGCGCGTCGCTTGACCTTCCCATGATGGGAAGCTCTATGGTTCTACCAACACTCGCTTGCTGCTGGCTCCTGGACTGAAAGGCTTCTGGCATGGACTGCATACACCACCACACGTCTCCCGGACGGCACGAGAAGGCCGCCGGGTGCGGCCCGTGGACCATGGTCGCTCGCAAAAAAAGATGCGGCCTGAAACCGAGATTGCGTTTGAGCTTGCGCTCGATTGCATCCACGCTGGCCGTTTGGCCGATTGACACCTACCCGAAGGATCGCCATGAAGACAAGCATCATTGAAGTCGGCGAGATGGTTTCGAGCCTGAGTGCCGCCGGCGTGCAGCGCCAGCTCATGACGCTTCCCGGCGTCCACCACGCTTCCGTCAACTACGTCGCCGGCAGTGCGACCGTCCACTATGACGAGTCGGCGATCACGCTTGAAGAAATCCGTCAGCGCATCGTCGACTGCGGGTACCACTGCCGCGGCGAGTTGGTACCGACCCATGTTTGCCCGCCCGAAGGGCACGCAAAGGCACACGCCGGTCACGCCGATCACCAAGCACATGCTGGGCATGCCGGGCACGTCACCAGCGCGGCACACGCACCCGCCAGCACTGCCGTGACGTCAGCGCCCGTTTCTCCTCGTCAGGGACATGGCGTGCATGCCGAACACCAGATGAGCGACATGATGCACGACATGGGTCACGGGCCCGGAATGTCGATGCAGGACATGGCCAATGACATGCGCAATCGCTTCATCGTCGCGCTGCTTTTCGCGATTCCGGTGTTCCTCTACTCTCCGATGGGCGAGATGATCGGCAAGTTCGAGACGCCGTTCGGCCTGGACCGCAACCTGTTCCTGTTCATCGTCGCCACTGGCGCCATCGCCTACCCAGGCTGGCCCTTCTTCATCGCCGCCTGGCGCGCCGCACGCAACAAGGTCGCCAACATGGCGACCTTGGTGGTGCTCTCGGTCGGTACGGGCTACGTTTTCAGCATCGGTGCGACCTTCTTCTACGAGGGAGAGGTCTTTTACGAGGCAGCCGCCGTGCTGCTGGTCTTCATCTTGCTCGGCCACTGGCTGGAGATGCGTGCGCGGGCCGGAGCCTCTGACGCGATCCGTGCGCTGATGGATCTGGCGCCCCCGATGGCAACGGTTCTGCGCAACGGCGTCGAGACCAAGGTGCCCACGTCCGAGGTGCTGGTCGGCGAGACGGTGATCGTCAAGCCGGGCGACAAGATCCCGGTCGACGGCAAGATCACAGAGGGCGCGTCCCAGGTCGACGAATCGATGCTGACCGGCGAGTCCATGCCGGTCAAGAAGGTCGTTGGTGACTCGGTCATCGGCGCGACGATCAACAAGAGCGGCAGCTTCCGCTACCACGCTACCAAGGTGGGCGCGGACACGGCGCTCGCGCAGATCGTCAAGCTGGTCCAGGAGGCGCAGAACTCGAAGGCCCCCGGCCAACTGCTCGCCGATAAGGCTTCGCAGTGGCTGGTATTGGTGGCCATCGTCGTTGGCTTGGCGACATTCGCAGTGTGGTTCTGGTTCCTAGGCCAGCCGCTGCTGTTCGCCCTCACTCTCACGATCACCGTTTTCGTCATCGCCTGCCCGGATGCCCTCGGACTGGCCACGCCGATGGCGATCATGGTCGGTACCGGCCTTGGCGCGATGAACGGGATTCTGTTCAAGAACGCCGCGGCGCTGGAGAACGCGACCAAGCTGACGGTGGTCGTCTTTGACAAGACTGGCACGCTCACCCTTGGACAGCCGGATGTCGTCGAGATGGTGCCCGCGCCTGGCGTTAGCGAGGCGCAGTTGCTCTCCACTGCAGCCGCCGTCGAGAAGTTCTCCGAGCACCCACTGGCGCTGGCGGTGCTCAAGCGGGCCGGTTCGGCCACCACCGAAACCGCAGCCGGCTTCACCAACATCGACGGCCAGGGTGCGCGCGCCATGATCGGCGGGGACGTCGTGCTGCTGGGCAACCGCAAGCTGATGCAGGCCGAGAGCGTGGACCTGAGCCCGCTGGCGGCCGAGGCCGCGCGCTTGCAGGGCGGCGGGCGCACCGTCGTCCACGTCGCACGCGCCGGCCGGCTCATTGGACTCATCGCGATCGCCGATGCGGTGCGTCCGACCTCCAAAGCCACCATCGCCAAGCTGCAGGAGCGTGGGGTCAAGGTCGCGATGATCACCGGCGACAACCAGGCCACGGCCGAGCGCATCGGCAAGGAACTCGGGATCGACATCGTGCTGGCCGACGTCCTGCCCGGGCAAAAGGCATCGAAGATCAAGGAACTGCAGACCCAGGGTCACAAGGTCGGCATGGTTGGCGACGGTATCAACGACGCCCCGGCGCTGACCCAGGCAGATGTGGGCTTCGCAATTGGCGCCGGCACCGACGTGGCGATGGAGAGCGCGCAGGTCGTGCTGATGAAAAGCGACCCCTACGACGTCGTCGGTGCGATCGAGCTGTCGCGCGCGACGCTGCGCAAGATGCATCAGAACCTCTGGTGGGCGGTGGGCTACAACGTGATCGCGTTTCCGCTGGCTGCCGGCGTGTTCTATCCGTTCACGCTCTCGCCGGAAGTCGCGGCACTGTCGATGTCAGGCAGCTCGGCCATCGTTGCCATCAATGCGCTCATGCTCAAGCGCACCAAGCTTGCCGGCATCCGCAGCCCGCGCCCTGGCGCTGCCGGCGCCTTGACGGCCGCCCAGCGCCAGGGAGCCGCGGCCTGAACGCGGCCGGGACGCCTCGATGACGAACCCACCTCGCAGCGAACGACCCCGGCCGCCGGAGGCGGCCGGGCTGGGAGCTTGGCAGCTCGCGTGGCTGGCGGCTGCCGTCTTTGTCGTGTCCGTCGGCTATGGCGCGCTGATGCCCTTGCTACCCGGCTGGCTGGCGCCCCTGATGGTGGAGGATGGCCAAGCCGACGTGGCGCGGCACGTCGGCTTTCTGAGCGGCATGTACACCGCCGGCGTCCTTGTCGGTGCGCCGCTGTGGGGCCTGGCATCGGATCGCTGGGGCCGGGGCCGCATCCTGGTGGCCGGCCTGGTTGGCTACGTCGCCAGCCTGCTGCCCCTGCTCAGACCGGACTGGGTCGGGCTCGCCGGCATCTACACGCTGCGCGCCGCCACAGGGTTCTTCGTCGCCGCCGTGGTGCCGGTGGTGCCCGCGCTTGTCGCTGAGCACACGCCGCAGAGCCAACGCGCGCGCCGGTTTGCCTGGCTCGGTGCGATGTCGCTGCTGGGCTTCTTGTTTGGGCCCGGGCTCAATGCAGCCGGCGCGCAAGTCTCCGTCGTGCTCGATCGCGCCGGGGCTGGCGCCTACGCCCCGATAAATCTTGTGATCGTGATGTCGGCGGCGCTGGGGGTGTTGATGATGTTGGGGCTGGCCGCCACATTGCCGCAAACCACTCCCGCGGCGCTCGACGCCGACATCCAGCCTGCGCCCACTGCCGACAGCAGGCGGGCCATAGCGCTGTGGGCGCTGAATGGCGCGGTCATGTTCGTGCTGGCCGGGTTCGAACTCGGCATCGTGCTGCAAGGCCAGCAGCACCCCACCTTGTCGTCGCGCGATATCTCGCTGATGTTCGCCGAGTGCAGCCTCGTGATGCTCGGGGTCAACGCGCTGCTGTTCTTCACCGGGCTGCTCGAGCGTGCCGCTGGCCGGGGCTTGATGGCGGCCGGGCTCGTGCTGGCGATCGCTGGCCTGGCGATGCTGGCTCAGCACCACAGCGACACGTGGATGTACGTCGGCGTCAGCTTCGCCGCCGCCGGCACCGGGCTGGTGCTGCCGACGATCTCATACCTTGCGGCCGGGGTCTCCCGGCGCCAGCTCGGCGCAACGATGGGCGGCTTGGCTGCAGCTGCAGGCTTTGGCCAGACGCTCGGCTCCACGGCTGCCGGCTGGCTGTTCGGCACGGTGGCCCAGCTCGGCTTCGCTTGGCTCGCGCTGCCGCTGCTGGCCACGCTGGGCACCCTGGTCCTGCGGCCTGCATGGTGGGCAACCCAGGATGTTGTGTCAGGACCGCCCCGCTTGCCTGCCGATTCACTGCCCAGACAACATCATCAGGAGCCTTGACCATGCGCCACTTCCTTGCCGCGGTTCTCGCCGCACTCACGCTCGTGCTGTCGGGCTGTGGCTACAACACCTTCCAGTCGGCCGACGAGCAGATCAAGGCCAGCTGGTCCGAAGTGCTGAACCAATACCAGCGCCGCTCTGACCTGATCCCGAACATCGTTGCCACCGTCAAGGGTGAGGCCAGCTTCGAGCAGGAGACGTTGACCAAGGTAGTCGAGGCGCGGGCCAAGGCCACGTCCATCCAAGCCACGCCGGAGTTGATCAACAACCCCGAGGCCTTCAACAAGTTCCAGGCCGCGCAGGGTGATCTGTCCCGCGCGTTGTCGCGCCTGCTTGTGGTCAGCGAGAACTACCCTAGCCTGAAGGCCAACCAGGGCTTCCAGGAACTGCGCGCGCAGCTTGGGGATACCGAGAACCGGATCGCGGTCGCGCGCGACCGCTACGTGAAAGCGGTGCAGGACTACAACGTGGCGGTGCGTTCTTTCCCGAGCAATCTGACGGCGATGGTGTTCGGCTACGGCGTCAAGGCCAACTTCACTGTGGCCGACGAGAGAGCGCTGGCGGTGCCCCCCAAGGTCGAGTTCGGCGCATCCGGTGCCGCGGGAGCGCGGTGAAATGTCCACGGCACGCCACACAGCCGGCTGCGTCGTGCGGCGGCTCGCCGTCCTCTGGCTGCTGTGCGCCGTGGTGCTCGGCGCAGTGGCCCAGGATTTGGTACCGGTCCCGCCGCTGCAAGGACGGATCACCGACCTCACCGGCACATTGACGGCGCAGCAGACTGCCTCGCTCGAACAGTCGCTGCGCGCTTTCGAGGAACGCAAGGGTACGCAGATCGCGGTGCTGATCGTTTCGACCACGCGGCCGGAGGCGGTCGAGCAGTTTGCGCTGCGCGTCGTCGAGCAGTGGAAGCTCGGCCGCCGCAAGGTCGACGACGGGGCGCTGCTGCTGGTCGCGAAGAACGACCGAACGGTGCGCGTGGAGGTCGGGTACGGGATCGAGGGTTCGTTGAACGACGCGACGGCCGGGCGGATCATTGCCGAAACCATCACGCCGCGCTTCAGGCAGGGCGACTTCTACGGTGGCATCGCCGCCGGCCTTGACCAGATCGTGCGCGTCCTGGACGGCGAAACCCTACCGCCTCCCGCGCGCCGGGGCAAGGCACCTGGCGACGACGGGCTCGGACAAATCTGGCCGGTGCTGTTCATCGTTGCGCTGGTGCTGGGCGGCGTGCTGCGGCACATGCTGGGCCGGCTGCCCGGTGCATTGGCGGTAGGCGGCGTGCTGGGCGTCGTGGCCTGGTTCGCGATCGGAACTTTCGCCGTCGTAATCACCGCTGGCCTGACGGGCTTCTTCGTCACGCTGCTGGGCATCGGCATGGGTGGACATGGCGGCATGTACGGCCACGGCGGGCACCGTGGCGGCGGGTACCGTGGGGGTGGCGGGTTCCGCGGCGGCGGCGGCGGCTTTGGCGGCGGTGGAGCTTCCGGGAGGTGGTAGCCATGGACATCGCCCGAGTCTTCAGGCATCTCGCGATGACCTCATCACGCGTGCGCCGCGCCTTTCCTTCTTCCACGCTGCGTGCCATCGAAGAGTCGATCCGTGCCAGCGAAGCCACTCACGCCGGCGAACTGCGCTTCGTCGTCGAAGGCGCGCTGGACAGCGCACCACTGCTGCGCGGACAGTCGGCGCGTGCACGGGCCATCGAGCTCTTCGCACGGCTGCAGGTCTGGGACACCGAGCACAACACTGGCGTGCTGATCTACGTGCTGTTGGCAGACCGCAGCGTCGAGATCGTCGCCGACCGCGGCATCCACGCCAAGGCCGGCGCAGAGGCCTGGTCGGAGATCTGCCGTGGCATGGAGGCCCGCTTCAGTACCGGTGACTTCGGCACGGGCGCGGTCCACGGCATTGAGGCCGTTTCGCGCCTGCTGGCGCACCATTTCCCCAGGCACCCCGGCGACCGCAACGAGTTGCCGGACAAGCCGCTCGTGCTCTGAACGCCTTCATCGAGGACTACACCATGCAACTGCAATTCCTCGGCGCCACCGGCACCGTGACAGGATCAAAGTACTTGCTCCGCCACGACGGCGCGACGCTGCTCGTCGACTGCGGCCTCTTCCAGGGTTTCAAGCAGCTGCGGCTGCGCAACTGGGCACCGATGCCGGTGCCTGCCAGCAGCATCGACGCGATCGTGCTCACGCACGCGCACATCGACCACAGTGGCTACCTGCCGTTGCTGGTGCGGCAGGGTTTCAAGGGCAAGGTCTACTGCTCAGAGGCTACCTACGATCTGTGTCGCATCCTGCTGCCTGACAGCGGCCACCTGCAGGAGGAGGAGGCCGAGTACGCCAACCGGAAGGGCTTCTCCAAGCACAAGCCCGCACTGCCGCTGTACACCCGCGAGGACGCCGAGCGCTCCCTGAAGCAGTTCGCACCGCGCGCCTTTGGTACCGCCTGGAGTCCTGCGGCCGGGATGCAGGCCCGGCTGGACCCGTCTGGCCACATGCTGGGTTCCTCCTTCGTGCGCGTCGACAACGGCCGCCGGTCCATCTTGTTCTCCGGCGACATCGGGCGCCCGAACGACCTGGTGCTGGTTGCTCCGGCACCCGTCTCGGGCGCCGACTACGCGGTGGTCGAATCAACCTATGGCGACCGTCAGCACGAGGTGAGCGATCCGCTGCACCAGCTCGGTGAGGTCATCAACCGCACCGCCGCGCGCAGCGGCGTTGTCGTGGTTCCCGCGTTCGCCGTGGGACGGGCGCAAAACCTGATGTATTGCATCCACCTGCTCAAGCAGCGTGGCACCATTCCTGACTTGCCGGTGTACCTCGACAGCCCGATGGCCATTGACGCGACGCGCATTTACCATGCCCACCGCAGCGAACACCGGCTCACCCCCGAGCAGTGCGATGCGATGTGCCACGCCGCGATGATCGTCAACAAGCCCGAAGACTCGCGGGCCCTGAGCGCGCGCAGCGGCCCGATGGTCATCATCTCGGCCAGCGGCATGGCTACGGGAGGCCGGGTCGTGCACCACCTCAAGGCCTTTGCCCCGGACCAGCGCAACACGATACTGTTCGCCGGCTACCAAGCTGGCGGCACGCGCGGCGCAGCCATCCTTCGAGGCGCCGAGTCGGTGCGCATCCATGGCATGGACGTACCGATTCGCGCGGAGGTGGCCTCGCTGGACAGCCTGTCCGCGCACGCCGATGCGGGCGAGATCCTGCAGTGGTTGCGCGGCTTCGATGGCGCGCCAATGCAGACGTTCGTGACCCATGGTGAGCCGGCGGCAGCCGATGCGATGCGCCTGCGCATCGAGCACGAGCTGGGCTGGCCATGCCGCGTGCCCGACTACCTGGAAACGGTCGATCTGACATGACAGCACAATGATGAACAACCAATACAGCAGCCATGCTCCGAATACCATGCGTGCGCGGCGGGTAGGGGTCGACAGTTACCAGGAACCGGTGGTCTACATGCGCCGTGACTGTGCAGTGTGCCGCTCCGAGGGTTTCACCGCGCAGGTGAGGGTCCAGTTGGCCCTTGGCGAGCGCCGCGTCGTAGCGACGCTCAACGTCGTCGATGGTGACTGGTTGTCCGAGGGCGATGCCGGGCTGTCCGAATCGGCCTGGGCCGCGCTGCAGCCGTTTGACGGAGCACCGCTGCTCGTGTCGCACGCGCCGACGCTGGATTCGCTCAGCCATGTGCGCGCGAAGGTCTACGGCCACCGCCTAGACGCCGCAGCCTTGCACGCTGTTATCGGCGATGTCGCGGCCGGCCGTTACTCCGATCTGCATCTGGCCGCGTTCATCACTGCCTGCGCCGGCGACCGCCTTGACTTCGGCGAGACGGTCGCATTGACCCGAGCCATGATCGACGTCGGCGAGCGGCTGGTCTGGGGCCGCGACACGGTGGTGGACAAGCACTGCGTCGGCGGCCTGCCCGGCAACCGCACAACGCTGCTGGTCGTGCCAATCGTCGCGGCGTGTGGGTTGGCAATGCCGAAGACCTCGTCGCGCGCGATCACGTCTCCCGCAGGAACCGCCGATACGATGGAGGTGCTGGCCCCGGTCGACCTCGACATCGCTGCGATGCGACGCACGGTCGAGCGAACCGGCGCCTGCATTACCTGGGGCGGATCGGTCCGCCTGAGCCCGGCCGACGACATCCTGATCCGCGTCGAGCGCCCGCTGGACCTGGACAGCGAAGGGCAGTTGGTCGCGTCGGTGCTGTCCAAGAAGGCCGCGGCGGGCTCGACGCACGTGCTGATCGACCTTCCGGTGGGACCGACAGCCAAGGTCCGCAGCGCCGAGGCTGCGCACGCACTTGGACGCCGCCTCGTGGACGTTGGCCGGTCCATCGGCCTGCACGTGGCCCTGCGTATCACCGACGGCCGGCAGCCTGTCGGACGCGGCATCGGCCCCGCGCTGGAGGCGCGCGACGTGCTGGCCGTGCTGCGCCGGCAGGCCAACGCGCCGGAGGATCTGCGGCAGCGCGCGCTGCGGTTGGCCGGCGACATCCTGGAACTGGGCCGCGCCGCGCCGCCGGGCGCCGGACTGAGCTTGGCCAGCGAGGTGCTCGCCGACGGGCGCGCTTGGGCAAAGTTCGAGGCCATCTGCGATGCCCAGGGCGGGCTGCGCAGCGTGCCGCTCGCACCACACCAGCTGACTGTCGAGTCGGCGGCGGCGGGCCACATCACGGCCGTCGACAACCGGGTGCTGTCGCGGGCCGCCAAGCTCGCCGGTGCACCAAGAGCACCGGCCGCCGGCGTCGACGTCCATGTCCGCCTCGGCGAAGTCGTGCAGCGTGGTCAGCCGCTCTTCACGCTGCATGCACAGGCGCCGGGAGAGCTGGCGTACGCGCAGCAGTACGTGGCCTCCCGGCCACCCATTTTCCAGATCTCGGAGACCCCGTGAGACCAATCGTCTTTCATCTGCCTGGCGGCGAGGGTTTCGCCGACCGGCTGGTGGACGCCCTGCAGGCCGAGCGCGCCGCCCTGGAACTGCACCGCTTCCCGGACGGCGAGTCACTGGTGCGCTTGGACGCTGACGTGACGGGCCGCAGCGTGATCCTGACCTGCAGCCTCGCGCAGCCAGACGAGAAGACGCTGCCACTGTTGTTCGCGGCCGATGCGGCACGCGACCTCGGGGCGACGAAGGTGCTGCTGGCAGCGCCCTACCTCGCCTACCTGCGGCAGGATCGACGTTTCCATGCCGGCGAGGCGGTGACTTCGCGCACCTACGCCGCCGTGCTGTCCACCGCGTTCGACGCCCTCGTGACGGCCGACCCCCACCTGCACCGCTACCACGCGCTGGACGAGATCTACCGCATTCCCACGCGCGTGGTGCACGCGGCGCCGCTGATCGCCCGCTGGGTCGCGGCGCACGTCGAACGCCCGCTGCTGATCGGACCCGATTCGGAGAGCGAGCAGTGGGTCGCCGAGGTCGCCACCGGTGCTGGCGCTCCCTGGACGGTGCTGCAGAAGGTCCGCCGCGGCGACCGCGACGTCGAGGTCAGCCTGCCGGACGTTTCGGCATGGCGGGATCGCCAGCCGGTGCTGGTCGACGACATCGTGTCGAGCGCGCGCACCTTGATCCAGGCCGTGGGCAGCGTGCGGCAGGTCGGGCTGCCGGCACCGCTATGCATTGCCGTGCACGCACTGTTCGCGCCGGGCGCCTACGAGGAACTGCTGGCCAGTGGGTCTGCCGGCGTACTTACCTGCAATACAGTTGAGCATGTATCCAATGCGATCAGTGTCGTCGAACCCATGGCGCGTGCACTGGAGGACCTGATGGAGGAATCTGAAACATGAGCAACGGTCGATCTTCCGTTGTCTGGCGACTGTGGCTGCTCACAGCGCAGGTGATCGCGGTTTCGGCCGGACTGCTGATTGCCTGGAAGGCCTTCGGACCCGCCGAGCCCGTCGCACCCGTGCACAACGATGTCGTCACGCTGCGCGAGGCGCCCGCCGCCGGCGGCTCGGCCTCGGCGCCGGGCGCGAAGGCCGTCGCGACGCGGCTTGAGGCCGGCTTCCGCGCCGCGGCCAGCAAGGCGTCGGCATCGGTCGTCAATATCTACACGCGCAAGGCACCGCCGCGACGGCTGCCTGGCTGGCAGCGGCCCTACAGCGGCTCCGACGAAGAGGCTGCGCAGGGGCAGTCCAGCCTGGGGTCGGGCGTGATCGTCGCAGCCCAGGGCTTCATCCTCACCAACAACCATGTCATCGAAGGCGCCGACGAGATCGCGGTGATGCTGCCCGGCGGCACGGTGGCCGAGGCGCGCGTGGTTGGCACCGATCCGGAGACTGATCTCGCGGTGCTGCGGGTCGAGGCCAAGGGATTGCAACCCATCACCTTCGCTGACCCGGCCTCGGTGCAGGTTGGAGACATCGTGCTGGCCGTCGGTGATCCGTTTGGCGTCGGCCAGACGGTGACGCAGGGCATCGTCAGTGCCACCGGTCGCAACCGGCTGGGTATCAACACCTTCGAGAACTTCATCCAGACTGACGCAGCGATCAACCCCGGCAACTCGGGCGGCGCACTGGTCGACACCTCAGGACACCTCGTTGGCATCAACACGGCAATCTACTCGCGCAGCGGCGGATCGCAGGGCATCGGCTTCGCGATTCCGGTGAGCCTGGCGCGTCAGGTGATGGAGCAGATCATCGCCACCGGCAAAGTCAGCCGCGGCTGGCTCGGCGTGAGTGCCCGCGACGTCATTCATGAATCCACCGGCGCCGCAGCCGGTGCAGCCGTCATGGGCGTGCAGCGCGGCGGCCCGGCCGATCGCGCCGGGCTGCGCGCCGGTGACACCGTCGTTGCGATCAACGACAAGGAGATCGGTGACACCGCCGCGCTGATCACCGAGACGGCGGCACTGAGCCCCGGCACGAAAGCGCAGTTCAAGGTGCTGCGCGGCCGCGATGTCCTGTCGCTGGCGGTCGAGCTGGGACAGCGCCCCGGTGCGCTCAAGCGGTGAAGCGGACACAGCATGCTGCGCGGCGCATTCGATTCCAGGTTGATGCGCATGCTGCTGCAGCGAGCTGACAGCAGGGCATTCCCCATCTGGGTCGGCGGGGGCACGGTCGCGGTATGGAGCCGCCCAGGCGCGGCGCTCGGCGCCGGACTGCTGTACTTGGCGTTTCACCACCGCGGATGGGCACGGCTGTTTGCCGCCTACCCCGGCGTTGTGCGTTCATCCGCCTGGGCCGACGCGACCCGCTGGCTGGCCGCATACGGCATGTGGGCAGTGTTCATCATCGCCGCCACACCGCTGCCGCTGACATCTGCCCTGACGTTTGCCGCGATTTCACGCCTGCCGATCGCTGAGGTGGTGCTCGCGTTGTGGTTTGGCAAATTCGCGAAGTACCTCGTGTACGCTTGGCTGGCCTCTGAGTTTCCCGCGCGTGCGCTTCAGAGCGGCCAGTGCCACATCGAGGTGCTGCGAGCTATCCTGGCTCGAGCCGTGGCGGGCGCGTGCCTGCCCCGCAACAAAGCCACGCCGGCCGGGGACAGGCAGTGACGGTGCAGCGCAATCCCCGGCTGCTGCCAACCGGTACCGTGGTTCCGGCGCATACCATGCCGATGCTCGAAGGCACTTGCCGCACGTTCGCGCCGGCACTGTTGCTCTGCGAGCCGCTGTCGCAGCGTACCTCGGTCGAGCCAATGCAACAGGCACCATCGCCGGGCGGTCTCAGGCGCTCGGCCTCCAAGTTGAAGCGTGCCGTATCCCAAATTGCACGGGCTGAGCCCAGCAGCGACTGTGCACGGCCGCTGGCTCAGGACGCCCGCTTGTTCAAGGGCGCGATCGTTCTCGACGCCCGCCGCCAGGTAAGCAGGCTGCGGTCCATTGGGCAAAAAGCCCTCGCGATAGCCATGCCGGGCTCGTATAGCCCATCCAGCGTGCTGATTGGGCGCGCTGCAGGCGCCACTGGGCCGTCGTTCCCTGGTCGTTGCTTTCGCCACCGCGGCCACGTTTGCCATCGCCCGGCCGCGTGATTCGCGCTGAACCGGGCCGTGTCAACAGAGGAGATGGACATGATCAAAGTTGCCATCAACGGCTACGGTGTCATCGGCAAGCGCGTCGCTGATGCGGTGTGTCTGCAGGACGACATGGTGCTCTCCGGCTTGGCTGACGTCGTAAGCGACTACCGGTTGCAGATCGCAGCGCGACGAGGCCTGCCCGTGTACGCAGCGACTGCGCAGGCCGAAGGACCCATGCGCGCGGCCGGTATTCCGGTCGAGGGCGGTCTCGCTGAGTTGCTTGCGAGGTCCAATGTCGTCGTCGACTGCACTCCCAAGCAGGTGGCCGCGGTCAACAAGGGCTTGTACGATTCGTCCGGCGTCAAATCAGTGTTCCACGGTGGCGAGTCGCACGCACTGACCGGTCACTCGTTTGTCGCGCAGGCGAACTTTGCGTCTGCCCTGGGGCGTTCATCGACACGCGTCGTGTCGTGCAACACGACTTCGATCGTGCGAACACTGGGCGCACTGAAGACAGCTGGCCTGCTGAGACGCGCACGCGGCACGCTGATCCGACGGGCGTCCGACCCCTGGGAGGCACACGCAGATGGCATCGTCAACACCGTGGTTCCGGAGAAAGCCATTCCGAGCCACCAAGGCCCTGACGCCCGCACCGTGATCCCCGACCTGGATGTGGTGACGATCGCAGTGAAGGCCGCACACAACTCAAGCCATCTGCATACATGGTGGATCGAGATGACGCGGTCGGCCACGCGTGACGAGGTACTCGCCGCTTTCCGGGCGGCTCCGCGGATCGCTTTCGTGCGTTCCTCAGACGGCATCGTGGCGCTGAACAGCACGGTCGAGATGATGGCCGATCTTGGCCGCCCGCGTGGCGACATGTGGGAAGTGGCCCTTTGGGAAGACGTGCTGGCCGTCGATGGCGAGCAGGCCTACTACACCTACCAGGTCTTCAACCAAGCGATCGTCATTCCGGAGACAATCGATGCAATCCGGGCTCTCACAGGAATCGAGCCGGACGCGGCGCGGTCCATTGCGAAGACCGATGCATCGCTTGGCGTGCAGCGTGATTTCCTCCGCAAGCTCGATGACCAGTAGCGCGGCAAGCCGCGCTTCGGCCCTGGGCAGTCCTACCTGGGGATCGACGCCCAAGGCACGGGCTACGTCGCTGGCATCCTGTACGGATGGGTCTGGCCCCGAACCAGCTTGCGGCTGATCCGCCATCCTGTATGCCGGCAGGGGCGGCTTCGCCTTGCCTGGTGCCCCGTGTGCGCCGCGGTCGTCTTGCCTTCCATCCGCACGCGCTTTTGATGTGCGCTGTCCGCCTCCATCAGGCTCCTTCCACCGTCTGCGCAACAGTTTCGTTTCGACAGCCCACGGGTGCAGACCGCGTTGGATAGCGCTACTTCTTCATTGCAACGCTGCGTGAACATCGGCCAGTCCCTTTACCACGCTCCCGGTACCCGAGCCGAGCACTTGCCCTGGACCAAGCCCAAGCGCTGATGGCGTGAAGCGTATCGGACCGGGCAAGTTGCCGGTGGGCGCAGTAGTGTCGAATGAGGCCGGCATGGGGACGGCGGGCGCGGGTCAACGCAAATAGGCCTCAACTGCATACTGCCGCATCATCCGATGACTATTGAAGAACGATGCGTTGTGCGTGATTGCCCCTTTCATGACAGCCGTCCAGCCGGCCGCATCGTCGTAATAGAGCGGCAGAACCTGCTGCTCAAGCTTCAGGTACAACGACGCCGCGTCGTGCCCGTCGCCGTCGCCGGTGGCGGCCTCGCTCCCCACTGCCCAGCCGGTCACGCCCTCGATCCAGCCTTCGAGCCACCACCCATCCAGCACGCTCAAATTCGGTACACCATTGAGGGCTGCTTTCATGCCGCTTGTTCCGGAGGCTTCGAGTGGACGCAATGGGGTGTTGACCCAGACGTCGACACCCGAGACAAGCAGCCGCGCCGTTGCCATGTCGTAGTCCGCAAGGAAGTGCACAGGAACGGCACCCGCGAGATCACCCGCCCAGCCATGCAGGCGCTCGATGAGCTGTTTGCCGCTCATATCGCGCGGATGTGCCTTGCCGGCAAGCACGATCTGGAACGGATGCCGTTGCGCGATGGCCCTCAGACGCTCCAGGTTGGAAAACAGCAAGTCGGCACGCTTGTACGCCGTCATGCGCCTGGCAAAACCAAGCATCGGTAGCGCGGGGTCGAGCGACGGGCCACCGAGGCCGCCAATATGTTTGAGGAGCCTGCTCTTTGCCTCGGCGTGCGCCTGGCGAATCTCATCGTCCGGGATGCGATCGGCCCTTACGAGCAACTCCGGTTCATGGCACCAACGTGGTAAGTGCCTATCGTAGAGCTGGCGCAGGCTGTCGCATGCCCACGTCCACGGGTGCACTCCATTGGTGATGGCGTGCACTTGATAACCAGGGAACATCTTGCGCGAGACTTCAGCGTGACGCCGGGCGACGCCGTTCACGTACTCGCTGAGGTTGAGCGCGAGACGGGTCATGTTCAGCCGCTCTGTTCCAGCGAGCTCGCGCAACGTCGCGCCATCGACGAGAGCGCCAAGCAAACGGTCGGCAAGCTCGTAGGAAAACTGGTCGTGCCCCGCTTCAATGGGGGTGTGGGTAGTGAAAATGCAGTGCTCGCGAACGCCGGCGACGTCATAGCGCAATGCCGGATTTCCCGCCTCCTCAGGCGAGTGCGCCAAGCGCCGCAAGAGCTCCAGTGTGAGCAGTGCGGCATGGCCCTCGTTGAGGTGGTACTTTCGAATGTTGAATCCCAGCGCGCCAAGCATGCGCACGCCACCGATGCCGAGCACCATTTCCTGCTTCAGGCGGTAGGTGTCGTCGCCACCGTAAAGGTAATGGGCAAGATCGCGATCTTCGCGGTGATTTTCGGGGACATCGGTATCCAGCAGCAGCACCGGAACTTGCCCGCCGCGATGGCCTTCAACCGTGTATAGCCAAGCGCCCACCCAGACTTCCCGCTCACCAATCTGCACTGCAACTTTCGCTCCCAGGCGTTTTGCCCATAGCTCCGGCTGCCACACGTTCGGTTGCTCGACCTGACGTCCGTCGAGGATCTCTTGGCGGAAGTATCCAGCCCGGCTTATCAGCGTGACGCCGACCATCGGCAAGTCAAGATCGGCGGCACTGCGCATCGTGTCGCCAGCCAGTACGCCGAGGCCGCCGCTGTAGGTCGGGATCGCGCTTCCCAGCGCAATCTCCATGGAGAAGTAGGCAATTCGCGATGCGCGGATGTTGAACTCTTCAAGCGAATAGGTCACCGCAGTCTCCTCGTCGGTCCTGGAGATCGGAAAGCACAGGGTCGGCCAGAGGACAGGGGATGTCCATCCGTCCTGATGGGCGGGGCTTGCCGAGCTGCTGCTCAGTAGAACCATTGCAGTTGCGCAAACGAGGCATTCGGCATGCGCCCGTATTCGCTGCCCGCCGAGCCCGTGAAGCGCTGCAAACCGATGGTCAGCTCCAGGTCGCTACGCCACGACCAGACCAACCGGCTGTCTATGGCGCGACTGCGGTCGTCAGCGTTGACGACGGCGTAGTTCACCCACTTCAGCAGCGGTGTGATCTCGTACGACGCGTACAGGCCCGCGTAGCGCGTCGCGAGGTTCGACACCCGGCCTGCCGACCAGGCGGCGAAGTCATAGCCAACTGGGTCCCGCGTGCCCGCCCCGTTGTAGTAGAGCTCGGCGCTCAGCGTCAACCTGTTCGCGAAGGCGTAGTCTGCGCCGACCAGCAGGCGGTTGAAGCCGGGGCCGGCGCTTCGACGCAGGCGCGCCACCTCACCGCGGACGCCGGCATCACCGATCTGGCTGGCAATGTCGATCCCCACGATGTCCACCCCCAGCAGTCGCCCTGCGAGCAGCGATCCGTCCACACCGGCCGCATTGCCGTGCCACTGCAGCGCACGGCTGGGCGAGCCGCGTTCCGGCGCGGGGGCATAGACGACTGAGGCCCTGGACAGCGGTCCGAGCTTGGCCTCGACCAACGCCGCGTCCACCCCGACGCGCTCCTCGCGCTCCAGCGCCAGTGGGCTGACCGGGTTCAGAATGTCCAGCGGGCTCCAGAAGCGGCCCGTCCCCCAGGCGATCCGCTGCCGGCCCAGCTTCAGATCGACGTTGCCGCGGGTCAGCGTCACCGCAGCCCGGTACAGCCGATGACGGCCGTAGACGTTGCCGCGATCGAGGTAGTTCGCATCGGCATGCCAGTACTGCGCTGCGACGCGGTCCTTCGCCGCACGGAACTCCGCCGTGTCCAAGTAGCTGCCCAGCAGAACCTCGTTGTCGTACTGCAAGTCGAGCGCGAGTCCCGGCGCGAGATCGCCCTTGGCCTCGATGCGCAGCCGATTCAGGCTCAGCGCGTAGTTCTCGCCCGTCAAGGTCCGCGAGCGCAGGAGCACGCTCTTGAGGCTGCCGCTCAGCGCCAGCCGCTGCGTCTGCGCCATCAACGGCGCGCTGCCAAGCAGCACACCGGTGACCAGCGCGGCCGTGACCCAGCACCTGCTCCCGTGTCGCCGTGTCATCACGTGTGGCGGATCGCGACCGTCGGGTCGAGCCGCGCGGCGCGCGCAGCGGGATAGAAGGACACGGCCACGCTGGCGAGGAACAGGCCAATGCCTGGGCCGACAAGGTTGCCGATCACCAGCCGGGGATAAACGATGCCGGTCAGCCCCGGAATGGCGCTGTAGTCGCGGTAAAAGCGAGACAGGTCCAGGCCGATGCTTCCGAACAGGAAAACGACCGCAGCGCCGATCGCGTAGCCGACGGCAGAGGCCACAAGCATCAGCGCCACCGTCTCGTAGACGACCATGCGCACGATCGCTTCCGGCTGCGTGCCCAGTGCCATCATCACGCCGAACTCGCGCGTGCGCTCGGCCACCGCCATGAACACCGTGTTCATCACTGCCAGGGCAACGACGAGGAAGAAGACGGCGACGATGATCATGCGGATGGCGCCGATCAACCCCAGCATGTCCACCACCCGCGGCAGCAGGCGGGGCCACGGCGACGCGACCAGCCCGTTGTTGGCCAGCAGCGGAGCGAGTCTCGCGGCGGTGGCATCGACCTCGGCGCGATCGGCGAGGCGCAGGTTGACCGACGAAACCTGCTGGCCCAGACCCAGCATCCGCTGGGCCGCCGGCAGCGTGACAAAGACCATTGCGCCGTCGAACGAGCTGCTCTCGGTAGCGAAGATGCCCCGCACCCGAAAGGCCGCTGTGCCGAGTTCACCGGCCAGTCCCGGTGCCATGACCACCAGCTTCTCTCCCAGGCGGATCCCGAGCTTCTCGGCTAGCCGCCGTCCGATCACGATGTCGCGCTCCGCACCAGCGTCCAGCGCCGTGCCTTGCACGATGGTGCGGTGCAGGATGGTGATGCCGCGCTCAAGCGCCGGGTCGACACCGTACAGCACAACGCTGACCGACTTCGTCGCGCTGCTGGCCAGCGCCTGCGCCTGCACGCGCGGCGCGGCGGCCGCGATGTCGGGCTGGTCACGCAGCGCCGCCAGCACGGCGGTGGCGTCGAAAGCCAGCTCGGGCGCCAGATCACGCCGCAGGCCCTCTCGTTCGAGTTGGATGTGTCCCGTGATGTAGCGGGTCGAGTTGTCGACGATCTGTTCACCGAAACCGTCGAAGAATCCGTAGAGGAAGACGTAGGCAACGATCGCGAAGGCGGCGCCGAACACCGTGATCGCGCTGCGCTTGCGGTTGCGCAGCAGGTTGCGCGTGGCGATCAGCACGAAAACCGGCAGGGCGGGGTGGGTCGTGCCGGGGCGCCTGGAACGCTCCCCCGCGGCTTTGTCCTCGATGCCGCGGATGGCCGCGACCGGCTCCAGTGTTGCCGCGCGGAACGCTGGGTACAGCGCCATGGCCAGCGCGATAACGAAGACCAGTACCGAGATGAACAGGCTGCGTTCGGCACGCACGACCGGGTAGATGACGTCCGCAAGGCCCGGCATGGCCCGCAGCCCGGCCTCGAAGGCCCCGAGGTCGATACCTGTGCGGCCGAACGCCGCCGTGGCGCCGAGCCCGACCGCGTTGCCAAGCAGCAGGCCGGCCAAGCCCAGCAGCGCGGCTTCGGCAACAACGAGCCGGAACAGCACCGACTGGCCGGTGCCCAATGCCAGCATGATGCCGAACTCGCGCGTGCGCTCGAGCACGGCCATGAGCACCGGATTGGCCACGGCGGCCGCGACCATCACGAAAAAGATCGTCAGCACCACGAAGCCCATGACCTCGTGGAAGCGGATGCTGACCGCCACCATCGGCAGCAGCTCCGGCCAGCCCACGACCTCGTGGCCGCCGCCAACACGTGCTGACAGGGACTCGACAGCGGAACCCAGCGCTCCCTGGTCGCGCAGCCGCAGCGCGACCGCGGTGACGGCATCGGGCGCCGCGAGAAACTCCCGCATCGCCGCCATCGGCATTACTGCGACATAGCCGTCCAGGTCGTCGATCTTGGTACGGAACACGCCGCGGACCGGCACGCGCGCACTCGCGACCGAGCCATCGTAGGCCTGCCCGACCAGCACGAGCTCGTCGCCGGCCCGCACTGCCAGGGCCTCGGCCATGCCCTCGCCGATCAGCATCCCCGTATCGGCCGCGCCGGTGAAGGCGCGGCCATCGACCACTGCCTTGAACAAGTCCGTGACCCGGGCCTCGTCAGCCGGGTCGACGCCGAAGGCCATGATGCCGCGCGAGCGGTCGGCACGGCTCGCCAGGACGGTGGTCTCCAGGCGAGCGGTCGCTGCAGCCACGGCCGGATCCGCACGCACCGTCTCGAGCAGCAGCGCACCAGCCTCGATCGCGCGGTCCGGGCTCGGATCGTCGTGGTAGCCCTTCAGGTGCACCTGAGCGTCGGCGGCGAAGTAGCGCGTGGTGTTGTTCACCATTTGGCGGTTCATGCCGTCGATGAACCCCCACAGGAAGGTCAAAGCGGCCAGGCCGACCGCGATCGACAACACCGTGATGATGGAACGGCGGCGATTGCGCATCACGTTGCGCGCCGCCAGCGTCCAGATCATCGCGAGGCCCACCGCTCGTCGGCCTCGATGCGGCCATCGCGCAGCCGGATCACGCGGCTTGCCCGCTCGACGACCATCGGGTCGTGCGTCGAGAACACGAAGGTCGTACCCTGCTCCTCGTTGAGGCGGCGCATCAGGTCCATCAGCGTCGCGCCCGACTGCGAGTCGAGGTTGGCGGTTGGCTCGTCAGGCAGCACGATCACCGGCCGAGCCGCGATGGCGCGCGCCACCGCCACGCGCTGCTGCTGGCCACCCGACAGTTCATTGGGCCGGCGGTGCTCCATGCCCTCGAGCCCCAGTGCGCGCAGCAGCCGTATCGCCTCCTGGCGCCGCTGCTCCTCGTCGATGCCCTGCAGCAGCATCACGTACTCGACGTTCTCGAGCGCGGAAAGCACCGGGACCAGGTTGTATTCCTGGAACACGAAACCGATCCGGCGAAGGCGAACCTCGGCAAGGGCTTTCCTGCCAAGGTTCGTGATCTCCTGCTCGCCGACCCAGATACGGCCGCTCGTTGGCCGGTCGAGGCCGCCGATGAGGTTCAGCAGCGTCGTCTTGCCCGAGCCCGAGGGGCCGACCAGGGCCACGAAGTCACCCGGCTGGATCTCCAGGCTGGTTTCCTGCAGCGCCGGCACCGGGATGCGGTCGCGCTGGTAGACCTTGGTCGCCTTGTCGACGCGGACGATGGCCGAGGGCTGCTGCATCAGCGTCAGCCCGCTGACATCATGGTGTGCGGATCGCCTTGCCCGCGGACGGCGGCAAACTCGTCCGCACCGAGGACGCGCGCCGGATCGACGCCAAGTGCGCAGGCGGCTTCGTTGGCCACATGGGCCCAAGTGCAGCGGTTGGCGAACAGCATGCCGGCGACATCCAGCGTCCCGCCTCGGCCGACATAGCCCAGCACGCGCGTGCGCAGCGGGCCGGTGTCCAGGCGGCGCAGCAGCCCGAGCGTCGGCTCGGGTCGCATGTGCGTGACGACGACGCGCGCGTTCGCCTGGGCCGGGAACAGGCGTTGCACTGCCTCGTCGGTGGCCACGAAGGCACGCTCACGCTCGTCGCGCGGCACGCGCAGGCGGCCAGGCTCGATGACACAGGTCACCGCCGTGGGATGGCCTGCGCCGTCCAGGCGAGTTGCCGCCAGCAGCGCCTGCTGCAACTGGTACGCACCGATCGCGATCAGCAGGACCTCGGGTGCATCGCAGGCCTTGACCATGCAGGCGCCCTCGTCGACCAGGTGCTGCACCTGCTCGCCGTTGAGGCGGTTGGCCAGCGGCCGCTTGGGCACGACCAGGGTCCAGAGCTGGCCGTGGGTACGGTAGGCCGCGCGCAGCGCGGCGACGGCGCTGTTTGCGTCCACCGGGAACAGGACGCGCGACGTGTCGGACATTTCGCCCAGCAGCGCTTCCGCCAGGGTCGGGTCCTGGTGCGACTGCTCGTTCTTGCCGTTCTCCCAGGTGTGCGAGGTGGCCACCGTCACCACCGACAGCCAGCCCGGCGGCATGCCCGCCTCTGCCTGGTGACGGGCGAACAGGATTTCCTGCCGCAGCGCGCCGAGCATCTTGACGGCGAAGGCTTCGTAGGAGACGACAAGGTTGATGCCGCCCTTGTTGCCGAGCGCGGCGCTGACGACCGCCTCCTCGTTGAGGGCGGTGATTACCGCGCCGTCCACCGCTTCGGCCAGCCCGGGTTCAGGCGAGAAGACGCGGTGCTTGAGCAGGTCCAGCGTCTGTCCCATGCGGTTGCTGTGCAGTTCGTCGGGATTACCGACGCGTGGGCGCAGCTGCGGATTCGCCTGGACGATTGCGGCAAACGCGGCATCGAGCGCGCCCATCGGCGACACCTGACCGGCGCCGACGCCGTGCCATTGAGCGGCCGGCAGGGCGGGCGCTTCAACGCGGCGGACGGCCAGCGGATGGTCACGCTCGAGCGGGCGTTGCTGGCGCTCGTGACGGCAAAGCCAGGCGAGTGCCTCTTCGAGCTCGTCGGGGGTTACCCGCAGCGCGCGGGTGCCATCGTTGAACTGCTGCCGCGCGAGCGGATCACTGCTCGGGTTGCCGTCCAGTGGCAGGTTGTGGGCGGCGTTGGTGCCCGCGCCGGGAAAGCCGAACCCCTTCGGAGCCTCGGCAATTGTGTAGTGCAGCGGTACCGGGTACTGGAGGGTTCCGCTGCCGACCGCCGCTGCGCAGGCCGCGAGCCGCTCCTCCATTGCATGGACGGCCCAGGCAAAAGCGGCCGGGTCCGTGCCGTCGATCTCCATCGGATCAAAGCCGTTCAGGCGCAGATGCTGATGGAACCAATCCTTGCCGCCCTGCTGCTGCATCGTGCTGCGCTGCTCGATACGACGTCCGTTGAGGATCATGAACGGTGCCACGAAACCGCAGTCTTCAGCCCGCCACCAGCGCGGCGCCCAGTCGCTGCCGCGCTGCTCTTCGAAGGCGCCGTCGCTCAGGAAAACCACCAGCCGCTCGCCGGGCAGTGGCATGTGCACGTACTGCAGCTCCGCAAAACCGAGGTAGCCGCCCTCGGACAGGCCGCCTGCGGTGTTCGGACCGACATGGCTGCCCAGCGGCGACGCGGGCCGGCCAGACGCGTCGATCTCGTAGCTGTAGAAGTCGCGGGCAAACCGGGTGAGCCCGCTCTCGCTGCGGTCGTAGCGTTCGGCGTGGCGCGGGGTCATGTTCCCCACCAGCAGGTTGCAGGCGTCGATGCCCGCCACGCAATGTCCCTGCCCCATCAGCCAGCCACGCGTGAGCCCGCTCAGGGCGTTCGCCGCCAAGTAGCCGACGTAGGCCGGCACGATGTTGAGCGAGCCGCCGGTGTGCCCTTCCGGTGTGTCCTTGAAGTCGCCCGCCGTCATCGGGCGCCCATCCGGATACACGTTGCGAGCGTATGTCATGTGCACCGTCAGCCACATGCCGGCAGCGGCGATCCGGTCGGCAGCCCAGAGTATTCGGTACACACTGACGTCGTCGGGCGCGTGGCCGCCCGCAACCAGCACTTGGGCAAGGTCGTGCACACGTAGCTGCGTAAGGTCGTTGTGCGCGATGGGCCCGAAGCCTCGCGCCCAGCGCGCGAACTCAGGCTCGGCTTCACGGAACAGTCGCACGCGTTCGGCGATCCAGGGCAGGTTGTGGTTCATCGAGTCGCTCCGAGAAACCTCTCCCGTTCACGGAGAGGCGGATAGGAGTGCGCCCGATGGGGCGCAGCGGGAGTGCTGGATACGCACCGAGCATCCAGCCAAGTTTCCAGCGGCGAGAAGATCGCCGTGCCCACCGCCTTGCGCAGGCACAAGGCACGGCTGCAGCGCCGGCTCGGCAAGAAGCCTCGGGGATCAGGCAACCGCGCCAAGGCGCAAGGCTTGATGGCGCAGCTGCATGGTGCAATAGCCGGCACCGGCACGGACGTCGTGCACCAGGTGCGGTGTTGGAAACGCAGCGGCTGGGTCACGGCTTGCTGCCGCGCAGCCGCAACGCGTTGCCGATCACCGACACCGAGCTCAGGCTCATCGCCAGGGCGGCGATCAGGGGCGACAGCAGCCAGCCGGTGAGCGGGTACAGCACGCCGGCAGCCAGCGGCACGCCCAGCGCGTTGTAGACAAAGGCAAAGCCCAGGTTCTGCTTCATGTTGGCCACGGAGGCCTGGGACAGCACGCGCGCCTGCGCAATGCCGCGCAGGTCACCCTTGACCAGGGTGACTGCCGCACTGTTCATCGCCACGTCGGTACCCGTGCCCATGGCGATGCCGACATCGGACTTGGCCAGCGCCGGGGCATCGTTGATGCCATCTCCAGCCATCGCCACGACGCGTCCCTCGCGCTGCAGCCGCTCCACCAGCGCCAGCTTGTCCGCCGGCTTGACCTCGCCGTGCACCTCGTCGATGCCCAGCCGTGCCGCCACGGCACGGGCCGTCGTGACCCCGTCGCCGGTAGCCATCACCACGCGCAACCCTGCGTCGCGCAGCGTCTGCAACGCCTCTGGGGTGCTGGCCTTCACGGGGTCGGCCACGGCCAAAAGGCCGGCCAAGCGCCCGTCCACCGCCAGGTGCATGACACTGGCGCCCTCCGCGCGCAGCGCCTCGGCTTGCGGCACCAGCGCCTCCACCGACACACCCATCTGTTCCATCAGCGCGGTGTTGCCCAAGGCGAGCGTGCGCCCCGCAACGTGACCGCGCACACCGATACCGCTGCTCGACTCGAAGTCCTCAGGCTTGTCCAGCGCCAGGCCCTGCTGCCGCGCGGCGTGCACGATGGCATCAGCCAGCGGGTGCTCGCTGCCCTGGTCCAGGCTCGCGGCCAGGCGCAGCACCTCGTCGGCCTGCCACCCCTGCGCGGGGACGGCGCTGTGGAAGGCGGGCTTGCCTTCGGTGAGCGTGCCGGTCTTGTCCACGATCAGCGTATCCACCTGGCGCAGCCGCTCAATGGCAGCGGCGTCGCGGAAGAGCACCCCGCGCGTGGCAGCCTTGCCGGTGGCGACCATGATCGACATCGGCGTGGCTAGCCCCAGCGCGCAGGGGCAGGCAATGATCAGCACGGCCACCGCGTTGATGAGTCCGTACACCCAACTGGGCTGCGGACCGAAGAAGCCCCAGACGAAGAAGGTCAGCAGCGCGATAGCGACCACCACCATCACGAACCAGCCGGCCACCTGGTCAG
>NZ_BCTC01000074.1 GCF_001571085.1 Azohydromonas lata NBRC 102462
AGCAGCCACGGCTCCGTCAAACCCCATTGTTGGGGTTAACACCCGGCAAGTGAAGCGCGGGGGTTTTAAGTTGTCCGCATCTGCCGTGAATTTCCACGCATCGGCAGCTTTTACCGGCATCGCCGCTGGTATCGCGCTGCGCTGCCCAAGTGGTGGGCGCAGCGCAGCGTCAATTCGAACCCCATGAGCCGCTGGAAACAGCCTGAGCAACCGTCTTAGCCGTCAAGCGTTATGCAGGCCTGGATTCCACTGCGAGCCATGCCTGGCGATGGCGTTGAGCATCGTCAGCAGCTTGCGCATAGCCGCTACCAGGGCGACCTTCTTGCGCTTGCCCGCGGCCAGCAGCCGCTCGTAGTAGGTGCGCAGGACGGGGTTGTGGCGCACAGCGACAAGCGCGTGGCCATAGAGGGTGCGTCGCACGTCGGCACGCCCGCCCCAAATGGCACGCTGGCCGCGCATCTGGCCAGAGTCGCGGTTGAGCGGCGCCACACCAACGAGCGCGGCTACACGGCGGCGGTCGAGCTGGCCCAGCTCGGGCAGCTCGGCCAGCAACACAGCGACGCTGGCCGCACCAATGCCCGGCACGCTCTGCAGCGCCGCAGCCAGTTCGGCGTGATGGCGCTGCACGTGCGAGGCGACGTCACGGTTGCTGTCGTCGAGCTCACGTTGCAGGAACTCGATGACGCGCTCAATGCTGGGCTTGGCTGCGGCGTGCGAGATGCGCAGGCGCTGACGCTCGCTGGTAAGCATCTGCACGAGCTGGCGCCGGCGCAGCACCAAAGCCTGCAGCTGCTGCAGCTCGGCGTCAGCCAGCGGTTTGACGAAGCGCTCGCGCTCGGGGTGTTGGTGCAGCACCCGGGCAAAGGCGGCCAGCATCCTGGCGTCCAGCGCGTCGGTCTTGGCCAGCGCGCCCATGGCACGTGCGAAGTCGCGTGCCATGCGTGGGTTGACCACTGCCACGGCCAGACCCGCGGCCTGCAGCGCGCAGGCCGCTTCGAACTCGTAGCCGCCCGTGGCTTCGAGCACCACCAGCACCGGCTGCAGCGCCACAAGCTGCGCCACCAACTGCTCGATGCCGGCGCTGTCGTTGCGCGCTTGCCAGGTCTTGGCCTCGGCGCTGCTGGCCACTTCCAGCGTCTGGCTGGAGACATCAATGCCCACGAAAACAGAGTCGGACACGTCCTCTCGCTCCCATCCTTGTCTATGCGAACTGCAAGTTCCTACAACCGTTCGGGCTGCAAGAGAGGACGGTCCGGCTCACGCGCCCAGTGCTCAGGCACGGGCTTCAAACATCAACCCAGAGGCCGCTCGGGCTGCGTGAGCCGGTCCGAAGCCTCTCTCTAAAGATACAAGGCTGCCCGCTGAGGCAGCGCAGCCTCAGGCCAAAGCGCCTCAGACCGGCGGTGCCGGCACGGACCAACGCTTGCGCACCTCGCCGCGGCCATCCACGCTTTCCAGATGCACGCCGAATCCCCACAGGCGGGCGACGTGGCGCAGCACTTCCTGCGCGGTGTCGGCCAGGGGGCGGTCTTGGTGCTGCATATGGCGCAGGGTGAGCGAGCGGTCGCCGCGCAGGTTGACGTTCCAGACCTGGATGTTGGGCTCGCGGGTACCCAGGTCGTACTGACGGGAGAGCGCCTCGCGCACGCGGCGGTAGCCCTGCTCGTCGTGGATGGCGCTGACTTCGATCTCGCTGTCCTTTTCGTCATCGACGATGGCGAAGAGGCGGAAGTCGCGCATCATTTTGGGCGAGAGATACTGGCCAATGAAGCTCTCGTCCTTGAAGTTGCGCATGGCCTCGTCCAGCGTGGGTAGCCAGGGGGCGCCGGCAATGTCCGGGAACCACTGCTTGTCCTCGGCCGTGGGCTCCTCGCAGATGCGCTTGAGGTCGGTGTACATCGCAAAGCCCAGCGCATACGGGTTGAGCCCGCTGTAGGCCTTGTGGCCCACGGGCGGCTGGTAGATGACGTTGGTGTGCGACTTGAGCCACTCCATCATCACGCCGTCGGTGAGGTAGCCGTCGTCGTACATCTGATTGAGCAGCCGGTGGTGCCAAAAGGTGGCCCAGCCCTCGTTCATCACCTGCGTCTGGCGCTGCGGGTAGAAGTACTGAGCCACCTTGCGCACGATGCGTACGATCTCGCGCTGCCAGGGCTCCAGCAGCGGGGCATTCTTTTCGATGAAGTAGAGCAGATTCTCCTGCGGCTCATCGGGGAAGCGGCGCTGCGACTCGGCGGCTTCCTTGGGGTCGTCCTGGCGGCGCGGCAGGGTGCGCCAGAGGTCGTTGACCTGCTGCTGCGCGTAGTTCTCGCGGTCCTTGCGCTCGGCCAGTTCCTGCGCCAGCGTGCGCTTGCTTGGGCGGCGGTAGCGGTCCACGCCGTGGTTGGCCAGGGCGTGGCAGGAGTCCAGGAAGGACTCGACCGTGTCCAGCCCGTGGCGCTCCTCGCATTCGGCGATGTAGTTCTTGGCGTAGACCAGGTAGTCGATGATGGAGGACGCGTCCGTCCACATCCGGAACAGGTAGTTGCCCTTGAAGAAGCTGTTGTGGCCGTAAGCGGCGTGAGCGATGACCAGGGCCTGCATCGCCATCGTGTTCTCCTCCATCAGATAGCTGATGCAGGGGTTCGAATTGATGACGATCTCGTAAGCCAAGCCCATGAAGCCGCGGCGGTAGTTCTTCTCGGTGGCGATGAACTCCTTGCCGTAGCTCCAGTGCCGGTAGTTCACGGGCATGCCCACGGAGGCGTAGGCATCCATCATCTGCTCGGCGGTGATGATTTCGAGCTGGTTGGGATAGGTGTCCAGGCCGAAACGGTCCGCTGTGGAGCGGATCACGTCGTGGTACTGCTGTATGAGTTCGAAAGTCCAGTCGCTGGGACCGGGTAGCGGCTCGCGTGGCCGCGCGGCCAACGGCAGCGGCTCGCGCAGCGGATTCCTGATGACGACGGCGTTCATGCAGCCACCGCTCCTTCCTTTTTGAAGAGGTCGCGGAACACGGGGTAAATCTGCGAGGCCTCGGTGGCCTTGCGCATGGCGAAGTGGGCGTGCGTGCCCAGCAGCTGGGTGTATTCCTCCCAGAGGTTTTGCTCTTCCTCGGCCACCTGCACGTAGGCGTAGTAGCGGCACAGCGGCAGGATTTTTTCGGACAGCAACTCGCGGCAGCGACCGCTGTCGTGGTGCCAGTTGTCGCCGTCGCTGGCCTGTGCGCCGTAGATGTTCCAGTCGCCACCGGCGTAGCGCTGGCGCACGATTTCCTCCATCAGCACCAGCGCGCTGGAGACCACGGTGCCGCCGGTTTCCGTGGCGTGGAAAAAGTTCTGCTCGTCCACTTCCTGCGCCTGGGTGTGGTGGCGGATGAAGACGAGCTCGATCTTCTCGTAGTGCTTGGTCAGGAACAGGTAGAGCAGGATGAAAAAGCGCTTGGCCAGGTCCTTGCGCGACTCGTCCATGGAGCCCGAGACGTCCATGAGGCAGAACATGACCGCCTTGGACGAGGGCACGGGCACGCGCACCCGGTTGCGAAAGCGCAGGTCTATCGGGTCCAGGTAAGGGATGCGCGCCAGACGGCTGCGCAGCGCCTGGATCTGCTCCTGGAGCTCCGCGATCTCGCGCTCGGCCAGGGCCGGCGTGGGATGCGGATGCGCCTGCAGCTTCTCCAGCCGCTCCTCCAGCTCGCGCAGCTCGCGGCGCGACTCCGAGCCCAGCGCGATGCGCCGGCCCAGGGCACCGCGCATGGAGCGCAGCACGTGCAGGTTGTTGGGCGTGCCGTCGGCGGTGAAGCCCGCGCGCTGGCTCTTCCACTCCGGCACCTCGGCGATCTGGGTGCGCACGAGGTGCGGCAGGGCCAGGTCCTCGAAGAAGACCTGCATGAACTCCTCCTTGGAGAGGGTGAAGACGAAATCATCCTCGCCCTCGCCGGAGTCGCTGGCCTGACCGCTGCCGCTGCCCCCCCCACCACCCCCTTTGGGCCGCTGTATGCGGTCGCCGCGGATGTACTCCTGGTTGCCCGGGTGCACGACCTCGCGGATGCCGCCCTGACCGTGGTGGAACACCGGCTCGGAGATGTCCTTCTTCGGGATGGAGATCTCCTCGCCGCGCTCTATGTCACGGATGCCGCGCCCGTCCACCGCGCGCTTGACCGCCTCGCGGATCTGGTCGCGGTAACGGCGCAGAAAGCGCTCGCGGTTGCCTATGGACTTGTTTTTGCCCGCGAGCCTGCGATCGATGATCTGTTGAAGCATGACGTCTCCCGTCGGTGCCGTGGCGCACGGCGGTCAGCTGCTCTTGCGAACGCGCAGGTACCACTCGCACAGCAGCCGCACCTGCTTGGGCGTATAGCCCTTTTGCACCATGCGGGTGACGAAGTCCTCGTGCTTCTTGGCTTCGTCGGCGCTGGCCTTGGCGTTGAAGCTGATGACGGGCAACAACTCCTCGGTGTTGCTGAACATCTTCTTCTCGATCACGGTGCGCAGCTTCTCGTAACTGGTCCACACCGGGTTCTTGCCCTGATTGTTGGCCCGCGCACGCAACACAAAGTTGACGATCTCGTTGCGGAAGTCCTTGGGATTGGCAATGCCCGCGGGCTTCTCGATCTTTTCCAACTCCGCGTTGAGCGAGGCGCGATCGAACACCTCGCCGGTGTCGGTGTCGCGGTACTCGTGGTCCTGTATCCAGTAGTCGGCGTAGGTGACGTAGCGGTCGAAGATGTTCTGACCGTACTCGCTGTAGCTTTCCAGGTAGGCGGTCTGTATCTCCTTGCCTATGAACTCCGCATAGCGCGGCGCCAGCTGCTCCTTGATGAAGGCGATGTACTTCTGCTCCAGCTCCGGCGGGAACTGCTCGCGCTCGATCTGCTGCTCCAACACGTACATCAGGTGCACGGGGTTGGCGGCGACTTCGGTGGAGTCGAAGTTGAAGACCTTGGAAATGATCTTGAAGGCGAAGCGCGTGCTGATGCCGCTCATGCCTTCGTCCACGCCGGCGTAGTCGCGGTACTCCTGGTAGCTCTTGGCGCGCGGGTCAGTGTCCTTCAGGTTTTCACCGTCATACACCTGCATCTTGCTGAAGAGGCTGGAGTTCTCGGGCTCCTTGAGCCGCGTGAGCGCGGCGAACTGGCTCATCATCTTGAGCGTGCCCGGCGCGCAAGTGGCCTGCGCCAGCGAGGAGTTGCGGATGAGCTTCTCGTAGATCTTGATTTCCTCGCTCACGCGCAGGCAGTACGGCACCTTGACGATGTAGATGCGGTCGAGGAACGCCTCGTTGTTCTTGTTATTGCGGAAAGCCTTCCACTCGCTCTCGTTACTGTGCGCCAGTACCACGCCGTCGAAGGGAATGGCGCCAAAGCCTTCGGTGCCCTTGAAGTTGCTCTCCTGCGTGGCCGTGAGCAACGGGTGCAGCACCTTGATGGGCGCCTTGAACATTTCCACGAACTCCAGCAGTCCCTGGTTGGCCAGGCACAGGCCGCCGGAGTAGCTGTAGGCGTCGGGGTCGTCCTGCGCGTAGGTTTCGAGCTTGCGGATGTCGACCTTGCCCACCAAGGAGCTGATGTCCTGGTTGTTCTCGTCGCCCGGCTCGGTCTTGGCGATGCCGATCTGCTTGAGCACAGACGGATAGCGCTTGACGACGCGGAAGCGCCGGATGTCGCCGCCGAACTCCTCCAGCCGCTTTACCGCCCAGGGCGAAAGGATGCGGTTGAGGTAGCGGCGCGGGATGCCGTATTCCTTCTCCAGGATGGGACCATCCTCCACCGCGTCGAAGAGGCCCAGCGGGCTCTCGTTCACCGGCGAGCCTTTGATTGAATAGAAGGGCACTTCCTGCATGAGCTGCTTGAGCCGCTCGGCGATGGAGCTCTTGCCGCCGCCCACGGGGCCCAGCAGATAGAGGATCTGCTTCTTTTCCTCCAGCCCCTGCGCGGCATGGCGGAAGTAGGAGACGACCTGCTCGATCGAGTCCTCCATGCCGTAGAACTCGGCGAAGGCCGGGTAGATCTTGATGACCTTGTTGGCGAAGATGCGTGAGAGGCGCGGATCGTTGCGCGTATCAACCATCTGCGGCTCGCCTATGGCCTTGAGCATGCGCTCGGCCGCGGTGGCGTAGGCCAGCGGGTTGCGCTTGCACTCCGCGAGGTATTCCTCCAGCGAGAGCTCTTCCTCGCGGGTGCGTTCGTAACGGGCGGCGAAGCTGCTGATCACGTCCATGGGACCTCCTTGAATGGAAGACGCACACAGGCGGTAGCCGGCCGCCAGAGCGTCTGGGAAGTTCTGATGAAGTCCCGGCTGTACGGGCCCGGGCGCCATCAGAGCTTTCCGGTCTTCAGCGTGTGGCTTGCGTGATCGTCCCTCCAAGGGAGCCAAAGTCAGCGCGATTCACAAGGCGGGTCTTGCGACAGCGCCTGTCCCTCTCTCAGCAAGGACCGTGCCCCGCTGGGTCCCTCCTTTCTGGTGCAGGTTTGGCGCGCCCGCATGAGCCATTTCAACGATGCTGCCTTGTCGGCGGCTGACATGCACGCTGTGTCTTGTTCGCGTTACAACCGCGTCGCTTGTTTGCCTCATTCGTTCACATTTCGATGGGGCGAGTTCTGAGGGCTTTCCCGCACTTTGAACGCCTTCCGGGCCACAAGCCACGGGCAGGTTCAATCCCCCTGCGGCGGCCGTTGCATTCGTTTTCGGCGCTGTAGGCGCCGACGGCTAGGCTGACCGGATGTCTGAATTGCCGCTTCCCAGCACCGCTTGTGCCGTATTTCTGGACTTCGACGGCACGCTGGCCGATATCGCTGCCCATCCGCAAGCCGTCACCGTGCACGCTGACATCCCGTCCTTGCTGGACCAGTTGGCCGGCGCGCTGGACGGGGCACTGGCCATCGTCACCGGCCGTCCCATTGCCGAGATAGACCATTTCCTCTCTCCGCTGCAACTGCCGGCCGCGGGCGTGCACGGGGCCGAGCGGCGCGCCGCAGACGGGCGCTGGCACCGCCTGCCCGCGCCCAAGCTGGACAAGGTGCTGCCCACCCTGCGTGCCTTGGTGGCAGCCCATCCGGGATTGCTGCTGGAGGAAAAGTCCAGCGCCATCGCCCTGCACTACCGCCAGGCACCGTCGCTTGAAGCCCCATGCCTGGCCGCCATGACGGAGGCGCTGCAGCAACTGCCGGACATGGCGCTCATGCGCGGCAAGCAGGTGCTGGAGATGAAACCCCGCGCTGCCGGCAAGGGTGCCGCCGTGCGCGCCTTCCTGGAGGAATCGCCCTTCCAGGGCCGGTGTCCGTGGTTTTTTGGCGACGACGTCACAGACGAGGCCGCTTTCGAGACGGTGCAGGCATTGGGCGGCATTGCCGTCAAGGTGGGCGCCGGCGGTACCTGTGCGCACCATCGCCTGGGCGATCCGGCGGCGCTGCAAGCCTGGCTGCGGCAGGCGCTGGCAACGCTGACGGCTCCTTCTCCAGCATCACGCTAGGCGATACGCCAGCGGCATCTCCAGCCGCGTCCGCAAGCCAAGCGTGAGCCACGCACGCCGTTTGCCCGCTGCACCGCAACAGGGCAAGCGCGCCCACAGACAGTGCCTCTGCCCGGCAAGGCTCAGGTGCTGCCTTGAACGGCCGCGGGCTGTCGAGCAGGCAGGCGCTCGTGCCGGCTTTGCCATGCGCTGCACGCGCCCAAGGCAAGGCACATGGCCTGCCCTGGGCGCAGCACGGGCCCGTTCCGCGCCGGCAAGGCGGCGGCGGGAAATTGGAAGCAAAGGCATGCGCCCCGCGCGTGCTGCAAAGAGGAAGAACAGACATGCCGCGATTGGTCGTTGTCTCCAACCGCGTGGCCGACCCGCGCAAAACCGCGGCGGGCGGCTTGGCCGTGGCGCTGGGCGAGGCGCTCAACGCCACCGGCGGCCTTTGGTTCGGCTGGAGCGGCAACATCGTCGAGAAAACCGATGCCGCCGCGCAGGCGCAGCCCCAATTGCACGTGCAGCGTGCCGGTGACGTCACCCTGGCCACCGTGGACCTCACCCAGGAGGACCACGACGCCTACTACCTGGGCTATTCCAACGGCGTGCTGTGGCCTGTGTTCCATTACCGGCTGGATCTGGCCGACTTCGATGCCGGCTACATAGGCGGCTACCGGCGCGTGAACCGCATGTTCGCGCAGCAACTGCTGCCGCTGCTGCGCCCGGACGACTTGATCTGGGTGCACGACTACCACCTCATCCCGCTGGCCGAGGAGCTGCGGTCCCTGGGCTGCCGCCAGCGCATAGGTTTTTTCCTGCACATTCCGCTGCCGCCGCCGCTGATCATGGCTGCCATCCCGGCGCACGAATGGCTCATACGCGCCCTCTTCGCCTACGACCTGGTGGGCCTGCAAAGCCAGACCGACCTCAACCACTTCGCGCGCTACGTCTACACCGAGGCCCAGGCCGAGCAGGCGGCCGACGGCCGCTTCAGCGCCTTCGGCCGCGAGCTGCGCGTGCAGGCCTTTCCCATCGGCATAGACGTGGACGAATTCGCCTCGCTCACCCAGGGCCGCGAGGCGCAGGAGACGCTGGCCACCATGCGCGACCAGTACGCCAAGCGCCGGCTGCTGGTGGGCGTGGACCGGCTGGACTACTCCAAAGGCCTGCCGCAGCGCCTGCGTGCCATGCGCAGCCTGCTGCAGCGCTACCCGGGCAACTGCAACAGCGCCACGCTCATACAGATTGCCTCGCCCTCGCGCGAGACGGTGGGGGCCTACAACGACCTGCGCCGCCAGTTGGAGGGCCTGTGCGGCTCCATCAACGGCAACTACGGTGAGCTGGACTGGATGCCCATCCGCTACATCCACCGCACCGTGGCGCGCAAGCGGCTGCCGGGCCTCTACAGGGCCAGCCGCGTGGCACTGGTGACGCCGCTGCGCGACGGCATGAATCTGGTGGCCAAGGAGTTCATTGCCGCCCAGGACGAGGCCGACCCCGGCGTGCTGGTGCTCTCGCGCTTTGCCGGCGCCGCCGAGCAGTTGCGCGACGCGCTGCTCGTCAATCCTTACGACAGCGACGGCACGGCC
The DNA here is from genome assembly GCF_001571085.1 of Azohydromonas lata NBRC 102462. Classification (GTDB taxonomy): domain Bacteria; phylum Pseudomonadota; class Gammaproteobacteria; order Burkholderiales; family Burkholderiaceae_C; genus Azohydromonas; species Azohydromonas lata. Next base: position 9,021 of record NZ_BCTC01000074.1, read on the forward strand.
GACGCCATACAGCACGCCCTGCACATGCCGCTGGAGGAGCGCCAGACGCGCCACCAGCGGCTGCTGGCCAACATCCGCGAGTACGACGTGCACTGGTGGCAGCGCCGCTTCCTGGAATCACTGCAGCAGTAGCGTCAGCACCTATCTGTGCCGGAGTGGTGGCTTGCCTGCGCAAGCCATCAGCACACTGAATGCCGCTGCGGCAGCTTTTCAGCCTTCCTTGATGCCCAGCTTGTCCAGCAGGCCGTTGAGCTCGTCCAGCGAGCCGAAGGCGATGGCGATCTCGCCCTTTTCGCCACGCAGCGTCTTGCGGCGGATGCGGATTTCCACCGCGGCGGTGAGCGCATCGGCCAGCAGTTCCTCGATGCGCTGCAGATCGCGCGACTTGTCCTGCGGCGCCTGTGGACCCGGCTTGGGCTTGGCCGGCGCCGATTGGCGGGCGACGAGTTTTTCCGCCTCGCGCACCGAGAGCTTGCGGGCCACGATCTCGTTGGCGTGCAGGATTTGCTGCGCTGCATCCACCGACAGCAGCGCGCGCGCGTGGCCCATGTCCAGGTCGCCGGCCATGAGCATTTGCTGCACCTGCGGGCACAGGTTGAGCAGGCGCAGCAGGTTGCTGGCGGCGCTGCGCGAGCGGCCCACGGCGCGGGCGGCCTGCTCGTGCGTCAGGTTGAACTCGTTGATCAGGCGCTGCAGGCCTTGGGCCTCTTCCAGCGGGTTGAGATCTTCGCGCTGGATGTTTTCGATCAGCGCCATCACGGCGGCCGATTCGTCCGGCACCTCGCGCACCAGCACCGGTACCTCGTCCAGCCCGGCGAGCTTGGCCGCGCGGCTGCGCCGCTCGCCGGCGATGATCTCGTAGCGTCCCTCCTGCGCCGGGCGCACGAGGATGGGCTGCATCACGCCCTGGCTCTTGATGCTTTCGGCCAGCTCGTAAAGCGAGCCTTCGTCCATGCGCGTGCGCGGCTGATAGCGGCCGGGCAGCAGCAGTTCCAGCTTCAGGACCGATGGAGGCGCTTCAGGCGCTTCCACACGCGGCCCAAGCAAGGCTTCGAGGCCCAGTCCCAGCCCCTTGGGTTTCTTCGTCACCATGGCGTGATTGTCGGCGATAGGCCACCCGCCATCCCCACTTGGCGCAACAGTTCGAGACCTTGTGCCCAGTCGCCCAGGCCGGAGTCGGCATTGATGTGGCCAGCCGCGCCCACCTCCACCAAGCGGGCGCCCCAGTCGTGCGCCATGCCGGCGGCACGCTCAGGCGCGCAATAGGCATCGTTGGAGCTCACGACCGCCACGGCCGCGAAGGGCAGGCGCCGGCGGACGATGGGCCGCCAGGAGTACACGTTGGGCGGCATGTCGTCGCGTTCCACGTCAGGCGGCGCCACCAGCAGCACGCCGGCGACGCGGTCGGTATGGCGCGAATGCGCGGCCCAGGCGGCCACCAGTTGGCAGCCCAGGCTGTGTGCGGCCAGCAGCAGCGGGCCCCGGCGGCTCAGCACGGCCTCTTCCAGCTGCGTCATCCAGTCGCCGCGGCGCGGCCACAGCCAATCGTCCTGCTGCACGCGGGTGAAGCCGTGGCGCTGCTCCCAGCGGCTTTGCCAGTGTTCGGGGCCGGATCCCTGCCAGCCGGGCAGGATCAGCACTTGCAAGTCATCCATGGGGCTTGGCTTATCCTTTTACGTTTGCTCGAAGTGGAGAGGCGAAGATGAAACATACCGTGTTCGTGGATGGGCAAGAGGGCACCACCGGCCTGCGCATCCATGAGTACCTGGCGCAGCGCGACGACGTCGAGTTGCTGCGCATCGATCCCGACAAGCGCAAGGACCCGGCCGAGCGGGCCCGGCTGCTGGATGCGGCCGCGGTGTCCTTCCTGTGCCTGCCGGATGCCGCCTCGCGCGAAGCGGCCTCGCTGGTGCGCAATCCCAAGTCCTGCCTGATCGACGCCAGCACCGCGCACCGCACGGCGCCGGGCTGGGTCTTCGGCCTGCCGGAGCTGGCCAAGGGGCAGCGCGAGCTGATCCGCGAGTCCAAGCGCATCTCCAACCCGGGCTGCCACTCCACGGCCTTCATTTTGCTGCTGCGTCCGCTCGTAGACGCCGGCATCGTCGCGCCCACGCTGCCGCTGTCGGCCACCTCGCTGACGGGCTATTCCGGCGGTGGCAAAAGCATGATCGCCGAGTACGAGGCTGGCGGTAATGCCAAGCTGGCCTCGCCGCGCCCCTACGGGCTGACGCTGGCGCACAAGCACATTCCGGAGATGACGGCGCACACGGGGCTGCAGACCACGCCGGTATTCATGCCCGTGGTCGGCCCCTTCCTCAAGGGACTGTGCGTGAGCGTGCCGCTGCACCTCTCGCAACTGGCCGCCGGCACCGACGCACAGCGGCTGCATGCGGCCTATGAGGCGCATTACGAGGGTGAGCGCTTCATCAAGGTCCTGCCCCTGGGCGATGCGGCCAACCTCGACGGCGGCTTTTTCGACGTGCAGGCCAACAACGACACCAACCGAGTGGACATCGCCGTCTTCGCCAACGGGCAGCAAGCCATCGTCATGGCGCGCCTGGACAACCTGGGCAAGGGTGCCAGCGGTGCCGCGGTACAGTCCATGAACATTCATTTGGGCCTGGACGAGGGTTTGGGCCTGTAAGCGCCACACCGGCCCTTGCAGGGCCTTCAAGAGCCGCCTGCGGGCGGCTTTTTCACGGGCGCATGGGATCGACAGATTCAGCGCTTGGCGCAGCGCTTGACCAGCTCCTGCGCAAACTCCACGTAGGCCTGTGCCCCCTTGGCAGCCGGGTCGAACACCACACCCGGCTGGCCGTAGCTGGGCGCCTCGGCCAGACGCACGTTGCGCGGAATGACACTGTCAAAGACCTTGTCACCGAAGTGCACTTTCAACTGCTCGCTGACCTGCTGCTGCAGCGTCATGCGCGGGTCGAACATCACCCGCAGCAGGCCGATGATTTGCAGCCGCGGGTTCAGGCTGGCGTGAATCTGCTTGATGGTGTTGACCAGATCCGTCAGCCCTTCCAGCGCGAAATACTCGCATTGCATGGGGACGACCACGCCATGCGCCGCACACATGCCATTGAGCGTGAGCAGGCTCAGCGACGGGGGGCAATCGACCAGCACGAAGTCATAGTCTGCGTCACAGGCCGCCAACGCGCCGCGCAGCCTGTCCTGACGGCGCTCCACCCCGACCAGTTCCACCTCGGCCCCGGAGAGCTCACGGTTGGCGCCCAACACGTCGTAGCCGGCCTTTTCCGCATGCACGCGCGCCTCGGCCACGGATACGGCTTCCAGCAGCACCTCGTACACGCTGTGCTCCAGGGTGCGCTTGTCCACGCCGGAGCCCATGGTGGCGTTGCCCTGCGGGTCCAGGTCCACCACCAGCACGCGTTGGCCTATGCGCGCCAAGCCGGCGGCGAGGTTGACGGCGGTGGTGGTCTTGCCCACGCCACCCTTCTGGTTTGCGATGCAAAAGATCTTGGCCATGGTCAGGGGTGATTGTTGTGATGGTGGAGTGGAAGCCGGTGCATTGAATCAGCGCACCAGGCGCAAACCAAAACCCAGCAGCGCCAGGCCGGACAGGCGCTGCAGCGTGCGTGCCAAGCGGCGATGCGCACGCACGTAGGCAGACAAGGCTTGCGCACCGGCGCAGAGCGTCAGGCACCACAAGGCCGTGATGGACGCAATCAGCAGCGCCATGAAGGCAAACGTCCAGACGCCTTGCTGGCGGGCCGGGTCTATGAACAGCGGGAAAAAGGCCATGTAGAAAACGATGGCCTTGGGGTTGGACAGCGTGATCAGCAGCCCCTGGCGCAGGTAATGGCCCGGCGTCACGCGCACAGGCAAGGCGCCATCACCGTCGCGGGCCAGCAGCATTTTCAAGCCCAGCCAGCCCAGGTAAGCCGCACCGGCGATCTGCAGGCCCTTGAACAACAGCGGATTGGCTGCCAGCAGTGCCGCCACGCCGGCTACCGCCAACCACAGCAACACCTGATCACCCAGGATCAGCCCAAGCGTCGCCGCCGCACCACCGTTGAACCCGCCCTGCCCCGTGCTGCTGAGCAGCATGAAAGTCCCTGGTCCAGGCAAGGCCAGAAACAGGACCACGGCCGCGCAGAAGGCGCCGACGTCTATGCCGAGCATGCTCTCCTCCAAAGGTTCGTGGCCCGCCCGGCCCGTCCGGAACGGAAACCGTGATTGTCCCGTCTCAGCGCCGCGGGCGCATCCAAATCAAGCAACGTTCCGCATCCAAACCTGGAACCTGCAAAGGTTCCACGTGAAACACGTCCACGTCGCTCGGCAACACCGAAATTTCGTCGTCCGGCTGTTTGCCCTTCATGGCCATCCACAGGCCATCCGGCGCCAAACGGTCCCCGGTCAAGGCCACGAAGTCAGCCAAAGTGGCAAAGGCGCGGCTGGTGATGATGTCGTAGCGACTGGGCAATTGCTCCACCCGGGCATGCTCGGCTCGCAGGTTGCGCAGGCCCAACTCGGCGCCGGCCTGACGGATAAACGCCGCCTTCTTGCCCACCGTATCCACGCAGCTCACCTGAAGCTGCGGACACAAGATGGCAATGAGCACGCCGGGCAAGCCCCCACCGCTGCCCACATCCAGCAATGTCAACTGCTGCGCCGGCCGTGCGGCCAGTGCCCGCTGCAGCGGCGGCAAAGCCGCGAGGCAGTCGGCCAAATGGTGCGTGAACATCTGGGCCGGGTCGCGCAGCGCGGTGAGGTTGTAGGTCTTGTTCCAGCGCTGCAGCAAGGCAAGGTACTCGGCGATCCGGCGCAACTGGGCCTCATCGGCAGGCAAACCGAGTTGTTCCACCAGCGCGGCAATGCGCAGTTCTTCAGCTTGTTCCATGAGTTCAGCCCGTCTGGTCGTTCGTCACGGGCAGGGCCGTCTTGAACTCTTTCCAACTGCCCTTGCGCAGGTGCACCAGCAGCAGCGAAATGGCGGCCGGGGTGATGCCCGAGATGCGTGAAGCTTGGCCCAAGGTCGCCGGACGGTGCTTGGCCAGCTTTTGGCGCACTTCAAAGGACAAGGCCGCGATTTCGGAATAGTCCAGGTCCTCCGGCAAGGGCAGCTTCTCGTATTGCGCCGCGCGCTGCACTTCTTCCTGCTGTTTGTCGATGTAGCCGGCGTACTTGACGCCAATCTCCACCTGCTCGATGACGGCGTTAGCCAGCTCCTCCCCAAGTTCAGCGCGCAGTGTTTCACGTGAAACAGGCGCTTCCTCGCTGCTGCGCGCCTGCTTCACCAGCGCATCGGCCGCTGCCACCTTGTCCCAGTCCACACCGGGCCGGCGCAGCAAGTCGACAAGGGGGTACTCACGTTCAATCGCCTTGCCCAACAAGGCTTCACCCTGTTCAGCCGCCAGCCAGCGCGGGTGTACCCAGGTCTGGCGCAGGCGCTGTGTTTCACGTGAAACAGCGTCGCGCTTGCGGTTGAAAGCATCCCAACGCTCATCGCCCACCAGGCCCAAACGGCGACCTTCCTCGGTGAGACGCAGATCGGCGTTGTCCTCGCGCAGTTGCAGGCGGAACTCGGCACGGCTGGTGAACATGCGGTAAGGCTCGCTCACGCCGCGCGTGATGAGGTCATCCACCAACACGCCAAGATAAGCTTGATCGCGGCCCGGCAGCCAGGGCGCTTTGTCCTGGGACTGCAGCGCAGCATTGAGTCCGGCGAACAAGCCTTGGGCCGCCGCTTCCTCATAGCCGGTAGTGCCGTTGATCTGGCCCGCGAAGAACAGGCCCTTGATGGCGCGGCTTTCGAAGCTGGGCGACAGCTCACGCGGATCGAAGTAGTCGTACTCGATGGCGTAGCCCGGGCGCAGGATATGCGCGTTCTCCAGGCCCGGCATGGAATGCACCGCAGCAAGCTGGATGTCGAAGGGCAACGAGGTCGAGATGCCGTTGGGATAAAACTCGTGCGTGGTCAGCCCTTCCGGCTCCAGAAAAATCTGGTGCGAGTCTTTGTCCGCGAAGCGGTTGATCTTGTCTTCAATGCTCGGACAGTAGCGCGGCCCAACGCCCTCGATCACGCCCGTGAACATTGGGCTGCGGTCAAAACCGCTGCGGATGATGTCGTGCGTGCGCTGGTTGGTATGCGTGATCCAGCAAGGCAATTGCTGGGGGTGCTGCGACGCATGTCCCATGAAGCTGAACACCGGCACCGGGTCCAGGTCGCCGAGCTGCTCGGTGAGCTTGGAAAAATCGATGCTGCGCCCGTCAATGCGCGGCGGCGTGCCGGTCTTCAGCCGCCCCTGCGGCAGCTTCAATTCCTTGAGCCGGGCCGACAGGCTCACCGCCGGCGGGTCGCCCGCGCGGCCAGCACTGTAGTTCTGCAGGCCGACGTGGATCTTGCCGTCCAGGAAAGTACCGGCCGTCAGCACCACGGTGCGGGCACGGAAGCGCAGGCCGATCTGCGTGACGGCCCCCACCACGCGGTCGCCCTCCACCATCAAGTCGTCCACGGCCTGCTGGAACAGCCACAGGTTGGGCTGGTTCTCCAGGCGGCGGCGGATAGCGGCCTTGTACAGGATGCGATCGGCCTGCGCCCGCGTGGCACGCACGGCCGGACCCTTGCTCGCATTCAAGATGCGGAACTGGATGCCCGCCTCATCGGTCGCCGCGGCCATGGCGCCGCCCAGGGCGTCCACCTCCTTGACCAGATGGCCCTTGCCTATCCCGCCTATGGACGGGTTGCAGCTCATCTGGCCTAGCGTCTCGATGTTGTGGGTCAGCAGCAGCGTGCGGCAGCCCATGCGAGCCGCGGCCAGCGCCGCCTCGGTGCCTGCGTGGCCACCGCCGACGACGATGACCTCAAATTCCTGGGGATGCAGCACGGCGGACACCGTCGCTCCCGCGACGGCCTCATGAAAGTGGCAAACCCTTAATTTTAAGGTTGCGAGGCTGCCTGCCCCGCCGCGGGGGCATGTCCCATGTGCTTATCCCACGCCTTATCGAAAAAATAGTGCCCAACCATGTTCACCACGGGCTCCACCACGGTCACTGCACCCGCCACCGTCATGCTGCCCGTCAGGGCGTAGCTGACCCCAAAAGCCGTGCAGACGTGCATCACACCGAAAGCCGCGGTCTTGGCCATGCCGTTCTCCATCCAGTTCACTTGGGTTACGGAGTCCATGGTGGCGATGGGCAAGATTTTGCACCATTCAATTGACACCATGATGTCGATAGCTTTTAACTGTCAGGCCGGTGTGGATGCGGAATTGGCCGGCGTGGCCGTGTGAGCGCCTGCGGGCTTGCCGAGGGGTTTGGCTGCCGCGGACGCGGCGGTGGTACGGCGGCGTTGGCGGCGGCGCAGCAACAGGCTCAGCACGCCGGCCATGACCAGCACGGCGGCGCTGCCCAGGCCGCCGCGGCGCCGGGCCGTGGCCTGCTCGGCCTGCACGCCGCGCAAGGCGCCGCCTTCGTCCACGGCGGCCAGCGCCAGCAGCGGCGTGTTACCCACGCGCTGCCATCCCAGAATGCGCCGGCCGTCTTCCGCGGGCCAAGCCTGGCTGAGCACTTCGTCCGTGCGCGGCGCATGCTCGAACAGTGGTCCCACCGGGAAGGGCAGCGGCTCCACCAGCCCGTCGCTGCGCGCCACGGCCACGCCGTCGGCCCGCGCCAGCAGCAGCAGGTCGCCGCGTGACGGTTGCAGGCGCCGCAGCAACCCGGTGAGGTAGTTGGGCGACAAGGTCAGCAGCACCTGAGCCTGGCCCTGACCTGGCAGCGGGCGCACGAAGCTCACCGCGCCGGCCACGGGCTGGCGCGCCGGCGCGCCAACCGACAGCCCGGGCGCGGACGCCGGCAGGCCATCGATCACCACGCGCGCCACGCTGCCGTCCTGCGACTGCAGTTTGCCCTTGCCGTCCAGCACGCCCAACTGCAGTACGGCGCCCGGCGGATAAGGCAGGGGCGGCAACGGCTGGCGATCCCCCCATTGCGCGCCCACGGTGGACAAGACGAAATCCGCCGACTGCACCAGCGTCTCGGCCTGCAGCGCCAGCGTGTCGGCCAGGTGCGCGGCACGCGCCGCCGCGGTATGCAGCGCACGGTCGCGCGCCCGCTCCTGCGTGTGAAGCAGTTGGGTCCAGTACACGCCGCAGGCCAGCACGGCAGCGGCGGGAATGGACCAGGGGAGCAGGCGACGGGCTCGCATCGGGAGGCGGGGAAGGTGCAGTGCGGCATGGGGGTGCCGCATGGCAGGACGAGAGAAAAGCGAATGCAGCCGCAGTGAGGATGCAGGCATGCTGCCAGCGCAGCATTGACCGAAGCTGACAAGCCGGCCCAGGCCAGGGCCAACACTGGCGCGGGACAATAGGGGGTTGGCCCACATGGCGGGCCGCTTTGCCTCAACCCATGGATTGCCGTCCGGGCTGCGGTGCCTGCTGCATCGCGCCTTCCATTTCCAGCCCCATTCCCGGCATGCCGCAGGGCAAGCCGGCCGGCGTGCGCTGTGCGCAACTGCTGCCGGACCTGCGCTGCGCCCTCTTTGGCGATCCGCGCCGGCCGCCCGTGTGCGCCTCGCTGAAGCCCTCGCCCGGCATGTGCGCCGGGTCGGCCGAGCAGGCCCTGCACGGCCTGCTGTGGCTGGAGCAGCAGACCGCGCCGTGAGCGCACGCCGCCCTGGAGGCGGCTGTGGCCTCAGCCCTGCAGCAGCCGCTGCAGCTCGCCGCTGGCGAGGAGCTTGTCCAGGTCCTGCGCGCCGCCCACCATCTGGCCGCGGACGAACACCATGGGGAAGGTGGGCCAACCCGTCCACATCTTGAGCGCGTTGCGCCGGCGCCACTGGCTGAAGTAGCTGCCGTAATCCAGGTCGAAGTGCGCGATGCCGGCGCGGTCCAGCGCACGGCGTGCGCGCTTGGGGAAAGGGTTTTGCGCCATTCCGACCACCACCACGGGGTGAGCAGCCACCGCGCGCAGCACCTCCTGGACGACGTCGGCGTGCAACGAGGCCACCTGAGCGCGAATGGCGGGGTGCAGGCGGTCTTCTGAAAGGATGGAACGCGGCATTGGGGCGACTCGAAGCGAAGGGCCGTAACAGCGGCTATCGTAAGCGCCCCCCTCGAACGAAGGAGATTGGATGAAGCTGTACTACAGTCCCGGCGCCTGTTCACTCAGCCCGCACATCGTCCTGCACGAAGCCGGCCTGCCCTGCGAGCTGGTGCTGGCCAGCACCAAGTCGCACAAGCTGCAGGACGGCACCGACTACTACACCATCAACCCCAAGGGCTCCGTGCCGCTGCTGGAGCTCGACAGCGGCGAGCGCCTCACCGAAGGCCCGGCCATCGTCCAGTACCTGGCCGACCAGGTGCCCGACCGCAAGCTGGCGCCGCCTTTCGGCACCCTGGCCCGCTACCGGCTGATGGAGTGGCTCAACTTCATCACCAGCGAGCTGCACAAGAGCTTCGGCGTCTTCTTCACGCCCGGCATGCCGGACGAAGCCAAGGAGATCCACCGCACCCGGCTGCGCCAGAAGCTGCAATGGGTGGACGGCCAGCTTGCCGGCAAGGCCTATCTCATGGGCGACGACTTCACCGTGGCCGACGCCTACCTGTTCACCGTCACCAATTGGGCCGATTTCACCAAGGTGGAGATAGCCGACCTGGCCAACCTGCAGGCCTTCCGCCAGCGCATGCAGGAGCGTCCCAGCGTGCAGGCGGCGATGAAGCACGAGGGCTTGATCAAGTAAGCCCGCGCGGGCGGCCCGGCGAGCCCGTGCCGCCCTTGTCCGCTACGCCAGCCGCGCCGCCGCCAGCAGCTCCTGCGTGTAAGGCTGGCGCGGCGCGCTGAAGAGGGACTCCGCCTCGCCCTGCTCCACCATCTCGCCCTGGCGCATCACGACCACGCGGTGCGACATGGCACGCACCACGGCCAGGTCGTGGCTGATGAACACATAGCTCATGCCATAGCGCTGCTGTAGTTGTGCCAGCAACGACAGCACCTGCTGCTGCACCGACACGTCCAGCGCCGAGGTCGGCTCGTCCAGCACCAGCAGCTCCGGCTCCAGCACCACCGCGCGCGCAATGGCGATGCGCTGGCGCTGCCCGCCGCTGAACTCGTGCGGGTAGCGCTGCAGCACGTCGGCCACGCCGTGGCGCTCGCTCAGGCCCACCTCGTCCAGCATCTTCAGCACACGCTCCTCGCGCTGGCCGCGGCTGAGCTGCGGCTGGTGCAGTGCAAGGCCCTCGTCCACGATCTGGCCCACGGTCATGCGCGGGCTCAGGGAGCCGAACGGGTCCTGGAAGACCACCTGCATGCGCCGGCGCATGGCGCGGAGCGCATCGCGGCCCGCGTCGTCGATGCGCTGCTCGCCCAAGCGCACCTGCCCGCCCGCGATGGGCTGCAGCGCCAGCAGCGCCATGCCCAGCGTCGTCTTGCCGGAGCCGGACTCGCCCACGATGCCCAGCGTCTCGCCGCGCCTGAGCTCCAGCGTGGCGGCCTTCACCGCCTCGAAGGGCGGCAGCTTGCGGAACCACGAGCCCTTGCGCGCAAAGTGCACGCGCACGTCCTGCGCCTGCAGCAGCGCGGGCGCGTCCGGCGGCACGGGCATCACCACGCGGCGCGGGCGGCTGCCCAGCAGCTTGCGGGTGTAGGCGTGCTGCGGGTCGGCGAAGACGGCGGCGGTGTCGCCGGACTCCACCAGGCGGCCGCGCTCCATCACGCCCACGCGGTGCGTGAAGCGGCGCACCAGGTTGAGGTCGTGCGTGATGAACAGCAGCGCCATGCCCATTTCGGCCTGCAGCTCGTCCAGCAGGGCCAGGATCTGCGCCTGGATGGTCACGTCCAGCGCCGTGGTGGGCTCGTCGGCGATGAGCAGCTTGGGCTTGCAGGCGAGCGCCATGGCGATCATGGCGCGCTGGCGCTGGCCGCCGGAGAGCTCGTGCGGAAAGGCGTCCACCCGCCGCTGCGGCTCGGGGATGCCGGTGCGCTCCAGCAGCTCTATGGCGCGGGCCCGCGCCGCGTTGGGCCGCAGCGCCTCGTGCAGCTCCAGCACCTCGGCGATCTGGTTGCCCACGCTGTAGAGCGGGTTCAGCGCCGTCATGGGCTCCTGGAAGATCATGCCGATGTCGCGCCCACGCAAGGCCCGCATGCGCCGCTCGCTCAGGGCCACCAGGTCTTCGCCGCCGAAGCGGATCGCCCCGCGGGTCTGCGCCCCATCCACCAGCCGCAGCACCGACAGCGCGGTGATGGATTTGCCACTCCCCGACTCTCCCACCAGCGCGAACTTTTCGCGCGGGCGGACCTGGAAGCTCACGTCGTTGACCACCGCGTGGTCGCCGAACCGCACCGTCAGGTGCTGCACATCCAGCAGGGCTGGCGTTGCCTTCACGTCGTCCATGCTCATGACTTGCGGGTGTCGAAGGCGTCGCGCAGCGCGTCGCCGATGAAGGTCAGCAGCAGCATCGTGATCACGAGCAGCACGAAGGTCGGGACGATGATCCACCAGGCATCCAGGTTGGCCTTGCCCTGGTTGAGCAGCTCACCCAGCGAGGGCACCGTGCGCGGCACGCCCAGGCCCAGGAAGTCCAGTGAGGTCAGCGACAGGATGGCGCCGCTCATGCGGAAGGGCAAAAACGTGATCACCGGCGTGAGCGAGTTGGGCAGCACGTGGCGGAAGATGATCTGCCGGTTCGAGAGGCCCAGCGCCCGCGCCGCCTTCACGTAGTCCAGCGAGCGGTTGCGCAGGAACTCCGCGCGCACGTAGTCCGACAGCCCCATCCAGCCCCACAGCGACAGCAGGACGAGCAGCAGCAGCAGCGAGGGCTCGAAGATGGAGGCGAAGATGATCAACAGGTACAGCTCCGGCACCGCGCCCCAGACCTCTATGACGCGCTGCATGGTGAGGTCGAGCTTGCCGCCGAAGTAGCCCTGCAGCGCGCCGGCCAGCACGCCCAGCACGGTGCCCACGGCAGTGAGCGCCAGGCCGAACCAGATGCTCACCCGGAAGCCGTAAAGCAGCCGCGCCACCATGTCGCGCCCCTGGCTGTCCGTCCCCAGCAGGTTGATCCCCCCCGGTGGCGCGGGGTCGGGCTCCTTCGAGAAGTAGTCCGTGGACGAGGCCGAGTGCGGGTTGAGCGTGCCCAGCCGCCAGTTGCCGGGCTTGTCGAACTGCGCGGCGATGAAGGGGTCCTTCCAGTCCGTGGGCGTGGCGAAGTCGCCGCCCAACGCGTCTTCCGGCGGGTTGCTCACCACGGGGAAGAACCAGCGGCCCTCGTAGCGCGCCACCAGCGGGCGGTCGTTGCTCACGAACTCGGCCAGCGTGGAGAACACCAGCATGGCGATGAACACCCACAGCGACACGTAGCCCAGGCGGTTGCGCTTGAAACGGGCCCAGGCGCGCTGGTTGGGCGAGCGCCGGGCACCGGCCGCGATGGGCGCGAGCACCGCGGCATCGGCCGCCGCGCCCGCGGGCGGCTGGGCCATCAGGTCCACGGGGCGATCGCTGCCCTGGGCGGCGGCGGGGGTGGCGGGAAGAATGGGTTGGGAGCTCATGCCGCGCGCCTCACTTGCCCACGCTGCCGAACTGCACGCGCGGATCGACCACCACGTACATCAGGTCCGAGATCAGCTTCACCACCAGGCCGATGAGCGTGAAGAGGTAGAGCGAGCCCAGCACCACCGGGTAGTCGCGCCGCACCACGGACTCATAGGCCAGCAGGCCCAGCCCATCCAGCGAGAACAGCGTTTCGATGAGCACCGAGCCCGCGAAGAAGGCGCCGATGAAAGCCGCCGGGAAGCCCGTGACCAGCGGGATGAGCGCGTTGCGGAAGATGTGCTTGTAGAGCACGCGGCGCTGCGACAGGCCCTTGGCCCGCGCCACCAGCACGTACTGCTTGCGCATCTCCTCGACGAAGGTGTTCTTGGTCAGCATGGTCATGACGGCGAAGCTGCCGATCACCAGGCAGATCAGCGGCAGCGTCAGGTGCCAGAAGTAGTCGGCGATGCGCGCCGGCCAGGTGAGCTCCTCCCAGTTGTCCGAGGTCAGCCCGCGCAGCGGGAACACCTCGAAGAAGGTGCCGCCGGCAAACAGGACGATGAGCAGCACGCCCAGCACGAAGCCCGGGATCGCGTAGCCCACCAGCACCGCCATGGTGGTCAGCGCATCGAAGCGCGTGCCCTCGCGCACCGCCTTGGCCACGCCCAGCGGGATGGAGATCAGGTAGGAGATGAAGAAGGTCCACAGCCCAAGCGACACGGAGACGGGCAGCTTCTCCTTGATGAGCTGCCACACGTCCTTGTTCTGCAGAAAGCTCTTGCCCAGGTCGAAGCGCGCGAACTGGCCCAGCATCTCGAAGTAGCGCACGTGCGCGGGCTTGTCGAAGCCGTAGAGCTTCTTGAGCTCGGCGAGCTGCTTGGCGTCGCTGTCGCGCCCGGCCTTGTAGACGTCGCTGTCGCCGCCCTTTTGCGTGGCGCGCGCCTCGGCCAGGAGCTGCTCCACCGGCCCGCCGGGGACGAACTGGATGACGGCGAAGGTGATGGTGAGCGCCCCCAGCAGCGTGGGGATCATCAGCAGCAGCCGCTTGAAGATGTAGCCGAGCATTCAGGCCTGCTCCTTGTTCCTGTCCTTGATCCACCAGCACATGACCGGCCAGGCGCTGTTCTCGCCGGCCGTGTCTATGCCGAAGTACAGCGGCTGCTTGGCCGGGATGCCGAAGCGGTTCCAGTACGAGGCCCGCTCGGCCGAGACGTACACGTCCGGCACCTGCCAGTGGTTCCACATCACGATGCGGTCCATGGCCCGGCAGCAGTCGCGCAGCTCGGCCAGGGTCTGCACCTTGGACATGACGGCCAGGATGTGGTCCAGCGCCGGGCTCTTGATGCCGCGGAAGTTGCCGTTGCCCTTCTCGTCCGCCGCCTGCGAGCCGTAGCTGGTGATGTAGCTGGCGGCGTTGGGCAGGGTGAACTTGCCTTCGACGATGGTGATGACGTCGAAGTCGTAGTTCTCCAGCCGGTTGCGGTAGAGCGCGAAGTCCACGTTGCGCTCCTTGAGCGTGATGCCCAGCTTCTCGCAGTTCTTCTGCCAGTCCGAGATGCGCCCGCCCGTCTCGCCCGGGTTGAGGTATTCCAGCTCCAGCGCGCGCCCCTGCGCGTTGCGCAGCAGGCCGTCGCCATCGAGCTTCCAGCCCGCGTCCTCCAGCAGCGCACGCGCCTTGAGCAGGTTGCGGCGCAAGTCCGCCGCGCCGCCGGCGGTGCTGGGCGGGCGAAAGGCCGGGCCGAACACTTCCGGCGGCAGCGCCTTGCGGTAGGGCTCCAGCAGCTTCAATTCGCCCGCGGAGGGCAGCCCCTCGGCCGCGAACTCCGAGTTGTTGAACACGCTGTAGGCGCGCTTGAGCAGGCCGAAGCGGTTGATGCGCTCGAAGTCGTAGGCCAGGGCGATGGCCTCGCGCACGCGCCGGTCGCTCAGCAGCTCGCGCCGGGTGTTGAACTGGTGGCTTTGCAGGCCCTGGCCAGTGGCGGTCTCGAAGTCGTTCTTGACGATGCGCCCGTCGTCCCACTTCGGCCCCTTGTGCTGGCGCGCCCAGGCGCGCGAGCTGTACTCCTTGTGGATGTCGTACTCGCCGGTCTTGAAGGCCTCGAACGCCACCGAGCCGTCCTTGTACATGCGGTAGACCACGCGGTCGAAGTTGAACCAGCCGCGCCGCGTGGGGTGCTCCTTGGCCCAATAGTCCGGGTTGCGCTTGAACTCGATGCGCCGGCCCATGTCCACGCGGTCGATGACGTAGGCGCCGGTGGTGATGGGGTACTCGCCCACGACCTGATCGAAGGGTTTCACCTTGCCGTCCGCGCCCAGGCCCCACTTGCGCGAGAACACGGGCAGGCCGCCGACGAGGAAGACGGTGTCCAGGCTGCGGTCCTTGATGCCGAAGCGCACCGTGCGCTCGTCCAGCACCGTCACGGGCCCGGCCGGGGCGTAGGTCTGCACCAGTGCGGGCGAGGCCTGCTTGCTGGTCAGGCGCTCGAAGCTGAACTTCACGTCCTCGGCCGTCACGGGGTCGCCGTTCCAGAAGCGCGCGCGCGGGTCGAGCCGGAAGGTGATGCTGGACTTGTCCGGCGCCACGATGAAGCGCTCGGCCAGCAGCCCGTACATGGTCTGCGGCTCGTCGTCCGCGCCGGTGCACAGGCTCTCGAACATGTAGATCGACACCCCCGCCGGCGCGTTGCCGCGCACCGTGAAGGGGTTGAACTTGTCGAAGCTGGTGCGCCGGTCCGGGTTGCGCAGCTTCAGCACGCCGCCCTTGGGCGCGTCCGGCCGCACGTACTCGAAGCTGGTGAAGTTTTCCGGGTACTTGGGCTCGCCGAAGGTGGCCAGGGCGTGCACCCAGCGTCCGCCCTCGGCGGCGGCGCCTTCGGCGTCCGGCGGCGCGGCGCCGTTGGCGCCCTGGGCGTTGGAGGGGCCGGACACCGGCGCGGCGGCGGCGCGGGAGGAGGCCATGGCGGCCAGCGCCGGCCAGGCCGGCCACAGGCTGGAGGACAGCAGCAGCGCCGCGGCGCGGCGCCGGTCACGCCGCGGCGGCGCGGCAGGTTTATCGGGCATCGTTGTCAACGGTCGGACCCGTGGGTCCGGGGGGTTGGATGAGGCGCGCTGATCATGCGCGAAATGGCGCGCCGGCGGCAATGCGCGGACCTGGACCCCTGAAGTGGCCGGGCATGCCGGCTGCAATGGGAACGCCCGCCCGACCGCGCACTCGAAACGTCTTTTGCGCGGGCGCCGCGCCGCCCTGGCTCACTTCAAAAATCCGCCGGAGAACCCCCGTGATGGAACTGCTCACCGACCCTCAAGCCTGGATCGCCTTCTTCACGCTCACCGCGCTGGAGCTGGTGCTGGGCATAGACAACATCATCTTCATCTCCATCCTGGTCGATAAGCTGCCCGCCGAGCGGCGCGAGTTCGCCCGGCGCCTGGGCTTGTTCATGGCCATGTTCATGCGCATCGGCCTGCTGCTGCTGCTGTCGTGGATCGTTGGGCTGGTGGAGCCGCTGTTCACGGTGCTCAACCAGGAGATCTCGGGGCGCGACCTCATCCTCATCCTGGGCGGCCTGTTCCTGATCTGGAAGAGCACGGGCGAGATCCACCAGTCCTTTGCCGGCGAGGAGGAGCATGCCTCCAAGGCCGTGGCCGCCAGCTTCAGCGGCGTGATCCTGCAGATCATGGTGATCGACCTGGTGTTCTCGCTGGACTCCATCATCACCGCGGTGGGCATGGTGGACGAGGTGGCGGTGATGATTGCCGCCGTCGTCGCCTCGGTGGGGATGATGATGGTCTTCGCCGGGCCGATCGGCCGCTTCGTGTCGGAGCACCCGACCATCAAGATGCTGGCGCTGTCCTTCCTGGTGGCCGTGGGCGTGGTGCTGCTGGCCGACGGCTTCGGCCACCACGTGCCCAAGGGCTACATCTACTTCGCGATGTTCTTCTCGCTGGTGGTGGAGATGCTCAACATCCGGCTGCGCAAGCGCACCGACCGGCCCGCGGCGCTGCAGCAGGCGCCCCACGCGCACGGCGGCCCGGCCCACCCGCCGCGCTGAGCCCTGCCCTGCGCTGCCAAGGCCGCCTGCGGGCGGCCTTTTCGTTTCATGGAACCCGGCATGCACACGCGTGCAATGCCAAGGCCTTGCGCGGCACCTACAGTGACCCGCATGGACACCAACACCGCCACCCCCGACCTCGTCCGCCACCCGCGCCACGTCGAGCGCGTGCTCGCCGGCACCCCGACCAGCGACGGTGCGGGCGTGAAGCTCACCCGCGTGCTGACGCAGCCGCTGCAGCGCCGGCTGGACCCCTTCCTGATGCTGGACGCCTTCGGCACCGACAACCCCGACGACTACATCGCCGGCTTCCCCGACCACCCGCACCGCGGCTTCGAGACCGTGACCTACATGATTGCCGGGCGCCTGCGCCACCGCGACAGCGCCGGCCACGAGGGCCTGCTGGAAAACGGCGGCGTGCAGTGGATGACGGCCGGCCGCGGCCTGGTGCACAGCGAGCTGCCCGAGCAGCAGGAAGGCCGCATGGAAGGTTTTCAGCTCTGGCTGAACCTGCCGTCGGACCAGAAGCTGTGCGAGCCGGGCTACCGGGACATCGCCTCCGGGCAGATCCCCGAGCTCCAGACGGCCGAGGGCGTGCGCGTGCGCGTCATCGCCGGCACCAGCCACGGCGTGGCCGGCGCCGTGCAGCGCGAGCGCACCGAGCCGCTGTACCTGGACCTGCACCTGCCCGCGGGCGCTGCCTTCGAGCAGGCCCTGCCGGCCGCGCACAACGCCTTCATCTACGTCTACCGCGGTGCGCTGGACGTGGCGGACACGCCGGTGGCCGTGCAGCGCATGGCCCTCTTGCGCAACGACGCGGGCAGCGACGGCGTGCGCATGCGTGCCGGCGCCGAGGGCGCGCGGGCGCTGCTGATCGCCGGGCAGCCGCTCAACGAGCCCATCGCGCAGTACGGGCCCTTCGTCATGAACAGCAACGAACAGATTTTTCAGGCCGTGGAGGATTTCCGCGCAGGCCGGTTCGTCTAGGGGGAATCCCGAAGTTTTGCGGCGCGCGCGGCGGGGGTGTCCCTTAAGCTCGCGCCGCCTTGTATCCCTTCCGCGCGGGCCGCGCGGCTGCCATGACCGAAGTCTCCTGGAACCTGCTGACGCGCCTGGGCGAAGCCCAGATCCTGCTGCCCGCCATGCTGGCCACGCTGCTGTGGCTGTCGCTGCGCTCGCACACGCCGCGCGCGGCGCTGGTGTGGGGCGGCTGCACGGCGGTGTCGGCGCTGGTGACCACGGCCAACAAGGTCGCCTTCTTCGGCTGGGAGATGGGCTATGCGCCGCTGAACTTCACCGGCATCTCCGGCCACTCCATGTTCGCCGCGGCGGTGCTGCCGGTGCTGGCGCGGGTGCTGGTGGCCGACGCCGGGCCGCGCCTGCAGCGCGCGGCCGTGCTGGGCGGCACAGCGCTGGCGGCGCTGATCGCGGTGTCGCGTGTGCAGGTGCTGGCGCACTCGCCCTCGGAGGCGCTGCTGGGCTTCGTCCTGGGCCTGGGCACCGCGCTGCTGGCGCTGCGCGGCATGCACGTGCCGCGGGTGCACGCGTCGCGGCTGCTGGTCTACGGGGTGTTGGCGTGGATGACGCTCACCGTCAGCGACGCCCCGCCCTCGCAGACGCACAGCATGGTCATGCGGCTGTCCGTGGCGCTTTCCGGCCGCGACGAGCCCTACACGCGCTGGCAGATGCTGCGCGACTACCGCCACGAGCTGCAGCGCGAGGGCCGGCCGCTGCCGGGCTATTTCACGGGGCCGCTGGTGATGGGGCGCATGCGGGTGGTGGAGTAAGGCAGCCCGGCGCCCAGCCGGCGGCGCCTCACCCCTTCACGCACACCACCTGCCGCAGCGTGTGCACCACTTCCACCAGGCTGTCCTGCGCCGCCATCACCGCCTGGATGTTTTTGTAGGCGTGCGGGATCTCGTCGATCACGTCCTTGTCCTTGCGGCATTCCACGCCCTCGGTGGCGGCGCGCTGGTCGGCCACGGTGAAGCGGCGTTTCGCCTCCGTGCGGCTCATGCGGCGGCCCGCGCCGTGGGAGCAACTGCTGAAGCTCTCGGGGTTGCCTTTGCCGCGGACGATGAAGCTGCGCGCGCCCATGCTGCCGGGGATGATGCCCAGCTCGCCCTCTCGCGCACTCACCGCGCCCTTGCGCGTGACCCACACGTCCTGGCCGAAGTGCCGCTCGCGCTGCACGTAGTTGTGGTGGCAGTTCACCGCCTCGGTCTGCACGTCGAACGGCTTGCGGATCACCTTGCGCGCCGCGGCCACCACGGCTTTCATCATGAGCTCCCGGTTCGTGGCCGCGAAGCGCTGCGCCCACCCCACCGCGCGCACGTAGTCGCCGAAGTAGCGTGAGCCCTCCTCCAGGTAGGCCAGGTCGCGGTCGGGCAGGTTGGCCTGGTGTCGCAGGGCGTCCTGCTTGGCCAGCTCGATGAAATGCGTGCCTATGGCGTTGCCCACGCCGCGCGAGCCGGAATGCAGCATGAACCACACGGCACCGGCCTCGTCCAGGCAGACCTCTATGAAATGGTTGCCCGTGCCCAGCGTGCCCAGGTGCACGCGCTGGTTGGTCTTCTCCAGCTTGGGGTGGCCGCGGCAGATCTCCTTGAATTCCGGCGCCAGCGCGGCCCAGGCGGCGTCCACGGGCGGCGGCACGTCGCGCCAGGCGCCGGGGTCGCGCGCGCCCGGGGCGCGGCCATGCGGCACGGCGTGCTCGATGGCGCTGCGCAGCGGGCCCAGGTGGTCCGGCAGGTCCGAGGCGCTCAGCGTGGTGCGCGCGGCGATCATCCCGCAGCCGATGTCCACGCCCACGGCGGCCGGGATGATGGCCTTCACGGTCGGGATGACCGAGCCCACCGTCGCGCCTATGCCCAGGTGCACGTCCGGCATGGCCGCGACGTGGTGGAAGACGATAGGCAGCTTGGCCGCGTTGGCCAGTTGCTGCCGCGCCGCGTCCTCCACCGGCACGCCGCGCGTCCACATCTTCAGCGGCACGCCGCCTTCGACCGCCTGCTCCTCGTAGTCCTTGTGTGTGGCCTTGGCCATGGCGGCTCCTTTCTCTTCGATGCGCCCCGTGCGGCTCACCCTCTGGCCGCGGGCAGCCGCCGTGCCGCCGGGGCTTGCGCCTTCAGGGCTGCGTCTTGGCCGCCTCGTACTGCGCGTTCATCCGGTTGTGCTTCTCGCGCACGCTCGCCGGCCAGCGCGACTTGATGAAGGAGAGCACGGCGACGATGTCCTCGTCGCTGAGCACGCCCTCGAACGCCGGCATGGCCGTCTTGTAGTCCTTCAGGCCCGCGGCCTTGGCGATGCCCAGCTTGGTGAGCTTGAACAGCTGCTCGTCCGGGTGGTGCCAGGTGTGGCCGCTCTCGTCGTGCGGCGGCGCGGGCATCAGCCCGTTGACGTCCGGCTCGCGCCAGTCGGCCTGGCCCTCCAGGTTGGCGCCGTGGCAGGCGGCGCAGCGCACCTGGTAGATGCGCTCGCCCTTGCCCACCAGCAACCGGTCGTCAGGCCGCAGCAGCGGCGCGTGCGGCGGCGGTGCGGGCACGGCATGGCGCTGGAACAGGACAACGGCCATCCCCACGCTGCCCACGGCAGCGGCGGCAAGGACAAGCGAGCGAAATTTCATCGGCACCAAGGCTTCCCGGTCGGTCTCACAGCTCACAGCGTGCCAGCCTCGCGGCACCTCCCCTTGATCCGGGAGCACAGCGGGCGCTGGTCGCGCCGCTGCAGGCGCTGCCCAGGGCGTTGCGGCGTGCAAGGTCTGCAGCCGTGCCAGGACTTGGGACGCGATTGTCCGCTCGGCCACCACAATCCCGCGGCCGCCGGGCGCGGGCGTGGACTTTGCTCGCCCTGGGCGGCTTTTCCCGCCGCACTGCGCCGGCGCACGCACGGCGTGCCCGGCGCCTCACAGAACAAAACCATGCAGCACCAGCACGAGCCGGACATCCTCAGAAACCTGCGCACGGAGCTGGTGGACTGGCGGCCTTGGCTGGACAGGGCCATCGTCCTGGCCGCCGCCGCCGCGGCCGGGCTGCTGGTGGTGGGTTTCACCTTGCTGACCGACCAGGCGCTGCGCCTGTTCGAAAAGCTGTGGCACGCCGCCCCGTGGGCGCTGTTCGTCACCGGCCCGCTGTGCGTGGCGGCCATCGTGTGGGCCACGCGCAAGTGGTTTCCCGGGGCGGCGGGCTCCGGCATCCCGCAGGTCATGGCCGCGCTGGACACGGCCACGCCGCCGCCGCAATACGGCCTGTTCGTATCGCTCAAGCTGAGCCTGGTGAAAGTGCTGCTGTCCTCGGCCGGGTTGCTGGCGGGGCTGTCCATTGGGCGCGAGGGCCCGTCGGTGCAGGTGGCCGCGGGCGTGATGCTGGCGGCGCGGCGCTGGCTGTCCACGCGCACCGTCATCAACGCGCACGGGCTGCTGGTGGCCGGCGGGGCGGCGGGCATCGCCGCGGCCTTCAACACGCCGTTGGGCGGCGTGCTCTTCGCCATCGAGGAGCTTTCGCGCAACCTCAACCAGCGCAGCAGCGGCCTGCTCATCGCCGCCATCGTCCTGGCCGGCCTGATGGCTGTCTCGGTGTTCGGCAATTTCACCTACTTCGGCGTCATCCACGCGCCGCCGCTGGACTGGGACGTGCTCGCGCCGGGCCTGCTGGTCACGCTGCTCGGCGGCCTGTTGGGCGGGCTGTTCGCGCGGCTGCTGATCGCCTCCACCGCCGGCACAGCGGACCGCTTCAGCGCCTGGCGGCGCCAGTACCCGATCCGCTTTGCCGCCGGCTGCGCGCTGGCCGTGGCCGCCATAGGCGCGGCCACCGGCGGCGCGACCTTCGGCAGCGGCTACGAGCACACGCGCGCCCTGCTGGAAGGCGGGGAGGGCACGCAGCACCAGCCCGTGATCTTCGTAGTGCTGAAGTTCGCCGCCACCTGGCTCTCGGCCTGGGCGGGCGTGCCGGGAGGCATCTTCGCGCCCTCGCTGTCCATAGGCGCGGGCGTCGGCCACGACGTCGCCTCGCTGATGCAGCAGCCGGCCCTGGCGCCCGCGCTCATCGCCATGGGCATGGCGGCCTTCCTGGCGGCGGTGACGCAGGCGCCCATCACCGCCTTCATCATCGTCATGGAGATGGTGGACGGCCACGCCATGGTGCTCAGCCTCATGGCGGCCTCCATGACCGCCAGCCTGGTGTCGCGCCAGATCAGCCGCCCGCTGTACGAGGCGCTGGCGGAGCTGCAGTTGAAGCGGCTGGAGGCGGTGCCCACGGCCGAGGCGCCCGCGGGATCTTCAAAAAGTGCTTGAAAGCGGCAGGGGACATTGCCGCGAGAAATCGCGAAATGACCCAGCGGTGCGCGCTGTTCTCAGCGCGAGCGGCGCTCGCGCCAGCGCGCCAGGAGCTGGCGCACCAGCGGCGCGGTGCACATGCAGCCGGTGGAGGCGCCGAAGGCCATGGGCCACATGGAGCCCGTGAGGTCCATGCCCCAGGCGCCGGTCACGATGGCGACCTGGCCTATGAAGTAAATCTGCAGCGGCGTGATGTTCATGGCGGCGCGTGGTCAGGCGAAAACTGGAAAAACCCACGCGGGGCGCGGACTTGCCAGCTTCATCGGCCGTGGCGGCGGGGCACTTGAGGCGGGTCAAGCGCGGCGGCATGCACTTCGTCACGCCGGGGCCCGTCCCGTGGCATGGCGGCTTTTGGGCGCGTGGCTTGCTGGACAGGTGCCAAGGCGCCGCGATGCGTGCGCCGCCACCGCAACCACAGCAAGGAGTTCTCACCATGGCTGACACCCCGTACGTCACCGGCTTGTTCCGCGACCGCGACAGCGCCGAGCGCGCCTACCAATCGCTGCATGAGCGTGGCTACACCAAGGACGACGTGAACCTGGTGATGTCCGACGAGACGCGCAAGCGCCACTTCGGCAGCGACACCACCGTGGGCACCCAGACCGAGCTGGGCAACAAGGCCGCGGAAGGCGCGGGCATCGGCGGCGCCATCGGCGGCACGGTGGGCGCGATTGCCGCGGCCGTGGCGGCCGTGGGCACCTCGGTGGCCATTCCGGGCCTGGGCATGGTCATCGCGGGCCCGATCGCCGCGGCGCTGGCCGGTGCCGGCGCAGGCGCGGCCAGTGGCGGCCTGATCGGCGCGCTCATCGGCTGGGGCATCCCGGAAGAGCGCGTGAAGCACTACGAGGAAGGCATCAAGCAAGGCGGCATCCTCATGGGCGTCAAGCCCCGCAGCGCCGATGACGCCGCGCACTTCGAAAGCAGCTGGCGCGCGGCCAACGGCGAGCACGTGTATTACCGCTGAAAGTGAACAGAATGTAGTGCCTGACAATTAGGTCATTGACGTCACCACATGGCGGCCTCTCGGCCGCCATTTACTTTTACAGGGATAGAAATGAATTTAGATTTAGAATTTCTGAAAAATCTTTTAATTCCATTGTCTAGCGTGGCCGCAACCTTCCTTTTTAAGACATTGGGTTTAGGAAAAGCAATAGATGACATGCGACATCTTCGAAAAGACAGACAAAAAAGAGAATATGAATTTGTCAGCAAACTCGCCAACAATTACAAGAGCAACGATCTATCAAGATACGCGGAAGAAATAGGATATTCCGCAATTATTTCAGACTTAAGTTTAGAGCTTGATGACAAAAAAGCGCTGCTTTCATTGAAAAATGCACATA
>NZ_BCTC01000075.1 GCF_001571085.1 Azohydromonas lata NBRC 102462
CGAAGAAGCGAGAGTGTAGCAGGGGTTTTTTGGTGGCCGCAAGAGGCTGGCGAAAATTTTTCTGCTGCCGCGCCGCTTTCGTTTCCAACGCAACCTCGCCTGGCTCAGGTCATGAGCTTGGCTCAGCGCCGAGATGCGGGCTGCGGCGCATGCTGCTCGTGCCAGTCCATCACGGCCTGGAGCAGGTCCGCGTCGGCGTCGGCCTGCCCAGCGGTGGCGGACTCGGCTTCGACCTGCACGGCCCGGTTGTGCGGCATGGGCGTGGATGCGGTAGCCGGCATGGCGCGCGCCGCGGCGGTGGCGTGGGGGTCGCGCTTTGAAGCGGGCGCCGCGTGCGGAGCCGCATGTGGGGCAGCCGCCATTTTGGTGCGGGCCATGCGTGAAGGCGGCGCAAGTGCAAGGGGCACGGACACTGGCGGTGCGGCCTGTGGTGAGGCCGGCGAGGAGACGGGCCCAGCCGGCGCCGGAACCATGCGCTCGATGCGTGCGGCCGCCGGTGCCGGCATGAAGGCCGTGGACGCCGCCGTGGCCGGCGTGTCCAACGCCCTTGCCTGCACGGCCGGGGAGACGGACACGGGCGCTGCGGCATGGGCGGCCCGTGCGACTTCGGGGGACGACCAGTGCAGCATCAGCGCCACGCCCAGGCCTGCGAAGGCCAGTGCCGCAAGGCTGGCCAGGCAGGATTGCAGGCTGCCCACGGCGGTTGCGTCCGCATGCATGGGCAGATCCTGGTGCAGCGCGGCCAGCAGCGGCACGGGCTCCCACAGGCCGGGCCGCGGCGCGGCGCCGGCTTGCGGCATCAGGCTGGGCCGCCACGCGGCCTGCGGCGCTGCGCTGGTGTGTCGTGAGTCCATGTGCCCATGCCCTCCCCTGGCGGTCCTGGTTGATGGGAACCAGTCTGGTCAGGGACTCCGCAGCGCCGCTTCGCGCTTCTCCCAATACCCCCTCATTCGCGGGAACCGCGGGGCACTCCTCTGGCGTTTGACAGCCTCTTTATGAACTATTTACACAAATTTACTTTACAGATGGCCCGATAGCAGCTTGAGCGGGCCAACAACCTTGGACGCGCTCATGCTGCTGGGAGTCTTGTTCTACCTGCTGCTGGCTGCCTCGCTGACGGCACTGCTGCTCGCACCCGTGCGCGATTGGGCTCAGGCCAGCACGCGGCGCTGGTGGCAAAGCGGCCGCCGCGCCGCGGCGGCCTGGACGCTGGGCACCCAGGCCCTGGCCCGCCACGCCGGCCGCGGGGTGCGGCACCTGGTTGCCGGCTCAACCGGCATGCTGCGCCGCCGGGCGCTGCCGCTGGCCGCCGCCTTGGCCCTGCTGATGCTCCTGCCCCTGCTCGCATGGAGCCTGCGCGGGCTGCAGCGCGTGGACGGCCTGGACGGCGCCGAGCGCGCCGTGGACCAGCGCGTGGCCGCGCTGCTGCAGGGCGAGGAACTGGTGGCTCCACCGCCGCTGCCGCCTGCGCTGTTCATGACTGCGGAAGTGCAGCAATGGCTGCCCATGGCGCAACTGGCCAGTCGCCAATGGGAGCTGCTGGACGCCGCCTTTCGACAACGGCTGCTGCTGGCCTTCCGGCTGGTTCGCGAGCGCCACGGCTACGACATGGTGCTGCTGGAGGGCTGGCGCAGCCCGCAGCGCCAGGCCGCGCTGGCGGCGCTGGGCCCCTCGGTGACGCGCGCCGGCCCAAACCAGAGCCTGCACCAGTTCGGCCTGGCCGCCGACTGCGCCTTCCTGCGCGACGGCAAGGTCGTCATCTCCGAGCGCGACCCTTGGGCCATGCAGGGCTATCAGGCCTATGGCGAGGTCGCGCGCTCGCTGGGCCTGACCTGGGGCGGGGACTGGCGCTCGCCCCGGGACTACGGCCACGTCGAGTGGCGGCGCGACGCCGCGCGCTGACTGCCAGCCATGGACTCCATCCTTTCACCCACTTCGGAGCTCTAGCCATGAAGCGCCTCCTGCAGTTGCTCCTGAGCGCCCGCACCCTGGCCCTACTGGGCCTGCTGCTGTTGGGCGCGTTCGTATGGTTCAGCGCCTGGCCCATGCTGCTGCGGCTGGCCGTGGCCGCGGGCCTGCTGTCCCTGGCCCTGCTTTACTGGCTGGTGCAGCACACCTGGCGGCGCTGGCATGGCAGGCGGGCGGCCGCCGGCCTGGAGCAGGCGCTGGAAGGCAGCATGGCCAGCGCCGCGGGCACCGGCGCCGACCAGCGCGAGGTGGAGGAAGACGAGTTGCGGTCGCAACTCCGAGAAGCCATTCGCACCCTGAAAAGCTCCCGGCTGGGCCGCCGCAGCAGCCAGGCCGCGCTGTACGAGCTGCCCTGGCTCATGCTCATAGGCGCCTCCTCCACGGGCAAGAGCACCGCCGTCGTCCAGTCCGGCCTGACCTTCCCCTTCCCGCACGGCAAGGACAACGTCCTCCACGGCATAGGCGGTACGCGCCACTGCGACTGGTTCTTCACCAGCGAAGGCATCCTGCTCGACACGGCCGGCCGCTACGCGGTCGAGGCCGAGCACCGCGAGGCCTGGATGAGCTTTCTGCGCCTGCTCAAGCGGCACAGGCCCAAGGCGCCCATCAACGGCATCCTCGTGACGGCCAGCGTGGCGCAGTTGCGCGACGCGCCGGCGCAGGACGTCATCACCCTCGCCCGCGACCTGCGCGCCCGCGTGCAGGAGCTCACCGATGCGCTGGAGGTCAGCGCGCCGGTGTACGTGCTCTTCACCAAGGCCGACCTCATCGGCGGCTTCACCGGCTTCTTCGCCGGCCACGACGCGCAGGATCGCGAACAGGTGTGGGGCGCCACGCTGCCCTACGAGCGCAAGCCCGCCGCCGACGCCGTGGCGCTGTTCGACCAGCACTTTGCCGAGCTGCGCGAGGGGCTCAAGGAAACCGCGCTGGCACACATGACGCTGCACCGCGGCCAGGCGCTGCCGCCCTCGGTGCTGGCCTTTCCGCTGGAGTTTGCCGCGCTGCAGCCGGCGCTGCGCAGCTTCGTCGCCACGCTGTTCGACGAGAACGTCTATCAGGTGCGCCCGGTGTTCCGCGGCTTTTACTTCTCCAGCGCAGTGCAGCCTGGCGACGCGGCCGCGGCGCCCGCCGATGGGGTGGCGCAGCAGTTCGGCCTGTCACCGGCCGCGGGCGAGGCCGCGCCCGCGCAGGCCATGCAGCAGGGCTACTTCCTCAAGCGGCTGTTCTCTGATGTGATCTTTGCCGACCGCGACCTGGTACGCCAGCGCGCCCACCCCACGCAGCGGCGGCTGCGCGCGCTGGGCTACGCGCTGGGGGTGCTCACGCTGTCCGTGGCGCTAGGGGGTTGGACCTGGTCTTACCTGGGCAACCGGCAGCTCGTGGCCGGCGTGCAGGCCGACCTGGAGAAGGCGCAGCGGCTGCAGGAGGGCCGCGCCGACCTGGCCTCGCGGCTGCAGGCGCTGGAGCTGCTGCAAGCCCGCGTCGACGAGCTGGCGGCCTGGCGCGCGCAGCGGCCCTGGACCGTCGGCCTGGGCCTGTACCAGGGCGAGGCGCTGGAGCTGCGGCTGCGCCGCGAGGTGTTCCAGGGCCTGCGCCGCGTGATGCTGGAGCCGGTGGCGCAGGCGCTGGAGGGCTACTTGGGCGAGGTCAACCTGCACGCCGCCGAGCTGCGCCCAAGCGCCCGCGGCACCGATGCGCAGGCAACGGCCGCAGCCGCTTCGCGCTACGCCCAGGCTTCGCCCACCGATGTAGGGGAAGCCTACAACGCGCTCAAGACTTACCTCATGCTGGCCGAGCGGCAGCGCATGGAGTCCGGCCACCTGGCCGACCAGGTCACCCGCTTCTGGCGCGGCTGGCTGGAGGACAACCGCGGCACGCTGCCGCGCGAGCAGCTCATGCGCAGCGCCGAGAGCCTGATCTCGTTTGCCATGGCGCACCTGCAGGACCCGCTGTTTCCCGTCATCGCCAACAACTTCGGCCTGGTGGACCGCACGCGCGAGAACCTGCGCCGCGTGGTGCGCGGCATGCCCGCCATCGAGCGCGTCTATGCCGACATGAAGGCCCGCGCCGCCACGCGCTACGCGCCCGTCACGGTGGCGCGCATCGTGGGCGAGCAGGACAAGGCCCTGATCGCCGGCAGCCACGTGGTGGGCGGCGCCTTCACCCGCGAGGCCTGGCTGGGCCACGTCGAGGGCGCCATACGCGACGCGGCCCACAACGAGCTGCAAAGCAGCGACTGGGTGCTCAAGACCAGCACGCACGACGACCTCTCGCTGCAAGGCAGCCCGCAGCACATCCGCAAGACGCTGGTGGACCTCTACAAGGCCGAGTACGTGCGCGAGTGGCAGCGCTTCATGCAGGGCGTGGCGGTGGCGGACTTCGCCGGCTTCGAGGCCGCCGTGGCGCACATGAACCGCTTGGGCGACCCCGCCGACTCGCCGCTGCGCAAGCTGCTGCTCACGCTGCACGAGCAGACGGCATGGGACAACCCGTCGCTGGCAGACGCTCACGCGGCGCGTGCGCGCGAGGGCGTGGCGCAGTGGCTGCGGCAGTCGCTGCAACAGCTCTCGCCGGCCCAAGTGGAGGTCAAGGCGGACACCGCGCCGTCCGAGCCGCTGCCCATGGGTGCCGTGGGCCGCGAGTTCGCCGCGCTGGAGCGGCTGCTGGCCGCGCGCGAGGGCGCAGCGCCGCTGCTGGAGGGCTATCTGCAAAGCCTGGGCCGCGTGCGCTCGCGGCTGAACACCATGAAGAACCAGGGCGACGCCGGCCCGGCCGCGCGGCAGCTCATGGCCGCGACCTTCGAGGGCGGCGCCTCCGAGCTGGCCGAGGCGCTACGCTTCGTGGACGAGCAGTTGCTCGCCGGCGCCAGCGACGGCGTCAAGGCCGCGCTGCGGCCGCTGCTGGTGCGTCCGCTCATGAGCTCCTTTGCCGCGCTGGTGCCGGCCGCCGAGGCCGAGCTCAACCGGCAATGGACGGCACAGGTGCTGCAGCCCTTCCAGCTCACGCTGGCGGGCAAGTACCCGTTCGATCCGGCCTCGCGCGTGGAGGCGGCGCCGGCGGAGATCGCGCACGTGTTCGGCCCAAGCGGCGCGGTGGCGCGCTTTGCCACCGAGGCGCTGGGCCCGCTGGTGACGCGCCGCGGCGACGAGGTGGCCGCGCGCCAGTGGGCGCAACTGGGCCTGCGGCTGCGGCCGGCCTTCGCCCAGGGCCTGCCCGGCTGGGTGGCGCCGCTGGACAGCGCGGCATCGCCTTCAGCCGGCGCGGCGCAGGTGAGCTTTCAACTGCGGCCCACGGGCGCGCCGGGCTTCGTGGAGTACACGGTGGACATTGACGGCCAGGTGCTGCGCTACCGCAATGGCGAAGCGAGCTGGAGCAGCTTCGTCTGGCCCCGGCCCGGCACCACGCCGGGCGTACGCATCAGCGGCATTGCGCTGGACGGGCAGGCCGTGGAGGTGTTCAACGCACCCGGAGCCTACGGTTTCGAGCGCCTGATAGACGCCGCGCAAGTCACCAAGCTGGCCGACGGCCTGCGCGAGCTCACGCTCGGCCAGGGCTCTCTGGCCGTCACGCTCCACTATCGGGCCATCTCCACCCCTGGGCCGATGGCTGGCGGCGCGGCGCCGGCAGGCGGTGCTGGCTTGCGCGGACTGTCGCTGCCCGGGCTGGTAGCCGGCGAGGACGCGGCCCAAGTGGCGCTGGCCGCCACTGCACCCGCCACCACCGCCACCGCTACCGCCACGGGAGCGGCGCGGTGAGCGGCACGGCGGCCCTGTCCTGGTTCGGCAAGCTGCGCTCCAGAGGCGATTTCGTGTGCAGCACGCGGCAAGGAGCGCTCACCCGGCTGCTAGACCAATGGCTCAGCCGCGCCCTGGCCGATCTGGCGCAGGACCCGCGCTGGAAGCAGCTCTACGACAGCGCGCTTTGTGCCCATTTCGCCGTGCTGGGCGTGCGCAGCCGCGTGGCGCTGGCCGGCCACCTGCGCCCAAGTGCCGATGCGGCAGGCCGGCGCTTTCCCTTCGTGGCCACGGCGTCGTTCGAAATCGGAGCGCCCATGGCCTTCATCGCCCAGGCGCCGCTGGTGCTTGGACCGGCCTGGCTGCAATTGCAGGACCTCGCCGCGCGCGCCTGCGCCGCCGACGACGCGGCCAGCGTGCTGGCCGGCGCCCGCCAAGTGCGCCTGGACATCGCCCCGCAAGCCGACGCCTGGGCTCGCGAGGACGGCGACTTCGTGTCGCGGCAGACCTTGGGTGAGCTGCAGGCGCTGCTGGAGCACAGCCACCCCGGCGTGGACCTGCGCCGCGTGCTGCTGGCCCTTGGGCTGCTGCTGCAGCCCGTGCCGGACAGCGGGCTGTCGCGGCTGGACACGGGGCTGCGGCTGCCGCTGCCGGGCCGGCCGCACCAGGCCGCGGCCATGGCCGCGCTGTGGCTGCGGCTGATCGCCCGCTTCCTGGCGCGCGGCGACTTCGAGCTGATGCTGCTGCTGCCTTGCGCGGGGGCACCGGCCGAACCCACGCTGCTGGTGGGCTTCGCCGGCGCGTCGCCGGCCATGCTGCAGGCCCTGTTCACGCCCGCGTCCGCAAAGGACGCCTTCATCACGCTGCACGCACCGTGCTGGGTGGACGGCCACGTGGCGCAGGACGCCGCGCTGCGCCGGCTCGACGCCCATCTGCGCCAGCCCACGCTGCCGCTGCGCGAGGCGGCGGACCTTTTCGGCACCGCCTTTCTGAAGGAGTGACGCCATGCGCTCGTTGACTGCTCGGTTGCACTGCCCTGCCCTGCCCGCGGGGGCCCGGGCCGCCCTGCTGCTCGTCCTGGCGGCCCAGCCGCTGCCGCAGGCGCGGGCGCAGAACCCGCCGCAGCCGCAAGTTCAGACGCAGACGCAGGTCCAGGCGGCAGCCGGCGCGCAGGGGCCGGTGGTGGTGTCCGGCGCGGTGCCGGACGAGGCCACGCGCGCGGCCATCCTCACGCGGGTACGGGAGATCTACGGCGCCGCCCGCGTCGTGGACCAGCTCGGCATAGACCAGCTGACGGCTCCACCCAATTGGGCCGCGCAGGTGCAGCGCGCGCTGGCGCCGGACCTGCGGCAAGTTACGCAGGGACAGTTGCGCATCAGCGGCAACGTGGTCGAAATCAGCGGCCGCGTCCCCGGCGAAACGGTGCGCCAGCAAGTGCTGGAGCAGCTCGCTGCACGCCTGAACAACCCCACCTACACCGTGCGCGACGGCCTGAACGTGGCCGCGCCCACGCAGCAGATGCTGGATGCGGCGGTGGCGCGGCGCACCATCGCCTTCGAACCCGGCAACGCCACGCTCACGCCCGCGGGCACGCAGGTGCTCGACGAGTTGCTGCCGCTGCTGCGCCAGCTCGCCGGCCGGCGCTTCGAGGTGGTAGGCCATACCGACGACCGCGGCCCCCGCATGGCCAACCTGCAGCTCTCGGCCGCGCGCGCCGAGGCCGTCAAGGCCTACCTGGTGAACAAGGGCATCGCGCCCGCGGACATCCAGACCGCCGGCGCCGGGCCGGACCAGCCGGTGGCCGACAACCTCAGCCCCGAAGGGCGGGCCCGCAACCGGCGCATCGAATTCCGGGTATTGGCCTGAAACCGGTCTGAAGAAGGCTTGAAGCGGGCCGGATGCGGCGGCCCGCGCCGCGCCTCAGCCGCGCAGCTCGCGCGGCCCGACGCCCAGCAACTCCTCGAAGGACGCCAGTGCCATGCCGTCCTTCACCACGGCGCGCAGCCATTCGTGCAGCGGCATCTCGCCCCAGCGCGCCGCCTTGTCGGCCAGGTAAGCCACGGGGCTGTGCGGCTCGGCGTGGCGGAAGTAGTCGGCCACCAGCCGCAACTGCTGCAGCGCCTGCGCCCGCGACTGGATAGGCCCGCCGGCCAGGCGCGGCGCCGGCGGCGCCGATGCCTCGGCCACGGCGGCCGGCGCCATGACGGCCGCCCCGTCCGGCCGCGCCTCGGCCACGCCGGCCTCGCGCCCAATGCGCGTCCAGCCCTCGGCCACCTGCTCCAGCGCGTTGCGTGCCGCGGCGAAGGACGGCCCGTCCTGCGGCAACTGCACATCCACCGCGGCCTGCAATTGCAGCAAGGCGGCTTGGGCGGACGCGATGGCTTGTTGTTGGGCGCCGAAAGCGGTGTGGCCCCCGGCGGCCACGGCGCGCAGCGTGGCGTCCAGCGTAGGGGGCGGCTCCTGCGCGTCCACGGCCGTTGCCTCGCCGTCGGGGCAGGACGCGTCGTCCGCGGCCGCCTTGCGCCGGCGCGCGGCCTGCACGTCGACCAGGCCCATGGGCTGCGCGTCCACGGCCACCAGCGGCAGGCTGCGGCTGAGCTCCACCACGCGCACGGTCAGCCAGGCCAGGCAACCGGCGCGCTGTTCCTGGTCGCCGTCCTCGGCCAATGGGTGCAGCGTGCGCCAGTGCCGCTCCACCAGCGCGGCGGTCAGCCGTAGGCCTTCGGCCAGGCCCTCGAAGCCGCGCAGGCGTGCCCAGGCGTCGGTGAGCCAGCCGGCAAACGTCAAATCCTTGGAGCGGGTGCGCAGCAGCGTCTCGCAGCCGCGCGCAACGCCGGCCCAATCGGCGGATTTCAGCGGCGTGACCCACTCGCCCTGCGCCAGGGACGGGTCGTCCTCGCGGCGCATCTCGCGCAGGGCGTCCACTTCCGGCGAAAACGAAAGATCGTCGCCGCAGGGCTGCTCGGCGGATAGGGGCTGCAGGAGAAGTTCGAGGTCCATGGCGGCTGACGGGGGTGGACGCTGAGTTCACGGGAGCCGTTGCAACGGTCCGGCCCGTGGCCTGGAACTGCAGGCTTCACCGTAGCCGCATCCGCGAGCGGCGCACAGGGCGCTTCGTCCCTCCGTGAAAGCCCTGCCGCCCGCGGCTCAGGCGCGCAGCATGCGGTTGAACAGCGCCAACGTGCGGCTCCAGGCTTGGCGTGCCGCGGCCTCGTCGAAGCGCGGCGTGGTGTCGTTGTGAAAGCCGTGCTGCGTGCCGGCGAATTTGAAAGCCTCGAAGCGCACGCCCGCGGCCTGCAGCGCGGACTCGTAGGGCGGCCAGGTGGCATTGATGCGCTCGTCCTGGTCGGCAAAGACCAGCAGCAGTTGCGCCTTGACGTTCTTCACCTGGTCCAGCGCCGGCGCCGGCCCGTAGAAGGGCGCACCCGCGGCCAGCTCCGGCATGCGCGTGGCCAGCATGTTCACCGTGCCGCCGCCCCAGCAAAAACCCACCGCGCCCAGCCGGCCGTTGCCGCCGGCAAGTCCGCGTGCCCATTGCGCCGCGGCAACGAAGTCCTCGCGCGTCTTGGCCGCGTCGAGTTGGGCAAAGCGCTCGCGCGCCTTGTCCTCGTCGCCGGGGTAGCCGCCCAAGGGAAAGAGCGCGTCCGGCGCCACGGCGATGAAGTTTTCCAGCGCAAGGCGCCGCGCGACGTCCTCGATGTGCGGATTCAAGCCGCGGTTCTCGTGCACCACCAGCACCACCGGCAGCGCCGCAGCGGCCTGCGCCGGGCGTGCCACATAGGCTTTTGCCTTGCCGTAGCCGGCGGGCGAGGCGAATTCGGCCCACTCGGTGCGCAGCCGCGCGTCAGCTGGCGCGACCTTTTGCGCCCCGGCGAAATCCGGGCTCAGCGCGGCCAGCAGGCCCGCCGCGGTGGTGCCGGCAGCCAGGGCATGGCGCGCGGCGCGGTCCAGGAACATGCGGCGGTCCATGCCGCCATGCACGTACTGGTCGAAAAGGCGCAGCACCTCGGGGTGGAAGTCGGCTGCCGTCGGCCGGCGGCGCCCGTTCTGGTCATCGGACATGGATGGCTTCCCGTAAAACGACAAGGAGGCCGCGTTGTACCCGCGCCAGGACCACGTCGGCAGGCGGCGGCTACAAACGCCCTTCCTGCGTCCACACCGGCGCCAACCACTTGGAGAAATAGACCAGGGCCGAAGTGCCCAACCGTGCCGCCGGGTTGAGCTGGCGCGCCTTCTGGAAATCGCGCCAGATGCGCACCTCCGGCAGCCGGCCGTAGTCGGGGCTGACGGCCAGCGCCGCTTGCGGGCCGACCCGCTCGGCCTCGTAGCGGGCATACCAGTGCTGCTTGTCGGGCTCCGGCAAAACCAGGAAAAGATCCCGTGCCGCCATCCACAGCTCGGCCACCTGGGGCACCACAGCCGCGCGCGGGACGGCGCTGCATGCAGGCGGCGCGGGGGGTTCGGCCACAGCGGGGGGAGGCTCTTGCACGGCTGGCGCTGGAAAAACCCCAAGCGCTTCGGGAGCGGCAGGTGTGGCGGGCGCTGCAGCCGCTGTCGGTGCCTTGCGCGCGCTCGCCTTGCCGCCCTGCTCCGCCGGGGCTGCGACAGGCTTGGGCTCGGCATCGGGCACGTCGGGAAAGGCCCCGCTGAAGGCGCCGCTCTCCAGCCCCTGCGTCACCACCGTCTGCAAGTAGGCCGCGATGCTCTTGACCTCGCCGAGCTGGGCGCTCTTTTGCAGGCGGCGCTCCACGGTCTCCACGGCCTTGGCGCGGTCCTGCGGCTCCAGCCGCTGCAGCAGCCGCGTGGCTTCGGCGTCCGGCACGCCCCATTGCGCCAGCCGCTCCAGGGCCGACGGCTCGACGCCCTCGGCCTCGCCCAGCGCCTTGCGCTTGGCCTTGACGACGAACTGCAAGTCCGTGGTGAAGCGCCCCGCCTTGGCGACGTGGTAGTCGATGCTGAACTTGTCCTGTTCCTTGTTGACCTCGCGCACGGCCGGGTCGAGCACGTCGCGCTTGAAGTATTTCCACTCCGGCGCCTTGCCCTTGCCGCCGGCGTCGCGGCCGCGGCTGGTGAGGATGTGGTGCCACTCCGTCCAGTGCAGCCGCACCGACAGGCCGTTTGGGCTGGAGAGGTAGCGCTCGCCGATCTCGTACAGCACCAGCCCACCCACCGTGCGAAAGCGCCGCTGGATTTCCAGCGAGATGAGCGAATAGACCTCGGGCTTCAGGATGTAGGGCCGCACCGCCGGATGGAAGTCGAACACCAGCGTGGGTCCCTCGCCGGGCTTCTTGCGTATGGAGGCGTAGCTCAGCAGCGTGGCGCTTTCCCAGCGGTAGGACTCGCGGTTGAAATTGCGCGGGCTGTCGCCCCAGTTCACGGCGATGGTCTGCAGCTCGGTGAGCGTGGTGGCCAGCACTTCCATGTTCTTGCTGTCGAAGCCGCTGAGCTTTTTCAGCAGGGCCACCGGCATCTCGTACATGTTGTCGGCGTTTGGGCTTTGCGACTGCGCATGCTTGACCAGGCAGTTCCAGAAGCGCCGGCCCAACAGCGTGGCCTTGCCCTTAGTTACCCGCAGCGCGATGGATTCAACAGGCTTGACCACCATGGCGCCGCGGTTCACCGGCACTGGCACCGATGCCGACGGCATGACGGGGGCGGGACCGGTAGCCACTGGTTCCTTGACCGCAGCCTGGCGTCCCTGCCCCGAGCGCTTGAGGGGCAATTCGGATTGGGAAAGGACGGGCTTTTTCAAGAGGGCTCCACGAACGGGAGCCGGACTGTGCGCGAGAAGTGCGCTGTGGTCAACAGCGCTCACCTGAGCGCAGCGAAGAGGCCACAGAGTCCGATGGCATCAGGAAAATTTTATGAGCTCGGAGCGCGCGCTTGAAGACATTGAAATATCGGAATTGAGGTTTTGATATTTGCTGACTCGCCAAGTGCTTGTTTTTATTTGACTATTTCCTGTTCCAGGTGAGCGTTTATGGGGCTTGGGGTGAGCTGCTTTGGGGCTTGGGGTGAGTGGATATGGGGGCCGCTCACGTTTGAGGTGAGCTGTCTTGGGCCGTGGGGTGAGTGGATATGTTCGCCGGAGTCGATGTGCCAGCCCGCTTGCTTCGAACAGGGCACGTCGTCCTGATCGGTTTGTTGACCACGCCGCGGTGTCAAGGGGTCACTACAAGGTTCGGCTGAGGTGAGCCGTTTTGGGCAAGCGCATGGCAGCGAGCGCCGGTTGAAGGTGAGCTTTCTTGGGGAAAGCAGGTGGCAACTCCGGGGCGATACGGCGAGCGTTGGAGTGAGCTTTTTGGGGCCGTTCCTGTTCGGCCGACCAGAGCCCAGAGGTGAGCCGTTTTGGGGACTGCGGCGAAACCCTCACGAACGGCTTCAGGTGAGCGGTTTTGGGGCTGCCTGGGTCAGCAAGGTGAGCTGTTTTGGGCAGCGTTTTGAAAAGCGGTATTCCGGTTCGACCCTTGTCGCACGGGATGGCCCGCCCGTTCTGGCCCAGGGAGCCGGGCTTGGGGTGAGCCCTTTTGGGGCTTGGTAGCTTTTCACGGGCGATTGTTGGTCCGGTATTCGATGGTCAATGACTCTTCAACCGTGGATTTGGTGAAAACACGAATTTGACGGTCAGTGTGTTGCTCGGCGATGCAAAGTGCGATCCGCAGGCATGAGCCTGGTTTACAGTGCAGCCCGTCGAATGAACGAGTAGGGGATACGCATGGAAGTGGCCAACGAACGGGCGGCGCAGGGCCGGACCAAGGACGCCGTGGCAACGGCCAGCTCGGTGTCCATGGAGGACCTGCAGCAGTTGGGCGAGCGCGTCACGAACCTGAATGAGCGCATCAAACAGGTGATCTTCCGCCCGGAAGGCATGAAGGCGCCGCCGGTGTTCAACGCGGCGCAGGTGGCCGAGTTGTGCGGCCAGTCCTACGAGAAGTTCAAGCGCCTGCTGCAGCGCGCCGGCGAACGCGGCTTGCCCACAGGTGCTGGCAAGAAGGCCGTTTCCGAAGAAGGCGCCTCCGCCTCGCGCAACCGCATGTTCACGCTGGAAGACGCGCGCGCCTGGGTGCGGGCCGAAGGCTCCATGCACCACCGCGCCGAGGGGCAGCAGGGTGCCGTCATCACCGTGGGCAACTTCAAGGGTGGCGTGGGCAAGACGGTGCTGAGCATGTCGCTGGCGCAGGGCCTGTCGCTGCGCGGCTACAAGGTGCTATGCATCGACTACGACCCGCAGGGCTCGCTCACGTCGCTGTTCGGCCTCACGCCCACGGACTTCGACGCCGAGGAAACCGTGATGCCGCTGATGCTGCCTCGCGACCGCGAAGGCGCACGCTCCACGCTGCAGGAGTCCATCAAGGCCAGCTACTGGGACGGCATCGACCTGGTGCCGGGCAACTCCTCGCTGTTTGCCGGTGAGTTCTTCCTGCCCATACGCCAGCAGGCGGCACTGATGAAGAACTCGGCCGAGCCCAACTTCCTGTTCCTGGAGGTGCTGGAGAACGCCCTGCGCCTGGGCCCGCGTGACGAGTACGACTTCATCATCATCGACACGCCGCCGGCCCTGTCCTACCTGACCATGACCACCTACTGGGCCGCTGACGCCTTGCTGGTGCCGCTGCCGCCGGAAGGGCTGGACTTCACCAGCTCCGGCCAGTTCTTTTCCATGATGGCCGAGCTCGCCGGCACCGACCGCGGCCTGGCCAGCAAGGTGTATTCGTGGATTGGCGTGGTGCCCAGCAAGGTGGACAACACCAAGCTGCACACCAAGGAGATCCTCAAGTGGATGCAGGACGGCTTCGGCCGCCACCTGCTCAACCTCGAAATCCCCGAAACCGCCGCGGTGCGCGTGGGCGGCATGAGCCTCAACACGGTCTACGACATCTCCAAGTACGTGGGCAGCCGAAAGACGCTGCTGCGCGCGCGCGACGCCTACGACAAGGCGGTGGACCTGGTGGAGCACATGACGCGCAGCACCCTGTGGCGCAACGCCAACCCGGCCTGAAGGCAGGAGACCGCACATGGCATCCGGCAAGTCACTGCTGAGCGAGCTGACCTCGCAAATCCTTTCCACCCCGGCCGAGCCGGGCCCACGCCGCAACCGTTCCGTCTCCGCACCCATCGCGCTGCTGCGCGAAGTGGAGGAGCGCGCCGAGCGCGGCACCCCGCTGCAATTGCGCCTGGACCAGATCGACGAGGGCCCCTACCACGTCGGTGCGCTGGACGCGCTGCGCGTGGACGCGCTCACCGAGAACCTGCGCCACAACCCGCAAAGTTCGCCGGTGGTGGTGCGCAAGAAGGCCGATGGGCGCTACGAGCTCATCGCCGGCCGCCACCGCAAGGCCGCCTTCGCGCAACTGCAGCGCCAGGAGATCGCCGCCACCGTCATCGCCCTCACCGATGACGAGGCCGAGCGCCTGGTCTTTTTCGACAACCTGCTTGCTCCCGCGCTGAGCGACTACGAGAAGTACCTTGGTTTTGCCCAGCGCCAGAAGTCCCGCGACAGCTCCTATGCCGACCTCGCCAAGGAGTCCGGTTGGAGCAAGTCGCAGGTCGCGCGCTTCTTCTCCTTCGCCAAGCTGCCGTCTGAAGCCGTCGACCTGCTCAAGACGCGCCCTGCCGCGCTGGGCGCCAACGCAGCGGAAAAGCTGGTTGGTTTTGCAAAGCAGCATCCCGGGCAAGTCACCGAGGTGGTCAAGGCACTGGTGGAAGAGCGCACCACGCAGGACGAGGCCATCAGGCAGCTTGGCGCGCTGGCCGCCAGTGCCGAGGTTGCGACGCAGGACAAGCCGTCCGCCGCATCGCGCGCCGCCGTGGTGGGCACGCAAAAACTGCGCGTCATGCACCAGGACCGCGTGTTTGCCATGGTCTCCGTGAAAGGCTCGCGCGTGGCCATCAAGCTCAGCGACGAGAGCGAGGCCGAAGGCGCCGTCAACGCCATCATGAATTACCTGCGCTTGCGTACCGAGTCGCAATAAGCGGCAGCCACTTCGCCACGAAGAGCCCCGGTTCCTTGGACCGGGGCTTTTTTATTTCCCTATGGTTCCGGTCTGTTCGGCACACCGTCCCTACTAGGGACGATTCGTCTCCAACGCCAAATATGCCGGACCCGCCTTTCGTCCCTACTAGGGACGAATGGTGTCGGCGGTGGCACGCGCTTCTGCACCGCACTCGTGGTGGGCGCTGCCTGCTCGTCGTCCCTAGTAGGGACGGCGTCCAAGCCGCTGTTCAACGCTCAGGTGCCATCGAGTGCGCGACCAAGGCTGTTCATCCCAGGTCATCGCTGACTCCACCGTGCTCATCCCGGATAACGGCGCGTACGTAGTCCCAGTAGGGATGGTGCGGCGACATGCCCGGCGATCCTGCCCAGCCGTCAGGCCCAAGCCGCCCCGGCGCAAACCATTCGTCCACCACGGTGGCCTGCTGCTCCAGGTTGAGCGCGGCCCATGGCGGCGACAGTGACGGCGGTGGCCGG
The DNA here is from genome assembly GCF_001571085.1 of Azohydromonas lata NBRC 102462. Lineage (GTDB taxonomy): Bacteria > Pseudomonadota > Gammaproteobacteria > Burkholderiales > Burkholderiaceae_C > Azohydromonas > Azohydromonas lata. The sequence goes on from NZ_BCTC01000075.1 coordinate 15,172, forward strand.
TAGAAGGCGTCGCCGGCGTTTGGGCCGGCCAGCAGCCTGCGCCACAGGCGAGGGTAGTAGTGGCCATGGGCGATCTGCCAGGCGTGGGCCAACTCATGCACCAGCAATTTGCCCGGCGCGTGGTAAGTGCTGCTGCCGCAGTACATGGGCTGCGCAAATGTGCGTCCCCCCAGGTTCACCAGGATTTGCCTGCCCAGTCCCGGGCAAACGAAACAAGTGCCGCCCAGCCCGCACAGGTCTGTGACGACGATGCGCCACCCAAACGGAAAAGCCTTGCCGAAGACGGCCTGCGCCAGGGCCATTTCCTGCGGCTCCAGGTCGCGATGGCGAACCCACACCCGGCTGCCCCAGTGCGCCCAGGGCGTAAGCGGGCAGCGCCCAAGCCGGAGAAAACGCCGCGGCCGGCCCCGTCGCCGCCAGTGCACCGGCCCACGGTGCCCAGCCCCGAAAAAGCAGGCCATGCAGCTTGGCGAGGGCATTGTGCAGAGCGCGCTTCGCGGTCCGCATGCAGGCGGCAAGACGGCGCGGGGCCAGAAACGGGCAGGGCATGAGAGACGGATGGGGTGCTCGCGACGCTGGATCATGCCGGGCGTGCGGCATGCCCACGCGGAGTCCCAACGTGCCTTGGAACACGTTTTGCCGCTTCCCTGGGCCACCCACTCCGAGCAGCCAGCCATGTCCGCCACCTCATCCGCCTCCCCGCGCCACTCCATGCCCAGGGACAAGTTGAAATTCGTATTGCTGGAGGGCATACATCCCGGTGCCGTCGAGCTGCTGAAGGACGACGGCTACACACAGGTCGTCACGTCTCCCAAGGCGCTCGCGGGCGATGAGCTGGTCGCCGCCATTGCCGATGCGCATTTCCTGGGCATTCGTTCGCGCACGCTGCTCACCGACGAGGTGCTGGCCCGGGCACCCAAGCTCGCGGCCATCGGCGCCTTCTGCATAGGCACCAACCAGATCGACCTGCGCGCGGCCATGCGTCGCGGCATCCCGGTGTTCAATGCGCCGTTTTCCAACACGCGCAGCGTGGCCGAGCTGGTCATTGCCGAAGTGGTCATGCTCCTGCGGGGCATACCGCACAAGAACGCGGCGCTGCACCGCAACGAATGGCTCAAGAGCGCGGAGCGGTCCTTCGAGGTGCGGGGCAAGACGCTGGGCATCGTGGGCTACGGCCACATCGGCACGCAGGTCGGCGTGCTGGCCGAGCACTTGGGCATGCGCGTGGTGTTCCACGACATCGAGGCCAAACTGTCGCTGGGCAACGCGCGGCAGTTGGCCTCCCTCTCCGCCGTGCTGGCGGAAAGCGACGTCGTCACGCTGCACGTGCCGGAAACGCCGGCCACGCAGTGGATGGTGGGCCAGGCGCAGATCGCGGCGATGAGGCCGGGCGCCCACCTCATCAATGCCTCGCGCGGCACGGTGGTGGACATCGAGGCGCTGGCCGCCGCGCTGGAGTCCGGCCACCTGCACGGCGCCGCGGTGGACGTCTTTCCGCAGGAGCCCAAGGGCAACGACACCTCTTTCCGCTCGCCGCTCACGCATTTCGACAACGTGCTGCTCACGCCGCACATCGGCGGCTCCACGGCCGAGGCGCAGGCCAGCATAGGCCTGGAAGTCGCCTCCAAGCTGCTGCGCTACAGCAACAACGGCTCCACGGCGACGGCGGTGAACTTCCCCGAGGTGACGCTGCCCGAGCACACCGGCCGCTGCCGGCTGCTGCACATCCACCGCAACGTCCCCGGCGTGATGGCTGCCGTCAACGAACGCTTCTCGCAGGCGGGCATCAACATCGCCGCCCAGTACCTGCGCACCAACGACGAGGTGGGCTACGTCGTCATCGACGTGGAAGCCGACGCCAGCCAGGTGGCCCTGGAGCAGATGTGCAGCGTGGAGGGCACCATCCGCTGCCGCACGCTGTACTGACCACTTGTCACCCGTGGCCACGCCAGTCACGGGCGACAGGGCTGGCACCCGCAAGCGCCATTCCATGCCTTCGCCAAAAGCCTGCAGCGAACGCCACCTTCGATCAGCGCGCCGAGTCGTCCACGTAAGCCGTTGATCCGAAAACGAAAACGAGCACCAAGGGTTGAGTATCATTTTTTCTAAAGATATTTAAATATCAGATTATTTCCATTACCTGTTGCATATATCCAGTCTGAGCCTTGCAGGCGCGCCGGTCTTCGCAGCCGCTGCGCCGGTGTCGCGGCGGCCCGTCCGCGTCTGCATCCAGGACGCCGTGGTCAGCAAAGCGCAAGGAGCGCGCATGTATCGTTCAGGCCAAAGAGATTGCAGCGACGGCTGCGAGAACAGCGAAGTAGTTGAACGCCATGAAGTTGCGCTCGCACGTCATCGTGCTGGTACTGCTGACGATGCTGCCCATGCTTGCGCTCACGACGGGACTGATCTATTGGAACGCCCGCATCCAGCGCCAGTCCGTGGAGCGCGGCATGCAGCAGACCGTCGCGGCCATGGCCTATGCCCTGGACGAAGAGCTCCAGGTCACGATCGCGGCGCTGCAGGCCTTGACGGTGGATGCCGAGGAGACCGGCCTCACCGCGCAGGCCTTGCAAGCCCGCGTGGAGGCCGTTTGCAGCCGGCATCCCGGCTGGGCGTCAGTGGTGCTGGCCAAGGACGACGGACGCACCGTCATCCCGTTGTCGCGTTCGTCCGGGCCAGCCATAGCGGATGACGCATGGCGCAGCGCCGCCCACGCGCTGGGCGGTGGCCGGCCCGCCGTGTCCGAGCCTTACGCCAGCAAGCTGCCGGGCACCGATGCGACGGCGATCCACGTGCCCGTGGGTGCACGCCATCCGGGCGCCTCGCTGGCCGCCGTGATCCCCGGTGCGCATTGGGTGCGCTTCCTCCAGGAGCGCCTGGTTCCGGCGGGCTGGGTGGCCGGCATCATCGATGGCGAGGGCATCGTGATCGCCCGCTCGCGTGCCGCGGAGCGGTACGTCGGCAAGCCGGCCCCGGCGTGGGTGCGGGACGGCGCGCGCACTGCCGATTTCGGCCAGCTTGCGGGCCCGTCCTTCGAAGGCCAGCCCCTGTCGCTCGTGTTCCACCGCTCGGCGGTCAGCGGTTGGACCGTCGCGTTCGCGGCGCCTACCGAGGTGTTTGAGCAGCCCCTGCGCCAGTCGCTGCGGCTCACGCTGCTGTGCGGGCTGGGCTTCGTGACGGTGGCCGGCGTCCTGGCACTGCTGTACGCCCGGCGCATCGTTCGGCCCATCACGGAGCTGATGCGCTCGTCCTCGGCGTTGGGCCGGTTCGAGCGCCTGCCTGCGCTGCCGGACACGGCGGTGCAGGAGATCAACCATCTGTACCGGACGCTGGCCCAAGCCAGTGAGGCCATGGCCGCCGCCGCCGTGGCGCGCTCGCGTGCGCAGGAGGGCGAGCGCCATGCCAGGGAACTGGCGCAAGCGGCGGCTCGCCAGCACCGCCTGGAGCTCCATGCCCAGCAGTCCGAACACGCCAGCACGAGAAAGTCGCAGTTCCTGGCCACCATGAGCCATGAGATGCGCACGCCGCTGCATGCCATCCTGGGCACGGCGCAGATCCTGGAGCGCACGGTCCAGGACGGCAGCCAGTTGCAATTGGTCGGCTCGCTGCGCGTGGCGGGGCAGTCGCTTCTGGCGCAGATCAACGACGTGCTGGACCTGGCGCGCATCGAGTCCGGCAAGGTCGAGCTGGAGCTCGGCAGCTTCCTGCTGTCCAAGGTGCTGGGCGACGCCGTCGATGCCCTCATGCCGACGGCGCAGGAAAAGGGACTGCGGCTCACCCTGGAGCCGCTGCCCGCGGGCTTGTTGCGTCCGTTGCGGGGCGATGCGCGGCGCCTGAGGCAGGTCATCTACAACCTGGTGGGCAACGCCCTCAAGTTCACCGACCAGGGCCAGGTCTGCCTGGGTGTCCAGAGCCTTCGCGAAAACGAACGGCGCGTGGAGTTGCGCCTGTGGGTGCGCGATACCGGCATCGGCATCGCGGCAGACGAGACGGACAGGATCTTCGACGCTTTCGAGCAGGCCGACGGCGCTGCCGACCGCCGCCATGGCGGCACGGGCCTGGGCTTGGCGATCAGCCGGCAAATCGTCCTGCTCATGGGCGGCGAGATCGGTGTGCACAGCCGGCTGGGCGAGGGCAGCGAGTTCTGGCTGCATCTGCCGTTCGAGATCAGCGCGGAAGCCTCGCCCGCCACCGCGGCCACGACGCCGAAGGGAGCACGCCTGGCGGGCCTGCGCGTGCTGCTGGTGGACGACATGCAGGCCAACCTCGACATTGCACGGCACCTGTTGGCGTTCGAAGGCGCCTCTTGCGCCACCGCCAGCCATGGGCAGGAGGCGCTGCAGCGGCTGAGCGCCGCGCCGGCCGCGTTCGACGTGGTGCTCATGGATGTGCAGATGCCTGGGCTCGACGGGATAGAAGCCACGAGAAGGCTTCGCGCCGAACCGCTGGCGATCGACGTGCCGGTGATCGCGCTCACCGCGGACGCGCTGCCGCCCCAGCGTGAACGCGCGCTGCAGGCCGGCATGAACGACTTCCTGGCCAAGCCCTTGGAGCTGGAGGACCTGGTGGCGTGCATCCTGCGCTGCACGGCGCAGCTGCCGCGGCCCAAGCTGGAGGTGGCACCCACGGTCGCGAGTGAAAGCGGCGATTTCCCCGTCATCACCGGCATTGACCGTGCGCAGGCCCAGGGCCGGTTCATGGGCGACCGGCGGCTGTTCCTGCGCATGCTGTGCACCTTGCGTGACGAATACGCCGATGCACCGCGGCAATGGCGGGCCGACATCCAGCAAGGCGACTTCGAGGCCGCCGCCGGGCGGGTCCACAGGCTGGTGGGCCTGGCCGGCAATCTCTCGGCGGCCCGCGTCGTCCACCAGGCCAAGCGGCTGGAGCTGGCGCTGCGGGAGCACCGCGTCGGCTCCCTGGTGGAGCTGCTCGACAACCTGGAGCAGGCCTTGGGCGAAGTCCTGGCGGCCATGCCGACGGACAGCGAGGACGACGCGCCGGCATCCGGGGCGCGTGGCGATCAGGCGGATCAGGCGGATCAGGTCGGCAGCCTGCCGATAGAGCGCATCCTGGCGCTGCTGGACGCGCTGCAGAGCAACGACATGGCGGCGCTGGAGCTTTTCAACGGGTTGCGCGCGCAACTGCAAGACAGGCATGGCCGCGACAAGGTGGGCCTGCTCGCCCAGGCCCTGGACGCACTGCGGTTCACAACTGCGTCGGCCCTGCTTCTCGACTGGTATCCCGATGCCCGCCGGCCCTCCTGAGGCCGCTGCCATGGGGCCGCTGCCCTTCAGCAGCGCCTGGTCTTACCGGCCCAAGGAATAAAACTCCGCATTGGGCCGAATATTGGCCACATTGGCCAAGCGATTGGACATGCCGAAAAATCCGGCAATGGCGGTCATATCCCAAATGTCCTCTTCCACGAAGCCATGTATTTTCAGCGCTTCAAAGTCCGCCTCGCCGACCAAATGGGCGGCTTGGGAAACCTTGAGGGCAAAATCCAGCATGGCCTGTTGCCGCTCGGTGATGTCGGCTTTGCGGTAGTTGGCGGCGACCTGGTCCGCAATCAGCGGGTTTTTGGCCCGAATGCGCAATATGGCGCCATGGGCAATCACGCAATATTGGCACTGGTTGACGCTGCTGGTGGCCACGACAATCATTTCCCGCTCCGCCTTGGACAGGTTGCCGGGCTTTTCCATCAACGCGTCGTGGTAAGCGAAGAATGCGCGAAATTCATCCGGCCTGTGGGCCAGCGCCAGGAAGACATTGGGAATGAACCCGGATTTTTCCTGCACGGCCAGGATCCGCTGCCGAATATCCTGCGGCAACTCATCAAGTGCCGGCACCGGAAAACGGCTCACTGCAGCCTGTTCGGGTGGTGTCATTGCTGTCTCCTTTGTCGTCCTGATAGGGATGGCCGCAATGATAAGGCGCCCATGCGCCTTGTGCGCTATCAGGCGATAGTCCGATTTTATTTGCACTCAGAAAATAGTTGATGTCCAACAAGCCAAGGATTGCAAGGGTACGGAGGTCTGGTGCCACTTGATTGGCATTGAAAATCTGCGCTTGGTTTTTCGAGGCTGGAGTGATTATTTTCAGTAGATAAGGCCGTTGCGCGCCAGGACGACAGTATGGGTGCATCCATACCGTTCGTTTTTATGCGAGCATTTTTCGCCTTGACAATGAAAAGGCGGTGGTTTCGCGAATAAGCCTGCTTGGCCCGGCAACGGCCGGGGTTAACGCAGCCGTGCAGTACGCCGCCAAACAGGAGTTTTCCGTCTTGCCGATGACGCCTGCGCGGGCCGTTCAGGGCAGGGCGGCCGGCGCCGTGCCCGCCTCGCTGCGCCTGAGCACGGGCAGTTGCACGATGCGCTCGCCCTGCAGCGGCACCGCCTCGCGCACCGTCAACAGCGGCGGCTGCGGCGTGCAGCGCTCGGCGCACAGGGCCAGCAGGTGCTCGGGGGTGGGCCGCATCTGCCAGAAGCTCCAGCGCGCGGCGTCATCGCCCAGGGCGGGGTCCACGCTCAGGCGCACCTCGCTCTCGCCGCGCAAGGCAAAGCCGAACTGCTCCAGCGGCAGCGACAGCCCCAGGCCACGCGCCTTGATGTAGGACTCCTTGAGGGTCCAGTACGCGTAGAAGCGCTCCTGCAACGCCCATTCCGGCATGCTGGCCAGGTCGGCCGCCTCCGGCGGCGAAAAGAAGCGCTGCGCAATGTCCAGCGAGCCCCGCCGCGCGCTGACCTGCTCCACGTCCACGCCCAAGGTGCGGTGGCGCGACACGGCCAGGGCGATGAGGCCGCGGGTGTGGGAGACGTTGAAGTCCAGCCCCTGGCAGCCGTCGCCGGCTTGGGCAATGCGGGGGCGGCCCTGGGCGTTGGCGGCGAATTGCCAATCGGCCGGCGCCAAGGGCGCATAGCGCGACAGCACGGTGCGCACCAGCGCGCGCGTGAGCAGGTAGCGCTTCTGGTCGTACGGAAAGTGAAACCGGACCTCCTGCGCGCGCTCGGCCGTCGACAGCAGCGCGCGCATCGGCGCCAGCAGCCGCTCGTCCGTGACCTGGTCGTCACGCACCAGCCAGAGGTGTATTTGGCCCGCGTCCATGGCCATCGTTGGGCTGCAATTCATTGCGGTCTCAAATGGATCGTAAAAAATACCTCAGCCCTGGGCCACGCACAGCAATTGGCGGGCTGAGATTCGGGTCTCATGCGGATAACCAAAGGCGCTGTTGACATACCGGACGCCGTCCAGCACGACATTCCGGTTGATATGGCTGTGCCCATACACGTGAATCTCGGCCTTGAAGCCGCGCAGCGCGGTTTCAATTCGCGTGCTGCCCAAAACCGGGTCCAGCATGCGGTGCTGCTTGGGCACGATGGCGGGAATCAGATCCAGCCGCGGCATGAAATGGGAAAACGTGATCACGCGGCTGCCCGCCGGCGGCTGCACCTGGGGGTTGAGGGCCTCGAAGTGGGCCGCCACGTCCGCGGGCTGCATGTGCGCCGGCCAGCGGCAGGCGCGAAAATCCGCCCAAGCCTGTTGCAGTTGCGGGTCCGGCTCGCCGAAGGAATAGTCATACCAGCCCAGCAGCGGCATGAAAAACCAGGGCCCCAACTGCTGCGGCTCCATGCCGGCACCGCAGGAGGCCACGGCCTCGCGGACGCGGGCGAATTTCAGCAGCGAGTCGCCGCCCTGCGCGTCACCCAGCACCCATAAATCATGGTTGCCCGGGACGAAGAACACCTGGCGAAAGCGCCGCGCCAGGGTGTCCAGGCATTCCAGCAGCAGGGACGGCCGGTGGCTGACGTCGCCGGCCAGTATCAGCACGTCGTCCACATGATCGGTGCGTGACAATTGCTGTACCCATTGAAGGTTCGCGTCGTAATCGACGTGAATATCGGACAATGCAAAAACTCTCATTGCACACAGGCCTGAACGCATTGGGCCGCGCTGGACGCAGGGCCGGCAAAACTATAGACAGTCGCTTGCTGATTCATGGTGTTTTTCCATGGCAATTTCCCGGTGCGCACGCGGCAGGCGCCGTTTTTCCTATTTTAGGCGTTGAAAAATGCCTACGCGTGGGTCGCCGGTGCATTATGGCGTGAGCTTTTCGGACTATGAACCGGCAATGGTTCTGCAATTGCCGGGCATACTATTTTGCTGTGGGCAAGCGCCCGCATGAACAAAGCTTTTGCATGGCCGACATGAATTCATCGACGAGACGGCGACCGCGCGGCCTGGCGCGGCGTGACCTGCTGCTGACGCTGGGCGTGGTGGCGCTGCTGCTGGGCGTGGCCGCGCCGCGGCTGCTGCAGCGCCAGCAGCACCCGGAAGCCTCCGTGGCGCGGGTGCAGCTCGAAGCGCTGAACAAGGCGCTGCAGTCCTACCGCATGGACGTGGGCCACTACCCCAGCGACGCCCAGGGCCTGCAGGCGCTGCTGCAGCGGCCCTCGGACGCGGACGGCGAACGCTGGCGCGGCCCCTACTACCCCGACGCCCAAGTGCTGGACCCCTGGGGCGCGCCCTTCGTCTACCGCTTCCAGGGCACGGTGGGCCGGGGCTATGAGCTCTACAGCCTGGGCCGCGACCGCGCACCGGGCGGGCAGGGCGAAGACGCCGACATAGGCCGCTGAGCGCGGGCGCGCTCCCGCCCGCGGTTCGGCCGGGCGCCGCTCAGGGCGCCGCGGGCGCGGCCGGCGGGGCGGCGTCCTGCGGCGGCAGCCTGGGCACCTCGTCGGCCGGCAGCAGCGGCAGGCGGCGGGGCTGCGCGCCGTCCTGCGCTTCGCGCATGGCCTGGTAGCGGGACTTTGACAGCACCGTGTCCATGGCCACGGGCTGCACGGCGGCCAGCGTTGCCGGCGCAACCAGGGGCGTGAAATCGAAGGCCGGGCGGCGCTTGTGCAATGCGGTCAGGCCCGTCTTGAACATCGACCCGGATGCTTGGCGGCGCTTGCTGCCGAGGTGTTGACCCTCCTTGTCGGCGCCGACACAAGCACGGTGCGCGGCTTCACACAGCTTGACGCGCGGGACGCAAGGCGTTGACGCGGCGGCGTGACGATGCCGCCATCCCCCATGCCTCACGCCTTCATGAAGACGACGTTGCTGCCTGCGCTGCAGGCTTCCGTGGTCGCGCTGTCCTTGTGCGCCGCAGCCCCGCCCGCATCCGCCGTGGCCGCCGTGGGCCTGCCCGCCGCCTCGGCGCCTCGCCCCGCGCTGCAGGGCTGGTGGCAGGGCTTTCATGATGCGGACATAGACCGGCTCGTGCCCGCCGTGCTGCGCGCGGCCGATGCTGCCGCCCCCAGTGCGCCGCGGCCGGCGCAGCTCGTGGCCGTGCTCATCGGCCTGCGCGAGTACGCCACGCATGCGGCGCTGGCGGCCGAGCGGCTGGCCGCGCTGCAGGCGCAGCGGCGGCTGGCGGCGGCGTCGCGCCCGTCGCGGGAGGCCGCCGCGGCGCTGGAGCGGCTGGACACCCGCGTGCGCGCGGCCCAGGACCAGCTCTACGTGCACCTCCAGCTGCGCGACGCCTACCTGGCCTCTTGGCAGGTGATCGCCGGCCCCGTCTCCGGCACGCTGCCCGTGTCGCTGCCGGCGGGCCTGAGCGCCGCGGCACTGCCCTCCTTCGAGGCGGAGCCGCCCACGGCGGTGCCGGACGACGCCCCGGCCGAACTGGCCCGGCCGCTGCACGCGCTGAATTCGGCCCACACCGCGCTGGCCCTGGCGCTGGAGCAGTTGCAGCGCAGCGAAAGGCATTTCCACAGCCGCCATGCGCGCGACGGTGCCGGGGAAGATGAACGCTTCCCGGCCAGCGCCCAGGCCCTGGAGGGCTATGCGCAACTGCTGGCGCAGGCCGACGCCGTCGTCTCGGCCAAGGCCCGCCTGGCCCTGGCCTGGGTGCAGTTCCACCAGGCCTTGGGCGCGCCCTGAAGGGCGCGGCGAGGGCTGCCGGCGCGGGAAACAAGTCCATACGCCTTGGCACCATCGGAGGCTTGCCGCAGGGGCATGCCGATTGCAGGCTGCCGCGCACAGGCCCAGGTGAGCGCCGGCGGCAGCGTGAAGGCGCAAGCCGCACAGGCGACGGTTTGCTGGGCTGGGGCGGTGAGCGTCGCTGCAGGCGGTGGCGCCGTCGCGGTCCAGGGAGGGCAGGCCTTGCGCAACCGGCCGGGCCTGCACGAGCAGCTTCATGAACGCCTATCAGCGCCCCGAATTCCCCGCGTCGCAGCCCGGTGCCGAGCCGGCCTGCGCCGACGCCTTGTCGGCCGACTTCCGTGTCCTGTTCGAGGCCACGCCCTCGCCGCTGCTGGTGCTCAAGCCGCCGCACTGGCGCATCGTGGCCGTCAACGACGCCTACCTGCTGGCCACCATGAGGCGGCGCGAGGATCTGTTGGGGTGCCCGCTGTTCGAAGCCTTCCCCGACGACCCCGACGACCCGCACGCCAATGGCGTTTCCAAGCTCGGGGCCTCGCTGCAGCGCGTGATGGCTACCGGCCAGGCCGACACCATGCCGCTGCAGCGCTACCCCATACGCCGGCCCGCGGCGCAGGGCGGCGGCTTCGAGGAACGCTGGTGGAGCCCGGTCAACGTGCCCATGCCGGGGGCGGACGGGCGCGTCGCGCTGGTCCTGCACCGCGCGGAGGACCTCACCGGCATGGTGCCGGGGGGCGCCGGCACGCAGGACGTGCACCACCTGCCCCCCGGGCAGCAGGCGCTGCTGGAGCGCGTGCGCCACGAGATGCTGGCCACGGCGCGGGCGCAGGCGGCGCTGCGCGCCAGCCAGTCGCGGCTGGCCATGATCTTCGAGCGTGCGTCGGTTGGGCTGTCGGAGATCTCGGTGGACGGGCGCATCCTGCACACCAACCCGGAGCTTGCGCGCATCGTCGGCCTGCCGCCGCACCAGGTGTGCGGCCTGTTCGTCACCGACGTGACGCACCCGGAGGACTTGCCCGCCACGCTGGAAGCCGTGGCCCGCGTGCTGGGCCCCGAGGGCTACGCCGTGCTGGACAAGCGCTACGTGCGCCCGGACGGCACCTGGGTGCATGCCCAAAGCAGCGTGACGCGGCTGGACCCGGAGGAGCCCGGCGGCGAGCCCACCATGCTGGCCGTCACCGTGGACTTCAGCGCCCGCCACCGTGCCGAGGCCGCGCAGCGCGCCAGCGAGCGGCACTTCCGCGCGCTGGTGGACCTGGTGCCCGACTTGCTGTGGAGCAACGACCCGCTTGGGCGCGTGGAGTGGTTCAACGGGCGCTGGAGCGAGTACACCGGGATGGCCGAACGCGACGGCTTGGGCGACGGCTGGATGGCGGCCATCCATCCCGACGACCTGCCGGACACCCGGGCGCTGTGGCGGCAATCGTTGCGCAGCGGGGACGGCGTGGTGCACGAGCACCGCATACGCCGGCGCGACGGGCAGTACCGCTGGCACCTGTTGCGTACTCAACCCGTGCGCGACGCGCAGGGCCGCCTGGAGCGCTGGTTCGGTTCGGCCACCGACGTGCACGACCAGCGCATCGCGCGCAACCTGCTGGAGCGCCGCGTGCAGCAGCGCACGGGCGAGCTGCGCACCGTGCTCAACAGTGCGGCCAGCGCCATCGTCGCCACCGACATGGCCGGGCGCATCACCACGCTCAACCCGGCCGCCGAGGAGTTGCTGCGGCAGCCCGCCATACACGCCGTGGGCCGCCCGGTGCTGGACTTCATCGACAAGCGCACGCTGCGCCGGCGCATACACGGCCTGCCGCAGGAGGTGCGCCGCGTGCTGTGGCCGCACTCCGAGCCCCATGCCCGGCGCTGGCCGGCCGTGCCCGGCGGCGAATGGCGCTGCACGCGCGCCGACGGCAGCAGCTTTCCGGCGCTGGTCAACGTGAGCGTGCTGCGCGACGAGCAGGGCCAGCCCACGGGCTTCCTGGGCGTGGTGAGCGACCTGAGCGAGCGCAAGCGGCTGGAGCAGGCGCTGCGCCAGCGCACGGCACAGGCCGAGGCCGCCAACCGCGCCAAGAGCACCTTCCTCGCGCACATGAGCCACGAGTTCCGCACGCCGCTCAACGCCGTGATCGGCCTGAGCCACCTGCTGGGCCGCATGGAGCTGCCGGAGCGCGCCCAGGGCTTCGTGCGCCACGTCGAGCAGGCCGGCGCGCAACTGCTGGCGCTCATCGACGACGTGCTCGACCTCTCGCGCATCGAAGCCGGCGAGATGCGGCTGGAGCAGGTGCGCTTCAACCTGCAGGACCTGCTCGACGGCGCCGTGGCCCTGGTGCGGCCGCAGGCCGACGCCAAGAAGCTGGCCCTCGTCCTGGACGCCGCGCCGGGCCTGCCCGCGGAGCTGCTGGGCGACCCGCTGCGCTTGAAGCAGGTGCTCATCAACCTGCTGGGCAACGCCGTGAAGTTCACGGCCCAGGGCCGCGTGACGCTGCGCGTGCGCGAGGTGGAGCGCGCTGAACACGACCTGCGCCAGGCCACGCTGCGCCTGGAAGTGGCCGACACCGGCATAGGCATAGACCCGGCCAAGCAGGCGCGCATCTTCGAGCCCTTTACCCAGGCCGACAGCTCCACCACGCGGCGCTTCGGCGGCACGGGCTTGGGTTTGTCCATCGTTCGCCGCCTGGTCGGGATGATGGGCGGCGAGCTGACGCTGGACAGCACGCCGGGGCAGGGCAGCACCTTTGGCGTGGTCTTGTCGCTGGAGCTGCCGGTGTAGGGCCGGGAAGGGACGGAAATCCGTCCCTCCGTCCGCCGGCGCTTGGGCGAGCGTCGGTTTTCCGTCCGCCCGCGGCACTCCTGAAGCCGCCGCGCCATGATGAATCAACGGCTTACGAGCGCCGGACGGCCTTGGGGCCTGCTGGCACGCTCCCTGCGATGTAAAGCACGTCGTGCGGATTTCCGCACCGCCCAACCCGCAGGAAGCCGTTGTCCATGTCGTTTCTCCCGCGTTCCCGTCTGCTGCCGCTGCTGGCCCTGGTGCTGGCCGCGGCGGGCGTGCGCGCGCAGGACATGGGCACGCTGGAGCGCATCGCGCAGACCGGCACCATCAACCTCGGCCATCGCGAGTACGCGATGCCCTTCTCCTACTACGACAGCAGGAAGCAGGTCGTGGGCTACTCGCATGAGCTGTCGCTGCGGGTGCTGGAGGGCATCAAGGCCGAGCTCAAGCTGCCGGCGCTGACGCTGCGGCTGGTGCCCGTGACGGCGCAGAACCGCATCGCGCTCGTGCAGAACGGCACCGTGGACCTGGAATGCGCCGCCACCTCGCACACCGTGGAGCGCGAGCGGCTGGTGTCGTTCTCGACCTCCATCTTCGTGGTGGGCCTGCGCATGCTGGTGCACAAGGACTCCGGCCTGCGCGACTTCGCCGACCTGGAAGGCCAGACCGCCGCCGTGACCACCGGCACCACGTCCGAGCGCATGCTGCGCACCTACAACGAAAGCCACGGCCGGCGCATTCACATCGCCCTGGCGCGCGACCAGGGCAGCGCCTTCAAGATGCTGGAAGAAGGCAAGGCGCAAGCGGTGGTGCACGACGACGCGCTGCTCTACGGCGAGCGCGCCAAGTCCAGGAAGCCTGACGATTGGACGGTGGTGGGCACGCCGCTGGCGTCCGAGGTGTACGGCTGCATGCTGCGCCAAGGCGACACCGCGTTCAAACAGGTCGTGGACCGTGCGCTGGAGCGGCTGCTGCGCTCCGGCGAGGCCCGCGCCCTCTACACCAAGTGGTTCCAGCGCCCCATACCGCCCAAGGGCCTGAACCTGAACTGGCCGCCCTCCGACGGGCTGCTGGAGCTGTACCGCAACCCCAACGACAGGCCGCTCGGATAGCGCCGCCGTCCACCGCCCCGATGTCCTGAGCACCGTGCCCGGCCAACCGCCGCGGCGCCGCAACGGAGCCCCCGCGCCGCAAAAGGGCGCGGGGGGAACTCCCTCCCGAATCGCTTTTCACCGAAAGAGGAAAACCTCCCATGCTGACGAAGAAGTTCACCCGTTCGCTGGCCGCCGCGCTGCTGGGCCTGGCGCTGGCCGCCTCGGTGCATGCGCAACAAAAGCCGCAAGTCTTGATCCTGGCCACCGGCGGCACCATTGCCGGCGCGGGCGCCAGCGCCGCCAACAGCGCCACCTACCAGGCCGCCAAGGTGCCGGTGGACAAGCTCATCGCCGGCATTCCCGAGATCGCCAAGCTGGCCGACGTGCGCGGCGAGCAGGTCTTCCAGATCGCCTCCGAGAGCTTCACCGACGAGCACCTGCTGACCCTGGGCCGCCGCGTGGCCGCGCTGGCCAAGCAGGACAACGTGGACGCCATCGTCATCACGCACGGCACCGACACGCTGGAAGAGACCGCCTTCTTCCTGAACCTCGTGGTGCCCACCGACAAGCCGGTGGTGCTGGTGGGCTCCATGCGCCCGGGCACGGCGCTGTCGGCCGACGGCGCGCTCAACCTCTACAACGCCGTGGCCACCGCCAGCGACCGCGCCTCGCGCGGCAAGGGCGTGCTGGTGGTGATGAACGACGAGATCTTCTCCGGCCGCGACGTCGCCAAGACCATCAACATCCGCACCGAAGCCTTCAAGAGCCCCTGGGGCTCGCTGGGCATGGTGGTGGAAGGCAAGACCTACTGGTTCCGCGCCCCGGTCAAGCGCCACACCGTCAATTCCGAGTTCAACATCGACAGCGTGAAGTCGCTGCCGAGCGTGGGCATCGCCTACGGCAGCGGCAACGCCACCGACGTGGCCTACAAGGCCCTGGCCGCCAGCGGCGCCAAGGCCATCATCCACGCCGGCACGGGCAACGGCTCGGTCTCCGCGCAGGTGGTGCCGGCGCTGCGCGAGCTGCGCCAGCAGGGCGTGCAGATCATCCGCTCCGCGCGCGTGACCGGCGGCGGCTTCGTGCTGCGCAACGCCGAGCAGCCCGATGACCAGTACGACTGGGTCGTCTCCCACGACTTGAACCCGCAAAAGGCCCGCATCCTGGCCGCCCTGGCGCTCACGCGCACGACCGACGCGCGGGAAATCCAGCGCTTCTTCATGGAGTACTGATCCGCTGGCGCTGCGCGTTGGGCGGTTAACGAAGGAGAAAGACCTTGGCGACTTGGGACTGGCAAGTCTTCTGCAACAGCACCCTGGGCGAGGAGCCCACGGGAAGCTGTTTCGGCAGCAACGGTGACGTCACTTATCTGGACTGGCTGCTGTCGGCATGGGGCTGGACGCTGTCCGTCTCCAGCCTGGCGCTGGTGGTGGCGCTGGCCACCGGCATCCTGATCGGCATCCTGCGCACGCTGCCCTCGGCACCGTGGCGCTGGTTCGGCAATGCGTGGACGGAGCTGTTCCGCAACATCCCGCTGCTGGTGCAGATCTTCATGTGGTACCACGTGCTGCCGCAGGTCTTCCCCGCGCTGCAAAAGCTCCCCAGCCTGGTGCTGGTGGTGTTCGCGCTGGGCTTCTTCACCTCCGCCCGCGTGGCCGAGCAGGTCAAGGCCGGCATACAGGCCCTGCCGCGCGGCCAGCGCATGGCGGGCCTGGCCATGGGCCTGACGCTGGCGCAGACCTACCGCCACGTGCTGCTGCCCATGGCGCTGCGCATCGTGGTGCCGCCGCTGACCAGCGAGAGCATGAACATCATCAAGAACTCGGCCGTGGCCTTCGCCGTGTCCATCGCCGAGCTGACCATGTTCGCCATGCAGGCGCAGGAGGAAACCTCGCGCGGCGTGGAGATCTATCTCGCCGTCACGGGCCTGTACTTCCTGTCGGCGCTGGTGGTCAACCGCGTGGCCAGCTTCATCGAGCGCGCCATGCGCGTGCCGGGCCTCGCCACCGGAGGTGCCAAGTGAATCTCGACTTCTCCTTCCTCACCGGCTCCGTGCTGGTGGACTACGTCTCGCGCGGCTTCGCCTTCTCGCTGCAGCTCACGCTGGTGGCCATGCTCGGCGGCATCGCGCTGGGTACGGTGCTGGCGCTCATGCGCCTGTCGGGCAAGGCGGTGCTGGCGGTGCCGGCCGCGGCCTACGTCAACACCATGCGCAGCATCCCGCTGGTCATGGTCATCCTGTGGTTCTTCCTGCTGGTGCCCATGCTGGTGGGCCGCTCGCTGGGGGCGGAGGTGTCGGCCACCATCACCTTCACGCTGTTCGAGGCCGCCTACTACTCCGAGATCATGCGCGCGGGCATCCAAAGCGTGCCCAAGGGCCAGGTCTACGCCAGCCAGGCCATGGGCATGAGCTACCGGCAGAGCATGCAGCTCGTCATCCTGCCCCAGGCCTTCCGCAACATGCTGCCGGTGCTGCTGACACAGACCATCGTCCTGTTCCAGGACACCTCGCTGGTCTACGCCATCGGCGCCTACGACCTGCTCAAGGGCTTCGAGGTCGCCGGCAAGAACTTCAACCGGCCCATCGAGACCTACCTGTTCGCGGCCTGCGTCTACTTCGTGATTTCCTTCAGCCTGTCCATGCTGGTCAAGCGCCTGCAGGCCAAAATTGCCATCATCCGTTGAGTGAGCAACACCATGATCAAGATCAGCAACGTCAGCAAGTGGTACGGCAGCTTCCAGGTGCTCACCGACTGCACCACGCACATCGAAAAGGGTGAAGTGGTGGTGGTGTGCGGCCCGTCGGGCTCCGGCAAGTCCACGCTCATCAAGACCGTCAACGCGCTGGAGCCCATCCAGAAGGGCGACATCGTCGTCAACGGCGTGAGCATCGCCGACCCCAAGACCAACCTGCCCAAGCTGCGCAGCCACGTGGGCATGGTGTTCCAGCACTTCGAGCTGTTTCCCCACCTGTCGGTGACGGAAAACCTCACGCTGGCGCAGATCAAGGTGCTGGGCCGCAACAAGGACGACGCCCTCAAGCGCGGCCTGAAGATGCTCGACCGCGTGGGCCTGAGCGCA
>NZ_BCTC01000076.1 GCF_001571085.1 Azohydromonas lata NBRC 102462
GAGGGTGCAAAACTCGATGGCTTGCGGGCTACGGGCTACGGGCTACGGGCTACGGGCTACGGGCTACGGGCTACGGGCTACGGGCTACGGGCTGCGGGCTGCGGGCTGCGGGCTACGGACTGCGGACTGCGGACTGCGGAATTTTTTTCGGCTTTCTTGGTTCATGTCGATGAAGCGCCTCACCCGCCGCTTGATTCACCTGTAATGGCAGGCCATAAATCATCCCAGTTTGGGTTTTCAGCTTCAATTAGTCGCACTTTCCACGCTCTGTGCCATTTCTTTATTTGCTTTTCCCGTGTGATGGCCGCCTGCATGGTGGCGTGCAGTTCAAAGTAAACAAGCAGGTGCGTGCCATATCGCTGCGAGAAACCTTCAATAATTTCTTCGCGATGAACCCAGCTTCGCTGTATCAAGTTCGATGTCACGCCAATGTAAAGCGTGCCGTGGCGTTGGCTCGCGAGGATATAAACAGCGGGTTGTCCTGTTGGGTTCATTTTCGGTCAGGCATGTTTTGCCCGCTGTCTTTGCGTTCCAACGCTGGAGGTTCCCGCGTCGCATTGCGCGCGCGGGTGGCGGCACGCCTCAGCCGCCAAATCCTCCGTTCAGCCCTGCCCACTCACGGCCGTCAGCGATTCCACCAGTCCGTCCAGTTTCTCCAGCCAGGGCACGGACCTTTGCCCGTCCATGCGCGAGCGCGCCGCGGCCAGGGCTGATTTCACGTCGCCTGCAAAATCCTGCTTTTCATCCGGCAGCGGCCGCATGTTGCCGTCAAAATGCATGAAGCTGGGCGAGTTGAAATCCAGCATCTGTTCGTCGGTCAATATCCCCGCTTTCTGCAATTGCCGGCCCAGCTCCTGGCGCTCGTGGTAGGAAATGTCGTGCAGGTCGTAGCGGCTCAGTATCTCGGCCGCCTTGCTCGCCTTGCCGATGTCGTACACCGTGCCGGGATCGTCCGCTGCCGCCGCCGTGGCGGCATGGACTGCCGGGTGCGCCTCATGCACCGCCGAATAACCCGTTGCCGCCTTCAGGGCAAAAATACCGTTCATACGCTCCTCCTATGTCCCGTGCGTCGGGATGCTTGATTCACATCATCATTTCATCAAAATGCTTTGAACAAATGGGCATAAAGCCGGCTCGCCGCCAGT
Source organism: Azohydromonas lata NBRC 102462 (assembly GCF_001571085.1). GTDB lineage: Bacteria > Pseudomonadota > Gammaproteobacteria > Burkholderiales > Burkholderiaceae_C > Azohydromonas > Azohydromonas lata. The sequence goes on from NZ_BCTC01000076.1 coordinate 1,146, forward strand.
TTTTCCGGGCGGCCACGCAGGCTCAAATGGATTTTTCCGGATTCATCGCGCACGGCCGTCTTGATGCAGCGCGCCTGCACGATGGTGCCACGGTGAATTTGCCAGAATTGCCCGGGGTCCAATTGCGGCAACAATTCCTTGAGCGGCATGCGAATCAAATGCTCCGCCTCGGCCGTGATCACGCGAACATATTTGTCGGCCGCCTCGAAATAAATCACGTCCTGCACCGGCACGAAATGCACGGCGCTGCCGCTGCCGCCGGCCTGGATCACCTGCAGGCGCGGCGGCGGGGACGCGGCCGGTTTTTCAGGGCCGGCCTGCGCCAGCAGGCCGCGCAACTGGGCCAGCGTGTCGTCCAGCGCCCGCGCGGGTGCCGCCGCGCCCAAGCGGGCCGCCAGGGTCTCGCGCAAGCGCGCCACGCAGCGCGCCAGGCGAGCGCGCTCCACGGGCTTCAACAGGTAGTCCACGGCGGCGTGCTCGAAAGCCTGCAAGGCGTACTCGTCGTGCGCCGTGACGAACACCAGCAGCGGGAAGGGCTCGTGCCCCTCCGGCCAGTCCTCGGCCAGCGCCTGCGCCACCTCCAGCCCCGTGAGGCCGGGCATGCGGATGTCCAGGAAACACAGCGCCGGCCGCAGCGCCAAGGCCTTGCCAAGCGCCTGCACCCCGTCGCCCACGGTGGCGACGATGTCCAGCGCCGGCCACTCGCGGCGCAGCGCCGACTGCAGCGCCTGCGCCAGCAGCGGCTCGTCTTCGGCAATCAGCGCGGTGGCGACGGGCGTCTCAGCCATGGCTCGTGCTCCCTTCGTTCTGCTCCTGTCCCAAGGCGGCCAGGGCCGGCCAGGGCAGCCGGATCTGGGCCAGCGTGCCCCCTTCATCGTCATTTGCCGGGGCCACGTTGAGGGCCGCGCGCTCGCCAAACAGCGTGTGCAGCCGCTCGCGCACCTGCTGCAGGCCAAAGCCCGTGCCGGCGGTGGCGGGCGAGGCCTCGCGCAGGCCCACGCCGGTGTCGCGCACGCACAGCAGCAAGTCGCCGCCTTCGCGGCGCGCCTGCACCTCCAGCCGCCCCGCGCCCACCTGGGGCTCCAGGCCGTGGCGGATGGCGTTCTCCACCAGCGGCTGCAGCAGCAGCGGCGGCACGGGGCAGCCGCGCAGCTCATTGGGCAGGTCCAGCCGCACGCTCAAGCGCTCGCCCATGCGCAAGCCCATGAGGGCCAGGTAGTCGGCCAGCCGCTCGAACTCGGCCGACAGCGCGTGGGCGGTCTGCGCCCGCGAGGCCGTGAGCGTGGCGCGCAGGAAGGCGATCAGCCGGTCCAGCATGGCCTGCGCGCGCGGCGCGTCCAGCTCTATGAGCACGCGCAAATTGGCCAGGGTGTTGAACAGCATGTGCGGCTCGAGTTGCGACTGCAGCAGCGCCAGCCGCGCCAGCGTGGCGTCGCGCTCCAGCGCGGCCTGCTGCGCGCGGTGGAATTCCAGTTGGCCGCGCGCGTAGAAGAAGAGGCTGCCCATGACCCCGAACAGGAGGCCGACGGCGACGTAGCCGGCCAAGCGCTGAGGATGGGCCGTCCACAGCGCCCAAGTGCTGCGTCCGGCCCAAGCGTCGCCCACCGTCGTGCCCAGCACGAAGCCGCCCACGATGCCGGCCACCACCAGCGCCACGCCCCGCGGGCCATGCGGCCAGCCCGTGCGCGGGTCCGGCTGGAGCAGCAGCCGGCCGAAGTCGATGAACAGCCAGATGGACAAGCCAATGGCCTGCGCATAGACCATCTGCTCCCCGAGCGGCTTGCCCGCGGGCAGCGCCAGCGCCACGGCAATGGCGCTGTTGAACAGCAGCAGCAGCGCGAAGTGGCGCAGGACCATGCCCGGCGTGAGGCGCGCCTGCACCGGCGTGGCGCCGGGGGCGGCGGCGGGCGGGTTGGACACGTCGGACATGGGCGATTGCGTGGTTGCCAAGCGGTAATGGCCAGGGGCGCCTTCAAGCGTGGCTTGAAAGTCCGGGGCTGTAGGGCTCCATGAAGCCTTCATTGTCAGAACGCCAGCGTCGCTGCCAGGTAACTCACCTGCCGCACCGGCAACTGCGCCAGCACGGCCCCGTCCGGTCCGCCACTGCGCCGCAGCCCGCCCTCGAAGCGCCAGCGGTCGCCCTGCCAGCCCAGCGCGGCGGTGAGGCTGCGGCCGCGGTCCCTGGGCGTCGCCAACAGCTCCAGTACCGGTTCCCAGGCTTCATGCTTCCAGGTCAGGCGCAACAGCAGGTTGTCGCGGCGCAAGCTCGTGGCGGACGTCCAGGGCGTGGCCTGCCAGGCGAGGTTGCCGGCCACGGCCGGGCGCAGCGGCCCGGGCAGCGCGGCGGACGCGCCCAGCGCCGACAGCGCCGCGTTGCGCGCCGCCCAGGCGCTCCAGGCCGTGTCCGGCGGCGCCGTGCCGTCGTGCCAGAGCTCGGCCAGCAGGCTCAGCTGTTCGGCGTTGGTCCAGGTCGCGCCCACCAGCCATTGGGAGGCCGCGCCCAGCGTGGCCTCGCGCCAGGGGTTGGCGCTGCCCAGGCCGCCGCCTTGCGGCGCGGCGGCCAGGCCGTCGTGCCTGTGCATCCAGCGCGCCGAGGCGTGCAGCTCGACGGCCTCGCCGGCCACCCAGGCCACGGACGCGCCCACGCTGCCCTGGGTGCGCGCCCCCCAGCGGGCGAAGCCGTACCCGTCGGCCGCGCCCTCGCGGCGGTAGGCGCGTAGGGCCAGGGCGCTCTCGGCGCCGCGGCGGCTGTCCTCGGCGCGGGCGTGGAGCTGCTGCGGGTTGGCCCACACCAGCGTCCAGGCGCCGTCGGCCGTGAACTGCTCGGCCTGCAGCAGCGGCCGGCCCTCGGGGTGCAGCGGCAGCAGCAGGCGGCGCGGCTCCTGGGCCACCACGTCGTTGGGCCGGAAGCCGTAGCCCACGTCCCAGGCAACGACCTTCTTGCCCGCGCTCCAGGCCGCGCCTTCGCCCAGCAGGGGGGCGTCGCCGCCGGTGAAGAGCTCGTTGACGCGGGCGTCGTGGCCGTGGGTTGTGCCTTCGAAGCGCTCCTGGCGCCAGTAAAGGTCGGCGCCGAAGTACGCCGTCTGTGTGCGCAGGCCGGCCTCCAGCGCCAGGCTGCCGCGCGGGGTGGGCGCCGTGCCGGGCGCGAGCCGGTGGGCCTGGGCCAGCGGGCCGCGGGCGTTCTCCAGCGGCTGCTCGGCATGGGCGCGCAGCTCGCCGTTCCAGTCAGGGGCCGCGTGCGCGGCGAGGGGGAAGGCAAGGGGGAGCAGGAGGAGCGGCGGCAGGGACAGGGGCTTCATGGTGGAGGCTTGATGGCGCGGCTACGGCTACGGCTACGGCTACGGCTACGGCTACGGCTACGGCTACGGCTACGGCTACGGCTACGGCTACGGCTACGGCGAAGAAGGCAGAGGCAGAGGCAGAGGCAGAGGCAGAGGCAGAGGCAGAGGCAGAGGCGGGGGCGGGGGCATCGCGCTGTCCGGAGAAGTTGGCTTTCGTTGGCATCCCGAGAGTCAAGGCGTTTCGCACCCTCACTCGTCATTCCCGCGAAGGCGGGAATCCAGGTGGCCCCACGCCAGAGCGCAGCGATGACGCGGGAGAACCAAGGTGTTGTCTTCAGTACGCCGGCTCATAAGCTTCCGGCCGGCTTGGGGGCCGCCTGGATTCCCGCCTTCGCGGGAATGACGGCTCGGGGGGGTGCGGCGGGTCAGTCTCCGGCTGGCGGGCATCAACTTTCCCCGGACAGCAGTGGCCTTCGCGGGAATGACGAAGTGGGGACGGGGCACCTGTGCCACAGGGCTGACTTTCTCTCCCGTACTCTTTTGCTCCTCACTTCCTCACTTCCTCACTTCCTCACTTCCCCTCTCCATCCCTTCTTCTCGCCCTCACTCCACCCCCGGATTGCGAGCCAGGAACATCGGGTTCAGCCAGGCCTCCGGCACCCGCTTGGGACGGCGCGAGAGGTAGCGCACGTGCGTCTGCCGGCCGTGGCTGAGCTCGTCGGTGAGCACCATTTCCGCCACCTGCGTGGGCGCGTCGGCGCGGTCCATCACGAAGCGCGCCCGCTTGGCCAGCTTGTCCGACTGCACGTACAGCTCCGCGCGCAGCGGCTCGCTGCGCGCCTTGCCCAGCCACAGCTCCATGCGCTGGTAGCTCACGCCCGGCCGCACGGCCTGGAGCCGCAGGTGGCGGCAGGGCGCGCCGTCGCACTGCTCCTCGCCCACCAGGGTGCCGGCGTAGTCCTGCGCCCAGCTCAGCGTGGCGATGTCGCCGGTGGAGGCGTCGCCCAGCAGCTTTTGCAGCGGCGTGATGCGCAGCGGGCGCTGGCTGCCGGGCATGAGCAGCCAGAAGTCGTCGCCCAGCATCAGCACCCGCTGCCCGGCCTCGGCCGGCGAGCGCATGAGCACCAGCGAGCGGTGCCCGGCCTGGACGAACACCGTGTAGAGCCGCTCCTTCTCCACGCCGCCGTCGGCCCCCAGCACCTGCACGCGGGTCTCGACCTGCACGTCCTCGTCGGCCAGGCGCCAGCGGTCGGCCGCGCGCAGCAGCGCGGCGGGGTCGTCCGCGGCGCGGGCGGGGGAGCAGCCGGCGCCGGCCGCGGCGGCCAGCGCGGCCAGCACGGCGAGGAGGATTCGCTTCATGGCGGCGCTGCGTTCAGACATGGGCCAGCGCCTGCACCACCGGCTGGCGCACCGTGCGCCGCGCCACCAGCGCCGCGGCCAGCGTGCTGAGCTTGGCCATGGCCAAGACCACGCCCGCGACCAGGGCCGGCTCCAGCGCGATCTGCAGCGGGTAGCCCACGCTGCGCCCGGGCGGCGGGGGCATCTGCACCGGGAACACCAGCAACCCCACCGACACGGCCGCCGCCAGCGCCGCGCCCAGCAGCGCCCCGGTGGTGCCCAGCAGCAGCCCTTCCAGCGCCAGCGAGCGCAGCAGTTGCCGCGGCAGCGTGCCCATGGCGCGCAGGGTGCCGATCTCGCGGGTGCGCTCCACCACCGCCATGGCCATGGCGCCGGCCACGACGAAGACCACGATCACCGAGATCACCAGCCCCATCACGCCGAAGATGCGGTTGTAGAGGGCGCGCACGCTCTTGTAGAAGACGGCGCGCTCCTGCCAGGTCTGCACCTTCAGCCCGGGATGCGCCGCCTGCAGCCGCGCCCGCGCGGCTTCGGTGGACTCCATGCGGTCCAGGAACACGCCCAGCGTGGAGACGCGCTGCGTGTCCAGCAGCCGCTGCGCGGTGGCGACGTCGGTGTAGACTAGGCGCTGGTCCAGCTCCGGCACGCCGGTGGCGAAGGTGCCGGCCACCTCCACGTCCAGCGCGTTGAGCACGCCCTGCGTGGTGGTGGACAGCAGCGTGAGGCCGCTGCCCGGCTGTGCCTTGAGCTTGCGCGCCAGGGCCTCGCCCAGCATCACGGCGCCGCGGTCGCGCTGGGTGAGCACGCGGCCGGCGGTGACGGCGAGGAAAGGGCCCTTGATCGCCAGCTCGTCATCCGGGCTGATGCCCACGGCCATCATCACCGTGGACTTCTCGCCGTTGCTGACCAGCCCCGTGAGCTCCACGCGCGGCAGCACGTGGCGCACGGCGGGGTCGGTCAGCAGGGCCTGGCGCAGGGCATCGGCGCCCTCCAGGCCGTGCTGCAGCGGGACGTCCTCGTCCTGCGCGAGCTGCGCGGGCGTGGCGACCACGAGGTGGCCGCTGTCGCGCGCCGCGGCCTGTGCCAGCGACTCGTAGGTGTAGCGCGCGAAGCCGCCGGCCAGCAGCAGCGCGGCCGTGCCCAGCGCGGCGATGGCCACCGTCACCAGCGAGCGGCGGCGGTTGCGCAGGGTGTTGAGGGCGGCGAACTTCAGCCAGGCCAGCCCGCTCATGCGGCGCTCCTTTCGGCCTGGGGGGTGGTGGTTTCGGCCTCGATGCGCCCGTCCCGCAGCCGGATGACGCGGTCGCAGCGGCGGGTGAGGCGGTCGTCGTGGGTGGCGATGAGGCAGGCCGCGCCCTGGGCGCGGCACAGCGAGCGCATGAGGGTGAGCACGGTGTCGGCGCTGTGCGAGTCGAGGCTGGCCGTGGGCTCGTCGGCGATGACCAGGGCCGGCCGCTTCACCAGCGCCCGCGCCACGGCCACGCGCTGGCGCTGGCCGCCGGAGAGGGCGTCGGGACGGTGATTCACATGCTCGGACAGTCCCACCTGCGCCAGCGCCTCGGCCACGCGGCGGCGGCGCTCAGCGGCGGGGATGCCGGCGAGGAACAGCGGGTAGTCCACGTTCTCGGCCGCCGTCATCACGGGCACGAGGTTGAAGCCCTGGAAGATGAACCCCAGCGCGTCGCGTCGCAGCAGCGTGGCGCGGGTCTCGTCGAGGTCGTGCACCGGCTGGCCGCGCAGGGCGATGTGGCCGGCGTCGGGGCGGTCCATGAGGCCGCAGAGGTTGAGCAGCGTGCTCTTGCCGCTGCCGGAGGGGCCGACCAGGGCGAGCATCTCGCCGGCGCGCACGTCCAGGTCCACGCCGCGCAGGGCCGGGACGACATGGCGGCCCAGCCGGTAGGTCTTGTGAAGGCCGCGCAGCGCCATCACGGGCGCGGCGGCTTGCGGGGGAGAGGAAGGCATGGCGGTCCGGGTGGCGTCGATGCGATGGACCGCAGGCTAGGCAGGAGGCGGGGGCGGCGCAGCAGGGGTGCGACGAAGCGCAGGCGCGGTGGCGCCAAACGCGATCTGGGCAGCGCCAGCGGCGCCGCGCATGGCAGATGGCCTGCCCGGTGGACATGACCTTGGACAGCTTGCCGAGGTGGTGGCCTCGGGTGAGATTCGATATTCGTCCTCGTGGACGGTTATGGGGAAAATGCCATGAAATTCGCATTCATCGCCGTACCGACCTTTTTATTGACGGGGTGCAGTTTGTTTACTCCGCCCATTGCGAAGCCCATCATTGAGGATCATGCGCAGAATCAAGTGAATACCTTTGCGATCCAGCCTTCCAGGCGCATGTTGATCGTGAAAAATAGTGTCAACCACCAGAGGGATTTTCCAAGCGAAAAACTTGATAATGGCTTGCTGCCTGACAAGGCGATTTTGATTTGTGCTGAAGCCTCGCCCGACGTATCGGACGACATATTGGCCAGCCTGGCGGCCGCGGCGTCAGCGAAAGGGCCCTCGGCCGGTGAGGCCAAAGCAGCGGAGGCAGGGGCCTCCCTGGCGCAGGCGCTGGCCACCACGGGGCAATCGCTGTTCAAGCGCTCGCAGGCCCTGCAGCTCTACAGGGACGCGGCCTACCACCTTTGCCAGGCCAAGCTCAACGGATTCCTCAAGGACGAGGAATTCAATAATCGCCTGGATATTGCATTGAAAAATGCGGTGCAGTTGCTGCAGTTTGAAATACCCTGGCTGTATGCCAGCCAGGCCGTGGCCTCCGTCAACGCAGGTGACGCCAAGGAGGATGTGAAAAAGAACATCACGGTCGACAAGGATGGAAAAATCACCATCAAGGCCGTCGGCCTGGATGCCACGCTGGAGCCGCCAAAGCCTCCGCGGCCTGGAGCAGATAATCCGCCCAGCCAGTGATCTGCTTATTGCAGCGCCTGGGCGCCGTGGCGTGAAGAGGCTGAAACCGGTGCATGGGAGAATTGGCAGGCGCTGATGCCGGCCCAATGGCATTGCCGTTTGTGAAAAACCTGCTTGCCATGAAATCCATCTACCTCGCCGGCCCCGACGTCTTCTTCCCCGACGCCGCCGCGCGCTACGAGCGCCTGCGCGCCCTGTGCGCCGCCCACGGCCTGCGCGGCGTGGCGCCGGTGGACGGCGACGCCATGCCGGCGGGGCTGGACAAGGCGGCGCAGGCCGAGTGGATCTACCAGGGGAACATGAGGCACCTGCGCGATTGCGACGCCGTGCTCGCCAACGCCATGGCGTTTCGCAACCCGGTGGAGCCCGACTCGGGCACGGTGTTCGAGATCGGCGCCGCGGTGGCGCTGGGCAAGCCGGTGGCGCTGTACGACGCCGAGCTGAATGAACCGCTCGCCCAGCGCGTGGTGGCCGCCTTCGGCCGCGGCAACGAACCGGCGCCGGGAATGGCGTTCGACGCCACCTACAGCTTCCTGATCGAGGACTTCGAGCAGCCGCTGAACCTCATGCTCGCGCGCTCGTGCTCCTGCCATGCGAGCGCGCAAGAGGCGGTTGCGGCGCTGGCGCGGCGGCTGGGGGACGGGGCGGCGTGAAGGCGCACTGCTGTCCGGAGGGAAGTTGGCTGCCGTTGGCAGCCCGTGAGCCAAGGCGCTTCGCCCCCCACTTCGTCATTCCCGCGAAGGCGGGAATCCAGGCGGTCCCACGCCAGAGCGAAGAGGTAACGCAGGAAAAACGCGGTTTTGGACCTTGTGACGCCGGCTCATGAGCTGGCGGCCAGCTTGGGGGCTGCCTGGATTCCCGCCTTCGCGGGAATGACGAACGAGAGAGCAAACCGCCCTGGCTCTCGGGATGCCAACGAAAGCCGCCTTCCCTCGCACACCAGCACGCCCTCACGGGCATGACGACGCAGTCGGCTGGCGGCCGACGCACAGGCGCACCCACGCACCGCCCCCGCCCCCTCATGCACACCGCTTCCCTCCTCCTCGCCCTGGCCATTGCCGCCGTCTGGCTGCCCCCGCTGCGCCTGGGCGCCCGCCTGAAGCTGCCCCCGTCACTGCCCCTGGCCGCAGCGGCGCTGGCGGCCGGCGCGCAGGACGGGCTGCTGGACGCGCGGGCCCTGGCCGCCGCCGCGCTGCTCGCCGTGCTGGCCGCCGCCTCGCGGGCCGTGCATCGGCCCATGCTGCGCCGCGTGCTGGCCGTCGCCGCCTTGGCACTGGCCTTCGCCCTGGGCCTGCACCTCGTGCCCGGCTTCAGCCCCATCGTGGTCGTGGACGGCGTGCAGGTCAGCCCAAACGCGGCGCCCCTGCGTTTCACCGTGAGCCTGGACGCGGGCCTGGCCGCTCTGGTGATCGCGCTGTGTTTCTGCCGCCGCTGCCGCACCCCCGCCCAGGCCGGCGAGGCGCTGCGCCGCGCCGCGCCCGTGGCGCTGGGCACGGCGGCGCTGGTGCTGGGCCTGGCTTGGGCAGCCGGCGTCGTGCGGCCGGACGTGAAATGGCCCGCCTTCGCCGCCGCGTGGCTCTTGAAAATGCTGCTGTGGACCTGCGTGCTGGAGGAGGGCTTCTTTCGCGGCGTGGTCCAGGCGCGGCTGGCGGCTTGGGCGCCCATCGCCCGCCGGCCGGCGCTCGCGGCGCTGCCGGTGATCGTGGCGGCCGGCCTCTTCGGCGCGGCCCACGGGCCCGGCGGCGCGGGCTACGCCGCGCTGGCCACCCTGGCCGGCCTGGGCTACGGGTGGGCCTACGCGCGCACGCGGCGCCTGGAGGCGGCCATCGCCGCGCACTTCACCCTCAACGCGGCGCACTTCATCGGCTTCACCTACCCGATGCTGCAGCGCTGAGCCGGCGCCGCGGCGGACTGCAGCGCCTCATGTCTGCACCTGCTTGAAACGCAGGCTCGCGACCTCGAAGCCCGGGCGGCCCTCCACCTCGCAGCGGCGCACCACCTCGCCCATGCCGGCCAGCGGGCCGGGCGTGCGGGCCTCGGTCTCGGACAGCGGCTGCACCACGCCCACCGTCTGCGCATCGCCGTAGCGCGCGGGCAGCTTGACGCGGGCCAGCAGCAGCCCGTCTTCCTCGAACACGTCCACCTGCTCCACCAGCGCGGCCTCGCCCGGCTGCAGCAGCGGCACGTAGCGGCCGGCCACGCCCGTCCAGCGCGGCGCATCGGCCGGCGGCGGCGCCAGGCGCTCGCCCAGCAGCAACTCCTTGCCCTCGGTGCGTACCACCAGCACGTCGCGTCCGCCGACGTGGCGGCGCTGCAGGGCCAGCTTGTCCAGGTCGGCGAGGTTCAAGGGGATCAGCCCAAGCAGCGCGTAGCGCGGGTGCAGCCAGCCCTGGGCGTCGGCGCGCAGCTGGAAGCGCTGGCCCAGGGCCTGGGCCAACAGCCGCGAGCCGTCGGGGCGCACCTGCACCAGGCCCACTTCCGTCGTGTAGCGGCCGGCGTAGGCGGCCAATTCCTGGCCGGACAGCGGCACCTCGGCCGGCGCGGCGGTGGCCGAAGCGCCGGCCTCCTGGCGCAGCCCGGTCTTGGCCTGCAGCGCCAGGCGCAGCGCCCGGTGCGCCAGCTCGCGCAGCAGCTTGGTGGCGCGCGCGTCGTTGGAGGCCACGGCCACGCCCAGGCGGTAGCGCGGCAGGGTGGCCACGTAGGCGCGGTGGTAGAGCGTGGCGCCCGCGTGGTGCGCCAGCGGGCCGGCGTGCGGCGGCAGGTCGGGGGCGTCGTCCAGCATCCAGCCCAGGCCGGTGCGCTGGCTGGGCAGCGCCTCGGCGCCGCCGGCGAGCTGCGGGCGCAGCATCTCGCGCACCCAAGCCGCGGGCAGCACCTGGGCGTCGCCCGCGCGGCCCTCGGCGAAGACCATGGAAAGGAAGCGCGCCAGGTCCAGCACGCTGGCGTTCAGGCCGCCCGCGGGCACGTCGCGCAAGCCGGTTTCGTGCGCGAGGCCCGCCTTGTCGTAGGCCGCCGCCATGTCCGGCGCGTCGGCGGGGTGCACGGCAAAGCCGGCCTGCGCCATGCCCAGCGGTTGAAGCAGGCTGCGCTGCAGGTGCTGCTCGAAGGGCACGCCGGCCAGGCGCTGCACGGCCGCGCCCAGCACCGTGAGGCCGACGTTGGAGTAGCTCATCAGCAGGCCGGGCGGGCAGATCAGCTCCGCGTCGCGCAGCCGCCGCACCATGGCGTCGAAGGGCTGCGGCTGGTCCATGAACATGCCGCCCAACACGTCGCGCGGCAGCCCGGCGCGGTGCGTCATCAGCAGCCGCGCGGTGATGGGCGCCGCGCCGAAGCGCGAGCGGATGCCGAATTCCGGCAGCACGGCCTGAATCGGCGCATCCAGGTCCAGTTTTCCTTGGGCGGCAAATTGCAGCGCCGCGGCGACGGTGAAGAGTTTGGATATGGAGCCGGCCCGATATTGGGTCTGAGGTTTGGCCGGAATATTGTTTTCCTTGTCCGCCCAGCCGCTGGCGAAATACCACGGCAATTGCTGGTCGTCCACCAGGGCGATGCTCAGGCCCGTGACGCCCGCCTTGCGCAGGCGGCGTTCCACGTCCTCGCGCAGGAAATCGCCCAGCGCGTCAGGCGTTTGCAGCGCCTGGGGCGCGTCGGTGTCCGTTGGCAGGGCGTCGTCGCAGCCGGCCACCAGCGGCATTGCGGCGGCGGCGCACAGGAATTTCAGGGTATTTCGGCGCTTGATGGAGGTCATTTTCTTCCCGGCTTTTCTTATTGCCGGCGCGAGTATGCCCAGGTGGACCTTTGGCAAAGCCAAAGGTGAGCGTGCCTAAAATTTTGGGCATGCATGTATTGATCGTTGAAGACGACGTCGATTTGGGCCAGGCCCTGCTGTCCGCGCTGCGGCAGGAGGGCATTTCCGGCGTCTGGGTGCGCAACTGCCGCGATGCCGGGCTGCACCTGGAGGCCATGGAAAGCGGCGCGCAGTCCTTGGCCGACTGCCTGCTGCTGGACGTGTGCCTGGGGGACGGCAACGGGCTGGCGCTGCTGCGCCGCTGGCGCGCGCGCGAGCTGCGCTTGCCGGTGGTGGTGATCAGCGCCCGCGCCGCGCTGGAGGACCGCCTGGCCGGCCTGGACGGCGGCGCGGACGACTACTTGGTGAAACCTTTCGCGATGGCCGAGCTGGTGTCGCGGCTGCACGCGGTGACGCGCCGCAGCGCGCTGCAGGCCAGCGAGTTGTGGAGCCTGGGGGCGCTGCGCATCGCCCCGCGCTCGCACGAGGCCTGGCTGGACGGCGTGCCGCTGGACCTCTCGCCGCGCGAGTTCCGGCTGCTGGTGGAGCTGGCGCGCAACCCGGGCGCCCTCGTGTCCAAGAGCCTGTTGGGCCAGCGCCTGGAGCCCCTGGGCGAGCCGCTGGACGGCGCCACGGTGGAAGTGCACCTCTCCAACCTGCGCCGCAAGGTGGGCGCCGCGCGCATACGCACCGTGCGCGGCGTGGGCTACCAGTGGCTGCCATGAAGCCGACTGCTGCCATGAGGGGTTGGCTGCAGCCCTCGCTGGCGCGGCGCCTGGTGCTGGCGCTGCTGGTGGCCTTTGGCCTGGCGTGGTGCGCGCTCATGGTGGAGAGCTACCTGAATTTCCGGCGCGAGGTGAGCGACCTGCACGGGCTGGCGGCCGTGGCCCAGGTGCTGGCCGAGACGCTGCCCGCGGGCGACGAGCGCACGGCCGTGGCCATCGTCCAGGCCAGTGAAAGCCAGTTCAACGCGCACCGCCGCCGCGCTCCCGTGCCGGACCCGCGCGACATGCTGTTCCGCCTGGACGATCTACAAGGCCACACCGCCCACGCCTCGCCGCTGCTGCAAGGCGAACCCGCGCCCGGCGGGCCGGGCCATGCCACGGTGCGCGTGGCCGGGCGCGACTACTGGAGCGCCGTGCACGAGGCGCGGGGCTGGCGGGTGCAGGTGCTCACGCCGGCCATAGACGACCTGGCGATGGTCCCCTTCTTCAACGCCGAGCTGCTGCGGCCGATGCTGATCGCCTTTCCCTTCGTCCTGCTGCCGGCCTGGCTGGCGGTGCGGCGGGGCTTGAGGCCCCTGCGCGAGTTGAGCCATGCCGTGCAGGCGCGCGCGCCGGACGACTTTTCTCCCCTGGCGCTGCGCCTGCGCTACGCCGAGCTGCAGCCGCTGGAGGCCGCCTTCGACGCGCTGCTGGAGCGCGCCCGCCTGGGGCTGCAGCGCGAGAAGGGCTTCGTGCAGGACGCGGCGCACGAGCTGCGCACGCCGCTGGCGGTGGTGGCGGCGCAGGCGCACCGGCTGGCGCATGCCGGGGCGGACGAGCGGCCGGCGGCGCAGCACGCGCTGGAGCGCGCGGTGGCGCGGGCCTCTCACCTCGTGCAGCAGTTGCTGACGCTGGCGGCGCTGGACGGCAGCGGCGCCGGGCAGGCGCGGGCGGTGGACCTGGTGGAGGAGGCGCGGGCCATCCTCATTGCCGTGGCGCCGCGGGCGGGCGAGCGGGGCATAGAGGTGAGCTTCGAGTCCCCTGATCAACTCCCGGCCCGGCTGGACATGGCCGCCTTCCACTCGGTGCTGGAGAACCTGCTCAACAACGCCTGCGCCTACTGCCCGCCGGGCTCGCGCGTGGTGGTGGCGCTGCAGGGCGAGGGCGGCCGCTTGCGGCTGACGGTGGCCGACGACGGGCCGGGCATCGCGCCGCGGGAGCGGCAGCGGGTGTTCGAGCGTTTCTATCGCGGCGCGGGCACGGCGGCGTCCGGGGCCGGGCTGGGGCTGTCCATCGTCCGCCAGGCGCTGGACCGGCTGCACGGCCACATCGCCCTGGGGCCCGGGCTGGACGGCGCGGGCGTGGGTTTCACGGTGGAGCTGCCCTGGCAGGCCGGGGCAGCGGAGGCCGGCGCCCGCGCCGATGGCGCCACCGCCGCCGCGGTGGCCGGGCCGTCCGGCGCCTGAGCCATGGGGCGGGCTTTGCGGCCTGTGGTGGCGGCCGGCTCCTGGGCCGACCGGCTGTTGCTGCGCTGGCTGCCAGGGCTGCTGGCCGTGGCGTTGCACCTGGGGCTGGTCGCCCTGTGGCCCGGCCCCGGCCAGCCGGGGCCCGCGCCGCAGGCCGCGAGGGCCGGCCCGGTGATGCAGGTGGTGCGACTGTGGCCGCTGGAAGTTGCCGCCCCCGCGCGGCCGGAGGCGCCGGGTGCGCAAGGCGTGCAGCGGCCGGCCGGGGCGGCGGATGCGGCGCGGGCGCGGGCGGTCCCGCTGCCCGCGCGGCCTGCGGAGCGCAGCGCCGGCCGGGCCCTGCGCCGCGACGCGGGCGAGGGGGCGGACGTGCTGGCGCGCCGCGGAGAGGGCGCCGCGGCTGACGCGCCCACGCGCCGTGGAGAAGGCGCCGCCGCCGACGCGTCCACGCGCCGTGCAGAGGCCCCCGTGGCCGACGCGCCCGCGCCGCCGGCCGTGGCGCCGGCACGAGGTGAAGCTTCCACGCGGGGCGAGGAGGCGACAGCGGCGGCTGCTGCGACGGAGGGCGCGGGCGCTGCTTCGCTGTTGGACACGCCCGCCTCGCGCCGGGCCTTGCGGGCGGTGGCGGCGGGCTCCTCCGCGCGGGCGCTGAGCGATGCGGCGGCGGGCGCGCCGAAACCGCTGTCGGCCGAAGATCGGCTGGGCCGCGACGTGGCGCGCGCCGCCCGCGGCGACTGCCTCAAGGGCGAGTTCTTCGGCGGCGGCGCCGGTCTGCTGAGCCTGCCGTTCTGGGTGGCGGCCGAGGCGTCGGGGAAGTGCAGGCGGTGAGGGGCGCGGGGCGGCGCCGTGGGTTGACGGGCAAGTGGGGGCTGGCGGCAGCCACAGCCGTCAGCCGCGAGCTGACCGGCTGCGCCCTCTACTTCGTCGTCCCCGCGCAGGCGGGGACCCAGGCGGCCCCCAAGCCGGCCGGCAGCTCACGAGCCGGCGTACTGAGGACAACACCTTGGTTTTCCTACGTCGCCGCTGCGCTCTGGCGTGGGGCCGCCTGGATTCCCGCCTTCGCGGGAATGACGAGTGAGAGGGCGAGACGCCTTGGCTTGCGGGATGCCGACGGAAGGCAGCTTTCAGGTGCCTAACGCCCACTGCCCACCGTCACCTGTCACCCGTCACCTGTCACCCAAGCCGTTTCGCCTACTACGCCGTCATGCCTGCGCTGGCGGGAGATCGGCGCGCGCCAACGGTCTACCCGGACGCCCCCTGACCACGGTGTTAGACGGTCTAACACCTGCCGCTGCGGCGCTGGTCCCAGCCCGCAAACCGCAGGCCGCATCGTTCAGAAATCTGAACGATGCCCGCCATGAAGTGAGGAGCCGATGGGCACCACAGCGAACGATGGACGCGCATCAAGCGCGTGAGCCCGTCGTCACAAGCCCGCCATCCCCTGCAGCGCCGCCCGCGCCGCCGCCGCCTGCGGCGCGTTGCGCGCCAGCACCGCCTCGAAATGGCGCCGCGCCTCGGCCGGCTTGCCGGCCTTGAGCGCCTGCTGCCCCGCGCGCATCAGCACCACGCCCTGGAAGGGCACGGGCGAGGCGGCCAGCAGCGGGCTGCTCACCACCTCGGCCAGCAACTGCTCGCCGCGCGGGCCGCGGTTGAAGAAGCCCGGCATGCCCAGGAACACACTGGCGGCGACGAAGCGCACCTCCATGCTGGCCGGCGTGCCGCGGTGCAGCGGCTTGTCATGCGCGGGCTGCAGTTGCGCCAGCGCCTTGTCCAGCCGCGCCAGGCCGTCCTCGGTGTGGGCCATCTTTCGCCACGGCAGCCAGGCGTCGCGGCCCCGCAGCGTCAGCGCCGCGCCGGCGTAGGCCTGCAGCACCAGGTCCGACGGGTCGGCCTGGGCCATCCGTTCGAAGCGGCTCGCGGCCTCGTCGGTGCGGCTGCCGTCGCCGGCGGCGGCGCGGTCGAAGAGGCTCCAGGCGGCCTCGAAATCGGCCTCGTTCACCGGCGCGGCCAGCGCCACGCCGGGCAGCGCGGCAGCAGCGGCGGCCGTCAAGAAGCCAAGGCAGGAATGGGCAAAACGGCGGCGGGTGAGGGCGTTCATGTCGCGGGCCTGTGCGTGGAGGAGACGGCCCACATGCTGCGGAGGCCTCCGTGGCCCCGCAGCCGCCTTGCGACGGCCCGCCGCCCGCGTTCGCCAAATGCGGCGGCAGCGGCGGCAATCGCAATAGCAACAGCAGCGCCGGCCGCCCCGCGCGGCGCTACGCCGCCACCGTCTGCCGCACCGCGCGTTCCCAGCGCGCCATCAGCTCCTGGGCGCGGTCGCGGTCCATGGTGGGCGTGAACACGCGCTCGGCCTGCCACTGCGAGGCCAGCTCGTCCAGCACCTGCCACACGCCGGCCGCCAGGCCCGCGAGGTAGGCCGCGCCCAGGGCGGTGGTCTCCGTCACGCGCGGGCGCAGCACGGGAATGCCCAGCAGGTCGGCCTGGAACTGCATCAGCAAATCGTTGACGCAGGCGCCGCCGTCCACGCGCAGCTCGCTCACCGGGGCGCCGCCGCCTTCCTGCGCGTCGCGGCTCATGGCCTGCAGCAGCGCGGCGCTCTGGAAGGCGATGCTCTCGATCGCCGCACGCGCCACGTGGCCCGCGGTGCTGCCGCGCGTAAGGCCCAGGATGGCGCCGCGCGCATCGGCCCTCCAGTACGGCGCGCCCAGGCCCGTGAAGGCGGGCACGAACATCACCCCGCCGCTGTCGGGCACGCTCTCGGCCAGGGCCTGCACCTCGGAGCTGGCGCGTATGGACTGCAGCCCGTCGCGCAGCCACTGCACCACCGCGCCGCCCACGAACACGCTGCCCTCCAGCGCGTACTGCGCCGCCGCGCCGGGCTGCGCCGCGGCGGTGGACAGCAGCCCGTTGCGCGAGCGCAGCAGCCGGTTGCCGGTGTGCATGAGCAAAAAGCAGCCCGTGCCGTAGGTGTTCTTGGCCATGCCCGGCGCCACGCAGGCTTGGCCGAAGAGGGCGGCCTGCTGGTCGCCGGCCATGCCGCACACGGGCAGCGAGACGCCCAACAGGGCCGCGTCCGTGTCGCCGAAGTGGTGGCTGGAGGCGTGCACCTGCGGCAGCAGCGAGGCGGGAATGTCCAGCGCGGCGAGCAGATCCTCGTCCCAGCGCTGGCGGGCGATGTCGTAAAGCATGCTGCGCGAGGCGTTGCTGGCGTCGGTGGCGTGCACCCGTCCGCCCGTGAGCTGCCACAGCAGCCAGGTGTCCACGGTGCCGAAGGCCAGCTCGCCGCGCTGCGCGGCCTCGCGCGCGCCGGGCACGTTGTCCAGCAGCCAGCGGATCTTGGTGGCGGAGAAGTAGCTGTCCACCACCAGCCCGGTGCGCTCGCTCACCAGCGCCTCCAGCCCCCGCGCGCGCAGCTGGGCGCACAGCGGCTCGCCCCGGCGGTCCTGCCAGACGATGGCGTGGTGGATGGGACGCCCCGTGGTGCGCTCCCACAGCAGCGTGGTTTCGCGCTGGTTGGCGATGCCTAGGGTCTTGACGTCGCGCGCCGCGATGCCGGCCTGGGCCAGCGCCTGGCGCGCGGTGTCGAGCTGCGAGCGCCAGATTTCCATGGGGTCGTGCTCCACCCAGCCCGGCTGCGGAAAACGCTGCCGCAGCTCGCGCTGCGCCTGCGCCACCACGCGGCCCGCGCCGTCGAAGACGATGCTGCGCGAGCTGGAAGTGCCCTGGTCCAGGGCGAGGATGAAGCTCATGGCCGGTCTCCTGCGGGATCTGTCGTCCGTGCGCGGTCAGCTTAGGCCGGCATCGGCTCGCGGAAAAAGCTTCTTGGCTCGTCTCGTCAGCCAAGGCGCCTTGCTTCCTACGCCGTCATCCCGCGAAGGCGGGCATGACGGAACAGGGTGCGGGCAGCGCTGGCTAGCGGGCCACGCGCCGTCCTCAACCCATCAACCCGAGCTTCACAACCCCACTCACCCGCTCAAAACACCCCCGCCTTCTCCGCCGCCTCCAGCAGCGTGTGCGACATGGTCTGCATGCCGGCGTTGAAGTCGGTGGTGGTGGTGCTGGTGCGGGCCGACCACAGCAGCCGGCCGTTGCCGGTGTCGGAGAAGCTGCTGTTGGCCGCATAACCGGAGCTGGAGGCCATGCCGCCGCCGCCGATGGGCACCGACACGCCCACGCCCGCGCCGGAATGCCCGCCGAAGCTGAAGCCGCCTATGCCCAGCGAGAAGGGCGAGGGCTGGTACACGCGCGAGTTGTCCGGCGTCACCGAGGTCAGCAGCAGCGCCGTGGCGCCGGCCGCGCGCGCCGCGCCCAAGTAGGCGTCCGCCCCCTGGCCCACGCGGCCGGAGGGCGGCGGCTGCGTGGCGCGCACCGGGGTGAGGCCGCGCGCGGTGGCCTCGTCGACCATGCGGTCCATGCACACCTGCTGCAGCGTGGTGTCCACGGCCTCGCACACGACCATCACGCGTGCGCCCTGCAGCGGCCGTGCGGCCAGTTGCGGGTCGGACCACGTGGCGTCCGGCCCCGTGGCGCAGCCGGCCAGCAGGGCCGCCGCCAGCGCGGCGCCGGCCAGGGCCGTGGATCGTTGGGCGGCGCCGCGCGCCGGCAGGGCATGTCTCGTGCTCGAACTCATGACGGTCTCCTGGCCTGCAGGCAGGCAAGCAGCATGCCCTGCAGCAGCCAGATCGACGGAGGTTGAAACACATGACCACGACCACGCGCCCCGCGCGCCACTTCTCCATGCTCCGCGGCTTCGCGCTGGCGGATTTCTTCACCCTGGGCAACGCGGCCTGCGGCATGGCCGGGGTGCTGCTGGCCATGGGCTACATGGCCGATCCGGACACGGGGCGCTTCCTGCTGGCCGCGGCCATGGCGCCGCTGGCGCTGGCTTTCGACGTGCTCGACGGCCGCGTGGCGCGCTGGCGCCGCCAGGCCTCGGCGCTTGGGCGCGAGCTGGACTCGCTGGCCGACATCGTTTCCTTCGGCGTGGCCCCGGCGGTGCTGGCGCACGCCGCGGGCATGGACGGCGGCTGGGACGTGGCCGCGCTGATCTACTTCGTCTGCTGCGGCGTGAGCCGCCTGGCCCGCTACAACGTGACGGCCGAGACGCTGTCCGAAGGCGGCGACAAGGTGAAGTACTTCGAGGGCACGCCCATCCCGACCAGCGTGCTGCTCACTGCCGTGCTGGCCCTGGCCGCCTGGCAGGACCGCTTGGGCGACGACCTGTGGCTGGGCGCCTGGCAGCTCGGCCCCTGGGTGCTGCACCCGCTCTCGCTGCTGTTCGTCCTGTCGGGCTCGCTGATGATCAGCAAGACGGTGCGCATTCCCAAGCTGTGAGCCGCCGCCCAAGGCACTGAGGCCCCGCCGCGGGACCGCCGGCCCCTCAGCCGGCGTCCAGGGCGGGTTCCTCCAGATCCACCGCCACCCCGAAGCGGCTGCCCTGTCCGGGGTCGCTGTGCAGCGTCAGCTCGCCGCCCATGAGCGCCACGAGGTGGCGGACGATGGGCAGGCCGGAGCCCGTGCCGCCGAAGCGCCGCGTGCTGGAGGCGTCGCCCTGCGCGAAGGCGTCGAAGATGCGCTGGCGCGCCTGCGGCTCTATGCCCGGGCCGGTGTCGCTCACCTCCATGAGCAGCCGCACCCGGCCCGGCTCGCGCGCGGCCACCGCCACGCGCAGCGACACGCTGCCTTGCCCGGTGAACTTCACCGCGTTGCCCAGCAGTTTCAACAGCACCTGCTTCAGGCGCAGCGGGTCGCCGCGCAGCTGGGGCGGCAGCTCGGCCGCGATGTCCCAGCGCAGTTGCAAGCCCTTTTGGGCCGCCAGCGGGCTCATGTAGGCCAGCACGTCGTCCAGCAGCGCCGCGGGCTCGAAGAGCTGGGCGTCCAGCCGCAGCTCGCCGGCCTGTAGGTGCGAGAGGTCCAGCACGTCGTCGGTGAGCGCCAGCAGCTCGTCGCCGGCCTGCCAGATGAGCTGCGCGAACTCGTGGGCCTTGGCGGGCAAGTCCATTTTTCCAAGCAACTGGCTCAGGCCAATGACGGCATTGAGCGGCGTGTGGAACTCGTGGCTCATGTGCGCCAGGAAGGCGCTCTTGGCCTGGCTGGCGGCTTCGGCCTGCAGGGTGCGCTGCTCCAGGGCGCGTTCCAGGGTCTTGCGCTCGCTCAGGTCCACGATCACGGCCAGGAAGCCGTGCGGCTGGCCCAGGTCGTCGCGCAGCGGGCTCAGGCTCAGCAGCCCGGGAAAGCGCGTGCCGTCGGCGCGCACGTAGGTCCACTCATTGCGTTCGCCGGCAAGCGCCGCCGTGCCCGGGGGCGTAGGCTGCGGCGGCAGGGCCGAGGCCTGGCCGCGCATCTCGACCGGCAGCAGGTGCACGCGCTCGAGCAGCTCGGCGGGCTCGTGGAAGTCCAACATGGAGCGTCCAAGCGCCTGCTCCGCGCTCAGGCCCAGCATGGCTTCGGCCGCGGGATTGAATGCGATCACCCGGCTTTCCATGTCGGTGGCGATGATGGCGCTGGCCGCGCTGTCCAGGATGGCGCGCAGCTCCGCCGTGCGGCGGCCGACCTGCTGCTCCAGCGTGGCGTTGAGCTCCGCGATGCGCGCCTGCGCCGCGCGCCGCTGCTGCGCCGAGTGCAGCACCACGTGCAGCAGCAGCGACAGCAGCGCCGCCACGGCGCCGCCGCGCAGCGCCAGCGCCAGCGGGTCGCGCAGCCGCAGCCGCTGCACCAGCGGCGCCAGCGCGCGCAGCTCCACCTGCCAGGTGCGCCCGTAGAGCTGCAGCGTCACCTGCTGCTGCGGCTCGCCCGCCGCGGGCTCGGTCCAGTCCGGCGAGGTGAAGAAGCGCACCGGGGCGCCGGGCGGCGTGGCGTCGGCCAGGGCCAGGGCGAAGGCGCCGCCCTCGCGGTCGAAGTCGCGCAGCACCTCGTCCAGCAGCAGCCGCACGTTGGCCCAGCCCACGGTGTCGGCCTCGCGCAGCGCGGGCGCCGGCGTGGCGATGTCGCGGTACACGGGCACCATGAGGGCGAAGGTGTGCAGGTGCTGTGCGGGGTCGTCCTCCGGCGCGAAAGGGGCGCTCAGGCGCGGCTCGCCGCTGCGCATGGATGCCAGCGCCGCGCCGCGCCGCGCCGGGTCGGAGGCGACGTCCAGCCCCAGCACGGTGGGGTTGTTCCCCGGCTCCATGTACTGGATGACGAAGCGCTCGCCCGCGTTTGGGCCGACCTGGCGGATGCGGAAATCGCTGAACCCCTCGCGCCGCATGCCGGCCACGAAAGCCGCCTCCTGCGCCACCGGCACGCGGCGTATGAAGCTCACGCCGCTGAGGCCCGGGAACTGCCGCGGCAGGTCCAGCGAGCGCCCGTAGCGGTGGAACTGCTCGTGCGTGATCTCCGCCACCGAACTCCCGGCCGTGATGACGGCGCTGCGCGTGGCCAGCAGCCCGTTTTCGCAGAGCTGCATGCGCCGGCGCAGCCGCTCGGCCGTGCGTTCGGCCGTCTGCGCCAGTTCCTGGCGCACCGCCGCCTCGTTGGCCCGCTGCTGCCACAGCCCAAGACCCACGCAGGCCAGCAGGCCGCCCACCAGCAGCAGCGGCGGCCAGACCGCGGCGGTGGAAGGGGAGGCAGCAGGCTTCATGTCATGGCGTTGCGGTATGCACGGGAACGCATGGGCCCGCGCATGAGCAAATAGGACACCACAAAGAGTTTGCGCGAAGCGAAAGCCTGGAAAAAATTTGTGCGTCCCGCGCCTTGGGGCAGGCTTGTTCCCGCCATCGGCAATCCACGCATGTGGAGTGGAACGCTGTCCGCCCTGGCCGCACGGGGCTGATGTGGGGCCTGGTTTTCGTGTCGCCGCTGCTGCTGCTGCCGCTGCCGCAGTACCTGGTGGTCCGGCCTGAGCGGCATCGGTTTCGAGCGGCCCTTGCCCCAAAAGCAAAAGGGCCGGCGGCAGCGCCCCGGCCCTTCTTCGTTCATGCGGATGACCGCGGCTTCAAGCGGCCATCCGCGCAGGCGGCTTCAAGCCAGGCTTGAAAAAGCCGGCGCCGCCGCTTCAGCGCGCCAGCGCCTCGTCCACCACCTCCACCCAATGCCGCACCGGCGTGCCGGTGCCGCTTTGCAGGTGCTGGATGCAGCCCACGTTGGCCGAGACGATGCAGTCCGGCTGCGTGGGCAGCAGCTGGCCCAGCTTGCGGTCGCGCAGCTGGTGCGACAGCTCCGGCTGCAGCACCGAGTACGTGCCCGCCGAGCCGCAGCACAGGTGCGCCTCGCCCACGGCCAGGCTCACCTCGAAGCCCAGCGCCCGCAGCCCCGACTCCACGCCGCCGCGCAGTTGCTGCCCGTGCTGCAGCGTGCACGGCGGATGGAAGGTCAGCTTGCGCGGCACGGCGCCGGCCGGCACGTCCGGCTGCGGCACCTTGCCCGCGAGCTTGGGCGCCAGCAGCGGCACCAGGTCCGGCAGCAGCTCGGACAAGTCCCTGGTCAGCGCCGAGATGCGCGCGGCGCGCGCGGCGTAGGCCGGGTCGTGCTTGAGGGCCTTGCCGTAGTCCTTGACCATCACGCCGCAGCCGGAGGCGTTCATGACGATGGCCTCCACCTGGTCCAGCAGCGGCGTCCAGGCGTCCACGTTGCGGCGCATGTCGTCCAGGCCGCCCTCGTGGTCGGACAGGTGCGAGCGGATCGCGCCGCAGCAGCCGGCCTTGGGCGAGGTGAGCACCTGGATGCCCGCGGCGTCCAGCACCCGCGCCGTGGCGGCGTTGATGTTGGGCGCCATGGCGGGCTGCACGCAGCCCGCGAGCATCAGCACCTTGCGGGCGTGCTCCCGCCTGGGCCATTCGTGGGCGCGCGGCGGCGTCTTCTCAGGCACCTTCTCGCGCAGGCTGGCCGGCACCAGCGGGCGTAGCGCCTGGCCCAGCTTCAGGGCCGGGGCGAACAGCGGCGAGGTCAGGCCCTCCTTGAGCAGCCAGCGCTTGGCGCGCTCGCCGGCCGGGCGCTGCACCTTCTTCTCGACGATGTTGCGGCCGATGTCGGCCAGCGCCCCGTAGCTCACGCCGGAGGGGCAGGTGCTTTCGCAGTTGCGGCAGGTCAGGCAGCGGTCCAGGTGCAACTGCGTGGCGCGCGTGGGCTCGGCGCCTTCGAGCACCTGCTTCATCAGGTAGATGCGCCCGCGCGGGCCGTCCAGCTCGTCGCCCAGGATCTGGTAGGTCGGACAGGTCGCGGTGCAGAAGCCGCAGTGCACGCACTTGCGCAGGATCGCTTCGGCTTCCTGGCCTTCCGGCGTGTCGTGGAACTCGGGAGCGAGATTGGTTTGCATCGGGGAGTCTCGGATTCAGAGATCCGCGTAGAGGCGGCCGGGGTTGAACACCCGGTCCGGGTCGAATGCGGTTTTGAGCTGCTTGTGGATGCGTGCCAGCGGCGCCGGCAGCGGGGCCAGCACGCCCGCGGACTTGTCCTGCGCCGCGAACAGCACGGCATGGCCGCCGGCGCGGCGCGCGGCGTCGCGCACCTGCGCGGCCGGGGCCTCGGTGAGCAGCCAGCGCTGCGCGCCGCCCCACTCGACGAGCTGGTTGCCGCCCAGCTCGTCCAGCGGCGCGGCCACTTGCGGCACCGACAGGCGCCACAGCGCCCGGCCGCCGCCCTGCAGCACCGCGGTGTGGGCGAGCTGGAAGAAGTCGTCGCGCTGGTCGCGCAGGCCCAGCCAGAAGGCGGCCGCCGCCGCGTCGTCCAGCACCTCGCCGCCCAGGCCGGCCGTGGCGGCGTCCACCGCGGCGCGCGCGCCGGACAGGCGCACCACCAGCGTGTTGTTCCACCAGGCGCTGGCGTTCACGGGCAGCGGCTGGCCGCCCCAGGCGTTCAGCCGCTTCAGCGCCTGCGCCTGGTCCACGGCAAAGCGCAGCGTGCGCGTGGCCACGGGCATGGGCAGCACCTTGAGGCTCACCTCGCAGATCAGGCCCAGGAAGCCCATGGAGCCGGCCAGCATGCGCGCCACGTCGTAGCCCGCCACGTTCTTCATCACCTGGCCGCCGAAGCTCACCACTTCGCCCTTGCCGGTGAGCATGGTGGCGCCCAGCACGTAGTCGCGCACGCTGCCCACGGCCGCGCGCGAGGGGCCGGCCAGGCCCGCGGCCACCATGCCGCCCACGGTGCCGGTGCCGCCCTCGCCCTGGAAGCGCGGCGGCTCGAAGGCCAGGTACTGGCCTTGCGCCGCCAGCGCGGCTTCCAGCTCCTGCAGCGGCGTGCCGGCGCGCACGGTCACGACCAGCTCGGTGGGCTCGTAGCTGCTGATGCCCGTGAGCACCCGCGTGTCCAGCACCTCGCCGCGCGGCAGCTCGCCATAGAAGCGCTTGCTGCCGTGGCCGCGGATCTCGAATGCGCCCTGGGCGGCGCGGGCGGTCATCACCTGGTCGATCAGGCGCGCCAGCACGGGGTCCTGCGCCCCGGGGTTGTTGAATGCGTTCATGTCAGAAGCGCTCCAGCTCGGGGAAGGGCAGCAGGCCCTTGCGCACATGCATCTTTCCGTACTCGGCACAGCGGTGCTTGCTGGGCACGGCCTTGCCGGGGTTGAGCGTGCCGGCGGGGTCGAAGGCGGACTTCAGCGCCAGCATCTGCTCCAGCTCGGCCGGGCTGAACTGCACGCACATGGAGTTGAGCTTCTCCACGCCCACGCCGTGCTCGCCCGTCACCGTGCCGCCCATGGCGACGCTGGTCTCCAGGATGTCGGCGCCGAACTGCTCGCAGCGGTGCAGCTCGTCGGGGTCGTTGGCATCGAACAGGATGAGCGGGTGCAGGTTGCCGTCGCCCGCGTGGAACACGTTGGCGCAGCGCAGCTGGTACTTCTTTTCCATCTCCTGGATGGCCAGCAGGATGTCGGCCAGGCGCTTGCGCGGGATGGTCGAGTCCATGCACATGTAGTCGGGGCTGATGCGCCCCGAGGCCGGGAAGGCGTTCTTGCGCCCGCTCCAGAATTTCAAACGCTGCGCCTCGTCGCGGCTGACGGTGATGCCGATGGCGCCGCAGCCTTCGAGCACCGCCACCATGCGGCCGATTTCCTCCTCGACCTCTTCCGGCGTGCCGTCGCTCTCGCACAGCAGGATGGCTTCGGCCGTGAGGTCGTAGCCGGCGTGGACGAAGTCTTCGACCGCCGCCGTCATGGGCTTGTCCATCATTTCCAGCCCGGCGGGGATGATGCCCGCGGCGATGATGCTGGCCACGGCGTCGCCGGCTTTGCGCATGTCGTCGAAGCTGGCCATGATGCAGCGCGCCAGTTGCGGCTTCGGGACCAGCTTGACCGTCACCTCGGTCACCACGGCCAGCATGCCTTCGCTGCCCACCAGCACCGTGAGCAGGTCCAGCCCGGCGGCGTCCAGCGCGTCGGAGCCGAACTCCACCGCCTCGCCTTCCACCGTGAAGCCGCGCACCTTGAGCACGTTGTGCACCGTCAGCCCGTACTTCAGGCAGTGCACGCCGCCGGAGTTCTCGGCGACGTTGCCGCCGATGGTGCAGGCGATCTGGCTGCTGGGGTCGGGGGCGTAGTAGAGGCCGTAGGGCGCGGCGGCCTCGCTGATGGCGAGGTTGCGCACGCCGCACTGCACGACGGCGGTGCGGCTGACCGGATCGACCTTGAGGATCTTGTTGAACTTGGCCAGCGACAGCGTCACGCCCAGGGCGTGCGGCATGGCGCCGCCCGACAGGCCCGTGCCCGCGCCGCGCGCGACCACCGGCACGTTGAGCGGGTGGCACGCGCGCAGCACGGCCGCGACCTGTTCCTCGGTCTCGGGCAGCGCCACCACCAGCGGCGACTGCCGGTAGGCGGTGAGGCCGTCGCACTCGTAGGGCGTGGTTTCTTCGTCGCGCCACAGCAGCGCGTGCGCCGGAACGGCGGCCTGCAGCGCGGCCACCACCTGCGCGCGGCGTTGGGCGCGCTCGGCTGCGGACGGCAGGTCTTGGGAAGCGTTCATGGACGGCCTCCTGTAATGGATTGCAAGCGGGGGGCTGAATGAAAAACCGGCCCCTCGGGGCCGGTCTGCAAGCGTCAGGTGATTACTTGACCACCATCAGCGTGAAGGGCCAGACGTAGGCCTGCATCGTCACGAAGATGCCCACCAGGCAGGCCAGGGCCACCGAGTGGAAGAAGACGTAGCGCAGGATGTCGCCCTCGTGGTTGAACCAGCGCGTGGCGGTGGAGGCAACGACGATGGATTGTGCGTCGATCATCTTGCCCATGACGCCGCCGGAGCTGTTGGCCGCGCCCATCAGGTTGGCCGACAGGCCCAGCTGCTCGGCCGCCACCTTCTGCATGCCGCCGAAGAGCACGTTGGAGGCGGTGTCCGAGCCCGTCAGCGCCACGCCCAGCCAGCCCATCAGCGTGCCGAAGAAGGGGTACATCCAGCCGGTGTTGGCGAAGGCCAGGCCCAGCGTGGTGTCGGTGCCGGAGAAGCGCGTGAGCGTGCCCAGGGCCAACATCAGCACGATGGTCAGCAGCGAGTAGCGGACCAGCCAGATGGTGCGGAAGAAGGACTTCACCAGCGCCACGGGGCTGTACTTCATGATCAGGCCGCCCACGATGGCCGCCAGCAGGATGCCCGTGCCGGTGGCCGACAGCAGGTTCAGCGTGTAGATCGCGGCTTCCTTGTGGGGCGTCGGGACGACCGGCGGCACCTTCTCCACCAGGTTGTGCAGGCCCTCGATCGGGAACTTGGGCGCGTAGATGCCGTTGAAGTACTTCTTGACTTCCGGCAGGCCCCAGATGAACACGAAGATGGTCAGGATGGCCCAGGGCGTCCAGGCGCGGATCACGTCGCCGATGGGGTGCTTGACCACGGGCATGGGCGCCTTGGCCTCGCCGCCGTCCTTGTCATGGCCCTTGAGCGACACGGAGGTCCAGATCTTCTTGGGCTGCCACACGCGCAGGAAGCTCACCAGCGCCACCATGGAGACGATGGCGGCGATCACGTCCACCAGCTCCACGCCGATGTAGTTGGACACCACGAACTGCGACAGCGCGAAGCTCGCGCCCGTTACCAGGATGGCGGGCCAGATTTCCATCATGGCCTTGCGACCGGCGAAGGCCCAGATCAGCCAGAAGGGCACCAGCAGCGAGAAGAAGGGCAGCTGGCGGCCGATCATGGACGACACGGCATGCAGGTCGTAGCCATGCACCTGCGCCAGCGTGATCACCGGCGTGCCCAGCGCGCCGTAGGCCACCGGGGCGGTGTTGGCGATCAGCGAGAGGCCGGAAGCGGCCAGCGGCGAGAAGCCCAGGCCGATCAGGATGGCGGCCGTCACGGCCACCGGCGTGCCGAAGCCCGCCGCGCCTTCAAAGAAGGCGCCGAAGGCGAAGGCGATCAGCAGCAGTTGCAGCCGGCGGTCCTGCGTGATGCCGGCAATCGAGTCCTGCAGGACCTTGAAGCTGCCGTTCTGCTCGGTGAGCTGGTGCAGGAAGATGATGTTCAGGACGATCCAGCCGATGGGCAGCAGGCCGGTGAGGCCGCCCAGGAAGGCCGCGTTGCCCGCCAAGGAGGCCGGCATGCCGTACACGAACACGGCAATGATGAAGGCCGACAGCAGGCCCAATCCCGCGGCGATGTGGGCCTTGATGTGGAAGAAGCCCAGGCAGGCCAGCATCACCACGACGGGAATGGCTCCCATCAATGTGGAGATGAACATGTTGCCGAATGGGTCGTAGACCTGTTGCCAGACCATGGCGTGTCTCCTGAAGAGTTCTCGAAAAGCGTTGACGGCGGACAAGTCGCCACCCCATGGGGGCGCGACTGTAGGACCGCCTATCGGCCGGGAAATGAAGATTCTTCATATCCGGCATGAGCGTTTTTCAAGACAGGTCAGGCACGCGTCAGCTTTGTCACGCCGGCGACTTTTCTCGGAGGGCCTACCCGAGCGAGACCTTGGCCCATTCCACGAAGGCCGCGCACTCCCAGCGCTCCAGCGTGCCGGGCTTCCAGCACAGGAAATGGTGCTGGGGCGAGTGCACGCTGCGGGCCGACAGCCGCACCAGGCGGCCGTTGTCCAGCCAGGTCTTGGCCAGGCGCAGCCGCGCCAGTGCCACGCCGAAGCCGGCCGCCGCGGCGTCCAGCATCAAGCCGATGTCGTTGAACTGCGTGCCGCCGCTGCGCGGCTCGGGCAGCCCGATGCCGCAGGCGCGAAACCACGTGCCCCAGGGCTCCAGCGGGCTGCGTATGAGCCTCGCGCGCGAGACGACCTCGGCCGAGTCGAAGCCGTCGAAGGGCCCGGCCTCGTTGAGGTACTCGGGGCTGCACACGGGGCAGACCTCGTCGCGCAGCACGCACACCTGCTCCACGTCGGCGTAGGGGCCGGTGCCGTAGCGGATTTCGAGGTCGGTCTCCTCGGCCTTGACGTCCAGCAGCGGAATGGCGACCTGCATGATCAGGTCCACTTCCGGGTAGGCATGGCGGAACAGCGCCAGCTTGGGCAGCAGGATTTCGCGCGAGAAGGTGGGCGTGACGGCCAGCCGCAGCCGCACTGGCGCCCCTGTGCGCTGCACGGCGCTGCCCGGGAGCTGCTGCAGCGCGCGCAGGCCCTGGCGCACGTGGCCGAGGTAGGCGGCGCCGTCGGCGGTGAGGGTGAAGTCGCCGCGGGCGAACAGGCGCACGCCCAGGTGCGATTCGAGCTGCCGCATGCGGTGGCTCACCGCGCTGGGCGTGACGCTGAGCTCCTCGGCCGCCAGCGTCACGCTGCGCAGCCGCGCCAGCGCCTCGAAGCTCTGCAGGCAGTGGATGGGCGGGATGCGCGGCGGGGCCATGGCGGACCTTCAGGAATGGGGTGCAGGCGGGGTGCCGCGGCGCCCGGCGCCTTGGCCGGGCGAGTGGAGCGTGCGCGTCATGCGCGGGAAAGCGCCTTGCCGTCCAGAGGGCGCCGAGCGGCCTTCGCATCGCGTGAGCCAAGCCGCCGCGTTCCCTGCTTCGTCATGCCCGCGAAAGCGGGCATCCACGATCGCCGCGGTGGGGCCTTCGAACCGCACGGCCCAAGGGCAACGCTGCCATGCCGGCGCCGCGGCAGGCGTGGATGCCCGCTTTCGCGGGCATGACGGATCGGGGGGCGGGGCGCCCTGGCCACAGGGCTGACAGGGCATGACAGCCTTCCCCGGCCAGCCCCGCGCCTTGGCGGCAATGACGGCATTCCTTCGCTGGGCCGCACCGCAACGCATGTGGCCGCTCAGCCCTGCGCCGCCGTGAACACCGTCAGCACGCCGGTGTAGCCGTAGAGGTGGTGGTGGCCGATCTCGCCGCTGGCGAAGAAGCCGGCCAGCGGCACGTCGCCCAGGGCGTGCTGGACGATCTGCAGCTCCGCCGAGGGCGCGCCGAAATGCGGCCCGCCGCGCCCGGCGCAACTGATGTAGAGCGCCCCCGCGATGCGCGAGGCCGCCGCCAGCTCCGCGCCGCCGCCCGGGGGCGGCGCGGCCGGCGCCTCGATGCCGGCCTCGATCTCCTCGCGGATCTCGGCGCAGATGCGCACCAGGTCGCGCCGCGCGGCCACGGCGTCGCGCTGGCAGAAGGCGATCTGCTGGCCCACCTCCACGGCCTCGGCCAGCGCCACGCCGCGCCGTCCCGGCTCCAGGCCGATGAGGTGGCGCACGCGGGTGTTCTCGCCGAACTGGCCGCCGCGCGAAAGCGTGTCCTCGCGCGCGTCGCTCACGCCGGCCAGCGTGGAGCGCAGCCGCGGCAGTGCCACGGTGGGGTGCGAGAGGTCCACGCCCGTGTCGGCCAGCAGCGCGTCCAGCGCGGGCTTGCCGTCCAGCTCCAGGACGAGGTGCTCGTTGGCCGCGGTCACGCGCCGCACCGGGCCCACGGGCGTGCAGCCCTGGGTGACGCGCGAGATCAGGCCGACTTCGGACGTGAAGGCCACGCCGGAGAGCCCGCCGCGGAACACGCCGTCGGCGATCTGCAGCGACTGCCCGCGCGCCGAGGCCAGGCCGCCGAAGAGGTAGCCGGCCGCCGTGCGCTCGCTCATCTCGGCGATCAGCTCGGCCAGGTCCGGCGTGGAGGGGTCGGCGTGGACCAGCGCGGTGTGCGCGTCCAGCCCAAGCGGCCGGGTGCCCGAGAAGACCTGGAAGCTGCCCGCGGGCAGCCGCGCCAGCATGAGCACCAGCGCGGGCTCGTCGAAATACTCCACCCCGCTGCCGCTGATGCCCACGCCGGAGGCGCCCACCCAGGACAGGCCGGGCCAGTCGTGGCGCAGCGCCTGCAGCAGCTCCTCGGCCTGCGGCGCGTAGATGTCGCTGAAGTAGACGAAGCCCAGGTTGGGACCGTGGCCCTTGGGGTGCGCCGCCCGCTGCGCGCGCAGCTGCGCGTTGGCAAGCTCCAGGGCGTAGCGCCAGTCGGGGTGCGTGGCGTGGGCGTGCAGGAAGGTGTCCATGGTGCAGTGTGGGGGCGCGCCGTCGGCGCTGTCACGCGGCGGCGCGGCACGACGGCCGATCCGGTGCGGCCCAGCGGGCAAGCCGGGCGCCCAACGCGCCCGGGCCGTGCAGCCGCCCAGGCAGGATCACTTGGCGGCCGGGCGCTTGCGCGCAGCCTTGGCCGCGGCGGCGGCCGGGGTGTCGGCGGCCTCGGGGGTGTCGGCCGCACCGGCGGCGGGCTTGCCGGCTGCGCCGGCTGGCGTGGCCGAGGTGCCGGCGGCGGCGCTGGCATTGGCCGCGGCCTGGGCCATGGAGTTGGCCAGCGTGGTGCGGGCGGCGTCGGCGGCGGCTGCGCCCTCCTGCAGCGCATGGGCGGCGAGCTGGCCGAACTGCTGCGTGAGCGCCGTCCACCACTGCATCGGGTCCACCACGCCCGCGGCGGGCTTGGCGGCTCCGTCCGCGGCGGCGGCCTTGGGTGCCGCGGTGGGGGCGGGGGTGGGCGTGGGCGTCGGCGCGGGGGT
>NZ_BCTC01000077.1 GCF_001571085.1 Azohydromonas lata NBRC 102462
CCATCACGCTTGGCCTGTTCGATGTCGGCCGTGGTGCGCACGAGGCTCAGCAGGTCCGCGTTGTCCCGGATCATGGCCTTCATCTGCGCGATGTTGTGCACCGTGCCCTTGAAATCGTCCCAGACGGAGACCGTGCAGTTGGCGGCAGTGAGGCCACCCTTTTTCATGTCCTCGAAGACGGAGCGGTCCCATTTGGAAATGATCAGTCCGTCGATGACGATGGACCTGGCGTGAAGCTCGTTCATGGAATCCCTGCCGTTCAGTGGTTGCCGTAGATGGGAAGGCGTGAGGTGAAGGCCTGGACCTGCTCGCGCGACGGGCCCTGCTGCCTTCCAAGCTCCTGCTCCAGCGCCTTGGCAATGCGTGGGTAGGTGTCTTGCAGCGGCGCGGCGAAAAACGGTTTTTGCTTCATGTGCTTGCGCGTTGTGATGCGGTCAGGAAGGGCTGTTGGGTCGCTGAACGACTTCGGCAGGATTTTTCGGCTACGCCACTTGCGCGGCTTGTGCGGCATGGACACGCACTTGCACAAATCCGACATCCCAGAATGTCCTTGGTTCGACATGTGTCTTTGCGCCATACCTGTTTGCATCCGCCATGGCAGACACGCGCCGGCCGGCTGTCCGCAGGACTCAATCACGCAAATGCGACAGGGAAATGCAAAAAACTTGCAGTGAATTGATTGGTTTTTGGCTCAACCAGCGGGCAAATGCGGCGACCTCAGTGCACAACCGCGATGACTGGCAAGACCACCTACGAATGTCGGTCCAGGGCGCCCGATGTCGATTCCTGGCAAGTCCGTGTCCGCCGAGCACAAGGCTTCAATTTCCCCGTGTCGAAAAATGGACATCACCAGGACGCCAGAAGACGCGGCAGCTCTTCGGACAACGCAAACCACCCCACTGGCCATCTCAAGGAATACCGATGACGACCAAGGCTCAACCCGTCACCTTGCATACCGGCAAAGCTTGGGCGAACGCCCAGCTGCAGCAACTGCTGGAGCGCCGCCTGCCTGGCCACAGCCTGGAAGCGCCCTTCTACCTGAGCGAAGAGGTGTTCCAGGCGGACATGGAGTACATCTTCGCCCGGCACTGGATCTTCGTGGCCGTGGCGCCGCAAGTGGCCGAGCCGGGCGACTACATCACGGTGGACGTGGGCCAGGATTCCGTGCTCATCGTTCGCGACGATGACATGAACCTCAAGGCCTTCCACAACGTGTGCCGCCACCGCGGCTCGCGGCTGTGCGAGGAGCACCAGGGCAGCCTGGGCAACATCGTTTGCCCTTATCACCAATGGACCTACGATCTGGACGGCAACCTCATTCACGCCGACCACATGGGCGAGACTTTCCTGCGCGACCAGCACAGCCTGCACAAGGTGCACCTGCGCAACCTGGAAGGCCTGCTCTTCATCTGCCTGGCCGATGAGCCGCCGCAGGACTTCGAGGACGTTGCTGCCCGCATGCGCCCCTACCTGGCGCCGCACAAGCTCAACGACTGCAAGGTGGCCGCGCAGGTGGAGCTCATCGAGGAGGGCAACTGGAAGCTCACGCTGGAAAACAACCGCGAGTGCTACCACTGCGTGGGCAACCATCCCGAGCTGACCATTTCCCTGTACGAGCACGGCTTCGGCGCCCAGCCCGGCCCGCAGAACGCTGAAGGCATCGCGCAGTTTGAGCAGACCGTCAAGGACAGCCACTGCCGCTGGGAAGCCATGGGCCTGCCCAGTGCGCGCATCGAGGAACTGGACACGCTCATCACGGGTTTTCGCACGCAGCGGCTGCCGCTGGACCGCGCCGGCGAGTCGCAGACCATGAGCACCGAAGTGGCCTGCAAGAAGCTGTTGGGCGACTTCACGGACAAGTCGCTGGGCGGGTTGTCGTTCTGGACGCAGCCCAACTCCTGGCACCACTTCATGAGCGACCACGTGGTGAGCTTCTCCGTGATCCCGCTGAGTGCGGGCCGCACGCTGGTGCGCACCACCTGGTGCGTGCACAAGGACGCGGTGGAAGGCGTGGACTATGACGTGCCCACCCTCACCGCCGTATGGAACGCCACCAACGACCAGGACCGCCGCCTGGTGGAAGCCTCGCATGCCGGCGTGTCCAGCCGCGCCTACCGGCCCGGGCCCTACTCGCCCTTCACCGAGAGCCTGGTGGAAGCCTTTTCCAACTGGTACGTGAGCCGCATGCGTGCAGGCGTGGGCGGCGCGCGCTGAAGCCGCTGCCAGCCCAGCCGCCCCGCACTGCCGTGAACCCGTAACGGACGACGCCATGACCCTGACTTATCTTGACCTGGCCGATGCGCCCGCCCCCGCCTGGGGCGGCGATGACGAATGGCTCGAATGCGTGCGGGTTCGCGATGAGACCCACGACGTGCGCAGCTTCGTGCTGCGCCCGGTGGAGGCGCGCAGCTTCCGCTACCGTCCGGGACAGTTCATCACGCTGCGCCTGGACATCGACGGCGAGCCGGTTTCGCGCTCCTACACGCTTTGCTCCACGCCCACACGGCCAGACACGCTGACCATCACGGTCAAGCGCGTTCCTGGTGGGCAGGTGTCCAACTGGCTGCACGACCACGTGAAGCCGGGCACGCGGTTGTCGGCCACGGGGCCGGCGGGCAGCTTCTGTTTTCCGCCCGGCCCTGTGAAGGCGCCTGCGCGCGGTCAGCTCTATCTGTCGGGCGGCAGCGGCATCACGCCGCTCATGTCCATGTCGCGCGCATGGGCCGACCTGGGGCTGGACGCCGACGTGCATTTCATACACGCCGCGCGCACGCCGCAGGACATCGCGTTTGCCGACGAGCTCAAGCTGCTGGCGCGCTCGCTGCCGCGCTGGCACGCCACCATGGTGTGCGAGCAGCGCGGCAGCCACCCGGACTACAGCGGCTTGCTGGGACGGTTGAGCCTGCCACTGCTGCGCTCACAGGTGCCGGACCTGCTGGAGCGCGAGGTCTGGTGCTGCGGGCCAGCGCCCTTCATGGCGGCGGTGCGCGCCATGCTGGCCGAGGCTGGGTTCGACATGGCCCGCTACCACGAGGAAAGTTTCAACTTCGAGAGCCTGCCGGTTGAGATTGCAACGGAGGTGGAAGCCGCCTCGGAGCAAATCGCCGCCGCCGATCCGGCGCAGCGCTTTGCCATCACGCTCAAGAGCCGAGGCGAGCGCTTCGAGTGCGGTGCCGACGAAACGGTGCTCAAGGCAGCACAACGCGCGGGCGTACGCTGGCCATTCAGCTGCTCCAACGGTGTTTGTGGCACCTGCCGCACGCGCAAGCTTGCCGGCGAAGTGGAGATGAAACAAGGCGGCGGCCTGCGTCCGCGCGAGGTGGCGCAGGGCTGGTTCCTGCCCTGTTGCAGCAAGCCGCTCAGCGACATCGAGGTCGAGCGCTGACAGCGCCCCCCGCGGGCAAGAGGCAGCGGACCCGGCCCGCGGCGCGCTGTCGCCATGACTGTCGGCTCGGCCTGCACCCGTCCCCTCGTCACGCCGCCGCGAGCATGGCCTCGATCTGCTGCGGCGGCAAAGCCGGACTGAACAGGAAGCCTTGCACCTCATGACGGCCGTACCGATTTGCACCGAAGGTCAGCCCGTCCCCGGAAATAATGATCCGCAGAAGAATCTGCCTACTTCAGCGCGCTGCGGTCAAGCCATTTGAGTAGCGTTGCGTACAGTGCTTGCGGCTGTACGGGCTTGGAAGCGAAGTCATCCATGCCTGCGGCCAGGCAGGCCACTCGGTCCTCGTCGAAAACGTTTGCCGTCATCGCCAGGATGGGCACTGTTTGGAGCTGCGGCATCGCTCGCAGTGCCCGTGTGGCCTGCAATCCATCCATGACAGGCATTTGCATGTCCATGAGCACCAGGTCATAGCCGCCCTGACTGGCCATTTCCACCGCAGCTTGCCCGTTCTCTGCAACGTCCGCCCGTAGCCACACCGCGCGCAGCATGGCCAACGCCACCTCGCGATTGATGGCGTTGTCCTCGGCGACCAGAACGCGTTTGCCGGCATGGCGCTCTTTCAGCTTGGCGTCGGCTGCCTCAGGTATAGCCTCGGACGGCGAAGTTTCGAGGCTCTGTTCCAGCCAGGCCGTGAACCAAAAAACGCTCCCGTTACCTGGGCGGGGACGCACGCCGGCGCTGCCGCCCATGAGTTCAGCCAGGCGCCGGGTGATGGCCAATCCCAGCCCGGTCCCACCGTGTTCTCGCGTCGTGGAGGCGTCCGCCTGCTCGAAAGCCTCGAAGAGACGTGCCGCTTGCTGTGGCTCGACGCCCTTGCCCGTGTCCTCGACTTCAAAACGCACCAGCAGCTTTTCTCCATGCCGCTGCTCCACCAAGGCCCGCAGCGAGATGTGGCCGCTGGTCGTGAACTTGATCGCGTTGCCCGCGTAGTTGAGCAGCGCCTGGCGCACGCGCGTGTCGTCGCCGCGCAGCCAAGCCGGCACGTTGGCGGTGTCCAGCGAAATGCCCAGCCCCTTGGCCGCCGCAGGGGCGTCAACGATCGAACGCACTTCCTGCAGCAACGCGGCCAGGGAAAAGTCACGCCGCTCCAGCTGTACCTTGCCGGCCTCGATCTTGGAGATGTCCAGGATGTCGCTGATGACGGACAGCAAGTGCCGCGCGGCGCCCTCGATCTTGGCCAGCTGCTGGGCCTGGCGAGCCGCCAGGGCGTCCTGCGCCAGCAGGTGTGCCAGGCCGAGGATGGCGTTCATGGGCGTGCGCAGCTCGTGGCTCATGTTGGCCAGGAAGGCGCTTTTGGCTCGGCTGGCAGCCTCGGCGGCATCGCGTGCGGCAGCCAGCTCGGCGGTACGCTCAGCCACCCGCTGCTCCAGGGTGGCATTGAGCGCCGCCAGCGCCTGCTCGGCCGCCTTGCGCGCCGTGATGTCGAGCGACGCACCGATGATGCCGATGACATGCCCCTGTCCATCGGTGAACGGCGCCTTCGTGCACAACCATACGGTGGAAGTGCCGTCCGGGCAGGTCACCGTTTCCTCGGATTGCTCCACGACACCGCTGTCCATGACGCGGCGGTCGGCCACCATCGTGGCCTCGGCCTGGCACTTGTCATCGCGGAATTCGAGCTCGGTCTTGTTGAGCAGGCTTTGCAGCGGGCATCCGACCAGCTCGGCCATGCCCCGGTTGGCCACCAGCACGCGCCCGTCGCGGTCCTTGGCGTACACCACACCGGGCACGGCGTTCGCAAACGCACGCAGCAGCTCCATGGCGCGGTCCCGTTCAACCTCCAGCGTACGGCGGGGCTCCACGTCAAGCAGCACACCAGGAAAGCGCAACGGCCGGCCGTCCTCGGCCAAGTCCACGCGGCCATTGGCCTCAACCCAGCGGTAGACGCCATCAAGGCCACGCACGCGGTATTCACGCCTGTAGGGGCCGCCCTGCGCGATCGCCTCGTCGATGGCCGAGCGCACGCCAGGCAAGTCCTCGGGATGGATGCTTGCCAGCACCTGCTCCGGCTTCAATCCGGTTCGCCCCAACGCGGCGTCCAGGCCAAAGCTCTGCGCCAGGCGCTCGTCAACCATCAAGGAGTCGGCCTGCAGGTCCCACAGCCAGGTGCCGACGATGGCCCCGGCCGACAGCGCCAGCTGTACCCGCTCGGCGGCGATGCGCAGCTCTTCATTGCTGCGGGCCAGCGCCGCATCGGCTTCGTGGGCCTGCGTCGTGTCGAAATTGAGCCCAATCATCCGGGCCGCGCGCCCGTCCGGCCCCGGCATGACCTGCGCACGGCCGGCCACCCAGCGCACCCGCCCCGTGGGCTGCGGAACACGGAATTCGAACCGGAACGTGCCCTGGCCAGCATCGACCACGGCGCGGATCGCGGCCTCCAGCGGCGGCCGGTCCTCGGGGTGCACGCGCGCCAAAGCACGTTCACCCGTCATCTCCCCTTCGCGCCTGTCGACGCCAAAGAGCTCGTACTGCCGCTCATCCCAGGCCAAGTGGTCCCCATTGAAATCCCAGATGAAGATGCCCATGCCCCCGGCGTCGAGGGCCAGGCGCAGCTGCTCCTTGCTGTCGCGCAGTGCCGCCTCGGCCCGTTCGCGCTCGACGGCGGCCCAGGTGCGTTCGGCCGTTTCCTGCAGCAACTCCAGTTCCAGCGGCGTCCACTGCCGCGGCGTGACCTGGTTCATCGCCAGCAGCGCGATGAAGCGGCCTTCTTTGACGAGCGGCTGCACCGCGTACGCTGCAATCGACATCGCCTCGAACGTCGCCTGGGCCGACGCCTCGATGCCGGCATCCCGGGCCACGTCACTCACCACGACCGCACGCCCCTGCAGCAACGCGTAGGCGTCGCGGCCAAAGCTATCCAGCGGATACAGGCCATCGGCAAACGCATGGCCGGAACGGCAGTAAGCGTCTTCAATCAGCCAAAGATCCGTACCGTCGCGAACAACGTGCTCGGCGTAGAGCACCCGGTCGGTACCCAGGGCCTCGCCGAGAATGCACGTGGCCACGGCCTTGATGCGCTGCGCGCCGGCCAGTGGCCGCAGCGCGTCGCTGAGCCTGAGCAAATAGGCGTGCCGAGCCTCGGTCTGCTGGTACACCTGCCGCGCCAGGACCTGGTCGGTCGTCTCGGCAGCCATGCAGAAGAACCCGGCCACCTGCCCCACGTCGTCACGCAGCGGTGTCCAGGAAAAGGTGAACCAGCTCATGGGGCGCCCGTCGCGCTCCCGCAGCGCCACGGGACGGTCGATGAAGGAGTGGGACTGGCCCGTCATCGTCGCCTCGGCAATGGGGCGGTACTCGTCCCAAATTTCTGGCCACACCGCGGCGTAGGGCCGCCCCAACGCACTGGGATGCTTGCTGCCCAGGAAGGGGATGTAGCCGTCGTTGTACAGGGACGTGTAATGAGATCCCCACGCGATGTAGACAGGCTGCCGGCAGGCAAGCATGAGCTCCACGGCCATGCGCAGCCGTGTGGGCCAGCTGTCCACGGCGCCCAGCGGGGTGGACGCCCAGTCATGCCGGGACACGCGCTGCGCCATTTCGCCTCGGGCGAACGGCCAGGCAGCCTCCTTGTCGTGGGGTGATGCCATGTCCATGCTGTTACGCGGTCCAGCCGCAAGCGCTTGGTCAGCCATTGTGAACGAGCGTCAAGTCCAGGCTATTTCAGCCGCAACACATCTGGCTGCAGCTCACAGGCCAGCCGCATCAGTTCACCGCCGCCGGATCACCTGAGCAGGCATGGGCGTGCCCCAACGCGGCACAGGCATCGCCGCCGCAAGCACCGCGGCATGGATTGCAGGTGCGATGGAAGGCCCTCTCTAAGCACCGTGCCTTAACCAGCGGGCCTCGATTGCAGCCTTTTTGGCTTGGGCCTGTTCAATGGCTCGGCAGTACGCGACTAACTGCCCCGCTTGGGCATGACGAGGCTGCTGCGTATCGACGCAATGCACGCCCAATGAGCTGGGAAACTTCTCAGCCGGCACAAAACAAGGCTTTTCAGGATATTGATCCTATGGCTTGGCCATTTACGTTCGCGGGCACTGCAAATACATGAATGGATTTAGTCTGACGGGGATTGAAGCAGCTCGGCAATTGTCAACGACAGTTGCCGCCACGCGTTTTCCTTGTTCAGCACGGCCTTTATTCCCAAGGCGCTCGCCTCCGCCTGCAATTGTTCCGTCACATATCCTGATTGCAATACTACGACCAAGCCAGGCTGCAGAGCCAGAATTTCACGCGCCACAGCAATGCCAGACATGCTTGGCATGTCAAAGTCGGTAACCACAACTTGATATTTTGCAGGATATCGAACGAACAGATCGATGGCTTCTTGAGGCGATTGGCAGGTGGTCACCTGAAAACCACCGGCCTTCAAGATGCCTTCCAACATCAGGAGAATGACTTCGTCGTCGTCGATGCAAAGCACGTTCTGGCCATGACCCCGGCCCGTCTCGATTTTGTTTTCACCAGCGTCCTTTTCCTCGTCCTGGCTGATTGACTGATCAAACTCATGCAGGGGCAAGAGAACATGGACTGCGCACCCGGCATCGGCTTTTGACTGGATTTTCAACAATCCACCATGCTCCGAGGCAATGCGCTGCACCAAAGACAGTCCCAGGCCTGTGCCCATGCCTCGCGGCTTGGTGGTGAAGAAAGGCTCTAAAACCTTGTCCTGATACTCGATCGGAATACCCGGGCCGTTGTCGGCCACCCAAAGATGCGCTGCGGGCCCATTGCGCTTCCATTCCGGCGTCAACCGCTTTGCAGCATCGACGCCCAGGACATCAACGCCGACTTCGATCCGCCCTGCGCCCACGGGAACCGCATGCGATGAGTTGGTACACAGGTTAAGCAGGATCTGCTGAATCTGGGTGGCATCGCAAACCACCTCCACGGGTTCATCCGGCAGCTTGGTTATTAAATCCGTATGGGATGGAAGCGTGGGCCGCAACATTCTCAAAGATTCTCTGACAATATCCAGCAAGCTTGTTCGCTTCAAATGCTGCGGCACGCCCCTGCTGAAAGCCAGTATCTGCTGCACGATCAATCTTGCCCGCTCACCGCTTTCTTCGACGAGCCGCAAGGAAGCATGTGCCGCGCTGCTGGCAGGAATTTCTTGGCGGGCCAACTGCAGGTGCCCCAGCATGGCCGCAAGCACGTTGTTGAAATCGTGCGCAACGCCGCCGGCCAGGGTTCCAATAGACTCCATCCGTCTTGCTTGCTCGGTGCGGTCTTCCATGCGCCGGCGTTTATCCAACTCTCTCAACCACAGCAGCGTCAAAGCGACGGCAGCGGTGATCGTCAAAAGCCACATCGTGATGGAAAAGGCAGCAACGCGGTACCAGGGCTGGAGCAAGACGCTCATTTCCATCCCGGTGACGACCACAAACTCCGGGAAATTTTCCAGCGCGCGGTATGCAACAAGTCGCTCCTGGTGATCCAGGGGACTGGTGGCCACATAGGTTCCGGTAGCGCTGCTTCCCAAGCGGCTCATGAATCCAAGAGAATCGCTGTAGTTTTCCCCCAGCACGTCACCAGGAAAAGGGCTTCGCATCATGAGGATTCCATCTCGCTTGAAAAGCGATATGGAGCCCCCGTCGCCCACCGAGACGGTCTGCCACAGCTGATCGAAATATGGTGGCTCGATCGCCGCGGCAAGCACACCATTCAATCGGCCTTGGCGGTCCCGCCAAGGCCGGGATGCACTCACCAACCATGTACCGACGGAGCGGCTCTTGACCGGCAGACCCACATAAAACTCAAGGTCCGAGCGGAGGTGGACGTTGAAGTAGTCTCGATCCACAAGGCTGACCCCGATGTTTCCCTCATCGGAGTCAAAACGGATAGCGCCTTGGGCGTCCATGAACCAGATGGCCCGCACAAAGGGCAGTTCCTGCAATCGCTGACGCAAGCGCGTGCGGGCTGTTGATTCGTCAAGACGATTGGCCGCTTCAAGTTCCTGCAACTGCGACTGGGCCAGTTCAAGCGCCTGCGACACAGACTGCAAGGAACGCGATGTTTGCTCGGCCACGAGCTGAGACAGGGACAGCACGTAGCGCTCGCTGCTTGCCACCGTTTCGCGTCGAATGAAGGCAAGAGCAACGCTCAACAGCAGCGCTGAACCCAGCGTGAACACAGCAAGACTTCCAAAGGCACGCCTTCTGAAAAGCAGCAGCAGGTTTCCCGTGCTTTCTGAGGGCCGACCCTGCGGATGAATCTGTGCCATGGAACATCAGCGAAAACCCGACCATGGTAGCGCTGGGCCGGTGGCGGCATCCGTGCCCCGGGCCGTGCGCAGCAAGTCCGGAAAATGTTTCATTGCACCGGAGCAGGTGCCATTACGGTCGCAGGCGCAGCACCCGGCCGATGTCTTCCATGGAAGCCGGCTTGGTCAGATGGGCGTCGAAGCCGGCACTGCTGGAAAGCTGCCGGTCCTGCGCCGTACCCCAGCCGGTGAGTGCCACCAGCGTGACACCGTGGTGCACCGGGTCCCGACGCAGCCGCGCGGCCACATCAAGTCCGTTCATGTCGGGCAGCCCGATATCGCAGAAGACGACATCGGGCTGCATCGCGTGCGCGGCCTGCAAGCCTGTACCACCGCTGTACCTGGAGCATGCGTCGTGACCCATGGCCTGCAGGCACATGCACAGCGTGTCCGCGGCGTCGGTGTTGTCGTCAATGACGAGCACGCGCAGCGCCCCGGCAGGCTTTGGCGCATCCGCATCCCGCGCGCCCGGCGCCCAGGGCGCAGGCACGGGGAGCAGCGGCAGCGTCATCACGAAGGTGCTGCCTGCATCCAGGCCGGGACTGTGGGCGGTCACCGTGCCCTCGTGCATCTCGACGAGCCGGCGCACCAGCCACAAGCCCAGGCCCAGGCCGCCCTGCGCACGCGAGGCCCCGTCCTGGAGCTGCAGGTACATGTCGAACACCCGGGAAAGCATCTCCGGCGCGATGCCCACGCCGGTGTCGCCCACGCTCAGCTCGGCCTTGCCATCGCGCGAGCGCAGTTCCACCGTGATGCGCCCGGCATCGGGCGTGTACTTGGCGGCGTTGCCGATGAGGTTGCCCAGCACCTGCACGAGCCGGGCACGGTCGGCTTCGACCCAGATCGGCTGGGCTGCCAGCTTGATCTCGACCTCATGGCGCGCGGCCCGGATCATCGGCGCACAACCTTCCAAGGCGGCATCCACGACCTCGCGAAGATCCAGGGCCTTGCGCACCAGTTCGATCTTGCCGCGCGAGATGCGCGCCACGTCCAGCAGGTCGTCGATGAGGCGCACCATCAGCCCCATCTGCCGCTCCATCATGCCCAGCACGCCCGGTACGCGGCTGTCCGGCGACGGTATGGCGCCAAGCACCGTCAGGCCCGTGCGCAGCGGCGCCAGCGGGTTGCGCAGCTCGTGCGCCAGCGTGGCCAGAAAGTCGTCCTTGCGCTGGTCGCTTTCGCGCAACGCGGCTTCCACGCGCTCCTGCAGGAGCAGGTGATCGCGGATCTGGTACTGGCGCTCCCGCGCACGCAGCGCGGAGCGGACGGCGCTGAGCATGGAGCGGGCCGACACGGGGCGGTCCAGCAGCGTCACGTTACCCAGCCGC
The DNA here is from genome assembly GCF_001571085.1 of Azohydromonas lata NBRC 102462. Classification (GTDB taxonomy): domain Bacteria; phylum Pseudomonadota; class Gammaproteobacteria; order Burkholderiales; family Burkholderiaceae_C; genus Azohydromonas; species Azohydromonas lata. Next base: position 11,039 of record NZ_BCTC01000077.1, read on the forward strand.
TCCAGCACCTTCGCCACTATGGAGGGAAGCTGTCGATCGCGCGCCAGAACGACGACCGGCACGTCCGACCAGGGCGGCTGCAGCGCCAGCGCGGCCACGAAGGCTTCAATGGCCGAATCGCACAGTGCGGCTTCGGTGAGCATGACCACGCCCACGTCTTGCGCCATCTGCTCGCACAGCAAGGCCGGTGTGGCGCACACCATGCCATTGATACCATCCTGCGCCAGCAAGGCCAGCGTGACCTCGCCGTCGCGGCGCGTGGGCGGCAGCACCAGAACGCGTTGTCCAGGCAACTTCATGAGGACGGCTCGGCAGGCATCGCGTTCCAGTCACGCCACGACATCGGCCGGGCCGCCAGTACGCAGGCCGTCTTCCACGGGCACCCCGGCCAGGACACCACGCAGCCGCGCCAGCGGTGCGCCCAAGTGCACGCCAGCGCCGTCAAACCATATCTGCCGGATCGTCTCCTCGTGGCTGCCGCTGCGCTTCTTGAGCACGGAAATGGCTTTCTTCACGCGGCCTTCATGCTCGAACATGCGCATCACGATGACGGTGTCGGCCAGGTAGCTGGCATCCACAGGCGCGTGCATGTTCGGCCCAAGCAGGCCGCTCTGCGCCGCCACCAGGAAGGTGGCCACGCCATGGTTGTTGAGGTAACTCAGCAGCTCGTGCAGCTGCGCCGTGAGAAAGCGCCCGTCGGGCATGGCATTGAGGTAGCCGTTGAGGCTGTCAATTACGATGACCCGGGCTTCAAAGGCTTCCACCGCCTCGCGCACGAGCGCGGCGAACTCGCCCGGCGCGATCTCTGCGGGATCGATCTGGCGCACGTGGACCTGGCCAGCCCCCCTGCCCTCCACCAGCGGCATGCCCAACCCCGCGCAGCGGGACAAAAGAATGGCGCGCGACTCGTCAAAGGTGAAGACTGCCGCGTGTGCGCCGCGTGTGCTTGCAGCTTGCGCGTACTGCAGCGACACGGTGGACTTGCCGCTGCCCGGCGGCCCGATCAGCAGCGTCGTCGTACCCCGATCAATGCCTCCGCCCAGCAACGCGTCGAGCGCCTCCACGCCGCTGGGCACGGTATCGCGGTTGAAGACGCTGCCATGGTCGGCTGCTGCCAAGCGCGCGAACACCTGCAGACCGCCACGGCGGATGGCCATGTCGTGGTGCCCGCTGCGAAAGTCGCTGCCGCGAAACTTCACCACGCGCAGTTGCCGCTGCGCCTGCCCATAAGGCGGTGTGCGCTGGTCCAGTGCGATCACGCCGTGGGCAATGCTCTGAAGCTGCAGGTCCGGCCCTTCCGACGTGCGGTCGTCCAGCAGCAGCACCGTGCAGCGGCGTGCGGCGAAGAACTGCTTGAGCGCCAGGATCTGGCGCCGGTAGCGCAGCGAGCTCTGCGCCAGCAGCCGCAGCTCCGACAGGGAGTCGAACACCATGCGGCTGGGGTTGACGCGTTGCACGGCCTGCAGCACTTGGCGCGTCGTTTCAGTGAGCTCCACCTCCGACGGGTGGTACATCGTGACTTCGTCATCGCCATCGAGTTCGCCCCCACGGCCGACGAGTTCCTCGATCTCGACACCGTCGAGGTCAATTCCGTGGGAGGCGGCGCCTGCCACCAGCTCTTCCCGGGTTTCGGACAGCGTGATGTAGACGCAGCGCTCACCCCGGCGCACGCCTTCACGCAAAAATTGCAGCGCCAGCGTCGTCTTGCCCGCGCCCGGGTTGCCATCAATGAGATAGAGCCGGTGTTCGATCAGGCCGCCATGCAGCACGTCGTCTAGGCCGGGTACGCCGGTAGAAGCGCGTTGGGTATTTTCTTGGTCATTCATGGCAGCCGTTCCACGAGGCAATTTGCATGCGCGGGCAGATGCTACGCCTGCCGGACCACCGGTTCTGGAGCCTCCAGGGCGTGCTGTAGCGGCAAGGACCATGGGCAGCAAAAGACAAAGCTGAAAGTCGGCTTCAATACGAATTGACCCTTTCAAGCGGTCATCGGGCACTCCAGATAATTGCCCATAATCTTGGCTACAAAAAATCATTGCAAATTGACTTTGCAACGACGGCGGGCTGGTAATGTGAAACTCGACCGGCACTTAGGGCGGCAAACGATCCATGCCAAGGCGGCCCGTCTGCGGTTCACCGGCCCATGAACTGCCTTCCAGCGCCCACCTGCCCTTCGCGACGTCGGCTTTGAGCCGCATGAGGGTCGCAAATAGCAGGAAATGCATGGCAGCGCGAAAACGTTGCGGGCTCCAGCCAGCTTGGCCAAGCGCAGCTCAATCCTCGAAGTTTTGGCGTCTCGGTTGGACTGGTGGCCGTGCAGCCCCGATCCGCCCAAGCTGATTCATCGCCTTGCCCGAAGCTTCTTACGCGGCCTGGCACAGCTCCTTGACCTGCGAGCGCTCGTGCTCGCGAGCAGGCGTGACTTCTTAAAGGGTGCAGACAGACAACCGGCGCACCGATTGCTGCGACCTACAGATCCTGGTCATAGGAAGCCGGTAGTGCGCTGCCAAGAAGGAATCGCGGGCAGGAGCTGTGGATCTTGGAGGGCCGCCGCCGCTTACTGAATGAAGGACACGTGCTGGCGCTGCGTGAGATCGTGACCGAGCACCCTGGCGCGACGCTTGAAGCGGCGGCGCGGGTGCTTGAAGGGCGCTGCGGCGTGAAGGTTTGCAGCATGGCCGTGCGTCGAGCCCTGTACGGGGCCGTCATCGTCAGGATCAAAACGACTCGGCGCGCCGTCTCTTGCGGGTCCTCCAGAAGCTCGCCCAAGCGCTACGGCTACACGCAGCTGCACCGTCGTGAGCACACCGGGCGGGACTACAGCTGCTGCCACACCGACGCGGAGTGGGCGCTCGTGGCTGATTTGTTCGAGCACTCCGCCGGTAGCCGTGCCCTGCAGGCCACTTATGGGCTCGATGTGCAGGCGGTTCGACGCCCGGGCAATGGCAATGCGTATGTCTTCCACAACGCACGCAGCGCCCAACCCGGTGATGTCGTTCCCAAAGGCTTCAGACCTTGCCCATGCGCTGGGTTGTCGAGCGCACACATGCTTGGACCGAGCGAAGCCGCAGCCTGGACCGGACAAATCCGACTGGGCAGTCTTCCAGTTCAAACACTCGGAACGACATCGCTTGTGCAGCCTATGGGCAAACGTGGGGGACGGTCCCCCACGGCGAATCACCAACCCTCAGGAATTGCGCGAATCCTCAGAAGCACACCAGAACCCGTTCAGCCGGGGGACCGTCCCCCACCAGTCGGCACACGGCAGAGGCTCAAGGGGCGGGGTGTCCACACTTCGATTCTTGGCGCCATCGTCTGACGCTTCTCAATGGGTTTGACCTTTCCGACCAAGCCATCCATGCCGGATGACCCCGGCCGTGTCTCTCACCGCAACAGCTTTCGCAGCCCGGCGGCCAGCTCGGCCCACTTGGCTGGTGGAACCAACGCGGCATCAAGTTCCAGAACCATGCGAGTTCCTTCGCTGCGTACAGCGAGCGTACGCCCCTTGCCGAGATCAAAACTCTGCGCCAGCTCGTCCCCTGAATCCGCGCGTTCTGCCTGCCGCGTGTCTGCAATCAAAGCGGGGGACCGTCCCCCACCCTTGCCTATCAAGGCTTCAAAAATGCGCTTGGAAGGCAGATCCTTCAACAGCGGGTCGGCAGCGACACGCAGCACTGCCTCACGGTCCCGGTCCAACGCTTCAGTCAACAAGGCTGCCCAGCGGAACTGAATGTCATTGGGAGAAGCAAAGGCGCCAACGATTTCCTGCGGCAATGTCGCAATCCGCATGGCCTTGGAAATGTCGCTGTGATCGCGACCGACGTGGGCGGCAAGCTGCCGCAAGGAGGGAAACAGACCCTCATCCAGCGCACGGCGGTACATCACGCCTTGCTCATAAGCGGAGAGGTTCCGGCGTACACGGTTTTCCCGCTCCATGAACCCGAACAGCTCGCGTTCGCTGACATCCTTGACGACGGCCTGAACCGGCAGCTCCAGCTCAAGACAGGCCCGGTGGCGCCGGTGTCCGAAAACCACCTCGTACTTCGCGGTGCCCTTGGAGCCATCGGAAAGCGGCCGGACCATGATGGGCTGGACGTTGCCCCTGGCGTCCTTGATCTCGGACTTGAGCTCTTCAAACGCCTTGCCGGCGTATGACGACTCGTGGCGGTTGGCCCACCGGCTGGGCACGATGCTGTCCGCAGCAAGCAGGACCGATCCGCGCTCGGCGCTTGTGCGCTGCAACTCCGCTTCGAGCTCCGTGATGCGTTCCTGCAGCGCATTGCCCGTGAATATCTGCAGGGCGTTGTAGCCGGGACCGGTCCTGGGCTTGGCAGCTGCGGGCGATATCGCAGGTGCGACCAGCACCGGCACAGACGCCGCTGCGGCGGCAGGCTCGGCCTCCTGCGGCGACACGGGCTCCGCGACGGCGGCGGCCGGTGCGGGCACGCGGCGGGGCACGTTGCTCCAATCGACGTCATGGCCTTTCTTTTTCGTTGCCATCACACGCCTCCAGCTTGACCAACTTGCTTGTTCCAGAACATCTGAGCCTGGTCCTCGATCAGCTCTACCAGTCGGTCATAGGCGTCCGTGGCACGCTTGAAGGTGCGGGCCGAACCGCTTTCCACCTGGTCATAAACCGTGCCGAACTCGGCACTCGACGCATTGGCCGCGGCCGTCTTCGGGATCTCGACGCTCACGAGCTTGTCGCCGTAAGCCGACGCCATCCATTTCTTGACCAGCAAGCTGGTCTGATCCGCCGACTCCACTTTGGTCGGCAGCACGTCCACGAAAGCAAACGTCTTGGTGCCGCCGCGCTGCGTGATGAGCTGGTTGGTCAGATCCCCGAAAAGATCCCAGAACTGCGCCGACGACGCGAAGTCCAGCGGGTTGGGCGGCAAGGGCATGATGATGCCGTTGGCCGCCATCAATGCGTTGATGGTCGTGTACGACAGGGCAGGGGGCGTGTCGATGATGATGAAATCGTACTTCTCACGCACGGCGTCCAGGCCGTAGTCCAGCACGCTCCAGAATTCAAAGCCGGGCTCCTGGGTCTGCCGGGCAGGCAGTGCGAACTCGGCACCGAAAAGAACCGGCGCAGCAGCCACCAAGTCGATGCCGTCCCAATAGGTGCTGCGCACGGCGTAAGTGATGTCGAGCTGCTTGCCGGAAAACAACGGCATCACGGTGTCGTCGAGCTCCACCTCTGAATCCGGCAGGATGCCCATGAGCGTCGTGAGACTGCCTTGCGGATCGCAATCAATCAGCAGCACGCTGTGACCCAGCATGCTCAGCCCTTGCGCCAGCGTTGCGGCCGTCGTCGTTTTACTGACGCCGCCCTTGAAGTTGCCGATGGCGATGGTCAAGGCCGTCGCGCCGGCGGGACGCAGCTCGTTGCGCCGCGTCTCCCGAGCCCAGACACGTGCCTCCGCCAAAGAGAACTCGCGGCGGGCGCCGCTGGGCGTGAGCTTGCCGCTGGGCAGTTCGCCGCGCCGCAACCGGTAATCCACCTGCGGCTTTTCCAGCCCGGTCAATTCCATGAGCTTGGCCGTCGAGAACACCGGCGGCTTCTTGCGTTGCGTGGGCGCCAGCATGGTCTCACGCGCATACGCCACGACGTCCTTGACGCGCTCAGCTTGTTCCAGAATGGACGGCAAGGTGATTTCTTCCGCAGCAACACGCTGGGTGTTTTCCAAGTTTCTTCTCCTTCAGCGCCGTTGCAGCGCATGCTGCGGAATTCTAGACTCAGATGCAGAAATCGCAGCATCGCTGAATTTCTGCATCCAGATGGTGCAAAACGACGGACATCCGGGTCTTGAAACCCATGACTCATCACGGCATTGCTTCAAGAAATCTTTAATTTCTTTAATACTTTTATGGCTGTGCATAAGTAGTTTTTATTGAATAAAATCAATGACTTATGTTTGCCGCCCGTCCTGCTTTTTCAGGCAGGGCGTCCGTCCTTTTCTCGTCACACGTCCGGTCGATTCAGTCAGCCTGTCCGTCTATTTCCATCCATCAAGGCGGCAGCTTGCAAAGCCTGTGGATAACTCTCTTTGGAGAAATTGGTACCTGGGCTGAGGCTGCTGTGTCCGGCTTTTTCAGTTTGGAAAGCTCTTCCACGGCAGTTCAATGTCCGCCGTTTTCAGTGCAAAGGCCCGTTGGGGACCGTATGGATGTCCGGGTTTTTCAGTCCAAGCTGTGCAGCGGGGGCCGTGATGAGGCGCGTTCGTTGTCCAACGAAGCGTGGACATATACTGATGCGCCATGCCCAGCCGCAACCCGCCAACGCCGTCACGAGAAGCGGGCGCCACTTTCAACAAGCCGGTGTCGGCGCTGGCCATCGTGCCGGTGAACCGGTCGCTCACCGTCACCGCGCGCAAGGTCTACAACGTGATGGGCCGCTTGGCGCAGTCTGCAGGCGACACGCGGGAGGAGGGCTACGCGGCGCCGCTGCATGCCATCCTCCAACAGTCCGGCACGGACAGTTCCGCGACGGCGTCTGCCAAGCGCTATCTCAAGGAGATGATGACCACCATCATCGAGTGGCGCCAGCTCTCGCCCGGCGACGTCATGCCCGGCGAGGCGGAGCGCGAGCAGGTGTTCACGCTGCTGTCCCAGGCGGACTTTTACAAGGTGGGCCGCGAGAACTGGGTGCGCTGGTGGTACCCGCCGGCGATCAAGCGCCAGATGCTCGACCCCGACCGTTGGGCGCAGATCAACCTCGAAACCGTCGCGCGGCTGGGCACTTACTGCACCGTGGCCCTGTACGAGATCTGCGCCCGCTACCAGGCTGTCGGCCGGACCATGCGCCAGGACTGGACCTGGTGGTTGCCCGTGCTGCGCGGTACCGACCAGTCCAAGCTGCGCGAGTGGCGCAAATTCAAGAACGAATTCGTGGCGCCTGCCGTACGCGGCATCAACGAGCTGTCCGAGATCGAGGTCGAGCTCATCGAGCACCGCAAGAACGGCAAGTTCACGGGCGAGGTGCAGTTTCTTGTACGGCGCAAGGACCAGCTCGCCACCGCGCTGCAGTCCACGCAGCCGGTGGACGTGACGGTGCAGGGCAGGGCGCTTGCGCTGGAAATTCGCGAGCATGACTTCGATGCCCTGGCCGAGCGCTATGGCGACGAGGCCGTGGCGCGTGCCCTGGACACCCTGGCGCAGCACCTCGCGTCAGCCAGGACGCCCATCGTCAACCGGCTGGCGCACCTGAAGTGGATTCTGGGCGGCGTGGCCGAAAAACAGCCGCTTTCATCGGCGCGCGCCCCCATGCCGGCTTTGACGGTGCTGGCTGCCGCCCACGGTGCCGCGCCGGTGGCGCCGCCCGCTGCGACGCTTGAGCAGGAAAAGCTGGCCGAGGCGGAGCAGTCCTTCGCCGCGCTCGCGCGCGAGGAGCAGTTCAGGTGGCTGCAGCGCCTGCGCGAGGATTTGGTGGCCCGTGGCGTGCAGCTCACGCCGCTGCTGCGCTCGCGGCTGGACGCCGGGCAGTGGCAGGCACCCGCGGTGCGCTCCTGGCTGCTGCGCTTCTATGCCGTCACGCGGGAAACGCCCTAACACGACGGCTGCTACTGCAAGGAACACCGGCCCAACCGTGGCAACGCCGCGGTGAAGGACGCCGCAGGGCGACCCCTTGCAAACAAGGCGTCCCCGCGCTGGAGCGGGCAGGGCGCCGACGCGTTGCTGGATGTCCGCTGCGCGGCGCCCAACGAAACTGACATGCTGAACTGCATGTGTTGGTATCCGCACGAGCGGCCGTAGCGCAATACGCGTTGGAAGAGCCGGGTCAGTCAGCCGTCCAGCGCCCAATGGCGATCCAGCAGCGAAGGCACGTGCGCAGCGGCTACCGGGCGGCTGAAGTAGTAGCCCTGCAGCAGGTCGCAAGCCAGCGCTGCAAGGGTACGGGCCTGATCCAGGGTTTCCACACCTTCGGCCGTCACGCGCAAGCCAAGGCTGTGTGCCATGGCCAGCACCGCGCGCACGATGGCCTCGTTCTCGCCGCCGTCCATCAGTCCGTTGACGAAGCAGCGGTCGATCTTGAGGTTGTGGATAGGCATGCGGGTGAGATAGGCCAGCGAGGAATAGCCCGTACCAAAGTCGTCCAGCGCGATGCCCACACCGTGCTGCTGCAACTCCTGCAGCGTCTGTCGTGCCGCCTCGGTGCTCTCCATGACGGCCCCTTCCGTGATTTCCACCTCCAGCAGCTGCGGCGCCAAGCCCGTCTGGTCGAGCACGGCCAGGATCATCCGCGCCAGTCCGGGCTGGCGGAACTGACGCGGCGACAGGTTGACCGTCACCCGCACGGGCCGGCCGTCGCGGCTCCAAATGGCCGCCTGCACGCAGGCCGTGCGCAGCACCCACTGACCGATGTGGTCGATCAGATCACTTTCCTCGGCCAGCGGGATGAACTCCGTCGGCGGCACAAGGCCACGCGTCGGATGGTGCCAGCGCAGCAGTGCCTCGACCGAGCAGATCCGTCCAGTGGCAGCTTCGACCTGCGGCTGGTAGACGAGGTGGAACTCCTGGCGTGGCAGCGCGGCGCGCAGGCTGACCTCGAGCTCCATGTGCCGCAACAGCTGGTCGGTAAGGCCGGCGCTGTAGACGCTGACGCCGTTGCGGCCCGCACGCTTGGCTTGGTACATGGCCGTGTCGGCATGCTTGAGCAGCGTGGCCGCATCGTGGCCATCGCTGGGATAACAGGCTATACCGATGCTGGTGGTCAGGTTGAGCTCGCGGCCATCCAGCACCAAGGGCGCCCGCAGGGAATGGACAATGCGCTGCGCGATGGCGATGGCTTCCTGGGCATGGCTGATGTCACAAGCCACCGCGGTGAACTCGTCCCCGCCCAGGCGTGCCAGCGTGATGTCCGGCATGGGCTCGGTCTTGGCGGGCTGCAGGCGCGACACAAGGTCGCGAGCGCGCACGCTGTCTCGCAGCCGCTGTGCGGTCGCCACCAGTACCTGGTCGCCGACGTCATGGCCCAGGGTGTCGTTGATGTTCTTGAACCCGTCCAGGTCCATGAACAGCACGGCAAGCTGGCGTCCGTGTGCCCTGGCGCGACGGACCGCGTGTTCCAAGCACTCCAGAAATGAGCTCCGGTTCGGCAACCCCGTGAGGACGTCGAAGTAGGCGAGCCGGGCGATACGGGACTCGGCCACTTTGCGCTCCGTGATGTCGCGCGACAGGACGATGAACCGCGGGCGCTCGCCAGCGGGAACGGTCTTGCGTGCCACGGACAGCTCGAACCACGTGTTCCCGACCGGCAACTCCAGTTCGAACTGTGTGCCGCTCGAAGCGTCCTTTTCGTGGGCCGTGTGCAAGGCCGCCATGCAGGCCGTGGCTGCTGCCGGTGGGAGCACCTCGCTCACCGTGCGGCCCAGCAGCGTCTCGGCCGGCTGGGTCAGCAGTTCCGGGCGCGGCACCCGGTAGTCGAGATAGCGGCCGTCCAGGTCGAGTTCGAACAGCAGGTCGGGAATGGCGTTGAGCAGTGCGGCGTGGCGTGCCTGGGCGGCATGGACGTCCAGCATGGCCTGGTGGCTGCGGAACAGGTAGCGCACGCGATGGCCGATCAGTGCCCAGTTGACCGGCTTGACGATGAAGTCGGTGGCGCCGCATTCGTACGCCGCCTCCACCGAGGCCACGTCGTCCATGCCGGTGACCATGACGATGGGCAACAGCTCTCCTGCACGGGCACGCAGCTCAGCACATACCGCATAGCCGTCGAGGTCCGGCATGTCGACGTCGAGCATGACCATGTCGCAGGGGCTGGTGCCAAAGAGCAGCAGGGCCTCGCGGCCGCCGGTGGCCAGCCTCACCTCGTAGCCTGCCTTGCGCAGCGCTGCCTGCATCACCAGGCGCGCGCCGGCATCGTCATCGGCGACCAGGATGGACTTTCTGGAATTGCTCATGTCGCGCCTTCCTCCGCAACGATGGCATGGAGCGCGGACAGCGCCCGCTGCTGTTCGGTGTGGGCCGATTCCAGCAGCGGGCGCAAGCTCTCGATTCGCTCCTCACGAGCGTGCTGCTCGATCTCGCGGTAGCAGGCCGCCAGCGCATCGGCACCCAAGTTCGCCGCGGCGGATTTCATGGCGTGCGCGAGTTGCCGCAGTGCCTTGGTGTTGCCTACTTGGAGCGCCGCGCCCAGGCGCTGCCGGCTGTCTTGCGTGCTGGCCTCGAATGAGGCCAGCAGTTGCGACAGCAACCCCATGCTGCCGTGCTCGTCCATGTCACGCAGCATGGCGATGGTCTTGGAGTTGATGCTCGACAACGGGCGGGGCGGCGCCGGTGCTGGCTGTGCCGGCCACAGGCCCGCCGGGTTCATGGGGCCCGCTGCGATGGATGGACCGGGCGGCAACCAGGCCGCCAGAGCCGCATGCAGCTGTGCAAGGGTGTAGGGCTTGGCCAGAAAGCCGTTCATGCCGGCGTCCAGGCAGGCCTGTTCGTCGCCGCGCAGCGCATTGGCCGTCACGGCGATGATGGGCAGTGCCGAACTGCGGTCTGCGCGCAACTGCCGGATGGCCGCTGTGGCCTGATACCCGTCCATGACCGGCATCTGGCAGTCCATCAGCACCAGATTGAAGTCCGTGCCGCGCACCAGCTTCACGGCCTCGGCGCCGTCTTGGGCCAGCGTCCAGTGCAGGCCGAGCCGCTCCAGCATGACCTTGGCGACGCCTTGGTTGACCGGGTTGTCCTCCACCAGCAGCACCTTCCCTTGCAGCGTGCCGGGTTGAGCCGGCGGAGTTTCGGCGGCGGTCGGCATCTCGTCGTGCAGGCCTGTCAGGACACCGACGAGGGCTCGATGCAGGTCGGCGCGGCGTATCGGCTTGTTCAGGCTGCGGCACAGTCCGGCGCGCGTGCGCTCGTCGGTGTTGGCATAGGTCGAGCTCAGCATCACCAGCCGGGTGCCTGCCAGTGCCGGTTCAGCCTGGATCGTCCGCGCCAGCTCCCACCCGTCCATGCCGGGCATGTGCCTGTCCAGGATGGCGAGGTCGAAGGGCCGGCCCGTGCGCGAGGCTTCCCGCATCAAGGCCAGGGCCTGTGCGCCGTCCTCGACGCAGCGTACCGCCATGTGCCAGCCCTGCAGCTGGTGCAACAGGATGTCGCGGTTGGTCTGGTTGTCGTCCACCACCAGCGTGCGGGTGCCTTCGAGCAGGGTGGCGTCCAGCGGCAGCGCCGTGACGTTGGCGGCCACCGGCAGCTGCAACTCGACGCTGAAGGTCGATCCCACGCCGGGCACGCTCTGTACCCCGATGCGGCCGCCCATGAGGTGCACCAGCCGCTGGCAGATGGCCAGGCCCAGTCCGGTGCCGCCGTACTGACGCGTCGTCGATCCATCGGCCTGGGAGAAGTGCTCGAAGATCCGCGTGCGCGCCTCGGGTGCGATGCCGATGCCGGTGTCGTGGATGCTGATGCGCAGCGGCGCACGGCCCTCGTGCTGTTCCAGCGCGAATACGCGCACCAGCACTTCACCGGACTCGGTGAACTTGATGGCGTTGCCCACCAGGTTGGCCACCACCTGGCGCAGGCGGAACGGGTCGCCGCGCACGCTGGGCTGGGCGTCGTGCGGCAAAACCTGCATGGCCAGCTCCAGCCCCTTGGCTTGGGCCTGCTGCGCGAACATCGCGATCGCCTCCTCCACAACCTCCACCACGCTGAAGGCCGCATCCTCCAGCTCCAGGTGGCCGGCCTCGATCTTGGAGAAGTCCAGGATGTCGTTGAGCACGCCCAGCAGGTGCTGTCCGGACGCTTGCACCGACTCGGCCCATTGGCGCTGCTGCACGTCGAGCGCCGTGTCCAGCAGCAGTTGGTTCATGCCCAGCACGCCGTTCATCGGGGTACGGATCTCGTGGCTCATGGTGGCAAGGAATTCGCTCTTGGCGAGGTTGGCCGCTTCGGCGGCATCCCTGGCCTGCACCAGCTCCGCCGTGCGCCGGTTCACTTCCTCTTCCAGGTGATCGCGGTGCGCCTCGAGGCTGGCGTCGCGCTGCTGGATCTGATCCAGCATGGCGTTGAAACCGTGCGCCAACGAGGCGAGCTCGACGATGTCGCTGCTGTGCGCGCGCAGCGTGTAGTCGGCGTGGACCGACACGTGCTGCGTCAGGGCATCGAGCTCGGCAATGGGGTCGAGCACGGAGGCGTTGAGTCGCGTGAGCAGCAGCCGGCTGATGGCCAGGGCAAGGGCCGTGGCACCCAGGGTCGCCGCCAGCTGCCACAGGAGTTGCTGGTACAGCGGCACCAGCGTCAGCGTCAGCTCCACGCTGCCGCGGTGCTGGCCTTCGAACTGCACCGGCTGCGCGACCCGCAGCCGCGTCAGGCGGAACTCGTGATCCTCGGCTTGGCCCGTCAGCGGCAACGCCGGTGACGCCTGTTCTTCTGCCTCATAGCGCGCGAACGCGGCTGGCCCGACCGAGTACACGGCTGCATCGAGCACCTGGGGCATGTTGCGCAGCGGCTGCAGCAACTCCGCAGCCGCCTTCCGGTCCTGAAACATCAGCGCTGCAGCCGCGCTCTCGGCCAGCATCTTGGCTTGCAGGCGGCTGGTGTCCATCACGGAGAGCAGGCCCAGCACGGCGCTGCTGAGGGTGATGGCCAGGGCCACGATGGCCGTGGCCGCACCCAGCGTGATGCGGTTGACGCGGCGCAGCCGCTGCGCCAGCGTGCTGCCGCGCACGGCGGTATCCAGCGAGCTCACTGTTGTACCCCCGTGGCCAAGCGCAGCAGCCGGGAGCTGAGCTCCAGTCGCGCCTCGCGCGCGGCCCGCAGGTTGGCCTCGAAGGTGACGCGCTCCTGCGTGAGGTTCATGTTGAGCGCGACGCCGTGCTGCAGGGCCCGCGGCGTGTCGGCCACCGTCAGCACCGGCAACCCGCGCAACACGTCGAGCACGTGCCGCACCGGCTCGCTGCCGGCGTTGGCGATGAAAACGATCTGACAGCCCTTGAGCGCCTCGGCCTGCGTCTTGCGGTGCACGACCAGGGTACGCGCTGCGGCCTTCTTGCCGTTCAGGCTGTCGGCCTCGGCGCCGAAAGGGTCTGCGCCGTAAATGCACACGTTGAGCGTGGCGCCGGCCTCCGCCGGCCACTCGGTGTAGGCAGCGAAGTTGTAGAGGAAGGCGGCCTTGAGCCGGTACTCGGGCAGCCCCTCGCCATGGGCCGCGAGCGCCAGAGTCACGGCAGCCAGTGCCAGCAGGAGCTGCGGCCACAGGCCAGGCCAACGGACAACGGTCTTCATGGCCGGCCCCTCGGCACGCTTTGCGGCTTTGGCAGGTCTGCAGTGGATTGGCCGGGACTGCATCCGCGTTGCCCGACCTTCAGTTCCAGCAGTTGTTCCAGGGGCAGGCGCAGCAGGGCATCGAGCGTGCACGCGTCGGCCATGCCGGAGGCGGCCAGGCCCGCGGCCAGCAAAGCGCAGTACAGGGCTTGGCGCTGTTCTCGGGCCCTTCGAAGTTTTCTTGCGTTCGACATGGAAGTCCCCGGCTTCGTCAGAACCTGTAGCGCGCTTCAACACGCAGGCTGCGCCCGTCCTGCGCCAGCGAGTCTTGCCAGTTGATGTCGGCTGCCGGGTGCTCATAGCGCTTGTCGAACAAGTTGCGCATGGCCAGGCCAAGCTCCAGGCCCGGGAACAGGCGTGCCGTGCTCAGGTGCAGATTCGATACCGCGTAGCCGCCGGTCTCATGGCCGGCGAGCGTGCGCCGGGAGCCGTCGAACTGCAGTTCCCAACCCAGGCGCAGGCCGGCCAGGGGCAGGGGTGCCGAAAAGTTGAGCTTGCCCAACAGCGGTGGGGAATTCACGATCCGGGCGCCGCCGGCGTCTCGTACTTCCTGCATCGAGACGCTGCCGCGCAGCCGGCCTCCCCAGGACCAGACCTGGTCGGCCGAAAGCTCCAGTCCCTTGGCCTGGAGCCGCTTGCCCGACTGGTATTGCGCCAACCCGCTGGCCGGATCGAGCCCCAGGATGACGAGATCGGCCATCCGCCATTGGTATGCCGAACCGCGCAGCAGCAGATCGTTGCTGACGCGGTGATCGGCCATGATCTCCAGCGTGTCGATGCTTTCGCCTCGGAGGGCAGGATTGCCCACTTGTGCCACGCCATCGCTGTAGTCGCGCTCGAAGGCATTGGGTGCCCTGTGCGCCCGGCCGTACAGCGCCTTGAGCGTGGTCACCGCAGAGGCCTGCCAGATCAGCCCCAGCCGCGGGCTGGCCTGGGTACCGGTGGCATTGTTGCGATCCACGCGCAGGCCCAGTGTGGCGCGCAGCGCATCAGCCAGGCGCCATTCGTCCTGCAAGTAGACACCGGCTCGCCAGCCCGGACTGTGGATCGTGACATCGTCGGCGGGCTTGGCAGGGGCGGTGATGGCCTGATCGATCCGCCAGTTGTCCTGGATCTCCACGCCCAGCATCAACCGGTGCGTCTCCCAGCCGCTGTAGATCAGTTGCCACTCGGCCCCGCGCCAGTCGCTGATGGACGGGGTGTAGAGCGTCGTGTCGTAGTTGAAGTGGCCCACGTAGTTTTGCTGCCCGGCGAAAAGCCGGCCATGCAACTGCAGCGCGTCCTCGGGCCGACCGCCCTGGTACTGCAGCTGGGCCAGCGTGTAGCGGTTGCGCTGGAACTGCCCAGGCACCAGCGGGACGCCCAGGTAGACGGCCGTGGGGTCGTCCTTGTGGTCATTGCCGCTGACCAGGTCGACGGACCAGGCGCCACGGGACAGGCGCAAGAAAAGCTCGCGGTCACGCTCGCCGTCCATGCCATGGGCGACGCCCGATACCCCGGATGCGCCGAAATCCAGGAAATGGTCCTGGCCGCGTGCGTTCAAGGCCGACACGGACGCCAGCAGGTCCAGCCCATCGTCCAGGCGCTTGCCGAAGCTCACGCGCCTTTCGCGCGCTCCCTGCGGGCGCTGTGCGCGCAAGGCGAGCTCCGCGGCGTCCATGTCCATGCCGGTACGCGTGACGACGTTGACGACACCGAACATCGCGTTCTGGCCGTAGACGGCGCCGCCCGGGCCGGAGATGAACTCGATGCGTTCGACCAAGTCCATGTCGAGCGGAAACTGCCGGCCAATCGGCCCGGCGTCAAAGGTCGAATCGTTGACGCGGTTGCCGTTGATGGTGACGAGCACGCGGGTGTTGAAGTCCCCGGGCAGGCCGAAACCCCGCGTGCCCAGGTACTTGTACTGGCGGTCATAGGTCGTGTGCACGCTCGGCAGCGTGGCCAGCGCCTCATCCAGGGTGCGCCAGCCGAAGCTGCGGATGTCCTCGCGCGTGATCACGCTCACCGCCGCGGCCACGTCGGATTGGCGCTGCTCGTACTTGGAAGCGCCGACCACCTTCAAAGCCAGCAGTTCCTCCAGGCCAACCGCCGTCAAGTCGGTGCTCGCTGCGGCCCGCGAACCGGCGCAGGACAGGGCCATCGTGGTGAGCGCCACCGCCAAGACGCGCGTGTGCATCCCGTGGCGACAAGACAGGCCGCTCATGACGCGCTGCAGACGCTGCACGCCGAAGGCCTGGCGTTCGTCACAGGACGTCGGCCCACTGCGGGGGGACGTGGTGCCGCATGGGGAGCCTTGTTGCCCGCACCGCTCCCATGACGAAATTTCTTGGACATTCTTTGACCTTCTGGAGCCCGTGCAGCCGGGGATGGCACGCCGCCGCGACGACCGGTTGCGGCATGCCTTGTTCGGGACACGAGCCGCTCAGGCTGCTATCGACAGCCCACGGCGCGGCTTGATGCGGCGCAGCAAGCCAGCGGCCACAAGTTCACAGAGGAGTCACATTCCTGTCCGGCAGGCGTAGGCGGGCAGGGTTCGGTGGCACGACCACAAATCCACAAATCCTCGAGTTCCACAATTTGAGACGCAAGGCTGCTCCGGTATGCACCTGCCCGGATGCACGTCAACGAGTGCCAGCAGCAGGACAATCGTATTTATGTCAATTTAGATGCGTACGCATCTGAATTTCGGCGGGCTACTTGTCCAATCCGAGCTTGCGCAGCCGGTACGCGAGCTGCGGCCGGGTCAAGCCCAGCCGGCGCGCAGCTTCGGCCACGTTGTAGCGGGTCTCGCGCAGCACCTGCGCGTACTGCTGGGCAGGCGTGTCGGGTGCCGCAGCCGAAAGCGCCTTCGAATCCACCGGCGCGGTGTCCTTCGCTCCTTGCACCAGCCGCCCGCCGGCGCCGAGCGCAAGCGTGACGCCGGGCATCTCGCCGCTGCGAAAGAGATGGTGCACGTCGATGGGCTCGTCGGGGTCCACCAGGATGACGGCACGCTCCACCAGGTTCTGCAGCTCACGCACGTTGCCCGGGAAGTCGTACTGCACCAGCGCGCGCACGGCCTGCGGTGTGAAGCCGGGCACGCGCCGCCCATGCTGAGCGCCGTAGCGGCGCAGGAAGGCCTCCATCAACAACGGGATGTCGTCGCGCCGCTCCTTGAGCGGCGGCAGCGTGATCGGGAACACGTTGAGCCGGAACAGCAGGTCCTGCCGGAAGCGACCGGCCGCCACTTCCTGGCGCAGGTCCATGTTGCTGGCGGCCACCACCCGCACGTCCACCGTGATCTCGCGTGTGCCGCCCACGCGCTCGATCACGCGCTCCTGCAGCGCGCGCAGGAGCTTGCCCTGCGCGGCCAGGCTCAGCGAGGCGATCTCGTCGAGAAACAGCGTGCCGCGCTGCGCGCGCTCGAAGCGCCCGGGGCGCGAGGCGGTGGCGCCGGTGTAGGCACCGCGCTCGACACCGAAGATCTCGGCCTCGACCAGTGCGTCCGGTATCGCTGCGCAGTTCAGCGCGATGAAGGGCTGGTCGTGGCGCGGGCTGATGCGGTGCAGCGTGCGCGCAAAAAGCTCCTTGCCCACGCCCGAGGCGCCGGTAAAGAGCACGGTAGCCTGCGTGGGCGCGACGCGCTCGATGAGATGGCGCGCGGCGCTGATGGCCGCCGAGATGCCGATGGGCTCGCCCTCGCGCTCGGCCCGGGTCACTGCCTCGGGCAGAACCGGGCGCGTGGCCACCTGCAGCCGCCGGCGCACGTCCTGCGCCGAGGCCACGGGCTCGAAGTAGCGCAGGTCCTCCTCGGCGTCGTCCCATTGGTCGGCCGGGCGGCCAACGATGCGGCAGGCCTCGTGGCCCAGGGAGCGGCACTCGACCTCCCGGTAGAGCACGCGCTTGCCCATGAAGGCGCTGGCGTAGCCGCTGGCATAGCCGACGAGCATCCAGCATGCGCTCTCGCTGCCGATGCCGAACGCGGCAATGTGTTCGTCGTCCTCCACCGAGTCGAACCACAAGTGCTCGGAGTAGAACTCGCCGCGCGCGATGTCGAACTCGAAGCGCAGCGATTGTGGCCGCACCATGCCTTCGAGCGCGTGCATGCGCGGGCCGGCCTCGAAGGCATTGGCCGGGTTGCTGTCCGGCCAGTTGCGCCGCACCAGCCCGGCGTCGCGAGCGCCGGCGTTGTAGCCCACCCGCGTGAAAAGGGACCGCGCCTGGGCCGGGCCGACGCTGGCAACGAGCTCGCGCCGCAACATCCCGTAGGTCGCGCTGCGCAGCAGCAGCGCGCGCTGGTCTTCGATCCAGATGCGCCCGTCGCCGGGCGAGAAGCGCAGCGTCTCCGAAAGCTCTGTCAGCGTCGGGCTGGCACTCGAATCCAGGTCGGCGATGGTGCGTGCCGAACCGGGCCGGAGCTGGCTCAGACGCAGCCGGGAAGGTTTTGGGTTCATCCCGCTATGCTAAGAATGTGATGATCAAAAATTGATCAAGCAAACCCTTATTGATCAAAATCAATCTCTCAAAACGAATCTAAGCCGTTGATTCATATCGTATGAGCTTTCCAGGTCCGCTTGGCATTGCGCTTGCGAAACAGGTGTCGAGGCCGGCGATGACGACCGGCCCGCAACGACACGAAGGAGACAAGCCTGGGGCACCGGGCCCTGTGCTCGCCTTCGTGCAGCACCTGGAGACTCCCGATGCACCGACCTCCCTCCCGCAGAGCGCGCCTGCTGCTGCCAGGGCTGCTGCTGTGCGGCAGCGCCTTCGCCCAGCCGCCCTCGCCCCCTGCCGCGCCTGAAGCCCAGGCGCGCGCCCAGCGCTTCTATGCACAGGTCTGCGCCCGCTGCCACGAGACCGGCATTGGCCCCGTGATCACCGGCCGGGGGCTGCCCGCGGCCTTCTACGTGGCCCTGGCCCGCAGCGGCCGCAACGCCATGCCGGCCTTCCGCTTCTCCGACATCGACGACCCGACGCTGCAAGCGCTGGGCGAGTACCTCGCTGCCACGCCGGCCGCGCCGGGAGCGCGCCCATGAGTGCCGGCCGCCGATCGCTGCTGAAGGTCCTGGCCGCGGCTGCTCCGCTGGGCTGGACGCTGCAGGCCCGCGCCGCCGATGCGCCCACGCACATGGTCGATGAGCCGATCACGGACCTGCCGCACCGGCTGCTGCCCCTGGTGGGCGGCGGCGCGCTGGACGCTGCCTTTCTCGACGGCGTGGCGCAGGCCGCCCAGGCCTCGGGTGGCCTGCGCGAACGTACCGCGCGGCTCCCCGCGCTCGACGCCGTGACGCTGGCGCACCTGGCCTCGCGTCTGGACGGGAATACGCCGCGGCTGGTCGTCGCACTGCTGGACGACGCCGGCGCGGCCCTCGCGCTGGAGTTGCTGCGCGCGCGGGGTGCCCGGCTGCTGGCCTTCGAGTCCCAGCGCCTGGCCCCCACCCTGGCCGGCGCCGCGCACGCCCGTGCGCTGGGCCTGGCCCTGGCGTCGGGAGCGCCATTGCCGACCTCGCCCGCCACGGCGGCCGGCGCACCGTGCATCGCGCTGGCCTGCCTGATCTGAACCGAACACCGCCCACGAGGAGACAACCCCATGGCTGACAAGTACGTGGCCCTGCCCAAGGGCCGCACCGAGCGCGACCTCGACACCGCCATCGCCAAGTTCACCCGCATCCTGGGCGCCGACAACGTGCTCACCAAGGCCGAGCACCTGGCGCCCTACATGAAGGTCATGATGGCCGTGGACGAGAAGCAGCACGCGCCCTCGGCCGTGCTGCTGGCCTCCAGCGTCGAGGAGGTGCAAGGTGTCGTGCGCGTTTGCAACGAGCACCGCATCCCGGTGTGGACCATCTCCACCGGCCGCAACTTCGGCTACGGCTCGGCCGCTCCGGGCGAGCGCGGCCAAGTGGTACTGGACCTGCGGCGCATGAACCGGATCCTGCACGTCGACCCGGACCTGTGCACCGCGCTGGTCGAGCCCGGTGTGACCTACCAGCAGCTCTACGACTACATCCAGGAGAAGAAGCTGCCGCTGATGCTCTCGTTCCCGGCGCCCTCGGCCATCGCCGGCCCGGTGGGCAACACCATGGACCGCGGCGTGGGCTACACGCCCTACGGCGAGCACTTCCTCATGCAGTGCGGCATGGAAGTGGTGCTGGCCGACGGCCAGGTGCTGCGCACCGGCATGGGCAGCATCCCCGGCGACAAGGCGTGGCAGGTCTTCAAGTGGGGCTACGGTCCGACGCTGGACGGCATGTTCACGCAGAGCAACTACGGCATCTGCACGAAGATGGGCTTCTGGCTGATGCCCAAGCCGCCGGTGTTCAAGCCCTTTGCCATCAAGTTCGACGACGAGGCGGACATCGGCGACATCGTGGAGTTGCTGCGCCCGTTGCGCATCGCGCAGGTCATCCCAAACGCCGTCGTGATCGCCGGCACGCTGTGGGAGGCCGGCGGCGCCAACGTGCGCCGCGCCGACTACACCCAGGCCTCCGGCGCCACGCCGCAGGCCGTGATTGACCGCATCAAGAAGGACAAGGGCCTGGGCGCCTGGAACGTGTACGCCGCGCTCTACGGCACGCAGGAGCAGGTGGACGTCAACTGGAAAATCATCACCCAGGTGGTCCAGGGCTCCGGCAAGGGCCAGCTCATCACCGAGGAGGAGGCCGGCGGGACGCAGCCCTTCAAGTACCGCGCGGAGCTGATGTCGGGCGTGCCCAACCTGCAGGAGTTCGGCCTCTACAACTGGCGCGGCGGCGGCGGCTCGATGTGGTTCGCCCCGGTGAGCCAGGCCCGCGGCAGCGAGTGCGGCAAGCAGGTGGAGCTGGCCACGCGCATCCTCAACAAGCACGGCCTGGACTACGTGGGCGAATTCATCGTCGGCTGGCGCGACATGCACCACGTCATCGACGTGCTCTACGACCGCTCCAACCCCGAGGAAACGAAGCGCGCCAACGCCTGCTTCCACGAGCTGCTCGACGAGTTCGAGAAACAGGGCTACGGCGTCTACCGCGTCAACACCGCCTTCCAGGAGCGCGTGGCCAGCACCTACGGCCCGGTCAAGCGTGACGTGGAGCGGCGCCTCAAGCGCGCGCTGGACCCCAACGGCATCCTGGCCCCGGGCAAGTCGGGCATCCGCATCTGAAGCACAACGACGAGGAGACATCCCATGAAAACAATCGCCATGCTCATCGGCGGCGAGCGCGTGGGCGCCACGGGCGGCGCCACGTTCGAGCGCC
>NZ_BCTC01000078.1 GCF_001571085.1 Azohydromonas lata NBRC 102462
GTGAAGGCCAAGCTCATGGGTGGCGACGGCGTGTGCTCGGTGGAGCTGCCCAAGCTCTCGGCCGGCTCTGTGGCCGACGACAGCGTGGTCTGCGCCAGCGCCGGCGGCGTGGAGGCCGCGCAGCGCGGCGCCATGGAGAAGTTCAAGGCCGACTACAAGAAGCGCTTCGGCACCGACGTGCAGATCTACGCCCCCTACACCTACGACGCCGCGATGGTGATGGCCGAGGCCATGGTCAAGGCGGGCTCGGCTGAGCCGAGTAAATACCTGCCGGTGCTGGCCAACATTTCCTACAAGGGCATCACCGGCCCGGTGGCCTTCGACAGCAAGGGCGACATCAAGAACGGCGCGCTGACGCTGTACACGTACCGCGCCGGGGAGCGCACGGAGCTGGGGGTGGTGCGCTGATCACGGTCAACGGCTGAGGTAAATGGCGCGATTCGGGAGAATCGCGCCAAAACCGCGCCACTGAAATGGCGCGATTCGCGCTAAGCGCGCCAGAATCGCGCCATGTCAGACGACATCGCGTCAGATAAAGACTCGGCGGCGGCGCTGCTGAAGTCCATCCAATCCAGCCCCGAAGGGTTGTCCATGCCGGAGCTTCTGGCCCGGCATCCGGGCGTTGCCCGCCGCACAGCGCAGCGCTGGATCAGCCAAATGCTGGATGCCGGAAACATCCGGGCGCAAGGACAGGCCCGGGGACGCCGCTACTTCGGTGCGGAGGCCAAGCTTCCAGCAGCAGAGCCGGACGCCTTCCCGCCAGGCATTCCCCTGGCCCCTGACAGCCGGGACGTCCTGGCTTACGTCGAGCAGCCGCTGACGCAACGCAGGCCGGTGGGCTGGCAGCGCGACTTCCTGGCCGGCTACGAGCCCAACCGCAGCTTTTATTTGCCGCAGCCGCTGCGGCGCCAGTTGCACGAGATGGGCCGCACGGCGCAGGCCGAGGCGCCGGCGGGTACCTACAGCCGCGCCATCCTTGGGCGGCTGCTGATAGACCTCTCCTGGGCTTCCAGCCATTTGGAGGGCAACACGTATTCGCGTCTGGATACGCGCGAGCTGATCGAACACGGCCGGGCGGCGCAAGGCAAGGCGGCGTTCGAGACGCAGATGATCCTCAACCACAAGGGCGCCTAGAGCTGCTGGTGGAAAACATCACCGACGTGGGTTTCAACCGCTTCACGCTCATGAATTTGCACAGCGCGCTGTCGGAAAACCTGCTGCCCAACCCGTCCGACGAGGGGCGCATCCGCCGGCACGCGGTGGATATCGCGCAAAGCGTGTACTGGCCGCTGTCGGCGCCGCAGCAAATCGATGAAGCGCTGGATTTGCTGCTGGACAAGGTGAACCGCATCGAGGACCCGTTCGAGCAGTCCTTTTTCGTGATGGTGCACCTGCCTTATCTGCAACCCTTCGCTGATTTGAATAAGCGCACCTCGCGGCTGGCGGCCAATTTGCCGCTGTTTCGCGCCAACCTCTGTCCGATGACTTTTCTGGACGTTCCGCAAGCCGCCTACAGCCGCGCCGTGCTGGGCGTGTATGAAATGATGCGGGTGGAATTGCTGCGCGATCTCTACGTTTGGGCTTATGAGCGTTCTACGCAGGAGTATCTGGCAATTCGTCAGGAATTGGCGCAGCCGGACCCACTGCGGCTGGCTTGGCGGGAACTCATTAAATCTGCCGTGCGGGAAGTGGTGACGCGGCCGGGGGTGGACGCGGTTTCAATCGTTCAGGGGCGGGTGGCCGAGGCTGTGCCGGAATTGGAAAGGGAGGCGGTGCGGGCGTTGATCGTGGAGGAGTTGAGAAGGTTGCACGAGGGGGTGTTGGCGCGGTATGGGCTAAGGCCGAGGGAATTTCAGGATTGGAAGTTTACGCAGGCAAATTGAATTGTATTTGGCGATGACTGGAAATGGTTTGAGATATTGAGTTATTCGGTGAGGGCGGGGCTTGTTGTGGCAAATGGACTGCACATTGCGGCCTGTAAGTCGATTTATTCCGCCTTCTACTTCGTCATGCCCGCAAAAGCGGGCATCCACGAATACCGATCCAGTACCTTGAAAACGGTGGCCTTGTGTGAGGCAATCCCAAGGCTGCACCTCTGCGCTCGTGGATGCCCGCCTTCGCGGGCATGACGGGTCAGGGTGCGAGGCGGGTTTGATCGATAGGATGCGTTAATACTCAATATCCAATTGATTACTCAATTACTCAATGGTCACTTGCCGCTGGCCACCTGCAGCAACTGCCCCACCACCGAAATCGCCAGCACCTCCGGCTCCTTCCCCTCAATCCCCGGTATCCCAATCGGACAAGTCATGCGCGAAAGCGTTTCAGCCGGAATGCCGCGGGCCTCAAACCTGTGCAGGAATCTCGCCCGCTTGGTCTGCGAGCCGATCAGCCCCAGAAAACAGAAATCCCCGCGCCGCAATACCGCTTCGGTGATCCGCATATCCAGGTCGTGGTTGTGCGTGAGCACCAGATAAAAGGTGCCGGGCTCGGCAATATCAACTTCGCCCTCCACCGCATCCACGCAAACCTTTTCGATGTGCGGCGGCAGCGGCCCTTCGGGAAATTCCTCTTCGCGCTCGTCAATCCACTGCACCTTGCAGTCGATGCCGGAGAGCAAATGGACAATGGCCCGCCCAACGTGGCCGGCGCCGTAAAGCTGCAAGTTGAAGCGCGGCTTGGGTGCCGGCCAGTTCGCCATGACGGCGTCCGTCAGCGGCTCGAAGGCCAGCGTCACCGCGCCGCCGCAGCACTGACCCAGCGCCGGGCCCAGGGGGAAATGCTTTTCACGCGGCAGGGTTTCACCAGCCGCCAGCATGTCCCGGGCGATTTGAATGGCCTGCAATTCCAGGTGCCCGCCGCCCACCGTGCCGGCCACGCGGCGCGCGGCCACCAGCATGCGGGCGCCGGCCTCGCGCGGCGCGGAGCCGCGCGCCTCGGCCACGCGCACTTCAATGGACGGCTCGCCGCGCGCGAGCCACTCGCGCGCCGTGGCCTGCAGCGCGGCGGTGCTCACTGGGCCACGGCTTCCACGGCCGCCGCCACGGCAGCGGGGGTGGCGATGGCGGCGCGCACGGCGTCCACGGCATCCAGCACGGCCTCGGCCGTCGCGGGGGCGCGCAGGGGCGGGTCGACGCGGTGCTGGCCCACGGACGACACCGCGTCCCGTATGGCGTGCCACACGCTGAAGCCCAGCAGCAGCGGCGGTTCGCCCACGGCCTTGCTGCGGTGGATGCTGTCGGCCACGTTGCTGTTGTCGAAAAGCCGCGTGTTGAAGACGGCCGGCGCGTCATTGGCCGTCGGAATCTTGTAAGTGCTGGGCGCGTGGGTGAGCAGGGCGCCGGTCTTGGGATGCCAGATCAACTCTTCCATAGTCAGCCAGCCCATGCCCTGCACGAAACCGCCTTCCACCTGGCCCAGGTCGATGGCCGGGTTCAGCGACTTGCCCACGTCGTGCAGCAGGTCGGTGCGCAAGAGCTTGGATTCGCCCGTGAGCGTGTCCACCACCACCTCGGACACGGCGGCGCCGAAGGCGTAGTAGTAGAAGGGCCGGCCCTTCATGGCCTTGGGGTCCCAGCTCAGGCCGGGCGTCGCATAGAAGCCGTCGCTCCAGAGCTGCACGCGGGCGAGGTAGGCCTCCAGGAGGAGGTCGTCCAGCGGCATGCGGCGCTCGCCGCCCAGGTGCACCTGGTCGTTGGCGAAGCGGATTTCAGCCGCGTCGCAGCCGTGCTTCTGCGCGGCGAAGGCCGTCAAACGTTCGCGGATCTGGCGCGCGGCGTCCTGCGCGGCCTTGCCGTTGAGGTCGCTGCCGGTGGAGGCGGCCGTCGCGGACGTGTTGACCACCTTGAAGGTGTCCGTGGCCGTGACGCGGATGCGCTCAAAACTCAGGCCCAGCTCCTGCGCCACCACCTGCGCCACCTTGGTGTTGAGGCCTTGCCCCATCTCCGTGCCGCCGTGGTTCACCAGGCAGGAGCCGTCGCTGTAGAGGTGCACCAGCGCGCCGGCCTGGTTCAAATGCTGCACGTTGAAGCTGATGCCGAATTTCACCGGCGTGAGCGCGATGCCGCGCTTGAGCACCGGGCTGGTGGCGTTCCAGGCGGCGATCTCGGCGCGGCGGGCCTGGTAGCCGGACGTCGCCTCCAGCTCCGCCGCCAGCGGCGCCATGACGTTGCCTTCCACCGTCTGCCCGTAGGGCGTCACGTTGCGCTCGTCCACGCCGTAGAAGTTGGCGCGGCGCACGGCCAGCGGGTCGCGGCCCAGGCGCCGGGCCACGGTGTCCATGATGTGCTCCACGGCGTAGGCACCCTGCGGGCCGCCAAAGCCGCGGAAGGCGGTGTTGCTCTGCGTGTTGGTGCGCGCGCAGTAGCCGTGCATGGCCACGTTGGGCAGCCAGTAGGCGTTGTCGAAGTGGCAGAGCGCGCGGCCCATCACGGCGGAGGACAGGTCCGCGCTCCAGCCGGCGTTGGTGAGCATGTCCACCTCCACGCCCAGGAGGCGGCCCTCGTCGTCGAAGCCCACGTCCACCGAGAACTCGAACGGATGCCGCCGCCCGGTGACCATGAAGTCGTCGTCGCGGTCGGGCCTGAGTTTCACGGCCCGCCCAAGCTTGAAGGCGGCCAGCGCGGCAACGCCGGCGAACACGGAGGATTGCGATTCCTTGCCGCCGAAGCCGCCGCCCATGCGCCGGCACTCGACCTGCACGTGGTGCTTGGCCTTGCCCAGCATGTGCGCCACCACGTGCTGCATCTCGCTGGGGTGCTGGGTGGAGCAGTGGACCTTGAGGCAGCCGTCCTCCTGCGGCACGGCGTAGCTGATCTGGCCCTCCAGGTAGAACTGCTCCTGGCCGCCCAAGGTGAACGTGTCGCGCAGGCGGTGCGGGGCGGCGGCGATGGCGGCCTGGGCGTCGCCGCGCACCATGTGCATGGGCTGCACCACGTACTGGCCGCGGGCATGGGCCTCGCGGGCGGTGAGCACGGGCGCCAGCGGCGTGATGTCCAGCACCTTCTTGGCCAGCGCGGCGGCGCGGCGGGCCGACTCGCGGTCGGTGGCGATGACGGCGAACACGGCCTGGCCCAGGTACATCACCTGGCCGGCGGCGAGGATGGGCTCGTCGTGGTGGATGGCGCCGCAGTCGTTGACGCCGGGGATGTCGGCCGCGGTCAGCACGGCCACCACGCCCGGTTGCGAGCGCAGCGCCGCCACGTCCACGGCGTTGAGCGTGCCGTGGGCGACGGGCGACAGGCCCAGCGCGGCGTGCAGCGTGCCGGCGACTTCGGGGATGTCGTCCACGTACTGCGCGGCGCCCGCGACGTGCAGGTGGGCGGATTCGTGCGCGCGGGGCACGCCCACGCGGGCGGCGGAGGCCGCGGCGGCGGCGGGGTCGGTGCTCAGGAAGCTTTCAACGGCTCGGTTCATGGTCTTGTCCTCCTGGCTCAGGCCGCGGCCCACACGCTGCCGGCTTGCACCGGAAGAGGCGCCGCATCGGTGCGCGTCTGCAGCCAGAGTTTGAGCAGCAGGTTTTGCGCCACGCGAAGCCGGTAGTCGGCGCTGGCGCGCTGGTCGGTGAGCGGGGTGAAGTCGTGCTTCAGCGCGGCCATGGCGGCGTGGGCGGTGGCTTCGGTCCATGGCTGGCCGATGACCGCCGCTTCAGCGCTGGCGGCGCGCTTGACGATGGCGGCCATGCCGCCGAAGACGAAGCGAGCGGCCTTCACGCGCTCGCCGTCCAGCTCCAGGTTGAAGGCGCCGCAGACGGCGGAGATGTCGCTGTCGTAGCGCTTGGCGATCTTCCACACGCGCACGGCGGCGGTGGGAGACAGCGGCGGCACCTCCATGGCCTGCAGCAGCTCGCCGGGCTCCAGGCGGTTCTTCATGTAGTCCACGTAGAACTCTTCGATGGGCAGCCGGCGCTCGCGCGCGCCCTTGCGCAGCACCAGCGTGGCGCCCAGCGCCATGAGCACGGGCGCGCCGTCGCCGATGGGCGAGCCGTTGGCGACGTTGCCGCCTAAGGTGCCGGCGTGGCGCACGGGCGGCGAGGCGAAGCGCAGGTACACCTCGCGCAGCTCGGGGACGCGCTCGGCCAGGGCCGTCCAGGCGTCCTCCAGCGAGGCGCCGGCGCCGATGCGCAGCGCGCCGCCGTCCAGTGCCTCGATGCGCTGGATCTCCTTGACGTCGCCGACGTAGAGCAGCTCAGGCAGCGGGCGGAACTGCTTGTTGTTCCACAGGCCGATGTCGGTGGCGCCGGCCAGCAGCGTGGCTTGCGGGCGGGCCTCGCGCAGGGCGGCCAGGTCGTCCAGCGAGCGCGGTGCCTCGAAGCCGGGCAGGGACAGGGGCGGCTCGGCCTGGAGCTGCTGGAGCGCCGCGACGATGGGCGCGGTGTCCAGGCGCACGGTGCTCAGGTCGAACATCTTCTGGCCGGCGTCCAGGATGGGCCGGTAGCCCGTGCAGCGGCAGAGGTTGCCGGCCAACTCATCGGCCAGCTCCTGGCGCGTGGGCCGGGTGCCGGCCTCGCAGTGGCGCTCGTAGCAGGCGGTGAGCGACATGGCGAAGCCGGGCGTGCAGAAGCCGCATTGCGAGCCGTGGCAGTCCACCAGCGCCTGCTGCACGGGGTGCAGGGTGCCGCCGGCGGCGGGCTTGAGGTCTTCCACCGTCAGCAGCGCCTTGCCGTCCAGCGTGGGCAGGAAGCGGATGCAGGCGTTGACGCTGCGCAGGCGCAGGCCGCGCACCACGTCCGGCCCCGGCGTGTCGGCCAGCTCGGCCACGACCACCGTGCAGGCGCCGCAGTCGCCCTCGTTGCACCCTTCCTTGGTGCCGGTGCAGGTGGCGTCTTCGCGCAGCCACTGCAGCACGCTGCGGGTAGGAGCGGACTGCACCGACACGATGCCGCCGCGATGGAAGAAACGGATGGGGCGCTGGGGGGTGTTCATGGCCGCAAAGGTACACGCTGGCCTGCCGCGGTGTATACGATGAAGCGCATGTTCTGTATGGGGATGGTCGTATGGCGCAAGCTTCGGCTTTGGACAAGATCGAGCTCCAACTCGTCAAGGTCCTGCACACCGTGATCACCGAACGCAGCGTCTCGCGCGCCGCCCTCAAGCTGGGCAGCACGCAACCTGCCGTCAGCGCGCAGCTGCGGCGGCTGCGCCATCTGGTGGGCGATCCGCTGCTGGTGCGCGCGGGCAGCGGCATGGTGGCCACGCCCCTGGCGCAGGAGCTGCTGGAACCGGCGGGCGAGCTGCTGCGGCACGCGGCCACGCTGTTCGGCGGCGCGGGGGCGCGGGCCTTCGAGCCGGCCACCGCGCGGCAGTCGTTCCGCATTGCCGCCAGCGACTACCTCGACCCGCTCTTCCTGCCCGCGCTGGTGGCGCGGCTGAAGGAGACCGCGCCCAACGTGGACCTGGAGATCCATGCCCTTTCCGGCGCCTACGACTACCGCCGCGCGCTGGCCCGCGGCGAGGTCGAGCTGGTCATCGGCAACTGGCTGCAGCCTCCGGGCGAGCTGCACCTGGCGCGGCTCTTTGCCGACGAGGTCGTCTGCCTCGTCGCCGCGGACCACCCGGCCGTGCGTTACCCGGGCGCCTGGGACGCCGAGCGCTACCTCGCCGCCGAGCACGTGGCGCCCACGCCGCTGCACCCGGGGGCGCGCGGCGTGATCGACGAGTTCCTGGACGCCCAAGGGCTGTCGCGGCGCATCGCCGTGCGCAGCCCGTATTTCGGCCTGGCGCCGCTGATGGTGGCGCGCTCGCGCCTGGTGCTCACCACGGGGCGCCTCTTTTGCGCGCGCTATGCCGAGCGGCTGGCGGTGCGGGTGGTGGCTTGCCCCGTGGCCTTCCCGCCGCTGAGCTACTACCAGCTCTGGCACGACCGCACCCACGCCTCGCCCGCGGCGCGCTGGCTGCGCGAGCTGGTGCGCGACGTGGTGCGCGGGCTGGTCGCGCAGGCGCAGCCCAAGCCCGGCGCCGCGTCGGCGGCCGACGCTTCCTCTCTTCAACCCCTTCAGGACTCCCAGGAGGACTCCGCATGAATAACCGCCTGGCCCTGCGTGCCGATTTGCTGGACATCACGGCCGACCCCGGCCTTTCATCGGTGGACGCGCCCTCGGTGCGCTTCGACCCCGACTGCTGGCTGCTGGTGGAGGACGGCCGCATCGCCGGCCGCACGCGCGAGACGCCGGGCGACGACTGGGACAAGCGCGATTTCAGCGGCCGGCTGCTGCTGCCCGGCTTCATAGACACGCACGTGCACTGCCCGCAGCTCGACGTGATCGCCAGCCACGGCGAGGCGCTGCTGCCCTGGCTGGAGCGCTACGTGTTTCCGGCCGAGCGGCGTTTCGAGGAAGCCGTGGCGGCGCGCGAGGGGGCGGACCGCTTCCTGGACCTGCTGCTGGCGCACGGGACGACCTCGGCCGTGGTCTTCCCCACGGTGCACAAGGTGTCGGTGGAGTCGCTGTTCCAGGCCGCTGCCGGCCACGGCATGCGGCTCATCACCGGCAAGGTGCTGATGGACCGGCACGTGCCGGACTACCTGAGCGACGACGTGGTGTCGGCGCGGGCCGACTGCGTGGAGCTGATCGAGCGCTGGCACGGCCGCGGCCGCGCCGCCTATGCGCTCACGCCTCGCTTCGCGCCCACCAGCACGCCCGCGCAATTGAGCATGGCCGGCGAGCTGCTCTCGCGCTACCCGGGCACCTACATGCACACGCACGTGGCCGAGAACCGCGACGAGGTGGGCTGGGTGGCGTCGCTCTTTCCCGAGGCGCGCAGCTACCTGGACGTGTACGCCTCGCACGGGCTGCTCAACGAGCGCTCGGTGCTGGCGCACGGCATCTGGCTGGACGACGCCGACCGCGCGCTGCTGGCCGACAGCGGGGCGCAGGTCGCGCACTGTCCGACTTCGAACCTGTTCCTGGGCAGCGGGCTGCTGGACTGGGCCAGGCTGCAGGCGGCCGGCGTGGGCGTGTCGCTGGCCACCGACGTGGGCGCGGGGACGACGCTGTCCATGGTCCGCACGCTGGCCGAAGCCTACAAGGTGCAGGCGCTGCAGGGCGTGAAGCTCACGGCCTGGAAGGCGCTTTACGCCGCCACGCGCGGCGCGGCGCGGGCGCTGCAACTGGAGAGCGAGATCGGCTCGCTGGACATGGGCGCCACGGCCGACCTGGCGCTGTGGGACTGGGCGCATGGTCCGCTGGCCCAACACCGCGACCGCCTGGCGCGCGAGCTGCACGAACGCGTGTTCGCCTGGATGACGCTGGGCGACGAGAGGAACCTGGTGTCCGCCTGGGTGGCGGGCACCGAGCGCTGGCGCCGCGCCTGACGGCCCAACGCCTTCCCATCAAAGCGCCACAGAAGCGCTTCAAACCTGTCCGCAAGGACTGAAAAAACCGGAGACAAACCATGGCCCTGTCCGATACCACCGTGCCCGGTGGGCGCATCGTCACGCCTGTAGACATCCCCCCGGAGGCCGCAGCCATGCCCGACCCCGCTGCCGTTGGCGCCAACCGCTCCCTGGTGGAGCGAATGTTCAAGTTGAGGGAGCACGGCACCAACGTGCGCACCGAGCTCATCGCCGGGCTCACCACCTTCCTGACGATGGCCTACATCGTCTTCGTCAACCCCAGCATCCTGGGCGACGCGGGCATGCCGCGCGAGGCGGTGTTCGTCGCCACCTGCCTGATCGCGGCCTTCGGCACGCTGGTGATGGGGCTGTTCGCCAACTACCCCATCGCGCTGGCGCCGGGCATGGGGCTCAACGCCTACTTTGCCTACGTGGTGGTGGGCGGCATGGGCTACCCGTGGCAGGTGGCGCTGGGGGCCGTCTTCATCTCCGGCTGCCTGTTCCTGTTGGTGACGGTGCTGCGGCTGCGGGAGTGGATCATCCGCGGCATTCCGCACTCCTTGCGCGTGGCCATCACGGTGGGCATTGGCATGTTCCTGGCGCTGATCGCGCTCAAGAGCGCGGGCATCGTCGCCCCGTCCAAGGCCACCTTCGTGACGCTGGGCGACGTGCACCAGACGCCGGTGCTGCTGGCCGTGCTGGGCTTCTTGTTGATCGTGGTGCTGGACCGCTTCCAGGTGCGCGGCGCCATCCTGATTGGCATCGTGGCGGTGACGGCGCTGTCCTTCCTGGTGGGCGGCAACCACTTCAAGGGCGTGTTCTCGGCGCCGCCGTCCATCGCGCCGACCTTCATGCAGCTGGACGTCAAGGGCGCGCTGGCCGGTGGCGTGCTCAACGTGGTGCTGGTCTTTTTCCTGGTCGAGCTGTTCGACGCCACGGGCACGCTCATGGGCGTGGCCAAGCGCGCCGGTCTGCTCAAGGAAGGCAAGATGGACCGCATGAACAAGGCGCTGCTGGCCGACAGCGGCGCCATCTTCGCCGGTTCCATGCTGGGCACGTCCAGCACCACGGCCTACATCGAGAGCGCCACGGGCGTGCAGGCCGGCGGCCGCACGGGCCTCACGGCGGTGACGGTGGCGGTGCTGTTCCTGGCCTGCCTGTTCATCGCGCCGCTGGCCGGCGCCGTGCCCGCGTATGCGACGGCGCCGGCCCTGTTCTTCGTGGCCTGCCTGATGCTGCGCGAGCTCACCGAGCTGAACTGGGACGACAGCACCGAGGTCATCCCCGCCGCCGTCACGGCGCTGGCCATGCCCTTCACGTACTCCATCGCCAACGGGCTGGCCTTCGGCTTCATCACCTACGCCGTGTTGAAACTGCTGACGGGGCAGGCCAGGCAGGTGCACTTCATGAGCTGGCTGATCGCGGGCGTGTTCCTGCTGCGGTTTGCGCTGCTGGGAGGGCATTGAATACAGGGATTGCCGGCACGAAAGCTGCAAGTTGTATACGGCCGGGCCGGTACCGCGTCACGCGCGGACCGGCCCGTGCACCGTGCTGGGGCTGGAGCCTCGTGCGGCCATAGCACAATTACACCTTTTGCCGGTCCCCCTTTGCCGGCATCCCTGGGAGTTCAGCGTCCATGTTGCGCCTGGAGCTGGTGGGCATCAGCAAGCAGTACCCGGCCGTCAAGGCCAACGATGGCGTCAGCCTCCGCGTCGCACCCGGCCAGATACACGCCGTGCTGGGTGAGAACGGCGCCGGCAAGTCGACGCTCATGAAAATCATCTACGGGGCCGTGCGTCCGGACGAAGGAGAAATCCGCTGGAACGGCCGCCCCGTGCAGGTGCGAAATCCGCACGAGGCCAGGGCGCTGGGCATCTCCATGGTGTTCCAGCACTTCTCGCTCTTCGACACCCTCACCGCCGCCGAGAACGTCTGGCTGGGCCTGGACAAGTCCATGGCGCTGCCGGAGGTGGTTTCGCGCATGCGCGAGGTGTCCAAGGAGTACGGGCTGGAAGTGGACCCGCTGCGTCCCGTGCACAGCCTCTCGGTGGGCGAGCGCCAGCGCGTGGAAATCGTGCGCGCGCTCATGGGCCGGCCGCAGTTGCTCATCCTCGACGAGCCGACCTCGGTGCTCACGCCGCAGGCGGTCGAGAAGCTGTTCGTGACGCTGCGCCAGCTCGCGGCGCAGGGCTGCTCCATCCTCTACATCAGCCACAAGCTCGACGAGATCCGCAGCCTCTGCCACCACTGCACGGTGCTGCGCGGCGGCAAGGTCACGGGCGAGGTGGACCCGTCGAAGGAGACCAACGCCTCGCTGTCGCGCCTGATGATAGGCAGCGAGCCGCCGCAGTTGCGCCACGCCGCTTCCACGCCGGGCGTGGTGGCGCTGGACGTGCAGCGCCTGAAGCTGGAGCGCCAGGACGTGTTCGGCACCACGCTGCAGGACATCGCGCTGCAGGTGCGCGCGGGCGAGATCGTCGGCGTGGCCGGCGTCTCCGGCAACGGGCAGCAGGAGCTCATGGCGGCCCTCTCCGGCGAGGACCGCCGCGCCGGGCGCGGCAGCATCGCGCTGTTCGGCCAGGACATCGCCCAAGCCTCGCCGCGCAAGCGCCGCAGGCTGGGCCTGCACTTCGTCCCCGAGGAGCGCTTGGGCCGCGGCGCGGTGCCCACGCTCTCGCTGGCTGAAAACGTGCTGCTCACCCGCACCGAGCCCGTGGGCGCCGCGGGCTGGCTGCGCAAGGGGCAGGTGAGGGCGCTGGCGCAGTCGCTGATAGAGCGCTTCAACGTCAAGGCCGGCGGGCCGCATTCGGCGGCCAAGAGCCTGTCGGGCGGCAACCTGCAGAAATTCATCGTGGGCCGCGAAATCGACGCGAAGCCCAAGCTCCTGATCGTCTCGCAGCCCACCTGGGGCGTGGACGTGGGCGCGGCGGCACAGATCCGCGGGGAGCTGCTGAAGCTGCGCGACGCGGGCTGCGCGCTGCTGGTGGTGAGCGAGGAGCTCGACGAGCTGTTCGAGATCAGCGACCGGCTGGTCGTCATCGCCCAAGGGCGCCTGAGCCCAAGCATTCCCACCGCGCAGGCCACGATCGAGCAGATCGGGGCCTGGATGAGCGGGCTGTGGCCCAAGTCCGAGTCCGAGTCCGGGGCCGTCGCGGCCTGACCTTCGCCTGAACACATTCATGTTGAAACTCGAAGCCCGGCCGCAACCGTCCGGCCTCATGTCCTGGGCCTCGCCGCTGCTGGCGCTGGCCCTCACGGTGCTCATAGGCGTGGGCCTGTTCGTCATGCTGGGCAAGGACCCGGTGCGCGGCCTGCAACTCTTCTTCCTGGAACCGGTCAAGGACGCGCGCGCCTGGGCCGAGCTCAGCATCAAGGCCGTGCCGCTGGTGCTCATCGCGCTGGGCCTGGCGGTGTGCTTCCGCTCCAACGTCTGGAACATCGGCGCCGAAGGCCAGTTCATCCTGGGCGCGCTGGGCGCGGGCTGGGTGGCCATGCAGGCCGGGCCGGACAGCAGCGGCTGGATCGTCCTGCCCATCCTGGCCGCCGGCGTGTTGGGCGGCATGTTCTGGGCGGCCCTCACCGCGCTGCTGCGCGACCGCTTCAACGCCAATGAGATCCTGGTGAGCCTGATGCTGGTCTACGTGGCCGAGCTGCTGCTGGGCTACCTGGTCTACGGCCCGTGGAAGGACCCGCAAGGGTTCAACTTCCCGCAGACCATCACCTTCGCCGCGGCCACCAAGCTGCCGCGGCTGGTGGCCGGGCTGCGCGCCAACATCGGCGTGCTGATCGCGCTGGGCGCGGTGGCGCTGACGTGGCTGTTCATGTTCCGCACCTACGCGGGCTTCCAGCTGCAGGTCGGCGGGCTGGCGCCGCTGGCCGCGCGCTACGCGGGCTTCTCGTCGCGCGGCGCGCTGTGGACGGCGCTGCTGCTGTCCGGCGGCATGGCGGGCCTGG
Source organism: Azohydromonas lata NBRC 102462 (assembly GCF_001571085.1). GTDB lineage: Bacteria > Pseudomonadota > Gammaproteobacteria > Burkholderiales > Burkholderiaceae_C > Azohydromonas > Azohydromonas lata. The sequence goes on from NZ_BCTC01000078.1 coordinate 13,285, forward strand.
CCGGCGCCCTGGAGGCCGTTGGGCCGCTGGGCCAGCTCACGCCGCACGTGCCCGCGGGCTACGGCTTCGCGGCCATCATCGTCGCCTTCGTTGGGCGGCTGCATCCGGGCGGCATCGCGCTGTCCGCCATCCTGATGAGCATGTTCTACATCGGCGGGGAACTGGCGCAGTCGCGGCTGGGCCTGCCCAAATCCATCACCGGCGTGTTCCAGGGCCTGCTGCTGTTCAGCCTGCTGGCCTGCGACACGCTCATCCATTACCGCTTGCGCTGGCAGCGCGGCGCCCGCGCCGCGGCGGCGTCTTCCGCCGTGGCGGCGACCGTGGAAAGGAAGGCCTGAGATGGAAGCGCTTGCCCTGCTGCTGGCCGCCACGTTCAACGCCGGCACCGTGCTGGCCATCGCGGCCCTCGGTCTCCTGATCAACGAACGCGCCGGCATCGTCAACCTCGGCGCCGAAGGCCTGATGCTGGTGGCCGCCATCGCCGGCTTCGCCACCGCCGTGCACACCGGCTCTGACACGCTGGCCTTTGCCGCCGGCGCCGCGGCCGGGGCGCTGCTGGCCGCGGCCTTTGGCGCGCTGGTCATCTGGCTCAACACCAACCAGTACGCCACGGGCCTGGCGCTGAGCCTCTTCGGCGCAGGCTTCTCGGCCTTCGCGGGCATCCGCTACACGCAGGAAAAGCTGCCGGAGCGCACGCGCTTCGAGATCCCGGGCCTGGCGGACATTCCCTTCGTGGGGCCGGCCTTCTTCAAGCAGCACCCCATGGTCTACATCGCCATCGTGCTGGCGGTGGCCTTGAGCTGGTTCCTGTACCGCTCGCGCGCCGGGCTGGTGCTGCGCGCGGTGGGCGAGTCGCCGGAGTCGGCGCATGCGCTGGGCTACCCGGTGCGGCGCATCCGGCTGGCCGCGGTGATGGCCGGCGGCGCGCTGTGCGGCGTGGCCGGCGCCTACGTCTCCGTCATCTACACGCCGCTGTGGGTGGAGGGGATGATTGCCGGCAAGGGCTGGATCGCGCTGGCGCTCACGACGTTTGCCACCTGGCGCCCCGCGCGCGTGCTGCTGGGCGCCTACCTCTTCGGCGGCGTGACCATGCTGCAGTTCCACCTGCAGGGCGAGGGCGTGGAAGTGGCCAGCCAGTTGCTGACCATGCTGCCCTACCTCGCCACCATCGCCGTGCTGGTGCTCATCTCGCGCAACCCGACCTGGATCCGCGCCAACATGCCGGCCTCGCTCGGCAAACCCTTCTTCCCGGGCTCATGATGCGTGCGGCTGCGCGCGCAACCAGGGCTGCGAACGACACGTCTTCCCCCAACAACCTCGCATACCCCAAGAGAGGACATTCATGACGATTTCCAAGCGATCGCTGCTGCGCCTGACGGGCATGGCTTCGCTGGCGGCCACCGCGGCCCTGGTGGGCTGCGGCAAGAAGGAAGAGGCCGCGCCCGCGGCCGCTTCCGCGCCGGCAGCCGCCTCGGCCCCGGCCGCGGCCAAGCCCGAGCCGCTGAAGGTGGCCTTCGCCTACGTCGGCCCGGTGGGCGACGCGGGCTGGACCTTCGCCCACGACCGCGCGCGCCTGGAAGTGCAAAAGGAGTTCGGTGACCGCATCGTCACCAGCTTCGTGGAGAACGTGCCCGAGGCGGCGGACGCCGAGCGGGTGATCCGCGACATGGTGGGGCAGGGCAACAAGCTCGTCTTCGGCACCACCTTCGGCTACATGGAGCAGATGCTCAAGGTGGCCGCCGACTCGCCGGACGTGAAGTTCGAGCACGCCACCGGCTACAAGAGCGCCGAGAACCTGCGCACCTACGACAGCCGCACCTACGAGGGCGCCTACATGGCCGGCGTGATCGCCGGCAAGATGACCAAGAGCAACACGCTGGGCGTGGTCGCCTCCATTCCCATCCCCGAGGTCATCCGCAACATCAACGCCTTCACGCTGGGCGCGCAGTCGGTCAACGCGGCCGCCAAGACCAAGGTGGTGTGGGTCAACAAGTGGTTCGATCCGCCCAAGGAAGGCGAGGCCGCGCAAAGCCTGATCAACCAGGGCGCCGACGTGCTGATGCAGAACACCGACTCCTCGGCCGTGCTGCAGACCGCCGAGAAGGCCGGCAAGTACGGCTTCGGCTGGGATTCGGACATGAGCAAGTTCGGCCCCAGCGCGCACCTGGGCTCGGCCGTCATCAATTGGGCGCCGTACTACAAGAAGGCCGTGGGCGAGATGCTCGAAGGCAGCTGGAAGACCGGCCCCAACACCTGGTGGGGCGTCAAGGAAGGCGCCATCGACCTGGTGGCGCTGTCCGACAAGGTGCCCGCCGACGCCAAGGAGGCGCTGGAGAAGGTCAAGTCCGGCCTCAAGGACGGCAGCTTCGCCATCTGGAAGGGCCCCATCGCCGGCCAGGACGGCAAGCCCGTGCTCAAGGACGGCGAGACCGCCGACGACGACTTCCTGCACAAGATCAACTTCTACGTGAAGGGCGTCGAGGGCAAGCTGCCCAGCGCCAAGTAAAGCGCACCACGCCGGGGCCGCGGCAGTTTCGGCCCCGATGCCTGACAGCCGCCGCGGCCCTGGGCCCGGCGGCTTTTTTTGTGTCCGCCCGGCATCGGGCGTGGGACGTGGTGAGGCGCCGCGACCACGGCCGCCGCCCGCCGGGAGCCGCTGCGCCGCAGGTTGCCAAAGGCGAAAATCAACCATCGACCCCATACGGAAGGCTACAGCCGCCATGACCACCCCTAGCACCCACGAACCGCTCGACGCGCTGCTGCGCCGCATGCCCAAGGCGGAGCTGCACATCCACATCGAAGGCTCGCTGGAGCCCGAGCTCATCTTCAAGCTCGCGCAGCGCAACGGCGTGGCGCTCAAGTACGGCAGCGTGGAGGCGCTGCGCACGGCCTACGCCTTCTCGGACCTGCAAAGCTTCCTCGACATCTACTACGCCGGCGCCAGCGTGCTGCTCAAGGAGGAAGACTTCTTCGACATGGCATGGGCCTACTTCGAGCGCGCCGCGGCCGACAACGTGGTGCATGCCGAGCTGTTCTTCGACCCGCAGACGCACACCGAGCGCGGCGTCTCCTTCGAAACCGTGGTGCGCGGGCTGCACCACGCCTGCCAGCGCGCGCACCAGGAGCTGGGCATCAGCAGCCGGCTGATCATGTGCTTCCTGCGCCACCTCAGCGAAGAGGACGCCTTCAAGACGCTGGAGCAGGCGCTGCCCTGGCGCCAGTACTTCGTGGGCGTGGGCCTGGACAGCAGCGAGCGCGGCCATCCGCCCTCCAAGTTCGAGCGCGTGTTCGCCAAGTGCCGCGAGCTGGGCCTGCACATCGTGGCCCACGCGGGCGAGGAGGGGCCGCCGGCCTACATCGAGGAGGCACTGGACCTGCTCAAGGCCGAGCGCATAGACCACGGCGTGCGCTGCGTCGAGAAGCCTGAGCTCGTGCAGCGCCTGGCACGCGAGCGCGTGCCGCTGACGGTGTGCCCGCTGTCCAACGTCAAGCTGTGCGTGTTCAAGCACTTGGGCGAGCACAACATCGCCACGCTGCTGCAGCAGGGGCTGGTGGTGACGGTCAACTCCGACGACCCGGCCTACTTCGGCGGCTACCTGAACCAGAACTTCGTGGAGCTGTTCGAGGCGCTGCCGCAACTGGGCGCGCGCGAGGCGTATCAACTTGCGCTCAACAGCTTCGAGGCCAGCTTCGTGGACCAGGCCACCAAGGACGGCTGGAAGCGCCAGCTCGACGCCGTGTTCGGCGCGGCGCTGTAAACGCGCGGTTTCACTCCTCCCTCAAGCCGGTGGGCAGAGCCGGCACGGCCCACCGCATCCCCCAAGAGGGCGATGACTTTTCGTTGCCTTTTCGGGGCCGCCCACTCACTTATTCAGGGTTAGGCAAGGCCTTCATGGGGCGCCGCCCGCCGCGGATACTCGGCGCCTGGCCTCAGATCCCCTGACTTTCATCAAGTGGGCTGGCCGGGGTTGTGCGGGTGGCCGGCGCCCCGCGCGGGCCTCCTTGCAACTCCTGGAGGTGACGTGAACAAGATCCTGTCTAGCCTGGCACTGATGGCGGCGCTGGCCGTGCCCCTGTCCGCGTCGGCCTACGTGCTTGGGCCCACCAGCCCGGGCAAGTGGGGCAGCCCCGAGTACGGCACCGGCGCCACCGTGACCTGGAGCGTGATGGGCGGCGGCGTGAGCTGCGAGGCGGCCTTCCTGGGCTGCTCCACCACGGCGCTGGGCGCCTTCCTGCCCGGGGGCTTCCTCACGGAAATCCGCAGCGCCTTCGACGCCTGGTCCAAGGTCGCCAACATCAAGTTCGTGCAGGTCGCCGACGACGGCGCCGCCTTCAACGCCGCCACGCGCTCCGGCGACATCCGCATCGGCGCGCACTTCGTGGACGGCAGCGCCGGCACGCTGGCCTACAGCTACTTCCCGCCGGTCAACGGCCTGAGCGCCGCGGGCGACATCTTCATGGACACGGCCGAGCGCTGGAAAATTGGTTTCGGCGGCAACGGCTACGACGTCTTCCAGGTCGTGACGCACGAGATAGGCCACTCGCTGGGCCTGGAGCACACGCCGCGCACCGACGCGCTGATGAACGCGTTCTACACCGAGCGCTTCCGCGGCCTGCAGGCCGACGACATCGCCGGCGCGCGCTTCCTCTACGGCGTGCGGCCCATCCCCGAGCCCTCCGCGCTGGCGCTGTTCGGCCTGGGCGTGGTGGGCGTGGCGCTGCGGCGCCGTCAGGCGCAGCGCCGCGCCGGCTGAAGCGGCCTTCAGTCCGCCGAGATCCTGGACGCCTTGACCACCTGGCCCCAGCGCGCGAGCTCGGCGCGGCTGTAGTCGCCCAACTGTTGCGGGCTCATGTAATCGGCCGCCGCGCCCTGCTCGGCGGCCTTTTGCTTGAAGGCGGGTGTGGCGACGATCCTGGCGATCTCGGCGCTGAGCTTGTCCACCACGGCCTGCGGCGTCTTGGCCGGGGCGAAGACGGCGAACCAGGAGGTGGCGTCCAGCTTGGGCAGCCCGGCCTCGGCGGCGGTGGGCACATTGGGCAGCGAGGGCAGCCGCGCCTTGCCCGTGACGGCCAGCGCGCGCAGCTTGCCCGTGGCGATGTGGGGCATGTAGGGCGGCGGGGTGCCGAAAGTGAGGTCCACCTGGCCGCCCAGCAGGTCCTGCAGCGCCGGGCCCGTGCCCTTGTAGGGGATGTGGTTCATCTGGATGCCGGCCTGCTGCTCCAGCATCGCGCCCGTGACGTGCTGCAGCGAGCCGTTGCCTGAGGAGGCGTAGGCCAGCTTGCCCGGATGGGCCTTGGCGTAGGCGGCGAGCTCGCCCATGGACTTCACCGGCAGGCCCTCGCGCACCACGATGACCTGCGGCGCGCTGAGCACGTTGGCCACGGGGCGCAGGTCGTCGAAGGTCCACTGCGGCGGCTGGCTGCTCACGTGCGGCGTGATGACGTGGTAGCCCGAGTACTGCATGAGCAGCGTGTAGCCGTCGGCTTCGGCGCGCTTGACGGCCACGGCCGCCACCGCGCCGTTGGCGCCGCCGCGGTTGTCCACGATCACCGTCTGCCCAAGCGCCTTGCCCAGCGGCTCGGCCAGCATGCGCGCGGCGATGTCGGTGGTGCCGCCCGGGGCGGTGGGGACGATCAGCGTGACGGGTTTGTTCGGGTAGCCGCCCTGGGCGGCGGCAGGGCCGGCGGCGAGGGTGGCCGCGGCCGCCAGGGCCAGCAGGGTGAAATGGCGCTTGTGCTTGTTCATGCTTGTCTCCGGTTGTGTTGTGGAATGCGGCGATGCCGCGTTTGCTGATGGAGGCTGAAGCCTTCCCTCGTCATGCCCGCGAAAGCGGGCATCCACGCAGGCCACGATGCGGCCCGGTGTTCGTGGACACCCGCCTTCGCGGGTGTGACGAAGACGTTTTGGTCGCTGCGGCGAGGCGGCTCAGCCGCGTGCCAGCGCCCGCTCGCGAATCGCGTCGAAGTCGGCGGGCAGCGGGTGCAAATCCAGCCGGCGGCCGGCGGCCACGAGCTGGCTGGGCACGGCGTGGCCCACCAGCGCAGGCAGCCGGTGCGCGGCCTCCAGCAGTTGCTCCAGGTCCACGCCGGTGTCGTAGCCCATGAGCTGCAGGGCGTGGACGATCTCCTCGCTGCACACGTTGCCCGTGGCGCCCGGCGCGTAGGGGCAGCCGCCCAAGCCGCCCAACGAGGCATCGAAGCGGTCGGCGCCCGCGTCGATGGCGGCCAGCACGTTGGCCAGGCCCATGCCGCGCGTGTTGTGGAAGTGCAGCGTCAGCTCCGTGTCCGGCCAGCGGCGCTTGAAGCCGCGCACCAGGGCCGCGACCTGGCCGGGGTAGGCCATGCCGGTGGTGTCGCACAGCGTCACGCCGCGCGCGCCCAAGGCCTCCACGTAGCGCGCGCACCAGTCCCACACGGTGTCCTGCGGCACGTCACCTTCCATGGGGCAGCCGAAGCTGCATGACAGCGACACGTTCACGGCGGTGCCGGCCTGGCGCGCGATGGCGCTCACCGCGGACAGCGCCTGGAAGGACTGCGCCCGCGTCATGCGCAGGTTGGCCAGGTTGTGGCTCTCGCTGGCCGACATCACGAGGTTCAGCTCATCGGCGCGGGCGTCGATGGCACGCTCGGCGCCGCGCACGTTGGGCACCAGGGCGCTGTAGACCACGCCGGGCGCGCGCTCGATCTCGCGCAGCACCTGTTCGGCGTCGCGCAGCGCGGGAATGGCCTGCGGCAAGACGAAGGCCGTGACCTCGATCTTGGCCAGCCCGGCGCGCGACAGCGCGTTGACCAGGGCGATCTTGTCCCCGGTGGGGACGAAGCAGGGCTCCACCTGCAGCCCGTCGCGCGTGCCCACCTCCTGCATGTGGATGCGGCGGCCCGCGCCGTTCCAGACGCTCGTGCCCATGTTCGTGCTCATGCCACCACCTTGCGCGCGCGCAGCGCGGCGATTTGTTCCTCGGTCAGGCCGATCTCGCGCAGCACCGCGTCGGTGTCGTCGCCCAGCTTCGGAGCCGGCGTGCGCAGGCTGCCCGGCGTGCCCATGAGCTTGGGCACGATGCCGGGCACTTGCACCTCGTGGCCGTCGCGCGTGCGCTGCGTGAGGAGCATGTCGCGGGCGCGGTAGTGCGGGTCCTCGGCGATGTCGCGCGCGGTGTAGACCTTGCCCACGGGCACGCGCGCGGCGTTGAGTGCTTCCAGCACGTCGGCCACGCGGCGCTGGCTGGTCCAGGCCTCGATGGCGGCGTCTATCTCGGCTACGCGCTTGACGCGGCCCGCGTTGTCGCCCAGTGCCGGATCGTTGCCCAGGTCGTCGCGGCCAATCGTGGACATGAGCCTTTTGAAAATGCTGTCGCCGTTGCCGGCCACGAGCACGTAGCCGTCCTCGCAGCGGTAGGCGTTGGACGGGGCGATGCCCGGCAGCGCGCTGCCCGCGGCCTCGCGCACCGCGCCGAAGGCGCTGTACTCGGGGATGAGGCTTTCCATCACGTTGAACACCGCCTCGTGCAGCGCCACGTCGATGACCTGGCCGCGCCCGCCGTGCGCCTGGCGGTGGTAGAGCGCCATGAGCACGCCGATGGTCCCGTGCAGCGCGGCCAGCGTGTCGCCGATGGAGATGCCGCAGCGCACCGGCACGCGGCCGGGCTCGCCGGTGAGGTGGCGCAAGCCCCCCATGGCCTCGCCGATGGCGCCGAAGCCGGGCAGGTCGCGGTAGGGGCCGGTCTGCCCGTAGCCGGAGATGCGCAGCATGACCAGGCCGGGGTTGATCTCGCTGAGCTGCTCGTAGCCCATGCCCCAGCCCTCCAGCGTGCCGGGGCGGAAGTTCTCGATCAGCACGTCGGCTTCCTTGATGAGCTGGCGGGCGATGTCCTGGCCCTCGGCGCTGCGCAGGTCCAGCGCGATGGAGCGCTTGTTCCTGGACTGCACCTGCCACCACACGGAGGTGCCGTCCTGGATGAGGCGCCAGTTGCGCAGCGGGTCGCCGCTGCCGGGCGCTTCGATCTTGATGACCTCGGCGCCGAAGTCGGCCAGCGTCTTGCCGGCAAAGGGGCCGGCGATGAGCTGGCCCATCTCTATGACCCGCACGCCCTGCAGCGCGCTGGTCGGGAGGTTGATCGGGGTCATGGGGCGTCTCCTGCAAGCGTTTCCTTGGGTGGCCGCCATTGTGTTCAGCGCGGCTTGGGCAAGGAATGACGGGGGACGGAGACGAGCTTTCGCGGAACGCGAAAGCCGCAGGCCGCGCGGGCGATTCAGGGCGCGGGCGGGCGCAGGGCGTGGAGCTGGCGCGAGCGGCCTTGCAGCAGGTGGTCCATGAGCAGCCGCGCCGGGCGGGGCAGGGCGGCGAAGTCGCGCGCGCCCAGCAGCAGCTCGCGCGTCACCCAGGCGTCGCGCAGCTCCAGCTTGCGCAGGCCCATGGACACCAGGTGCGGCTGCACCGCGGCTTGCGGCAGCACCGCCACGCCCAGGCCCGCGGCCACCATGTGGCACATGGCGTCGAAGCTGCGCACCTGGATGCGCAGCTTCAGGCGCCGGCCCAGCGCGGCGGACTCCAGTTGCAGCCGCTGCGCCAGCGAGGTGCCGGCCGAGAGGCTGACGAACTCGAAGTCGGTGGCCTCCACGAAGTCCAGCGACTCGCGCGCGGCCAGCGGGTGGTCGTGGCGGACGACCAGCACCAGCCTGTCCTGCCGGTAGGGCAGCGACTGCAGGCCCAGCGGCGCGGTGCGCTCGGCGTAGATGCACAGGTCGGCGCGGCCGTCGGCCACGGCCAGCACCACGTCGGCGCTGTCGCGCTCTTCCAGCTCGATGCGGATGCCGGGGTTGTCCGCCACGAAGGCGGCGATGTCGGCGGGCAGGAACTGGATGACGGCCGAGGTGTTGGCCCACAGCCGCACCACGCCCACCACGCCGGCGGCGAAGTCCGACAGCTCCGCGGCGAGCTGGTCGACGTCGCCCAGGATGCGCTGCGCGTGCCGCTGCAGCGCCTGGCCCGCGGGCGTGAGCGTCACGCCGCGCGAGTGCCGCTCCAGCAGCGGCGCGCCCACGGCGGCCTCCAGGTCGGAGATGCGCTTGCTGGCCGCGCCCACCGCCAGGTGGGCCAGCTCCGCGCCGCGGCTGATGCTGCCGCTGCGGGCCACGAAGCCGAACAGGGCGAGGGAGACGAGGTCCAGGCGGTGCAGGTTCAAGGCGGACAGGGTCAGGCGGGCGATGGGCCCATTGTCCGCCGGCTCCGCGAGCCCGCGGGCGTTGCCCGGGGGCCCTGAAGCCGCCGCGCGGACGCCTGTGCAGGGCCGCGCGCGGCGTGCCGTGGCGTCAGCCCCCGGCCGTCAGGACGATGCGGCCGTTGAGCGGCTGCACCGGGCGGGCGTTCATCGGGTAGAGCTTGCGGAAGGTCGCGAGCTGCGCCTTGGACAGTTCCACCGGCGTCTGCAGCACCTGCCACTTCACGCCCTCGCTGCAGGGCGGCGTGGTCAGCGAGCCCTTGAAGGACCAGTAGGTTTGCGTCTTGGGCAGCAGCGCCGCGGGGTCGAAGCCGCCGTCCAGCGCGGCCTTGCCGCCTTCTTGCTTGGGCATGGCGGCGAACACCTTGGCCAGTGCGGCGTTTTCCTTGCCTTCGCGGAACAGCACGCCCACCACGGCCAGCTCGCCCGCGTCGTTCTTGTGCACCATGTGCGCCACCAGCGGGTAGGCGTGGCCGTTGACCTTCTCCTCGCTGGGCGTGTGGAAGTGGAACTGCAGCAGCTTGTAGTCGCCGGAAGCCAGCTTCACCGTGCCGCCCGCGGGCAGGTTGACCTGGATGGTGTGGCCGTTGTTGACCACTTCGGCGTCGCCGGCCGTGTAGCCGAAGCCGATGGCGGGCAGCTCGCCGCTCTTCTTGGCCGCACGGATGTCGATGGGCGACTGCTCGGAGCCGAGCTTGCAGGTCTCGAAGGCCTTGTCCAGCTCGGCCCAATGCGTGGCGCCGGCGTGGCCTTTGTATTCCCAGTGGGCGTGGTCGCCCGCGTGGGCGGCACCGCAGGCGTACAGGGCGCCGGCCAGGGCCAGCAGGGACAGGGAACGGGTGGGGGTCGGCATCGGGGGTCTCCGGCAGCGCGTTGCTGCATGTAAACGGATGTGATGCTAGGGAGCCTCCCCACTCAATTGGGTGTCTGGATTGTGGATGCGTGTACTGATCTCCGATGGGGTGCGAGTTATTTCACGCATGGCGCCAGCGCTGGATGGCGCGCTGCGCCAGGGGGATGAAGCGCTGTCGCCGCGAAGGCCTGCTCAGGCCGCGGCGCGGGCCGGCAGCGGCTTGCGGCGCAGCAGCTTGACCGCCAGGGTCAGCAGCGCCGCGCCGCCCAGGACGAAGAAGGCGCACAGCGCGAAGACGATCCAGGCCACCACGGGCGCGGCCGCGCCGGCCCAGCCCAGCATCCAGTGCGCGGTGTCCACCGCCCAGCCCAGCAAGCCTTGCCAGCCGGGAAAGGCGTGGTTCAGCCACTCCTGCATGGGCAGGCGCTGCGCGAGGCCGGGCAGGTCGTTGAGCCAAGCCGGATCCATGCGCAGCAGCGCGTACAGGGCCCAGGCCAGCAGCGCGCAAAACGCCAGGCCCAGGGCGGCCAGGGACCAGATCAGAAGCAGCATGGAAAGTCTCCCAGGAGGTGGATGCGGGCTTGGAAGCGCCCGCGGCCCTCCGGGTTCCCCCTCACTACAATCCCGCCCTTTCGCGCGCGCCGGACGCCACCGCCGGCGCGTTGATTTTTGGTGGCCATGTCGAGGATAACCATGTTCAAAAACCTCTTGCGCGGCGCGCTGCCTGCCGCGTGCCTTGCCGCTTTTTCCGTTGCGGCGCCTGCCCAAGCCCCGTCCGCGCCGCCGCTCAAGGTCGGCTTCGTCTACGTCACGCCCGTGGGCCAGGCCGGCTGGACCTTCCAGCACGACTTGGGCCGCCAGGCCATGGAAAAGGCGCTGGGCGCCGGCGTGAAGAGCACGGTGGTGGAAGCCGTGGCCGAGGGGCCGGACAGCGAGCGCGTGATGCGCGACCTGGCCGCGCAGGGCCACCAGTTGATCTTCGCCACCAGCTTCGGCTACCTGGAGCCCGCGCTGCGCGTGGCGGCCGACTTCCCGAACGTGAAGTTCGAGCACGCGGGCGGCTACAAGACCGCGGCCAACCTGGGCACCTACAACGCCCGCTTCTACGAGGGCCGCTGGCTGGCCGGCTACCTGGCGGGCAAATCCAGCAAGAGCGGCACGGCCGGCTACGTGGCCGGCTTCCCGGTGCCGGAGGTGATCCAGGGCATCAACGCTTTCACCCTCGGCATGCAGGCCGCCAACCCCAAGGCGCAGGTGAAAGTGCTGTGGCTCAACGCGTGGTTCGACCCGGCCCGCGAGCGCGAGGCGGCGCTGTCGCTCGTCAGTGCCGGGGCCGACGTGCTCACCAACCACAGCGCCTCGCCCGCCGTGCCGCAGGCCGCCGAGGAGAAGGGCGTGCAGATCGTGGCCTACCACAGCGACATGAGCCGCTTCGCTCCCCACGCGCAGCTCGCCGCCGTGGTCGCCAACTGGGGCGGCTTTTATACGCAGGCGGCCCAAGCGGTGATGGCGCAGCGCTGGAGGCCGGCGGCCACCCTGGGCGGCTTCAAGGACGGCATGGTCGAGCTGGCCGCGCTCAACCCCAGGCTGCCCAAGGCGCTGCGCGAGGACGTGCTCGCGCGCCGGCGCGACATCGCCGCGGGCAAGCTGCTGCCCTTCGGCGGGCGCCTGGTGGACCAGGCCGGCCGCGTGCGGCAGGACAAGGGGGCGCTCGGCGACGAGGCCATCGCGCACATGGACTGGTTCGTCCAGGGCGTGCAGGGCACGCTGCCGGCGGCGGCCAAGTAAGCCCAGGCCCCGGGGCGAGCCCGGAACACCTCTTGCCGCGCCGCGGCATGGACACCCTGGCCGCCCCCTCCCACGCCGCTGCGCCCCGCGCCGCCTCGCTGCTGCGCATCCAGACCATCTACATGGAGCCGGCCGTGGAGGACTACGCCCGCGGCCGGGACATCCTCGCGCGCTTTCCCGACGCGCAGCGGATCGAGGTGCCCTCGCACTGGAACATCCCCGGCCTGCACGGCAACGAGGGCTTGGTCGGCGAATGGCTGCGCACCAAGCGCGACGTGCTGGTGCTGGGCGTGCGCAAGTCGCTCGCGTGCCGCCACAACGGCCGCAGCGCGGACTGGATCGCCCCCGGCACCTCCAACGGCTGCGCCATGGCCTGCGCCTATTGCTACGTGCCCCGGCGCAAGGGCTACGCCAACCCGGTCACCGTCTTCGTCAACATCGAGCAGGTGTGCGACGCGCTGCAGCGCCACGCGGCCAGGCTGGGGCCCAAGCCGGAGCCCAACCAGGTCGATCCGGTGTACTGGGTCTACGACCTGGGCGAGAACGGCGACCTCTCGGCCGACGCGCTGGTGTCGGACAACGTGCGCGACCTCGTGGCCCTGTACCGCCGCATTCCCAACGCCAAGGGTTCCTTCGCCACCAAGTACGTCAACCGCGAGCTGCTGGACTACGACCCGCAGGGCAAGACGCGCATCCGCTTCTCGCTCATGCCCCAGCGCACGGCCAGGCTGGTGGACGTGCGCACCTCGCCGGTGGCCGAGCGCATCGCGGCCATCAACGATTTCGTGGACGCGGGCTACGAGGTGCACCTCAACTTCAGCCCGGTGATCGTCCACGAGGGCTGGCGCGCGGACTACGCCGAGCTGTTCGCGCAGGTGGCCGATGCGCTGTCGCCGCGGGCCCGCGCGCAGATCGCCGCCGAGGTGATTTTCCTGACCCACAACGAGGCCCTGCACGAGGTCAACCTCGGCTGGCATCCCAAGGCCGAGGAGATCCTGTGGGTGCCGCGGCTGCAGGAGACCAAGCGCAGCGAGAACGGCGCGGACAACGTGCGCTACCGCAGCGGCACCAAGGGGCGGATGGTGGCCATCTTCAAGGCGCTGCTGGAAGAGGGGCTGCCGGGGTGTGCGGTGAGGTATGCGTTTTGAGGCGGCTTCGTTCAGGCGTTGGCCGGAAGCTGGACCGCAGCGTCCCCCGAGTCGTCATTCCCGCGAAGGCGGGAATCCAGGCGGTCCCCAAGTCGGCCGTCAGTCCGTGGGCCGGCACACCGAAGTGCAACATCGCGGTGGTCCTACGCCACCTCTACGCTTTGGCGTGGGGCTGCCTGGATTCCCGCCTTCGCGGGAATGACGAATCAGGGGGCAGAGCCGCTGGGCATCACGAGATGCCAATAGCAGCCAGTCATCCTGCTCACTGCGCCGCCAGGGCCTCCCGCAGCCGCTGCGCCTCCTCGCCAAACCCATACGCGTCCATCCCCAGCGCGCCATAGGTATGGCTCTGGTGCAGCCGCAGCGGCGCCACGTCGCGCCCGCCCGCGCCGGCGGTCACGTACCAGGGCAGCAGGTGCTCGTCGGTCGGGTGCATCAGCGCCGCATGCGGCGCTTGGGCGCGGTAGTCGAACAGGGCCTCCCAGTCGCGCGCCGCCGCGCGCTCGGCGAACCATTGGCGGAAGGCCAAGCTTTCCGGCTTCTCCGGCGCGTCCATGGGAGCGCGGCCGGTGAAGGTGGAGAGCAGGCGCAGGTTGTGCGTGATGGAGCCGCTGCCCATCACCAGCACGCCGCTTTCCCGCAGCCGGGCCAGCGCCTGGCCCATCGCGAACTGCTGCGCCGGCGGGGCCATGGGCATCCAGGCCAGCGGCAGCACGGGCACGTCGGCCTGCGGGTAGAGGTAGCGCAGCGGCGTCCAGATGCCGTGGTCCAGTCCGCCTTCGCCCAGCGCGTGGGCGGTGACGCCGGACGCCGCCAGCAGCGCCTTCACCTCTTGCGCCAGCGCGGGCGCGCCCGGCGCGTCGTAGCGCATTTCGTACAGCGCCTGCGGGAAGCCGCCGAAGTCCGGCACCGCGGCGTGGCGCTCGGCGGCCAGCAGCACGGGCTCGCGCGTGAGCGTGTGGGCCGAGACGGCCAGGATGGCGCGCGGGCGGCCGAAGGTGGCGTCGATCGCCGGGCCCAGGCGCTGCATGAAGGCGCCGGCCGCGCCGGGCTCCAGCGCGATCATGGGCGAGCCGTGGGAGAGGAACAGGGCGGGAAGGGCGGGCAGGGTGTCCATGCCGCCCATTGAAGCAGCGCGCCGCCACGGTGGCGTTGCAGGGGTTTGCACCCGGCGTTCAGGCGCTTGACAAGCCTCGGGTATCGTCCCCGGCCATGAGCACCGACGCCCCGTCCTCCCCGACCGCCGCCGTCCCGCCGCGGCCCGCCGCCGCCGGCCGGCCGCTGTCGCCGTCCATCGTGAAGCTCGCGTGGCGCCAGACCTGGCGCGACCTGCGCGCGGGCGAGCTGCGGCTGCTGGTGGTGGCCGTGCTGCTGGCCGTGGCGGCGCTCACCGCCGTGGGCTTCTTTGCCAACCGGCTCAACGCGGGCCTGGCGCGCGACGCCGGGGCGCTGTTGGGCGGCGACGCGCTGGTGGCGGCCGACCAGCCGCTGCCCGCCGCGTTCGAGAACCAGGCGCGCGCGCTGGGCCTGCGCGTCACGCGCCACGCTGCCTTTCCCAGCATGGCGCTGGCGCCGCAGGCGCAGGGCGGCGCCACGCGGCTGGTGGCCGTCAAAGGCGTGGCCGAGGGCTACCCGCTGCGCGGCCAGGTCAGCGTGCGCGAGTCGCCGGATGGCCCGGCGCGCGCGGCCGAAGCCATCCCCGAGCCCGGCACGGCCTGGGTGGACGCCGCCGTGCTGGACGCGCTGCAGTTGCGCGTGGGCGATGAGCTGCTGTTGGGCGACGCCACATTGCGCATCGCCCGCGTGATCGCGCTGGAGCCCGACCGCGGCGCCGGCTTCCTGAGCTTCGCCCCGCGGGTGATGGTGAGGGAATCCGACCTGGCGGCGACGAACCTGATCCAGCCGGCCAGCCGCGTCACCTACCGCCTGGCCGTGGCGGCCACCGGCGAGGGCGGCGCGGCCGTGCGCCGCTTCATCGATTGGGCGCAGGACGAGATCCGCAAGGGCGAGCTGCGCGGCGTGCGCGTGGAGTCGCTGGAGACGGGCCGCCCGGAGATGCGCCAGACGCTGGACCGCGCCAACAAGTTCCTGAACCTCGTGGCGCTGCTGGCGGCGCTGCTGGCCGCGGTGGCGGTGGCCATCGCCGCGCGCGACTTCGCCCAACGCCACCTGGACGACTGCGCGCTGCTGCGCGTGCTTGGGCTGCCGCAGCGCGCCATCGCCTCGGCCTACGTGCTGGAGTTCGGTGCCGTGGGCGTGCTGGCCAGCGCGCTGGGCGTGGCCGCCGGCTGGGCCGTCCACTTCGTGTTCGTCCTGCTGCTGGGCTCGCTGGTGGAAACCTCGCTGCCGGCGCCGGGCTGGATGCCCGCGGCCTTCGGCTTGGGCGTGGGCCTCACGCTGCTGCTGGGCTTTGGCTTGCCGCCGGTGCTGCAACTCGCCCGCGTGCCGGCGCTGCGCGTCATCCGGCGCGACGTCGGCCAGTTGAAGGCCGCTTCGGTGGCAGTGCTGGCCGCGGGCGCCCTGGGCTTTGCCGGGCTGCTGGTGGCCGCGGCGTCGGATCTGAAGATGGGGCTGATCGCCGTGGGCGGCTTCGCCGTTGCGGTGGCGCTCTTTGCCCTGTGCGCCTGGGGCGCCGTGGTCGCCCTGCGCCGGGCCGTGCCGCGCGCCCGGCGCGCGCCGCGCTGGCTGGTGCTGGCCACTCGGCAGGTGGCGGCGCGCCCGGGCTTTGCGGTGCTGCAGGTGTCGGCCCTGGCCGTTGGGCTGCTGGCGCTGGTGCTGCTGGTGCTGCTGCGCACGGACCTCATCAACAGCTGGCGCCAGGCCACGCCGCCGGATGCGCCCAACCGCTTCGTCATCAACCTGCAGCCCGACCAGGCGCAGCCGTTCAGGCAGTTGCTGGACGGGGCGGGCGTGCAGGGCTACGACTGGTATCCCATGTTCCGCGGCCGGCTGGTGGCCATCAACGGCCGCAGCATCAAGGGCGAGGAGTGGAGCGAGGAGCGCGCGCAGCGCCTGGCCGAGCGCGAGTTCAACTTGAGCTTCGACGCGCAGATGCCGCGCCACAACCAGCTCGCCGGCGGGCAGTGGACGCCCAACGAGCCGGACGCCGTGAGCGTGGAGGAGGGTCTGGCCAACACGCTGGGCCTGAAGCTGGGCGACCGGCTGCGCTTTGACGTGGCCGGCCAGCCGCACGAGGCGCGCATCACCAGCCTGCGCAAGGTGGACTGGGGCTCCATGCGGGTGAACTTCTTCGTCATGTTCCCGCGCGAGCGCATGGACGAGGTGCCCGCCACCTACATCTCCGCCTTCCGCGCGCCGGCCGTGCCGGGCTTCGACAACCGGCTGGTGCGCGAATTTCCCAACGTCACCAGCATCGACGTCTCGGCCTCGCTGGGCCAGGTGCAGGCGGTGCTGGACCAG
The DNA here is from genome assembly GCF_001571085.1 of Azohydromonas lata NBRC 102462. Classification (GTDB taxonomy): domain Bacteria; phylum Pseudomonadota; class Gammaproteobacteria; order Burkholderiales; family Burkholderiaceae_C; genus Azohydromonas; species Azohydromonas lata. The sequence continues at coordinate 29,712 of NZ_BCTC01000078.1, forward strand.
GTGATACGCGCCGTGGAGTTCCTCTTCGGCTTCACCCTGGCCGCCGGGCTGGTGGTGCTGTTCGCCGCCGTCACGGCCACGCGCGAGGCGCGCGAGCGCGAGTACGCCGTGATGCGCGCGTTGGGCGCGGGCCGCGCGCTGCTGCAGCGCGTGCAGCGCGCGGAGCTGTTGGGCGTGGGGGCGCTGGCGGGCTTTCTGGCCTCCATCGCGGCGGTGGCCGTGGGCTGGGCGTTGGCGAAGTACGCGTTCGACTTCGCCTGGAGCGGTTCCTGGACGGTGCCGCTGGCCGGCACGGCGGCCGGCGCGCTGCTGGCGCTGGCCGCGGGCTGGTGGGGTTTGAGAGGCGTGCTCAGGCGGCCGGTGGTGCAGACGCTGCGGCGCGCGGCCGAGTAAGCCGGCCCGGCCCGGCCGCCGCGCCGTCCCCATGAGTGGGCGCCGCCGTGCGCCCGCCGCTTGCTCCGTCGCGGTGCATGAAGCCCAAGCTCCGCTCCCGCCTTTCCGCCGGCAAGCGCCCATCGGCCGTGCCGCTCGCCTGTCCGCCCGCGCTGGACGAGGCCTCTCTTCACTCGCCGGCCTGCGTGCTCTCGCATGCCGACGCCTACCCCGGCGAGGCCGAGCCGGACGACGAGGGTGCGGGCCTCGCGGCCGAGGCCGACGCCCTGGCCCCCGCCGACGCCGACCACCTGCTCAGCGGCTACGCGGGCACGGATTACTTCGTCGCGGGGCTGGCGCAGCCGCTGCACCCGGGCGAGCGCAACGCCGCGCTGGACGCTTTCCTGGGCGGGCACGGCGCGCGCTGCCTGGCGCTGCTGACGGCCTGCAACCCGCACAGCGACATGCTGGAGCCGCAGGAGAACGCCCGCCGCCAGGGCGAGCTGCGCGCGCGGCTGCAGGCCGAGGGTTTGAGCTTCGTGGAGGCCGAGGGCCGCGCCCGCGACGGCGGCGCGCGCCCGGCGGAGCCGCTGCTGGCCGTGCTGGACGCGCCGCCGCTGCTGCTGCAGCGGCTGATGGAGGAGTTCGGCCAGAACGCCGTGGTGCTGGCCCAAGCCGGCGCCGCGCCACGCCTGTGGCTGCGCCCGGCCTTCATGCGCGAGCTGGCGCGCGAGGAGTACGCGGCGGGTTGAGGCGGGCCGCCGGACAGGCGGCCGCCCCATGGACGGCCGCCGGCTGGGGCTCAGCGCCTCAGAAGCTGGTCCATTCGTCGTCGTCCTTGCCCGCGCTGCTCTGCAGGTGCGGGGCCGGGGCGGACGGGGCCGGCGGCGCGTAAGCCGGGTTGGCCGGCTTGGCGGCCAGGCGGCGGGCGCCGGCCGGGGGCAGCGGCTTGGCCGCGGGCGCCGACGCGAGGGCGCTCACCGGCTGCACGGGCGTGAAGCCCATGGACTGCTGCACGGCCACGGCGCGGTGGTCCAGCCGGAAGGCGCCCACCACCTCGGCCAGCCGCGAGGCCTGCTGGCGCAGGCTCTCGGCGGCCGCGGCGCTTTCTTCCACCAGCGCCGCGTTCTGCTGCGTCACCTGGTCGAGCTGCTCCACGGCTTCGCCCACCTGGTTGATGCCCTGGCTCTGCTCGTGGCTGGCGGCGCTGATCTCGTTGATGAGGTCGCTCACGCGCTTGACCTGCATCACGATGTCGCCCATGTTGCGGCCGGCCTCGTCCACCAGCTTGGAGCCGCTTTCCACGTTGGCCACGCTGTGGCCGATGAGGTT
>NZ_BCTC01000079.1 GCF_001571085.1 Azohydromonas lata NBRC 102462
CCGTCGATGGTGCCGATGATGTCGGAGATCTTGCGCGAGCTCTCCTCCATGCCTTGCATGGTGTTCACCACCTGCTGCACGACCGAGCCGCCCCGGACCGCCACGGACGAGGCGCCCTGGGCCAGCTGGTCGGCCTGGCCGGCGTTGTCGGCGTTGTGGCGCACGGTGCTGCCCAGCTCGTCCATGGCGGCGGCGGTCTGCTGCAGCGCCGAGGCCTGCTCCTCGGTGCGCTGGCTCAGGTCCTGGTTGCCATGGGCGATCTGCGAGCTGGCCGAGGCCACGCTTTCCGCGCCCTGCCGCACGGTAGCCACCACCTGCGACAGTGACGATTGCATGCGCGCCACGGCGGCCATCACGCTGGCCGGCGCGTCCGGCGGCACGCTCAGCGGCTGGCTCAGGTCGCTGTCGGCCACGCGGTTCACGATGTCGGCCAGCTCCGCCGGCTCCGCACCCAGCGCCTTGCGCAGGCCGCGGGCCGTCACCCAGGCCACCGCGCCGCCGATCACGGCCATGAGCAGCGCCAGCACGCCCATGACGCTCATGGCCGTCTGCACGGTGGCTTCGGATTCGCGGGCCAGCTCCTTGGCCATGTCCTGCTGCATGTCGCGCGACTCCATGACCGCCTTGAAGATGACGTGCTGCAACTCGCGCGCGGGCCCAAGCAACTGCTTGCCGGCCTCGGCCTTGTTGCCCTGGTCGGCCAATTCGAGGGCCTTGTCCACGGCAGTGACAAACTGCCCCCGGTTGTCCTCAATGGTTTTCAGCAGTTCCTTGCCTCGCGGTATGACGATGACTTTGTCAAACTCGACCAGCAGGGCCGCATTCTTTTCGCGGTAATGCCTGATCTTTTCCCGCTCACCGGCCTGAAAATTCTTGTCGTCGCTGATCAAATAATTGCGGGCAGAGCGCGCCACGCCGTCGAAATTGTCCAGCATCTCGCTGAACTCGGCAATTTTGACCAGCCGGTTGTGGGCCAGCTCATCGACTTTTCCATCCAGGCTTTTCATGGTGGACAAGGAATAGGCAGAAATACCCAGGCCAATAGCGGCCACGGTACCAAAAGCCAGAGCCAGGCGGGCTGAAGTGCCCAGTCGAGTGTGCTGCGTCATGATGCGTGAATGGTTTTATGGGCTCGTTATCGGAATTTCATGTTTTCCGGACATGAAATGCCATCGAGTGGCCACTTATCAAGCAGCCCGCATCTCCGATAATTGGGCAACAACCCATTCACCACGAGATGTTGAAAGCATGACGAAAGCACGATTTGGATCTGTTACAGCACTGTCAAGCATGCCGCTGGACAAAATATGTCCTAGCCGTGTAGATACAGAGCTGACACGAAACTGACGCAAATTGTGGCAGATTTGTGATGGAGGGCTTTCCAGGGAACATGGCCCCACGGGTTACCCAGAACATTCAATATAAATTTGCGCGCCATCAAGAGAAACATATTTGCATATATTTGTCCTGAACAAAGCGTGCATTTGGCACGCGAGTCAATCCTGCACCGAGACGTCTGCGGGGTGCCGGTGCGCCGCGTCGGCCAGTGCCCGGCACAGCGCCACGGGCGAGCAGGGTTTGGGGAGCACCTGAAAGCCGTGGCTGAGCGCCTTGTGCAGCTGGGAGGTGTAGCCCGTCATCAGGACGATGGGCAGCAAGGGGTGCGTGCGCTGCAGTTGCAGCGCCAGGTCCAGCCCGTTGAGCGCTCCGGGCATGACGATGTCGCTGAGCACCACGTCCACGCGCGCCTGCGGCTGCGCCAGCTCGCGCAGCGCGGCCTGCGCGTCGCCCGCGCGCAGCACGCGTGCGCCGCTTTGCTGCAGCAGCGGCGCCAGGGCGCTGGCGATCTCGTCGTTGTCCTCCACCAGCAGCACGGTGCCGCTGAGCGAGGGCAGGGTTTGTGGCTCGTCGGCCGGCGGCTCGGCGCTGTCGTCGGCCGCGGGCAGGTAGATGGTCACGGAAGTGCCTTCCCCCGGCTCGCTGTCGAGCTGCACGCTGCCGCCGGCCTGCGTGGCGAAGCCGTAGACCTGCGCCAGGCCCAGCCCGGTGCCCTGCCCCGGCGGCTTGGAGGTGAAGAAGGGCTCGAAGACGCGGTCGCGCAGCTCGGCCGGGATGCCGCTGCCGCTGTCCGACACCGTGATGGCCACGCGCGGCGACGCCCCCTGGCCGCCCGCCTGGCGCGTGACGTTCACCAACAGCCGCCCGCCCTGCGGCATGGCGTCGCGGGCGTTGAGCGCCAGGTTGATCAGCGCCAGCTCCAGCTCCGCGCGGTCGGCCAACACGCAGCCCACGTCGGCGCCCACGTTGCCGCTGACCTGCACCGGGCGGCCCACCGAGGTCTGGATGAGGCTCAGCAGCGGCGGCAGTGCGTCGCGCAGCCGTATGGAGATGACCTGCAGCGGCTGGCGCCGCGCGAAGGTGAGCAACTGCCGCGTGAGCTGCGCGCCGGTGGTGACGGCGCGGTCTATGGCCGACAACGCGTTGTCCGGCGACTGGCCCACCGCCAGCAGGCGGCGGACGAGCTGGTTGTTGGTGTGCACCACCATCAGCAGGTTGTTGAAGTCGTGGGCCACGCCGCCGGTGATGTGGCCCAGGGCCTCCAGCTTTTGCGCCTGCACGAGCGCCGTCTCGGCACGGATGCGCTGGCGCACCTCGTCCTGCAGCGCCTGCACGGCGCGCGCCTCGCGGCCGCGGCCGCGCGCGGCGCGCCAGCTCACGGCGGCCAGGCCCAGGGCCAGCGGCAGCAGGAAGGCCGCCAGCAGCGCCATCTCGCGCCGCCAGGCGGCGACGACGATGGCGTCGTCGAAGGCCGCCACCACGTACAGCGGCAGCTCGCCGACGCGGCGGAAGGCGAGCTGGCGAGGCACCTGGTCGATGGTGGACGTGCCGGCCAGGGTGCCCTTCTCGGCACCGGCGCGCATGGGCGCCAGCAGCCGGCTTTCGGCCTGCAGCGCCGTGCCCAGCGGCACGGCGGGCAGCCGCGCGATGACGGCGCCGTCGGCACGCAGCAGCGCGATGCTCAGCCCGGGCTGGCCGCGGGCGATCTCCTCGTAGAAGGACTTGAAGTAGTCCGGGTAGAGCGACACCGACAGCACGCCCTGGAAGCGGCCCTGCGCGTCCTGGCGGCGCAGGGTGAAGTCGAAAAAGGGCTCGCCGGTGGTGCGGCTCACCAGCGGCCGCGACACGAACCAGCGGCCCTCGCGCGCCTCGGCCGAATCGCGCGCCCAATCGAAGTATTCGCGGTCGGCCACATTGAGCCAGGCCGGCGGCACGGCCACGCGGCTGCTGACCAGCGGCGCGCCGCGCTCGTCCCACAGCCACAGCGACTGCAGTTGTCCCAGGCCGCGTGTGCCGGCCTTCAACTGCTGGTGCAGCGCCGTGCGCCGCGCGGCGATCTCCTCGTTGGACAAACCCGCCACCGCGGCCAGCGCCAGCCGGGCCAGCACGTCGTTGGTCTCGGCCACGCGCGCGGCGTGCTCCTGCACCACGTGCGCGGCCAGCGCGGCGCGGTGCTGCGCCTCCTTGAAGCTTTCGCCGTAGCGAAAGTGAGCCACGGCCACGAACAGCAGTGCCGGGACGAGGATGGAGCCCAGCAAGGCCACGCGGGACCAGCGGGCGGCGGCAAGAGACGCGGTTACGGGCATCACGGCTCCGTGGCGCAGGGTGAACCGCTCGGTGCATCTGTACGCCAAGGCGCCGCATGCACGAGCACGGGGCGGTCACTTTAGCCGCCCAACGGGCCGGAGCGACAGTGGAACTTCGGGGGCCGCGCGCGGCTGCAGCGCATGGCGCAGGTCATTGCGCCGCGCCTGGAGCGCGTGGAGCGGCGGCTCAAGGCGCGCCGCGCGGCGCTGCCGCCGCGCAGGGGCGGCGGGCGCCGGCCTCGGCTTACTTCTTGGCCGGGGCCTTGGGCGTGGGGCCCAGGGGCTGCGTGCCCTTCATGAAGTCGGAGAACGACACGTCCCCGCTCTGGCCCGTGGCCAGTTGCTTGCCGGAAATCTTGGGCGGCTCGGGCTTGTGGTCGGGGTTGGAGCGGGGGTTGGGCGCAGCCTCGCGCTTGGGCAGGGGCTGTTCGCGGTCGAGCTGCTTCCAGTTGTCGAAGCCGCTCTTTTGGGCCATGCGGTCGAAGGCGGCGGCCAGCGACGATTCCATCGCTTGCTTCTTGGGGCCGCGCTGCTCGGCGGCGGGGGCGGGCGCGGCGGGCGCTTGGTTCTGCTTCATGGATGAGGAAACGTCGGTGTCCGGACTCAAAACGCGTATTTTCGCCCCACCAGAGCGCCACGCCCAGCGGCACGGCTTCTCGCCACCCCGCGCACTGCGACTTTAGGCAGCCCAGGCCGGTCTGCGCGCGCGCCGGAGCTGGGATACTCGCCGCCTTTTTCCGCGTCCACCCCCCGCACCATGAACCTGAAGATCGTCGTCTACAGCAAGAGCGCCTGCCCCCAGTGCGACACCGCCAAGAAGCTGCTGCAGAGCAAGGGCCTGCCCTTCGAGGTCATACAGATCGACGACGAGGCGCAGCGCCTGGCCTTCTACGAGCGCTGCGGCCCGTCCGTGCGGCAGATGCCGCAGATCTTCATCAACGACCAGCGCGTGGGCGGCGTGGCCGGCCTGCAGGCCGCGCTGGCGCAGCTCGGCCGCTGAAGGCGGCCTTCAGCCCTCGCGCAGCGCGCGGCCGTGATCGGCCACGGCGGCCACGATGTGGTCGAACACCAGCCGCACCCGCGCGGGCACCGGGCCGCGCTGCGGCCGGTACACCCATACGTCCCAGGGCGGCGGCGCGAGCTGCGGCAGCAGCGCCACCAGCGCGCCTGAGCGCAGCAGCGGCGCCGCGAGGTAGTCCGGCAACTGGCCCACGGCCAGCCCGGCCAGGATGGCGCCCACTTCCGCGTCCGGGTCGTCGGTCACGAAGGTGTCGCTGCCCGGCGTGAACTGCCGCCCGCCGGCGAAGTACCAGCTCCAGGTGCGGCCCGTGTTGGGGTCCAGCAGGGCCGTGACCGGCAGCGCCGACAAATCCTCCAGCCGCTGCGGCGCGCCCAGGCGCCGCACCAGCGCCGGCGTGGCCACCAGCGCAAAGGCCACCTCGCCGGCCTTGCGCGCCACCAGGCGGCTGTCGCGCAGAAAGCCGATGCGCACGCCCACGTCGATCTGTTCGTCCACCACATCGGCGAACACGTCCGACAGCCGCACGTCCAGCGCCAGCCCCGGGTGCTGCGCCGCCAGCCCCGCCAGCGCCGGCACCAGCGCGCCGCGGCCCAGCACGCGCGGCGCCGTGATGCGCACCCGCCCCGCCAGTTGCGAGGCCGCCGGCACCCGCCCCGGCGTGCTGAACAGGCTTTCCACGTCCGCCAGCAGCGGGCGCGAGCGCGCCGCGAGCTGCTCGCCGAAGGCCGTGATGCGCACCTGCCGCGTGCTGCGGTGAAACAGCAGCTCGCCGAAGTGCTCCTCCAGCTCCTTGACGGCGCGCGTCACCGTCTGCGGCGAACCGCCCAAGCGCAGCGCCGCTTCGCGAAAGCTCCCGCACTCGGCCGCCGTGAGAAAGATGCGCAGCAGCTCCAGTTGATTCGACACCTTGTTTCCGCCCCTGGGCGCTTGCGCCGGATTGTTCCAGCCTGAGGAATTCTGAAGTCGCCATTCTTCCATTTACAGGCGGGCCCTGGTCTCGAACAATGGGCCGCCGTCCCCGACGACGTGGCCCGCCTTGCCCAGGCAAGCGGCGGCGTCCGCCGCGTCGCGGCCCAACCCCGAACAAGGAAGCACCCCGCTATGAAGACTCGCGCCGCCGTGGCCTGGAAGGCCGGAGAACCGCTCACCATCGAGACCGTGGACCTGGAAGGCCCGCGCGCCGGCGAGGTGCTGGTGGAGGTCAAGGCCACCGGCATCTGCCACACCGACTACTACACCCTCTCCGGCGCCGATCCGGAAGGCCTGTTCCCCGCCATCCTCGGCCACGAGGGCGCGGGCGTGGTGATGGAAGTGGGTGCGGGCGTGACCAGCCTGCGCCCCGGCGACCACGTCATTCCGCTCTACACGCCGGAATGCCGCCAGTGCAAGTTCTGCCTCTCGCGCAAGACCAACCTGTGCCAGGCCATCCGCTCCACGCAGGGCAAGGGCCTGATGCCCGACGGCTCCAGCCGCTTCTCCCTCGACGGCAAGCCCATCCTCCACTACATGGGCACCTCCACCTTCGCCAACCACATCGTGGTGCCCGAGATCGCACTGGCCAAGATCCGCCCCGACGCGCCTTTCGACAAGGTCTGCTACATCGGCTGCGGCGTCACCACGGGGCTGGGCGCCGTGCTCTTCAACGCCAAGGTGGAAGCGGGCGCCAACGTGGTCGTGTTCGGCTTGGGCGGCATCGGCCTGAACGTGATCCAGGGCGCGCGCATGGTGGGCGCGGACAAGATCATCGGCGTGGACCTGAACCCCGGGCGCCAGGAAATGGCGCGCAAGTTCGGCATGACGCACTTCATCAACCCCAAGGACGTGGGCAACGTGGTGGACGCCATCGTCCAGCTCACCGACGGCGGCGCCGACTACAGCTTCGAGTGCATAGGCAACACCACCACCATGCGCCAGGCGCTGGAGTGCACGCACAAGGGCTGGGGGCGCAGCCTCATCATCGGCGTGGCCGAGGCCGGGGCGGAAATCTCCACGCGGCCCTTCCAGCTCGTCACCGGGCGCAAGTGGGAAGGCTCAGCCTTCGGCGGCGCGCGCGGCCGCACCGACGTGCCCAAGATCGTGGACTGGTACATGGAAGGCAAGATCGACATCGACAGCCTCATCACCCACAAGCTCAAGCTCGAAGACATCAACGAGGGCTTCAGCTTGATGAAGCGCGGCGAGTCCATCCGCTCGGTCGTCGAGTTCTGAGCGCCATGCAGACGCTCAGCGAACACGGCTGCTTCGGCGGCACCCAGGGCTTCTACAAGCACGACTCGGCCGTCATCGGCGCGCCCATGAAGTTCGGCGTGTACGTGCCGCCGCAGGCCAAGAACGGCCCAGTGCCGGTGCTGTACTACCTGGCCGGGTTGACCTGCACGGAGGAAACCTTCGCCATCAAGGCCGGCGCGCAGCGCGTGGCCGCGGAGCTGGGCCTGATGCTGGTGACGCCGGACACCAGCCCGCGCGACACCGGCATCGAAGGCGCCGACGCGGCCTGGGACTTCGGCCACGGCGCCGGCTTCTACCTCGACGCCACGCAATCGCCCTGGTCCGCGCGCTTTCGCATGGAGAGCTGGGTGACGCGCGAGCTGCGCGAGCTCGTGGCCGCCCACTTCCCCGCGCGCGACGACCGCGTGGGCCTGTTCGGCCACTCCATGGGCGGCCACGGCGCGCTGACGCTGGCGCTGCGCCACCCGGGGCGCTACCAGAGCGTGTCGGCCTTCGCGCCCATCGCGGCGCCCTCGCGCTGCCCGTGGGGCGAAAAGGCCTTCACCGGCTACCTGGGCAGCAACCGCGCCGATTGGGCGGCGCACGACGCCACGGAGCTGATCGCCGCGGGCGGGCGGCTGCCGCCCCTGCTCATCGACCAGGGTTTGGCCGACAAATTCCTGGCCGAGCAACTGCACCCGCACCTGTTCGAAGCCGCCTGCGCCCAAGCCGGCCAGCCGCTGACGCTGCGCCGCCACGAGGGCTACGACCACGGCTACTACTTCATCGCCAGCTTCGTGGAAGACCACCTGCGCCACCACGCGGCCACGCTGCTGGCCTAGCGCGTGAGCGGCCTGCCCGCCCGCCGCCGGCGGCGCGGGCACGCGGCCGGGTATGGTGGCGCCCATGTCCGCTGCCCTCAAGAACTCGCTATTGACGCTTCGCGACCTGGCCATCACGGCCGGGCCCTTCCTGCTGCTGGGCCTGCTGCTGCTGGCGCTGGCGTACTGGGTGCTGGACCCGACGCCGCCGCGCCACGTGACGCTGGCCACCGGCGCCCCGCAGGGCGCCTACACCGAGTTCGGCCACCGCTACGCGGCGCTGCTGGAGAAGCACGGCATACGGGTGGAGATACGCACCACGCAGGGGGCGGCCGAGAACGCCGCGCTGTTGCGCGATCCGGATTCCGGCGTGGACATCGGCTTCGCGCAGGGCGGCGCGGCCGACGTGCAGGACGACGGGCTGCTGTCCCTGGGCAGCGTGTTCTACGAGCCGCTGTGGCTGTTCTACCGCGACGACTCGGCGCGGCGGCTGCTGCCCAAGCCGGCACGTGCCGCGTCCGGCGCCGCCGAGCCGCCCGCGCTCACCAGCCTGGCGCAGTTGGCGGGCTGGAAGCTCAACGTCGGCGCCCCCGGCAGCGGCGTGCCGCCGCTGATGGAGCGGCTGCTGCAGGCCAACGGCGTGGCGCCCTCGGCGCTCACGCTGGGGAAGCAGCCGCTCACGCCGGCCGTGGTCGAGCTGCTGGCGGGGCGGGTGGACGCGCTGGTGATGGCCTCGGCGCCGGAATCGCACATGGTGCAGATGCTGCTGCGCACGCCGGGCATCCGGCTGGCCAGCCTGTCGCAGGCCGAGGCCTACGCGCGGCGCTTCCCGTTCATCAGCCACGTGGTGCTGCCGCGCGGCGTGGCCGACCTGGCCAGCGACACGCCGGCGCAGGACGTGCATCTCATCGCCCCCACGGCCACGCTGGTGGCGCGCGAGTCGCTGCACCCGGCGCTGATGCAGCTTTTCGTCCAGGCCGCGCAGCAGGTGCACGGGCAGCCGGGCTGGTTCCAGCACAAGGGCGACTTTCCCAGCGCGCAGAACACCGAGTGGCCGCTGGCGGCCGAGGCGCAGCGCTTCTACAAGACGGGCACGCCGTGGCTGCAGCGCTACCTGCCCTTCTGGCTGGCCAATCTGCTGGACCGGATGTGGTTTGCGCTGGTGGCCATCGTGGCGGTGCTGCTGCCGCTGTCCAAGGTCGTTCCGCCGCTCTACCAGTTCCGCGTGCGCTCGCGCGTGTTCCGCTGGTACGGGCAGTTGCGCGTCGTGGAGGAGGCGGTGGAGCGCCGCCCGGCGCTGGAGCTGCTGCGCGAGCTGGAGGACATCGAGGCCCGCGTGGGCCGCGTGCAGATCCCCCTGTCCTACGCCGACCAGCTCTACGACCTGCGCAGCCACATCCAGCTCGTCCGCCGGCGCTTGCGCGAGCGGCTGCCGGCGACGACCGCGGCGGCGGACGAGAAGCACGGCCCCGAAGTGCCGGCGCGGCAGCTGGTGCATTGAGGCGGCGCGCGCCCGCTGCGGCGGGTTCCGCGGCCTGCAGCGCACGGACCGGCCGCGCCCAACGGGGGTGTTAGACCGTCTAACACCACGTTCAGGGGGCCACGCCGGGCCGGCCTACGAGCCGCTTTCCACCCCGCCCCCCACCGCCTTGAACACCGCCACCAGCCCCGTGTGCAGCCGCGCCCGGCTCTCGGCCAGGTCGGCGCTCGCCTGCAGGTAGGCCAGCCGGGCCTGCAGCGGCGCCAGTTCACTGCCCAGGCCATGGGCGCGGCGGCCCTGGGCCAGGGCCCAGGCGGCGCGGCGGTCGTCCAGCCGGGCCGCCAGCTCGGCGTGGCGGCGGCGCTCGGCGGCGTAGTCCAGCAGCGTGTCGTCCACCTCCTGCCAGGCCTTCAGCACGGCCTGCTGGTAGGCCACCGCGGCCTGCTGCTGCTGCAGCCGGCGCAGCTCCACCGTGGCGCGGCGGCGGCCCCGGTCGAACAGCGGCAGGCTCAGCACGGGGCCGACCTGCCAGGTGCGCGAGCCCCAGTCGCCAAAGCGGCCGGCTTCCACGCTTTGCAGGCCCACGCTGGCGCCCAACGCGATGCGCGGGTACAGGTCGGCCACGGCCACGCCGATGTCGGCCGTGGCGGCATGCAACTGCGCCTCGGCCGCGCGCACGTCCGGGCGGCGGCGGGCCAGCTCGGAAGGCAGGCCCAGCGACAGGTCCGGCAGCGCGGGCGCCGCATCCACGGCGGGCAGCGGCAGCGGCGCCAGCGCGTCACCCAGGCTGCCGGGCAGCCCGCCGGTGAGCGTGGCGATCTGGTTCGCCAGGGCCGCCTCGCGCGCGCGCAGCGGCGCCTGCGCCGCCTGCAGCTCGGCCACGCGGGTGCGCTGCGCCAAGGGCTCGTCCTCGGCCATCAGCCCGGCCGCAGCCTGCGCCTGCAGCAGGCCCAGCACGTCGCGGGCGGCGGCCACCTGCTCGGCCAGCAAGGCCTGCTGGCGCTGCGCCAGCCGCCATTGGAAATACGCGCGCGCCAGCTCGCTGCCCAGGGCCAGGCGCGTTTGCGCCAGCAGCGCCGACGCGCCCTCCACGCCCGCGTCGGCGGACTCGATGCTGCGCCGCACCCGCCCCCATAAATCCAGCTCCCAGGACGCATCGAACCCCGCCTGATACAGCGGAAAGGGCGACGCGAGCACCTCGGTGAGCGCCGCGCGGTTGGCGCCGCCTAGGGCCTGCACCAGCCGCGTCTCGGCGCCGCTTTCGCTCTGGCGCTGGCGCGTGGCGCGTGCGCTGGCGTCCACGTGCGGCGCGGCCTGCGAGGCCACCACCGCCTGCTGCAGCCGGCTTTGCGCAAAGCGCAGCGCGGCGCTGCGCAGGTCGTGGCTGCCGGCCAGCAGGCGGTCCTGCAGCGCATCCAGCGCCGGATCGCCGAACACCATCCACCAGCGCTGCGGCAGCGCGTCTTCATTCACGGGCAGGCCGGCGAGCAGCTCCGGCGCGCTGCTGGGCCGCTGCTGCGGGGCCGGCGGCGCGGGCGGCTCGAAGTCAGGCCCCACCGCGGCGCAGCCGGCCAGCGCCAGCGCGGCAGCCACGGCCAGCCAGGCGCGGCGGGACGGACGGAGGGTTGAGCGGGCAATCTTCATGGCCTTCTCTTCTTCAGTCGCTCAGACGAGGCGGTTGCGGAACAGCCAGCCCGCCAGCGGCAGCGTGATGGCGGCGACGCCCAGGAAGGGGAGCAGGTCCTGCCAGACCTGGGTGAGCGTCGCGCCCTCCAGGTAGACGCGGCGCACGAGGTCGATGGCAAAGCGCAGCGGGTTCACGTACGTGGCGATCTGGAAGGCCTGCGGCATGTTGTGCACCGGCGTGGCGAGGCCCGACAGCAGCACCAGCGGCATGAGCAGGACGAAGGTGTAGAGCATGGCCTGCTGCATGTTGGCCGAGAGGGCCGAGATGGACAGGCCCATGCCCACCACCGCCAGCGTGAACAGCAGCAACCCGAGCAGCAGCGCCGGCGCGCTGCCGGCCATGGGCACGTGGAACCAGAAGCGCGTGACCAACAGGATGAGCGTGGACTGCAGCAGGCCGATGGCCATGGACGGCAGCGCCTTGCCCACCATGATCATCCCCGGCGTGCAGGGCGTGACCAGGAGCTGGTCGAAGGTGCCCTGCTCGCGCTCACGCGCCACCGACAGGGCCGACAGCATCATCACCTGCAGCATGCTCAGCGAGGCGATCAGCCCCGGCATGATGTTCCAGCGCGTCTCCAGGTTGGGGTTGAACCAGGCGCGCGAGACCACGCTCACCGGCGGCGGCGCGGCGCCGGGCAGGCCGGCGTTGAAGTCGGCCACGATGGCGCGCACCTGCGCCGCCGCGTTGCCCGCCGTGGTGGAGTTGCGCCCGTCCAGGATCAACTGCAGCGGCGCCGCCTGGCCGGCGGCCAGGCGCGATTCGAAGTCGGCCGGGAAGTGCAGCACCAGCAGCGCATCCCCGGCATCGACCACCTGCGCGATCTGGCGCGGCGCCTGCAGCGTGGCCACGCGGTGGAAGGCACCCGTGCCGTCCAGCCGCGCCAGCAGTCTCATCGAAGCCTCGCCGCGGCTCTGGTCCAGCACGGCGTAGGGCACGTTGGTCAGGTCGAAGGTCGCGCCATAGCCGAAGAGCAGGCTTTGCAGGATGACGGGAACGACGAGCACCACGCGGCTGGCAGGGTCCTGCACCACGGCAAGGAATTCTTTCCTGCACAGGTTGAGCAGGCGGCGCAGCCCGTCCATGAAAGCGGCAAGCATGTCCGGCGCTCCCTTCAGTCCAGCCGCTTGCGCGTGACGGCGCGTGCCAGCGCCAGCAGGCCCACGGCGTAGGCGGCCAGGATGGCACCGTCCTTGGCGATCAGCGCCCACTGGTCGCCGGCCAGGAACAGCGTCTTCACCAGCTCCATGAAGTAGGTGGCCGGCAGCACGTGGCCGGCGATGCGCACGGCCAGCGGCACGTTACGCAGGTCGAAGACGAAGCCGGAAAGCATGAGCGCCGGCATGAAGCTGGCGAGGATGGCGATCTGGCTGGCCACGAACTGGTTCTTGGTGAAGGCCGAGATCAGCAGGCCGATGCCCAGCGACACCACCATGTAGAGCATGCCGGCCACGAGCAGGACGAGCAGCGACCCGTACAGCGGCACGCCGAACAGGCCACGCGCCGCCACCAGGCACAGCGCCAGGCCAAAGAGCCCAACCACGAAGTAGGTGATGGTCTTGGCCAGCAGCACTTCCGTGGGCCGCACCGGCGTGACGAACAGGGCTTCCAGCGTGCCGCGCTCCCACTCGCGCGCCATGACCAGCGCGGTGAGGAAGGTGCCTACCAGGGTCATGATCAAGACGATCAGGCCCGGCACCAGGTACCAGGTGCTGTTGTTGGCCGCGTTGAACCAGAGGCGGTCCACCACGACGACACCGGCGTTGCCGGGCCGGCCACCCAGGCGGTCCTGCCGCTTCTGCGCCCACACAGCCACGGCACCCTCGACGTAGCCGCGCAGGGCGGAGGCGCGTATGGGGTCGCCGCCCTGCAGCAGCACGAAGAGCTGCGCGTCGCCGGCAGCCAGGCGCCGGGAGAAATCAGCGGGCAGGTGCACCAGGGCATCGGCCTCGTGGGCTTCAAAAATTGCCTTCGCCTCGGCCAGCGAGCGCGTGCGCACGGCGGACATGAAGCGCGAGCCGTCGAAGGCGGCGGCCATGTCATGCGCCGCGGGCGAGGCGTCCTCCAGTGCCAGCACCAGGCGGGCGTTGCGCACGTCCAGCGTCAGGCCGTAGCCGAAGATGAGGATCAGCACGATGGGCAAACCCAACCCAACGAGCAGGTTGCTGCGGTCGCGCAGCAGTTGGCGGAATTCCTTGCGCACGAGCGAGCGCAGGCGGCGGATGGAACCGTCGCGGCCGCCGTTGGAGGGCGAAGCTTTGGGCGCCGCGCTCATGCCGTTTCTTTCAGCGCGCGGGCGTTCTCGACGATGCTGATGAAAGCCTGCTCCATGTCCAGGCGGCGCGCGGACGTCTCGCCGGCCTGGCGGCGGACCTCGGCCGGCGTGCCCAGGGCCAGCAGCCGGCCGCCGTCCTGGATGACGATGCGGTCGCAGTACTCGGCCTCTTCCATGAAGTGCGTGGTCACGACCACGGTGATGCCCGTGGCCGCCAGCGCCGTGATGCGGCGCCAGAAGCCGCGGCGCGCCAGCGGGTCGGCGCCGCTGGTGGGCTCGTCCAGGAACAGGATTTCCGGCTCGTGCAGCAGCCCAACCGCCATGGCCAGCCGCTGGCGCACGCCGCCGGGCAACTGGCCGGCGGGCTGCGCCTCCAGGCCGCACAACTGGAACTGGCCCAGCACCGCGTCCATGCGCTGCTGCAAGCGCCGCCCGTGCAGCCCGTAGGCGCCGCCGAAGAAGCGCAGGTTCTCGTGCACGGACAGGTTGGCGTAGAGCGAAAACTTCTGCGCCACGTAGCCGATGCGCTGGCGCGCCGCGGCGCGGGCGCGGCGCAGATCCAGCCCGGCCACGCGCGCCAGCCCGCTGCTGGCGGGCAGCAGGCCGCAGAGCATGCGGAAGGTCGTCGTCTTGCCCGCGCCGTTTGGGCCCAGCAGTCCGAAGATTTCGCCGTGCCGCACGCTGAAGGTGGTGCGGTCCACGGCCACGAAGTCGCCGAAGCGGCGCACGAGGTCCTGCACCTCGATGGCGGGCTGACCGTCACCACGCGGCGACGCCGGGGCGGCGCAGGTTTCCATCGCAACCGCATCGGCCCCGGTCTGCCCATCGCCGCGCTCGCGCAGCAGCCGCATGAAACCGTCTTCGAGCCGGGGCGGCACGGGGCGAAGCTGAGCAGGCGACAAGCCCAGCGCGGCGGCGTCCACGCCGGGACGGTGGATGAGCCGCACTTCCCCGCCCTGCGGCACCGCGTCCACCACCCGGTCGGCCCGATCCAGCAGCCGCGCCTGCAGCGTGCGCGCCGGCTCGCCCGCGGCGGGCGTGGCGATGGCGCACAGGCCCTGCGCCGGGGCACGCAAGGCCTCGGGGCTGCCCGCGGCCAGCAGCCGCCCCTCGTGCAGCACGTGCACCTGGCTGCAGCGCTCGGCCTCGTCCATGTAGGAGGTGGCCAGCAGCACCGACAGCCGCTCCCGCTCCACCAGCCGCTGCACGATGTCCCACAGCTCGCGCCGCGACAGCGGGTCCACGCCCACCGTGGGCTCGTCCAGCAGCAGCAGCTCCGGCGAGCGGACCAGCGTGCAGGCCAGCCCCAGCTTCTGCTTCATGCCGCCGGAGAGCTTTCCGGCGGGGCGCGTGGTGAAGCGCGCCAGGTCCGTCATGTGCAGCAGCTCGTCGAAGCGGCGGCGGCGCTCGTCGCGCGGCACGGCGTGCAGGTCGGCATAGAGGTCCAGGTTCTCCTGGACGCTCAGATCCTCGTAGAGGCCGAAGCGCTGCGGCATGTAGCTGATGCGGTCCTGCACCGCCTGCGCATCGGCCGCCACGTCCAGGCCCAGCACGCGCAGCTCGCCGGCCTGCGCTCGCATGAGCCCGGCCACCAGGCGCATGAAGGTGGTCTTGCCGGCCCCGTCCGGGCCGACCAGCGCCGTGATGGCGCCATGGGCCACCTCCAGCGTCACGCCGGAGAGCGCGTGCACGGTGCGCCGCGCGGCGCGGTCCTCGAAGCTCTTACAGAGGCCGCGCGCCTGGACGGCCGGGGCGCCGGCACTCATTGCGAGGCCTTGGACGCGGCTTGGGCAGGCGCGGCGGCGGTCTCGTCCAAAGGAATGCGCACGGTGGCGGGCATGCCCAGGCGCAGGCGGTCCTGCGGGTCGTCCACCAGCACGCGGATCTCATAGACGAGGTCCGTGCGCAGCTCCTCGGTCTGCACGGCCTTGGGCGTGAACTCGGCCACCGAGGAGATGAAGCCGATGCGGCCGGCCACCGGCTGCGCGGGCGCGGCGTCGGTGCTGACGCTGGCGGCCATGCCGGGGCGCAGGCGGCCGAGCTGCGGCTCGCCGACGTAGGCGCGCACCCACTTGGGGTCGGTGAGGGCCAGCGTGTAGGCCGGGCGCGAGGGCGAGGCCATGTCGCCCGGCTCCAGCAGCCGCGCACGCACGACGGCCGCGCGCGGCGCCTTCAGCTCGGCCAGCTCGATCTGGTGCAACAGCAGCGCGGCCTCGGCCTGCGCGGCGCGCAACTGCGCCTCGGCGCGGGCGATGTCCTCGGTGCGCGGGCCCACGCGCGTGAGGCGCTCGGCCTGGCGCGCCGCGTCCAGCCGCGCCTGGGCCACGCGCGCCTGGGCGCGGGCGTTGTCCAGATCCTGCGGGCTCACGCCGCGGCCCTCGGTGGCGGCGGCGGCGCCTTCGAGCCGCTGCACTTGCAGCCGCGCGCGCTCGGCCTCGGCCTGCGCGGCGGCCACCTGCGCACCGGCCTGCGAGATCTCTTCCGGCCGGCTGCCGTGGCGCAGCGCCAGCAACCCCTGCTCCAGCACCCCTACCTGCGCCTGCGCCTGCTGCAGCCGCAGCGCCGCGGTGCGCGTCTCCAGCACGGCCAGCACCTGGCCGCCCTGCACCACGTCGCCCTCCTCCACGCGCATCTCGGCCACGCGCTCGCTGCTCTGGAAGGCGAGAGACACCTGGCGTATGTCCACGTTGCCGTGCAGCGTGAGCGCGGACGTATCCGCTGGCGCGCGGGCCTGCCGCCACGCCAGCACGCCCGCGAGGAGCAGCAGCAACAAGAGCACCAGCAAGGCAGCTTTCTTCTTGGCCATGGCAACAGGATCAGGGTGGACACCAACGCGAAAAGTCTAATTCAAATTTGCATTTGAATTAAAGTGCCGGACGTTTACGGTTTGGTTTTCGTCATGGCTTCTTCAACGACTTCTGCAACGCCGCCGCGGCCGCCGCGCAAGGCCGCGGCCCAAGCGGCGCGCAAGACACGCGCCGAGGCCGCGCGGCTGGAGCGCAAGGCGCGCACGGACGGTGCGGTCACGCGTGCGGGGCTGGTGGAGACGGCGGGAGCGCTGTTCGCGGAGCGCGGCTACGCCGACACGACGGGCAAGGCCATCTGCGAGCGCGCGGGCGTGAACATGGCGGCGGTCAACTACCACTTCGGCAGCCGCGACGGGCTGTACCTGGAGGTGCTGCGCGAGGTGCACCAGCGCATCGTGAGCCTGGCTTTCCTGCGGGAGCTGGCCCGCAGCGGGCTGCCGCCGGAGGAAAAGCTGCGCGCTTTCCTGCGCGAGCTGATGGGCCACGTGCTGGCCGACGCGGGCAACTGGCCCATGCGCGTGTGGGCGCGCGAGCTGCTGGCACCCTCGCCGCTGTGGGAGCAGTTCGTCCGCGAGGAGGCGCAGCCCAAGTTCGAGCTGCTGTCGGCGGTGGTGAGCGAGATCACCGGCGTATTGCCGGGCGACGCGCGGCTGCCGGCGCTGGTGCTGGGCGTGATCGCCCCGTGCCTGATGCTGCTGGTGGCCGGGCGCGAGCGCGCCACGCCGGTGCAGCCGCTGTTCCGGCAGGACGCGGCCGTCCTGGCCGAACAGTTCTGGATATTCGCGTTGGGCGGGCTGCGCGCTGCGGTCGCGCGCCCGCCCGTTGCCTGATCAACCGCCCGGCACGCTCAGGCGCACGTGGTAGCCGGGCTGGTTCTTGGGGTGGTTGTCCTGCGTGAAGACGCTGCGGTCGTTCTTGAGCAGGATGACTTCGAAGAAGGGCTTGAAGCGCGTCTCCGACACGTCGAACGCCTGCAGGAACTTGGCGAACAGCGCCTGCTCCTCGGGCTCGGGCTGCCCGTCCGACAGCGAGGAATCCAGCAGGTTGAGCAGCACGCACATGCGCTGCGCGTCGGTGAGCACCGGCGTGGCCTCGCGCAGGAACTCGTCAATGGAGTGCGTGCGCCGGTATTTCACCGCGCTGTCCAGCAGCGCCTGATTCTGGGCGCCCACGCCGATCGTGCCGTTGCCGTTGTCCTGGCCGCCGAGCATGGACAGCAGGTGGCCGATCTCCTCGTGGTCCATCTCGCCATCGGCCGCCATCATGTAGAGCAGGCTGGTGGCCAGCGCCTTGTGGGGGGTCATCTTGTCGCCGGAATCGCTCTTGAACATGTCGAACAGGCCCATCTGTGCTCCTTGCTTGCATCGTCGGTGAAGCGCGCCGTGCGGGCCACGGCGCGCCGTTTGCCGGCAGCCGCTGCTTGAGAACGCAACGTCCGCCGGTGAAGCCATTCTTCACAGGAAGACTGTTCGAGAAAATGCGTTTTTTGCGATGTAATTCATCGAGAAAACTAAAGTCTGAAGCGCCGCTCGCCCACTGCGCGGCGCGCAGCCCTCAAGGCAGCCAATGGCTCAGCAGCGCCAGCAGCACCAGCGCGGGCGCCATGGCCAAAACGAAGAACAGCAGGAAGCGCGCGGCCAGCCGCCAGGCCATGGCGCCCGCGGCGCCGGCCGCGGCCAGCGTGGTCAGCGACGGCAGCACGCCGTGCAGTCCGTTCAGGCGCAGTGCGGACCAGCCCGCGACCAAGGCCGCCAGGGCCAGCGACAGGAAAACGCGGAACGGGCGGGAACAGCCGCTGGAAGCCGGCGAGGGTTCGGTCATGGCAAACGCTCCAGGGAACTTGCGCAAGACGCCATTTTTTCAAAAGCCGCCGTCCGCGCCCACCCGGGCGGAAGGCTTGCCTGACCCGGCCGCTCAGGCTTCGCAGGCCTGCTGCTCGGCGAAAAAGCGCTCCAGCTTGCCCTTGGGCGTGGCCTGCGCGCGCGCCAGCAGCGCGTGGCTCACCGCGGTCAGCCGCCAGCGCCGGGCCACGTCGTCGCGGATGCGGCACCACAGGTGCGCGGCCATCTCGGTGTCCACCATGGCGCGGTGGGCGCGGCCGGTCTGCGGCAGGCCCAGCGTTTGAATCAGCGCGCCCAGCTTGTGGCTGGCGCAGTCGGGGTACAGGCGCCGCGACAGCAGCATGGTGCAGGCGAAAGAGGCCTCCGCCGGCAGCGACAGCCGCTGCAGCTCGGCCACCCAGAACTTGCGGTCGAAAGAGGCGTTGTGCGCCACCACGGGCAGCGCGCCCACGAAGCGGGCCGCCTCGCGCATCACCTCGGCCACCGGGGGCGCGGCGGCCACCATGGCGTTGCTGATGCCGGTGAGCTGCGTGACGAAGGCGGGAATCGGCCGGCCCGGGTTCATCAGGCTCTGGAAACGCTCCACGATGCGCCCCTGCTCCACCAGCGCGATGGCCACCTCGGTGGGCCGGTCGCCCATGCCGGGGCTCAGGCCGGTGGTTTCGAAGTCCAGTACAGCAACGCGTTCCATGTGTGATTCGCCGGGAGGGGGCGCCAGCATAGTGGCCCGGCGGAACGCGGCTTTGGGCGGACAACGGCCGCCCGCCCCAACGGCGCGGCGGATTGCACGGCAGCTTGCTGCCGTGCCGCCCGCCCGCCGCGGCTCAAGTCCGGTTCAAGCGCGCGCCGACAGCCCATCGGCCGACAGCCCTGCCGCCGCGGCCTGCAACCCCGTCTCGTCACAGGCTTTGCAGGGCACCCAGTGGCCCAGGCCACCGCCCAGGCCCGGCCAGCCGCCGGTGCCTGCGCACGCCGCGCAGCCCGTGCCCTGCTCCTGCAGCGTGGCGGAATTCACCAGGCGCTGTTCCCACTCGTCGTTGGTCATGCTTGTCTCCTTGGGCAGTGATGGATGTCGTGCCGGCCGCCAAGCGCCGCTCCCATGGCGGCGGCGGTGCCGCCGCCCAGGAGCCAATTTCGTGCCCGGCCATCCCACCTTACCCGGCCACCGGCGCGCCGTCCGCACCCCGCTCGCAGTGTCCGCAAGCCGCGGGCCAAGCCACCCTCGACACTGGCCGGCGACGCCCCCGGGAACCTCCCCAGGCATGGCCGGATTTTTCCTGGTCCGCACCACCTTGGAGCCGGCCGGGCACCGGTCCATCATGGGCTCATGCCCTGGCGCGCCCTGTGTGGAGGCCGTGATGAAGCACCTTGCTCGTCCCCATCGGACACTTCACGTGCTGACCATGTTCATGGCCGGATTTTTTTCATTGCAGCCAACGCCCCTGTATGCGCCGGGTGGCTCGTCATGGATGACAATCGCGCCTGACGCCGCCTCGGTGGTCGTCCAGGTACAGGGCTTCTGGGAAACGGTGGCCCAGTACGCGGGCCGCTAGGCTGTCCGCCACGCGATTCACAAGCCGCGCGGCTCGCGGCTTGAAAAGGTTTGCAAATCAGCTTCAGCGGTCTTTATTTGAATGTCCCATTTATAAATTTTTCCATGGTACCCAGCAATTCGAAACTCTCGCGCATCGGAATTTTCTACGACGGCAATTTCTTCAGGCGCGTCAGCAATTATTACTCCAACGCCCACTCCAGAAAGGCAAGAATCAGCATCGAGGGGCTGCACAATTTCATTCGTGCCCATGCCGCCGCCGAGGAAGGCGTGGACGTGAAATTCACGCAAATCGTGGACGCGCATTATTTTCGCGGCCGCATGAAAGCCCGGGAAGCCGAGGAGCGGGATATTCTTTTCCAGGAGCGCTCTTTCGAAGACGTGCTCATGTACGAAGGCGTCACCACCCATTACCTGCCCAAGGGCCGCGATGGCGAAAAGGGCGTGGACGTGTGGCTGGCGCTCGAAGCCTTCGAGATGGCCATTTACAAGCGCTTCGACGTGCTGGCCCTGATCGCGGGCGACGGCGACTTCATGCCGCTGGTGCGCAAGCTCAACACGCTGGGCACGCGCGTGATGCTGGTGGGCTGGGACTTCAGCTTCACCGACAACAACGGCAACCTGCGCGAGACCCGCACCTCGCAGCTGCTCTACAACGAGGCCACCTACCCGGTGAAGATGGACGAGGTCATCGACGCCCCGGACCATGAGAATGATCCGCTGGTCAACGGCCTGTTCCACCGTCCCGAATTTCGCGCTGAATTCCGCCAGGAAAACCGTAGCGAGCCGCGTTCGGATTCCAGGCCGGATGCTCGCCCTGAATATCGACAATCCGCCCTGCTGACGGCACAGCCGGTTTCACACGCCTCGGCGCTGGGTACGCCGGCCGCCGCGGTGGTACCGCCGCCGGATATTGGCTCCGTCCAGCGCGGGCGCATTGCCAATCTCAAGGAAACCTACGGCTTCATTCAGCCGGAGGCGGGCGGGGACAATATCTTCTTCCCGTTCAGCTCGCTGCAGCCCGGCGAGGCGCAGCGCCTGACGCCCGGCATGCGCGTGTCCTACGAGTACGGCCGCGGCGACCGCGGGCCCATGGCGCCCAAGGTCTGGATACTGCTGAACCAGGAGTAAGCGGCAGCACCCGGCCGGCCGGCCGGGCTCCCGGCCTGGGGCGCTGAAACAGCGCCGGTGACAGGCAAAAAAACGGACCCGCCAGGGGTCCGTGAACACATGAACTGGAAACCCGCGGCCGGCGCACCCTGGCCCCTTGCAGGGGCGGGCGGCCCGCACCGCGTGGCCGTGCCCTTACGCCGGGAAGGCGCTGGGCATCACGCGGTCACCCGCGGTCGGGGCCGGACGGCGGGCGATGCGCACCCAGGCTTCGCGCGCACCTTCGAGCAGCCGGACGAAAACTTCAGCGGCGATCACGGCACCACGGGGAGCGGTACGGCTGTAGGCGGAGGCGGTGATGGCGGTCATGTCGGTACCTCTTGTGAACTTCAACTTCGATGGGATGAATCCTAGGGTTTCCACCCAATTAAGCAATTGAAAGTTCTGCACGTCAGGTATGTGCAAGCTTCATATCACGCGGAGTTGAAGGCGTTGCTCGCCGCCGCACGGCCGGTCAGCCGTGGTCCAAGGTCAGTTCCACGCTGAAGACGCTGCCCTGTCCCGGGTGGCTTTGCAGCGCCAGCTTGCCACCCATCAGGTCCACCAGGCGGCGGACGATGGACAGGCCCAGGCCCGTGCCGCCGAAGCGCCGGGTGATGGAGCTGTCGGCCTGGCTGAAGGCTTCGAAGATGCGCGCCTGGTGCTGTGGGCTGATGCCCATGCCCGTGTCCGCCACGTCCAGCCGCAGCAGCGACTGCCACTCCTGCCGCGCCAGCACGTGCACGCTCAGGCTGACGCGGCCTGCCTCGGTGAACTTCACGGCGTTGCTCAGCAGGTTGAGCAGCACCTGGCGCAGCCGCAGCGGGTCGCCCACCAGGCGCGGCGCCAGCTCCGGCGCCACGTGCAGCTCCAGCAGCAAGCCCTTGCTCTCGGCCTGGGGGCGCACCAGGGCCAGCGCGGACTCCAGCAGCGGCAGCGGCTCGAAGGCCAGCTGCTCCAGCGCCATCTCGCCGGCCTCGATGCGCGAGAGGTCCAGCACGTCGTTGGTCAGCGCCAGCAATTGCTCGCCGGCCTGGCGGATGTGGCCCACGAACTCCGGGCCCCGTTCCTGCAGCGGCATGCGCTGCAGCAACTGGCTCAGGCCGATGACGGCATTCAGCGGCGTGCGGATCTCGTGGCTCATGTGGGCCAGGAAGGCGCTCTTGGCCCGCGTGGCCGCCTCGGCCTGTTCGGCGCGGCGCGCCAGCTCCTGCTGCAGCGCCTGCATCTGCTGCGCGCGCTGGCGGCGCTCGCCGTCGTCCACCAGCGTGGCGCGCAGCGAGGCGCCTTCGCCCTCGACTTGCGGCACGGCCACCACGCTGAACAGCACGGGCAGCGTGCCGCCGCCGGCCAGCTTGAAGTCCAGCTCCCGGTTCGTGGCCTCGCCCTGCGCCAGGGCCAGCACCAGCAGCGCGGGCAGCGTGGCGCGGCTTGGCGGCGTGAGCAGGGCCCCCAGGTCCTGGCCGGCGAGCTCGGCGTGGTCGCGGCCCAACATGCGCAGCAGCGTCTGGTTGGCCTGCAGCACCGTGCCCCCGGGTGAGAGCGAGACGTAGCCGCAGGGGGCGCGATCGTAGAGGTCCACGATGGTGCGGGCGCGCTGCTCCAGCGCCGCGTTGGCCGCGCGCAGCTCGGCGGTGCGGCAGGCCACCAGCTCCTCCTGCGCCTGCAGTTGCGTGGCCAGCCGCTGCAGCTCGCCGGCGCGGTGGCGCTCGTGGACCAGGGAGAGAAAGCAGACCGAGCAGATCACGATCAGCACCACCCCCGGCACCAGCGTGAAGAGCTGTGCCACGGACTGCGCCTGCGGCGTGAGCTGCTCGCCGCTGGCCAGCAGCCCAAGCCCCGCGCGCGCGGCAAAGGCCAGCGACAGGCCGCCGAAGGCCAGCAGCGCCGTCAGCGCCGAGGGCGAACGCCAAGTGCGCAGGCTGCGCAGCAGCAGCGCCGCCGTCGCGCCCAGCATCAGGCAGAACACGACGGAGATGGTGATGAAGGCCACCTTGCGCGGCAGCCCTGCGGCATGCGTAGCCACCACGGTGGCGGCACCCAGGACCCACAGCGCCAGCATCGGGCGCTGCCGCGGCCCGCCGTCCAGGAGCAGCGCATGGGCCCGATACATCCAGTAAGGCACGGCAAACACCACCACGTTGGCCAGCACGAAGGTGAGCAGCGGCGGCGCGTGCCCGCGCAGGAACAGCAGCACGAACGTGCCCCCGGCCACGGCCATGGACTTGCTCCAGGTCCGCAGCGCCGGCGCCTGCGCCGGCATGGTCCGCGCCAGGCTCAGGAACACCGCCGCCATCAGCAGGCCCAGCACGCCCAACGAAAACAACAGCGTGAGCGGGTCCAGCATCGGACCGTAATGGGGAACCAACTGCAACTCTCCTGACTGCCCAATCACGTCAAGCACTCGCCCCAGGCGGCGTGCGCGGCGATGCTGCCACAGGCCTGCCGCCGCCCCGTGCGCCGCCGCCACAGGAGCGGCCGATGTTGACGTTCAGGACACAAGTGCCCGGCGCCGCGGCAAAAAAATGGAGTCCTCCCGGCTCATTGAGTACGCTCGCCGCCCAATGTCATTTCCGCTTGGCGGCGCTGCCCGCAATTCCAAAGGTGCCAAGGGCGCCGCCGCGCGTCGCCACGACCGCAGCCGCTTCGCGGCCACGGTGCAGTTGATGCTGGCCGGCGGCCAGATCGTCGAGGGCCGGACGATGGACATCAGCGAAGGCGGCATGCTGCTGCTGCTGCCGCTGAACCTGCCCGTGGACACCACCTGCCGGCTGCGCCTGCTCGTCCCCGCCTCGCCCAGCGGCGCGCGCGAGGTGACGGCCGAGGCGCAGGTGGCCAGCATCGTGCTCAGCGGCCGTGAAGGCGGCTTCCTCGCCGGGCTGCGCTTCACGCAACTGCCGCCGGCCTCCCGGGCCGGGCTGGAGGACTACCTGCGCATGCGCCAGGACCCGATTGGGCGCCGCAGGCGCTAAGCGCTCTCGCCCTCGCCCGCGCGCATGCGCCGGCCGTAGAAATCCAGCAGCGCGGCGGCGTCCACCTCGCGGCACACGGTCTGCACGGGGCGGCCGGTGCCCTCGCCCGGGCCCGCGAGCCGGGTGCGGCCGCGGGTGGCGCCCTCGCGGTCCACCAGCACGGGCGCGCGCAGCGTGCCGAACAGCCCGGGGACGAGCAACCGCGCCACCGCGGTGGAGTCGTGCACGTAGAAGCCGTCAGGCACGCCCGTGTCGTGGTGGAAGGCCTGGTAGACGCGGGAGATGTCCCAGAGGAAGCGGCCCAGCCCGCCGCCGTGCTCGCGCAGCGCGCGCAGGTAGGCGCCGTCCATCACCACCTGGTGCGTGACGTCCAGGCCCACGATGCTCACGGGCCAGGCGGCGGCGAACACCTCGTCGGCGGCCTGCGGGTCGGCATAGATGTTGGCCTCGGCATGCGGCGTGACGTTGCCGGTGTGGCCGTGGTGGCCGAAGGCGCCGCCCATCACCACCACCTCCCGCGCCAGCGCCGCGACGTCCGGCGCCGCGCGCAGCGCCAGCGCCAGGTTGGTCAGCGGTCCGACGGCCAGCACGCTGACCTCGCCCGGGTGGCGGCGCAGCGCCTGCACGAGGCAGTCGCTGGCGGCAATGCCGGATTCGGCCCGCGCGGGATGCGGCGGCAAGGGCACGTCGCCCAGCGCGTTGCGGCCGTGCACCTCCACCGGCAGATGCACCGGGCCGCCATCCAGCGGCGCCGCCGCGCCGCGGTGCACCCCGCAGCGCAGGGACAGCAGCTCGGCCAGGTGCAGGGCGTTGCTCGTGGTGGTGTCCAGCGTGCCGTTGCCGAACACGGTGCACACGCCCAGGAGCTCCACGTCGGCCGAGCGCGCCAGCAGCGCCAGCGCCATGGCGTCGTCCACGCCGGGGTCGGTGTCGAAGATGACTTTCATGGGCGCCATGCGGGGATCTCCAGGGAGAGAGGGAAATCGGTCAGGCGGCGGCGGGCGCCATGCCGGCGACCTCGGCCGCGATCCCGTAGCTGCGCAGCCGCGCCGCGTGGTCGAAGACCTGCGAGGTGAGCATGAGCTCGTCGGCGCCCGTGCGGGCGATGAAATCTTCCAGCGCCCGGCGCACCGTGGCCGGCGAGCCCACGGCCGAGCAGGCGAGCGAGCGCTCCACGAACACGCGCTCGGCCATGGGCAGGCGGTCCATGAAGCCCGCCACCGGCGGCGGCAGCCGGCCGGGGCGGCCGGCGTACAGGCTGGCGAAGGCCTGCTGCATGGAGCTGGCCAGCAGGGCGCCTTCCTCGTCGCTGTCGGCGGCGAAGACGTTGAAGCCCAGCATCACGTAGGGCGCGTCGAGGTGGCGCGAGGGGCGGAACTCGCTGCGGTACAGCTCCACGGCGGGCATGAGCTGCTGCGGCGCGAAGTGCGAGGCGAAGGCGTAGGGCAGGCCCAGCAGGGCCGCGAGCTGCGCGCCGAAGAGGCTGGAGCCCAGCACCCACACCGGCACGCGCAGGCCCTCGCCGGGGATGGCGCGCAGCGCCTGGCCGGCGCGCGCGGGCTCGAAGTAGGCCAGCAGCTCGGCCACGTCCTGCGGGAACTGGTCGGCCGCCTCGGCGCCGCGGGCGCGGCGCAGGGCGCGCGCGGTGGCGGCGTCGGAGCCCGGCGCGCGGCCCACGCCCAGGTCGATGCGGCCCGGGTAGAGCGTGGCCAGCGTGCCGAACTGCTCGGCAATGACCAGGGGCGAGTGGTTGGGCAGCATCACGCCGCCCGCGCCCACGCGGATGGAGCGCGTGGCACCGGCCACGTGGCCCAGGAGCACGGCGGTAGCGGCACTGGCGATGCCGGGCATGCCGTGGTGCTCGGCAAGCCAGTAACGCCTGAAGCCCAGGCGCTCGCAGTGCCGGGCGAGCTCCACGGTGTGGCGGAAGGACTGGGCGGCGTCGCCGCCCTCCACGATGGGGCTGAGGTCGAGAACGGAGAAGGGAATCATGCCGCCATGGTGCCCAGCGGCGTTGAAGTCCGTGCAGCCGCGCCGGCCCGCGGGGACGGCGCCAGGGTGTTAGACGGTCTAACACCCCCCACGCGGCACAGCGCGGGGCGCGTCAGCCGCGGTGCGCCGGCACCGGCTCGCGCGCGGTGAAATCGGCGTAATGCCCCTTGAGCCCGTACCAGGCGATGTACAGGTAGCACAGCACCGGGACGAAGAAGGCGTGCAGCAGGCCGATGCGGTCGGCGAAAAAGCCCATCACCACCGGGACGATGGCGCCGCCCACGATGGCCATGCACACCACGCCGGAGCCCTCGCCGGTGTGGCGGCCCAAGCCCTCGATGGCCAGGCTGAAGAGGGTGGGAAACATGATGGAGTTGAACAGGCCTATGGCCAGCAGCGCCCACATGGCGGCCGGGCCCGCGGCGAGCATGGCCAGCAGCAGCAAAGCCGTGACCACCAGCGCGTTGAAGGCCAGCAGCCGGCCGGGCCGCACCTTCTTCAGCACCGCCGCGCCCACGAAGCGGCCCACCATGGCGCCGCCCCAGTACAGCGACAGCCAGCGCGCCGCCACCTCCTCCGGCAACCCCGCCACCTCCGGCTGGCCCATGAAGTTGACGAGGAAGCTGCCGATGGAGACCTCGGCGCCCACGTACAGGAAGATGCCCAGCGCGCCCAGCACCAGGTGGCGGTACTGCCAGGCGCTGTCGCGCTGGTGGTAGACGGCGCCGCCCGCATCCGGCGGCGCCTCGGCCGGCACGGCGGGCTCCTCGATGCGCGGCAGCCGCGACAGCGCGATGACCACGGCGATGGCAAACAGCACCAGCGCCAGGGCGACATAGGGCGTCTGCACCGAGGAGGCCTGCTGCGCCGCGTAGGCCGCGCGCTGCGCGGCGTCCATGCGCTGCAGTTCCTCGGCCGGCTTGACGGCCACGGCCAGGATGAGCAGGGAGCCGACGAAGGGGGCCAGCGTTGTCCCGAGCGAATTGAAGGCCTGCGTGAGGTTCAGCCGCGACGAGGCGGTTTCCGGGCGGCCCAGCACGGTGACGTAGGGATTGGCCGCCACCTGCAGCAGCGTGATGCCCGAGGCCAGGACGAACAGCGCACCCAGGAACAGCGGGTAGGCGGCGCGGCTGGCCGCGGGCGTGAACAGCAGGCAGCCGAGGCCGGCGACCGTCAGGCCCACGATGATCCCGCGCTTGTAGCCCAACCGCTTGACCAGCAGCCCCGCCGGCACCGACATCACCAGGTAGGCCGCGAAGAAGCAGAACTGGATGAGCATGGCCTGCACGTAGCTCAGCGTGAACACGGCGCGCAGGTGCGGGATGAGGATGTCGTTGAGCGCGGTGATGAAGCCCCAGATGAAGAACAGCAGGGTCAGCACCGCCAGCGGCACGGTGTAGCTCGGCATGGCGGCGCTGGCGCCGGGCGCAGACGAAGCGGTGCTGGTGCTTGCAGGCAGGGTTCCGGCCATGACGTGTCTCCGCGGGCGCCTTTGGGCAGGCGCCATGGCGGGACATGGGGCAAAGCCTGGGCCGGGCCCGGGGCTCGCGGGCGGCGGCGCGCCGCTTGCGCAGGTGCCGGCGTCAGCCGGGAGCCGGTTTCAGGCGGAGAAGCGCTTCAGCAGGGCTTCAGGCGGATGCCGAGGCGGCCGGGTCGGCGATGTCCTCGAAAGCCACCACGCCGGAGCCAAAGATTTGCGGGCCTTCCTGGCCTTCGCTGGCCGCCTGCCCAAGGTCGAAGGTGAAGGCGTGGCCGGCCAGGTCGGAGGCCGGGCCGTCATAGCTCACCTCCGGCGGCGCCATGCCCAACTGGTTGATGCGCACCTTGAGGCTGCGGACGGTCATGGCCCGGTCCTCCAGCTCCATGAGCACGGTGAACCCGATCTTGGCGCCGTCCTGCGCCGTGACCATGCCGGAAGCCGAGAACTGCAGCAGCGCGTTGAGCTGTGAAATCACCTGCGCCGCCGCCGCGCTTTCACCGCTCGCGGACGCCTGCGCGGCGGCGGCGCCACCGGCGGTCTGCACCAGCGCGCCCAGGTCCACGGTGTTGAACGCACCTATTTGCTTGCCCGTCATCTGCTCGACGATGCGGCGGATCGCCTGCGACTGCGGCGCCAGCGTGACGTGGCTGCGGCCATGGCTGTCCACCGACAGCGCATGCGCCGTGCCCTGCGTGCGCGCCGTGGCGGCCAGGCCGGCCGTGCCCATCACCGCGGCAGCCACGCGGCCCGCGGCCGAAATGTGCACGGATACCGAGGCCTGCCCGGCCGTGGTGGCCATGGCAGAGCGCTGGTCGACGCTGCGCTGCGTCTCGCGCACGCCGGGCGCAGGCCCCGAGGCCTGCGTCAGCAGCGGCTGTAAGCTGGAACCAGCGATTTGCACTTTTCTCCCCTCCGTGCCTAGCTTTCGGCACTTGTGCGACGGTCTGAAGCTTGAACCCAAACCCCGCGCAACGTGTAAACGAAGTAATAAATATGCGCCGGACTCAGGTAGCGAGTGTAGTGCGCCTTCTAAAAAGATCAGATGCCACAGCGCTTTCTTGCGCTTTGAGCTTGGGCCAAAGAAGAAATTTGCGTGATCAGCAAGCTGGCTGGCGCAGCGCGGCATTGACAGACCGGTATTTTTTTACGGCTGTCCGTCGCGACACGCCGCGCCGCGTGAGCGCGGCCTACGCGGCTGCCAGCGCCGCGTCGCGCAAGTCGGCCAGCAGCGCGTTCACCTGCTGCAGCCGGGCGTCCCAGGCGAACATGAAGCGCGCCCCGCCGCCTATGAAGGTGTAGAAGCGCCAGCCGCGCGCGCGCAGCGCTTCGGCCACGGCCGGCGGCAGTTTCAGGAACACGGCGTTGGCCTGCACGGGGAACATCAGCTCCACGCCGGGCAGCCCGCGGCTGCCCTCTGCCAGATGGCGGGCGCAGGCGTTGGCGTGCTCGGCGTTGCGCAGCCAGGCGCCGGTTTCGAGCATGCGCACCCAGGGCGCGGAGAGGTAGCGCATCTTGGAAGCGAGCTGCCCGGCCTGCTTGCAGCGGTAGCCGAAGTCCTCGGCCTGCTCGCGGCGGAAGAACAGGATGGCCTCGCCCACGGCCATGCCGTTCTTGGTGCCGCCAAAGCACAGCACGTCCACGCCGGCGCGCCAGGTCATGTCGGCGGGCTCGCAACCCAGCGCGGCGCAGGCGTTGGCGAATCGCGAGCCGTCCATGTGCAGGCTCAGGCCCAGCTCGCGGCAGGTGGCGGCGATGTCGCGCAGCTCCTGCAGCGAGTAGAGCTGCCCCGTTTCCGTGGGCTGCGTGACCGTCACGACGCGCGGCTTGGGGAAATGGATGTCGCGCCGCGCCGTGGCGATGGCGCGAATGGCCTGCGGCGTGAGCTTGCCGCCCTCGCCGCGCGCCACCAGCAGCTTGGAGCCGTTGGAGAAGAACTCCGGCGCGCCGCACTCGTCGGTTTCCACGTGCGCGGAGTCCGAGCAGATGACGCTGTGGTAGCTCTGGCACAGCGCGGCCAGCGCCAGCGAATTGGCCGCCGTGCCGTTGAAGGCGAAGAACACTTCGCAGCCGGTCTGGAACAGGGTCCGGAAGGCGTCCGCGGCGCGGGCCGTCCACGCGTCCTCGCCGTAGGCCGGGGCCGAGCCGTCGTTGGCTTCGGCCATGGCCTGCAAGGCCTCGGGGCAAACACCGGCGTAATTGTCACTGGCGAATTGTTGGGTGGGCTGCGAATTCATGGCTCGTTCCTGGCGGGAAATGTCCGCGCGCCGGCGGCATATGGCGAATCCAGCAGAAACCGTCCCAACGCGCGTGGCCGATATTTTTCCACCACGTCCGCGCAAAATGTCGCCAAACTGGCCTGTCCAAGCGGTTCACAATAGTGCATTTGAACTACGCATTGCGCAGCCACAGCACGAATGAACCAAGGCGACACCCTGGACCGCATAGACCTCAAGATATTGCGCGAGCTGGCGCTGGACGCGCGGCTGAGCTGGCGCGACCTGGCCGAGCGCGTGGGCCTGTCGCTCACGCCCACGCTGCGCCGCGTGCGGCGGCTGGAGGAGCAGCGCTACATCCTGGGCTACGCCGCGCAGCTCGACGAGCGGCGGCTGGCCGGCGCCATGAGCGTGTTCGTCTCGGTGACGCTGGAAAAGCAGTCGGAAGCAGCCTTCGAGCAGTTCGAGAGCGCCATCGCCGCCGAGCCCGCGGTGATGAGCTGTTTCCTGATGACGGGCGAGGCCGACTACAACCTGCGCGTGGTGGTGCCGGACCTGGACGCCTACCACCGCTTCCTCACCCACACGCTGGCGCGCATCCCGGGCGTGGCGCACATCAACTCCAGCTTCGCGCTCAAAACCGTGCTGCTGCGCCAGGCGCCGCAGTTGTGAGTTTCAAATGCCGCGCAAAAGGCGTTGGGCGGCCGCAGTTTTGGGCAGGCTTTTGATACTTCGATTCGCCGACCGGGGACGAATCGGAAACTGAGACGGGAGCAGGTCGGAAAGCAGCTTGCCGGCGCTGCGGCGGCTCAAGCCGCGGCGGCGCGCGCGCCGGCGCAAGCCGTCATTTCGCGGTGCAGCGCCGCCACGGCCTGCTGCAGCTCCAGCAGCGACTCGCCCATGGCTGAAAAGGCCGCCACCAGCCGCGCCGAGCTGTTGGGCGCGACGGCCATGCGCACCTGGGCCTGGGCCAGCGCCACGCGCACGGCACCCTGGTGCGGCGCGGGCACGTCCTCCAGCGCGGCGGCCAGCAGTGCCTGACGGTGGGCCTCGAAGGCCTGCGGCTCGTCCCGGGCAAGGCGGCTGAGGAAATCGAAATCGAAAGCGTCGGAGGGCATGTCGGTACGTCCTTCTTCAGTGGCTTGGCAGCAGCCCGGCCGCGCCAAGGCATTGCAAAAGCGTGGCGATGGCACAAGCGTCGCGGCTGCGGCGCGCGGCTGCCAGTCCGCAAGCCCATGGAGGCAGTGCCCCAGGGAAAGCGCCCGTGGGTTGCTGCGGCGGCCGCGCCATTCGCCTTTGGCGGCGAACGTCATGCCTGCTTGTTGCCCAAACCATTGCCATGCTGATTCCCGCGACAAAATCGCATTGATTTCTTTTGCTGGCAGAAACCTTTGCAAACAGGCTGCATGCCGGCTTTTCCGTAATTTAGGCAATACCTCCAACGCATGGGGAAATTAATGGGGAAATGCGGCCCCATAAAAGTACCAAGCCCGGCATGACAAAACGACCATGCCAAGGCGTGCACCCTCCTGCAAGCTGCAAAAGCCTGAATTTCTCCTGAGAGTTTCGGCCTTCTGACGGCCCGGGGTTCCACAGTCGCTCCCGAGAAACTCCCCGGGGCATGAGCCTGCCCATAGGCCGGCCAGGCCCTTGCCGCAAGGCAGGCTCATGAATATTGCAGTGCTTCAGCCTTACCAGATGAATTCGCCAAAAAACCCGTTCTCAACCACGCTCCATGCCGATTTATTTTTCCGCACCGCCGCGGGGTGTCGCTCCCCAGCCCATGCGGGTGTTGACAGCGTTGAGGTAACAAATTTATTTTCAAACGGAGTCGAGCTGAATTCAAGCGAGACCCGGCTGGGATTCGAGAGGTATTCGGGTGAGATTTTCCGGGACGCCTTCGTCCCGATTTTTTTGCCCAAATCCATAAAAGCTGTAGCCACGCCAGGAGGCCCACCAGGGCCATTTCATTCGTTCCAAGAGTTTTTGCCGGGCGCAAGCCCGGCGACGAACCAATAAGCCGGCGAGGGAGGAATCAAGCGATGCACTGCATTTCCGTGCGTGAGAGTCGGCGGGCCATGAGTCGGGCCTGGGTGTTGTTGGCGGCCTGCCTGCTGAGCCTGCTGTGCTGGATGCGCCCGGCCCAGGCGGCCGATCCGGCCCAGGGCCCGGGCGGGCCCATCCTGGTGCTGACCAACGGCGCCTCCAA
>NZ_BCTC01000080.1 GCF_001571085.1 Azohydromonas lata NBRC 102462
AAGGTTTCAGGCGCGCCAAGCTCTGCGTGCTGAAAGTTCACGAGGCCAAGCATTTCCAGTGCTGTCGATGGTGGGCTTGGCGCGACGCGCACCCGCCACGCCGGCCGCGGCAGACCGGCACTTTGACAGTCAGGCAACGATGCCGCACCGCTGCAGATTGCAACATCCACCGCCGGGCGAGCACGGCCGGTGCGCGGCCCATGGCGGCGGCTTTGAAGAGGCGCCGGTCGAGCGCGGCATCCCCTCACCAAGCCTGGTCGCGTCCGCTCGGCGTGCGCTTGCGCAACTTCAAGCTCGCCGTGCCGTGGCCACGGCATCCAGCTACATATCATTACGACCTTCTCCTGCCGAGGGCCGCGCATGACCATCAGCTTGCAACCCGCCATGACGCCTGAGGAGAGCGCCAAGCCGACGGTGCTCGTCGTCGATGACACGCCGCAAAACCTCAAGCTGTTGGGCGACCTGCTGCAGCCCACGTACCGGGTGCGCGCCACCACCGCAGGCGAGAGCGCGCTGCGCGCGGTGCAGGCCGCCAGGCCCGACCTGATCCTGCTGGACGTGATGATGCCCGGCATGGACGGCTACGAGGTGCTGCGCCGGCTGCAGGCGGACCCGGCCACGCGCGACATTCCCGTCATCTTCATCACCGCGCTGGACGGCGCCGACAGCGAGCGCAAGGGCCTGGCCGAGGGCGCGGTGGACTACATCACCAAGCCCATAGACCCGGCCGTCACCCTGGCGCGCGTGCGCACCCATGTGGAGCTCAAGCGCACGCGCGACCAGCTCGCGCGCCACAACCGGCGGCTGGAACAGGAGGTGGCGCGGCGCCTGCGCCAGAACCTGCTCATCCAGGACCTGAGCCTGCGCGCGCTGGCCTGCTTGGGCGAGGCGCGCGACAGCGAGACCGGCCACCACATCGTGCGCACGCAGGCCTACGTGGAGCTGCTGGCGCGGCGGCTGCGCGACCACCCGCGCTTTGCGTCGGCGCTGCAGGGCCAGCGCCTGGATATGGTGGTGCAGGCCGCGCCGCTGCACGACATCGGCAAGGTGGGCATTGCCGACGCCGTCCTGCTCAAGCCCGGCAAGCTCACGCCAAAGGAGTTCGAGCTGATGAAGGCGCATGCCGCCATTGGCGCCGACGCCATCGCCAAGGCCATGCAAGGCGCCCTGGCCAGCGTCAGCGACGCCGCCGCGCACGAGATGGCCGGCGAGGCCTTCGCCTTCTTGCAGGCGGCGCGCGAGATTGCACAGCACCACCACGAGAAGTGGGACGGCAGCGGCTACCCGCGCGGCCTGGCCGGCGAAGACATTCCCGTCAGCGCCCGCCTGATGGCCCTGGCCGACGTGTTCGACGCCCTCATGTCCCGGCGCGTCTACAAGCCGCCCATGAGCCTGGAGGAGACGACGCGCATCATCGTGGAGGGCAGCGGCCGGCATTTCGACCCCGACGTGGTGGACGCCTTCCTCGCCTGCCGCGAGGAGTTCGCCGCCGTGGCCGGCCGCGTGGCCGATCCGCAGTCCGCGCCGGCACCGGCTGTGGCCCAGGCAGCCGCACAGGCAGCCGCACAGGCAGGGCAGACGGTGACGCAGACGGCGGACAGCGGCACATGAAGCACACGGGACGAACGAGGCTGGGCCTGCACGCGCTACAGGGCTGCGCAGCGCTGTGCGGCGCGGTGGTCCAGGCGGGCGGCTTTCCCAAGGAGGGCATGCTCGCGCCGTTCCGTCCCCTGGGGGACGCCGGCTCCCGCTACGTGGACAGCATTTCCGTGACGCGCCGGCTGCTGCCGGTGCACGCCGTGCAGCAGCAGCCATGAGACTTCAAAGCAGCGGCGTCGCGCCCTTCCTGCGCCTGATCTTCCTGCCCAGCACCGCGCTGGCGCTGGTGCTGGCCGCGCTCAACTACCTGGCGTTCGACCGCCTGTGGGGCGAGCACGAGACCACCCGCACGCAGCAACTGCAGCAAAGTCGGCGCGCAGCCCAGGCCCTCAACCTGGATCACGAGCTCGCTGGCATACAGCGCCTGGTGCTACGCACCCTGGAGCAGACCGGCACGCAGGCCGACCAGGCCGCGCTCCAGCGTGTGCGGGCCGAGCTGGTGGACCGGCTGGCCGCCGTCGAGAAGCAGTGGCCCGCGGCCGCGGACAGTCAGCCCGCCAACGAGGTGCGGCAGGACTTCACCCGCTACCGCCAGTTGGTGACCAGGGCCACCGAGCTGGCCGCCGCCGATCCGCCACAGGCGTGGCGCCAGGCGTTGCAGGCCAGCGACGTCCACCTGCATTTGAGCGAGCACGCGCGGGGCATCGCCGAGTCAACGCTGCACGGCTCGGCCTCGCAGGGCACGGCGCTGCTGCAGGCCCTGGGGCAGCGGCAGGTGCACATCGGCGCGGCCGGCGCGCTGGCGTTGGGCGGGCTCATGCTGTTCTGGCTGCTGGCCGTGCGGCGGCTGACGGCGCGGGTGTCGCTGTTGACCCGGACGCTGCAGTGCCTGTCCGAGGGCAAGCCGGAGCCGGCGCAACTGGCGCAGGTCGAGCAGTTGGCGCAAGGCCGCCCCGGCGTGCTGCCGACGCTGGCGCGCACGGTGCTGGCCTTTCGCAACGCGCTGGCCGCGCGCGACGCCGCCGAAGCCTCGGCCCGCGACAGCGAGGCCCTGATGCAGGCGGTGTTCGACGAGGCGCCCTACGCCATCGAGGTCATAGACACCGACAGCGGCCGCTACGTGCAGGTCAACGCAGCCACCTGCCGGCTGCTGGGCTACGGGCGCGAGGAGCTGTTGGGCATGTCGCTGCAGCAGGTGCAGGCCGGCCTGGCGCCCAAGGCGCTGCAAGACTCCATGGAGCGCACGGTGCGCGACAAGGTGCGCCGGCTCGAAAACGTGCACCGGCGCAAGGACGGCACGCTGTTCGACGTGCGCGTCACCGCCTGCCCGGTGCGCTTGGGCGGGCGCACCTACATGGTGGCGCTGTGGGAGGACATCACGGCGCAAAAGCGCACCGCCGAGGAACTGGAGCGCCACCGCCACCAGCTGGAGCAGCTCGTGGCCGAGCGCACGGCCGAGCTGCACCGCGCCAAGGAAGCGGCCGAGGCCGTCAACCTGGACTTCACGCGCGTGCTGGAGATATCGCCCGACCTCATCGCGCTCAAGGACCGCGAGCACCGCTACAAGGCCGTCAGCCGGGCTTACGCGCAGGCCAACGCGATCGCCGACTGGAAGGCCCTGGCCGGACGCACGGCCGGCGAGGTGCTGGCCCCCGACCTGGCCGCCCTGGTGCGGGCCGACGAGGACGCGCTCATCGCCAGCGGCCACGACGTCATGGTGGTGGAGCGGCACATGCCGCTGGCCGGCTTGGGCGAACGGCTGATCTCCACGACGCGCTGCGTGCTGCGCGATGCCCAGGGCCGCTTCGACGGCTTCCTCACCCAGGCGCGCGACATCACCGACAGCGCGCGCGCCGCCGAGGTGCTGGCCAACAAGGAGGAGCAGCTGCGCACGCTGGTGGAGTCCACCACCGAAGGCATCTTCAGCACCGACATGGAAGGCCGCGTGACGCTGGCCAACCGTGCCGCGGCGCTGCTGCTGGGCTTCGAGGACACGCGCCAGCTCGTGGGCCTGCCGCTGCCGCAGATCGTGCTGTCGCCCCAGGCGCGCCGCGCCGACACCCGCGCCGACGGCTGCCAGGTGCGCCGCGCCTTGCTGGACAACCAGCGCGCGCGCAGCGACACCGAGTGCTTCTGGCGCCGCGACGGCAGCGCCTTCCCCGTCGCCTACTCCGCCGCGCCGCTCACGCGCGACGGCGAGGTCGTGGGCAGCGTGGTGCTGTTCGAGGACATCACGCGGCGCAAGCACGCCGAGGCCGAGCTCAAGCAGGCGCGCGACGCCGCCGAGGCCGCCAACCGCAGCAAGAGCGCCTTCCTGGCCAACATGAGCCACGAGATCCGCACGCCCATGAACGCCATCATCGGCCTGGCGCACCTGCTCAAGCGCGACCTGCGCGAGCCCGTGCAACTGGAGCGGCTGGCCAAGATCTCCACGGCGGCGCACCACTTGTTGGGCGTGATCAACGACATCCTGGACCTCTCCAAGATCGAGGCCGGCAAGCTGCGGCTGGAGACGGCCGACTTCGACGTGGAGCGCGTCGTGGACGACGTGTGCAGCCTG
Source organism: Azohydromonas lata NBRC 102462 (assembly GCF_001571085.1). GTDB lineage: Bacteria > Pseudomonadota > Gammaproteobacteria > Burkholderiales > Burkholderiaceae_C > Azohydromonas > Azohydromonas lata. The sequence continues at coordinate 4,160 of NZ_BCTC01000080.1, forward strand.
CTGCGCGACAAGGCCGAGGCCAAGGGCCTGGCGCTCATCACGGAGATGGCCGGCCTGCCCCGCGTGCTGCACGGCGACGGGCTGCGCCTGGGCCAGATCCTGCTCAACTTCGTGGGCAACGCCGTGAAGTTCACCGAGGCCGGCCACGTGCGCGTGAGCGCCCGCCTGGCCAGCCCGCCCGGCGCGCCCATGGTGGTGCGCTTCGAGGTGCAGGACAGCGGCATAGGGCTGAGCGCCGAGCAGCAGGAGCGCCTGTTCCAGCCCTTCGAGCAGGCCGACGCCTCCACCACGCGCAAGTACGGCGGCACGGGCCTGGGCCTGGCCATCTGCCGCCGGCTCACGGAGCTGATGGGCGGGCGCATCGGCGTGAGCAGCGAGCCGGGCGTGGGCAGCACCTTCCGCGTGGAGCTGCCCATGGCACGCGGCACGGACAGGGCTTTCGCCCAACCGCCCGTGCCGGTGGCGCCGGCGGCCGAGCTGGAAAACCTGCTGCGCCGCCATGCCGGCGCGCGCGTGCTGCTGGCCGAGGACAACGCCATCAACCAGGAGGTGGCGCGCGAGCTGCTCGCCGGCGTGGGCCTGGACGTGGACGTGGCCGACGACGGCCAGTCCGCCGTGGACAAGGCCCGCGCCACGGCCTACGGCCTGATCCTGATGGACATGCAGATGCCGCGGCTGGACGGCCTGGAGGCCGCGCGGCGCATACGCAGGCTGCCCGCGCACGCAGCCACGCCCATCCTGGCCATGACGGCCAACGCGCTCCACGAGGACCGCGAGCTTTGCCTGGCCGCGGGCATGAACGACCACATCGCCAAGCCGGTGGAGCCGGACGTGCTGTTCCGCACGCTGCTGCGCTGGCTGCCCGCGCCGGCTGCCGCAGCCCAAGCGCCCGGCCCCGCGCCGCAGGCGGCGCCAGGGCCGGCGCAAGAGGCTGATGCGGCACTGCACGCGCAGCTCATGGCCGTGGCCGGCCTGGACGCCGCGGCCGGGCTGCAGCGCACGCGCGGCCGCGTGGCGCTGTACGCCCGCATGCTGGCCCACCTGCGCGACAGCGAGCTGCCGCGCCAGTTGCAACAGCAACTGTCCGCGGGCGACACGGCGGCGCTGGCCTTCAGCGCCCACAGCCTCAAGGGCCTGGCGGCCACGTTGGGTGCGCAGCGGCTGGCCGATGCGGCCGGGGCGCTGGAAGCCGACGCGCGCGGCCGCGGCGCGCCGCCTGCGGCCGCGCACGCGCTGCACCAGCGGGCGCAGGCGGTGCAGGCGGAGTTCCAGGCGCTGAGCACCGCGCTGGCGGCCGCCCTGCCCGCGGACGATGGCGGCGCCGAGCGCGCCGGCACGCCTTCGCCGGCCGCGCTGCAGCAGGCCCGCGCCGTGGCCACGCGGCTGGAGGCACTGCTGGCCGAGGACGACTTCAGCAGCACGCAGCTCTTTCGGGAGCACGAGGCGCTGCTGAGCGCAGCGCTTGGGCCGCGCATGCAGACGCTGGCAAGGCAGCTCGACAACTTCGATTTCGGCCCCGCGCTGGCCACGCTGCGCCAGGCGCTGGGCGCCGCGCCCGCCTGAGCGGCCCGCCGGCGCGGTGGAGGCGGCCCGCCGTCGGCTCAGCGACCACGCCCGCCTTGCGCTTGCGGCACGAGAGCGCTGGGCTTGAACTTTTCGGTGCCCGCTGCCGCCGGGGAGGCGGCGGCGCAGCGGCCGTGGTTGATGAGCAGCACCGCGACCATCCCTGGTCACGGCCGGGTCGGCGGGCTGGAAGGATGTCGTTGTCGATGCGGGTCCGCGGCCCGCGGGCGCTGCATTTGCGCACCGCCGTCCATCACCTCGCCTTCGCCCACGCGGCAGCGGCAGGTGCCGCAGCGCCCGGCCGTGCAGCTGTAGGACGGGGGCAGCTGGTGCTCGCGCAGCACTTCCAGCAGGTTGGCGCCGGGCTGGACGTCAAGCCGCGCTGCAGAGGTTGAACGAGGACTTCCATGGCAGTGCGGTAATGGCACGAAGCGATGGCGTGCATGCTCCAAGTTTGCCTACATTCAGCCAATGGATTGGACTGAATACACTGCATCACCAAAATCAATGAAGAGGCGGCGATGGAGCTGGAAGAGATCGACCTGAACCTGCTGATCGTCTTCAACCAGTTGCTGGTCGAGAAACGGGTGTCCAGGGTGGCGGAGAACCTGGGCTTGACCCAGCCCGCGGTGAGCAATGCGCTGGCGAGGCTGCGCAAGTTGCTGGGCGATGACTTGTTCACGCGCACGCCCAAAGGGATGGAGCCCACGCCCTACGCCGAGCAGTTGGCCGAGTCGGTGAGCTACGCGCTGGGCATGATCCGCAGTGCGCTCAACCAGAAGAGCGGCTTCGACCCGGCCACCGCGCGGCGGGCTTTCACCATGGGCATGAACGACATCGGCGAGATCTGGTTCCTGCCTCGGCTGGTGGCGGCGCTCATGCAGGCCGCGCCCAACGTGACCATCAGCACCGTGCGCAATGCGTCGGTGAACCTCAAGGACGAGATGGAAGCGGCCAAGGTGGACCTGGCCGTGGGCCTGCTGCCGCAACTCAAGGCCGGGTTCTTCCAGCGCCGCATCCTGCAGACGCGCTACGTCTGCCTGATGCGCAAGGGCCACCAACTCGACAAGCGACGCATCACGCTGCAGGAGTTCTGCGCGGCCGAGCACGTGGCGGTGATCGCGCAAGGCACGGGGCACGGCCTGGCCGACGAGGTGATGCAGCGCAGCGGGGTGCAGCGCCGGGTGCGGCTGACCGTGCCGCACTTCACGGCCGTGGCCCACATCGTCCAGAACACCGACCTGCTGGCCACCGTGCCCGAGACGCTTGCGCAGCGCATCGCCGCGCCCTTTGGACTGTCCTACGCGGCGCATCCCGTGGAGATGCCCGTGCCGTCCATCAACCTGTTCTGGCACGCCCGCATGCACAAGGACCCGGCCAACGTGTGGCTGCGCAACTTCATCGTCGAGCTGTTCGCCGCATGAGCCCGCCGGGCCTGCCGCGGCGCGGCGCGGCCTTTACTTGTAGGCGATGGCCGCGCTGCCCGGCCCGGCCAGCGGCAGCACCTCGGTGCGCCTGAAGCCGACCTGCCGCGCCCAGCGGCTGAAGTCGGCGCCCGTGTAGTCGAAGGCGTCGCCGAACTCGATGAGCATGTTCAGCGACATCAGCAGGCCGAAGGCGTTGTGGCGGCGCTCGTCGTCTATGAGGTTGTCCACGGCGATGAGGCAGCCCCCCGGCGGCAGGGCCGCCCAAGCCCTGCGCATGAGCTGCAGCTTCTTCTCCAGGTTCCAGTCGTGCAGGATCATGCCCATGGTGATGACGTCGGCCTGCGGGAAGGGATCGTTGAAGAAGTCAAAGGGTTGCGCCTGCACCCTGTCGGACATGCCGCGCTCGGCGATCTTGCGCCGCGCGATGTCCGTGACCTTGGGCAGGTCCAGCGACGTGCAGTACAGGTGCGGGTGGCGCGCCGCCACCAGGCAGGCGAGCTGGCCCGTGGCGCCGCCCACGTCGGCCAGCGTCAGGTAGGGGCTGAAGTCGAACTTCTCGGCCAACAGCGCGAAGTTGCCGGCCGAGATGCCGCTCATCGCGGCCATGAACTGCTCCAGCCGCGCCGGGTTCTCGTACAGCTTGGCGAACAGCGGCTCGCCCGTGTGCTTGATCTCGTTTTGCGGCTGCCCCGTGCGCAGCGCCTGGGTGAGGTCGCCCCAGAAGCGGTAGAGCCTGTCGTTGGCCATCTCCAGCATGCCGCCCATGTAGGCCGGCGAGCGGCGGTCGAGGAAGTGCTGCGTCTCGGCCGTGTTGCTGTAGCAGGCCCGCGCGCCCTGCCCCTCGCGCTGCAGGAAGCCCAGCGCCAGCAGCGTGTCGAAGAAGTCCGGGACGGCGCGCTGGTGCAGGCCCAGCCGTACGCGCAGTTGCTCGCCGGTGAGCGGCCCCTCGGCCAGCACCGTGAACACGCCCAGCTCCACGGCGGAGAGCAGGGCCTTGGAGCCCCAGAAGGCGGCGCCGGTCTGCAGGATGCGGTCGGGGGAAAGCGAAGCGGTCATGCGTGGATCTCCTGGCGGTCGTGAGCGGGTGGGAGGCCGCTGTCGAAGCGGCGTCGCAGTGCGGCTGCAACGGGAGCGCAGTGTCCGCAGGCCAGGGCCCTGGCGCATCGTTCCGGGGGGTGGACAGGACATCCCCCGCAAGGTGGAACGTGCGGCGGGACGGGCTCAGCGCGGAGCGAACCCCATCACGACCCGGGCTGGCCTATCCACTTGTCCACCACCGGCGGCTGCCAGGCGGCCAGGGCATCGAGCAGCCGCGCGGGGTCGGACTCGACCACGACCATGTCGCGGTGCTCGGCCTTCATGAAGCCCTCGGCCACCGCGCGGTCCAGCATGGCGCGCAGCGGCTCGTAGTAGCCATTGACGTTGAGCACGCCGCAGGCTTTCACGTGCTCGCCCAACTGCGTGAGCGTGGCGGCTTCGAACAACTCCTCGAAGGTGCCCAGGCCGCCGGGCAGGGCCACGAAGGCGTCGGCCAGCTCGCCCATGCGCGTCTTGCGCTCGCGCATGGTGGGCACGAGCTCGTGCGCCGAGAGCTTGCCGTGCAGGTGGCCCCGCGCGTGCAGCTTGTGCGTGATCACGCCCGTGGCCGAGCCGCCGGCGGCCAGCACCGCGTCGGCCACCACGCCCATGAGGCCCTTGGTGGTGCCGCCATAGACCAGCCGCAGGCCCCGCGCGGCCATCTCCCGCCCAAGGGCCGCGGCGGCCTCGGCATAGGCCGGCGACGCGCCGAAGTTGGAACCGCAAAACACCGCCACGCCACGCATCGTCGACACCTTCCGCCTCCAAGAAACCGGGGTTGTAACCCGGCCCGCGGCGCGCGGGCTCAGAACGCCCGCTGCGCCGCTGCGGGCGGCGTCCACTGGTAGGTCCAGGTCTCGGTGAGCGGGCGGCCCTGGTAGCGCAGGAACAGGCGCAGCTCTATGGGCTCCACCGAGTCGTCCATGGGGCGCAGGTCGAACATGGCGCGCCAGCCGCGCAGGGCGTTGAGCGGGCGGGCGGACGTGATCTCCACCTGGCCGCGCGAAGCCCAGATCACCGGCTCCACCTGCGCGTTGCCGCTGAGCAGGCTGAAGTCGCCGCCGGCAAAGTCCACGGCAAAGCGCTGCGAGAAATAGCTGCGCTTTTGCCCCACCACGCCGCCCAGGCCCGTGCGCGTGGCCACGGCCTGCGCCAGGCGCGGCAGCGCGGGCGGCTGCGCGCCCCAGTGCAACTGGTAGCTGAACAGCCGCTCCTCGCCCGGCACCAGCGGCTGCGCGGGGTTCCAGAAGGCGACGATGTTGTCGTTGGTTTCGTCGTCGGTGGGCAGCTCCACCAGGTTGATGGCGCCCTTGCCCCAGCCCGCCCTGGGCGTCACCCACAGGCTAGGCCGCTTCTCGTAGAAGACGCCGTCGTCCTGGTAGTGGTCGAAGTCGCGGTCGCGCTGCAGCAGGCCGAAGCCGCGCGGGTTCTCGTCGGTGAAGGCCGAGAAGCGCAGCGAGGCGGGGTTGGTGAGCGGGCGCCACAGCCACTCGCCCTGCCCGCTCCAGACGGCCAGGCCGTCGGAGTCGTGCACCTCGGGGCGCCAGTCGTTGGCCACCCGGCGGTCGTTCTCGCCGTACTGGAACATGCTGGTCAGCGGCGCGATGCCCAGCCGCTCCACGGCCTTGCGCGGGTACAGCGCCGCGTCCACGTCCATCACCAGCGTGTTGCCGGGACGGATGTCGAAGCGGTAGGCGCCGGCCACGCTGGGCGAGTCCATGAGGGCGTAGACCGTCATCACGTCGCTGCCCGCGGCCGGGCGCTCGAACCAGAAGTCGGTGAAGCTGGGGAACTCCTCGGCGCGCCCCAGGCCGGTGTCCACCGCCAGGCCGCGCGCCGACAGGCCGTACTGGCGCTCCCCGCCCACGGCGCGGAAGTAGCTCGCGCCCAGGAAGGCCGCCACGTCGCTGCGCCAGTCGGTATGGAAATCCACCCGGAAGCCGGCAAAGCCCAGGTTGGCCGGCAGCCTCACGTTGCGCAGGCCGCTCTTGCCGTAGTCGAACATCTCCGGGTCGTAGGCGAGCTGGCGCGCCTGGCCGCCGACCACCTCGTGCATGCGCACGGCCGACTTGAAGAACAGGCCCAGGTGGAAGAACTTCAGCCGGAAATTGCTGTCGGCGTCATTCGCCCACAAGGCGTGGTCGTCGCGGTACTGGATGGCCTGGTACTGGTCCCAGTCCAGCGCGGCGACCTCGCGCGGCAGGTTCTCGGCGGGCGCCTTGTACGCCGCGGCGGCCTTGGTGCGCGCCAGGCCCTTGAGCCAGGCGTAATCGAAGGGCTGGGCCGGCGTGAGCGTGGAGGCCGCGGCCGCCGCGGGCGTGGCCGCCGCAGCCGTCTTGGGCGCGGCGGCCTCGGCCGCCAAGGCGCGGTGCAGCGGGATTCCGAACGCGGCGAGCGCTGCGGCGGCGCGGGCGAATTGGCGTCTATGCATCGGCTGAAGTGTTCTCCGTCAGAGCGCCTTCACGCAGGCGCCCAAGTTCGAGGGACAGTCGCTGTTCAAGCCGCCGGCGCCGTCGCGGGGGAAGGCTTCCGACTGGAACATCCGCAGCACCTGGTTGTAGGGCATCAAGGGGCGGATGAGCGTGCGGCTCCAGAACAGGTAGTTCGCATGCAGCCGATTTTGGGCGAAGGCGTGCAACTCCTTCACGCTCGGGGGTGAATGTGGGCCGTTGTGCGAGCGGGCGAAGTAGTTCTCAGGCTGCACCGACGGGCCGATGGGCACCTTGCCGCGGGCGCGGTCGTAGAGCGGGTAGGTGACGCGGTTGAGGTCGTGGTCGTTGAGGAAGGTGTCCGGCCCGCCCACGCCCACCGAGGAGCGGATCATGTTCTCCACCAGGCCCGGCATGTAGGGTGCGGGGAAGTTGACGAACTGCAGCACCACGGTGTTGGGGAAGGCGCGGCGCGTGGCCGTGTCCACCTGCGCGAGGTTGTCGAAGAAGGCGTCGGTCTGCTTGCGCGACAGCGGCTGCAGCGTGCGGCCCATGGCCGTCTCGTTGAAGGCCACGCCCTCCACCGAGTTGTTCGCGTTGTAGCGCCGGCCCAGCGCCGTGGTCAGCGCGATGAGGCGGTCGCGCACCTTGCTGTTGTGCAGCGCGGCGTTCTCGCCGTAGGTGTCGCTGGAGCCCAGGGTGGACTTGGCGTTGATGCGGATCTTGTAGGCGCCGCCGTCGTACTCGCCGGTGTGCATGTAGTCCGGCACGGCGCGCACGCCGGCGCGGAAGGCCTTGGTCTCCACCATGATGAAGACGCGCTTGCCGTAGGCGCGGGCAAGCTCGATGTCGCGGTCTATGCCGGAGAACTGGTAGTCGCCCTTGCGCGGCTCCATCTGGCGCCAGTTGTAGCGAAGCAGCAGGCCCTTGACCTGCGGAAAGCGCTGGATTTCCTTGAGCGCCTGGATGACGGAGGCGTCATCGCGGCGGCTCAGGGCGATGTAGTGGCCGGGGTTCCACTTCACGCGCTGGCCGCTGGCCAGGCCGGCCGACAGCGGTTTGGCCTGCTGGCTGGCGAAGAAGGCTTGCGACAGCGCCTCGTCCTCGTGCAGCTCCCAGGGCGCGGGCTCCACGGACATGGCGCCTTCGTCCGCGCTGTCCTCGCCGCCGTCGGCAGCGGCCAGCGAAGCCGTCGCCAGGCTGTCCGACGGCGCCGACGACGACGCCTGCAGCCCCTGGGCGGCTTCACTCGTGCTCAGCGATGCCGTGGGCTCCATGCCATCGGCGGCGTCACCGCCGCCACCACAGGCCGCCAAAAGGGAGGCCGCACAAAAAATGGAAACGCCCAGAAGCGGGCGATATTGAATGCTGCGCATCCGGTATTCACTTGCTGTAAATGCAGCGGATGGTTGAACGCTGGGCTGCATATACCAGCCCAGGCCGCCGTGGCGGCACCGGTGAAAGTACCGGCACACAAATCCGCATATTCAAGACAGGATGGAGACATACACCCCACCCGCGAGCCGCGGACTTTAAGCGCGCTTCACCGAAAAACTGGCGCGTACGAAAACTTGCATAATCGCCAATGGTGAAAAATGGTTTAATCAGGTTAACCGTGTCAGTTTTTTTGCGTGAAATTGCTTCAATGTTTCAGCGCATACACGAAACAGAATAACCGTGGGGATGGCGGGTTATATTGGTGTACAGAGGCAAACAATCCGCCAACGCATTCATTTTCAAACAATTCAGTGGCGACTTATTCTAGAAATCAAAGCTTTTGACAAATATCCAACACAAATACTCGATACAGCATGAACGCGGAGCGTGCAGCCCGGCTTGGGAGCCGCCAGGCCTGCAGGGGGCACAGGGAGCTTACGGGGGCCCTGTGCCTCCCTTCAGGCCGCCTGTGCCTGCGTGCCCTCGCGCTGGCGCACGAGGTAGATGTGCTGGCGCAGCACCAGCGCCGAGAGGTGCTTACCCACGTCCGGCAGCCCGGCGGCGCGCAGCTCGGCCGCGGCGGCCTGGGCACGGCGGTCACCCCGGGGCAGGAACAGCACCTGCGCCTGCGCGTGGGGCTGCGGCATGGGTTTCCACAAATAAGGCGCGCGCAGGCGGCGCAGCGCGTCGTGCAGCCCGGCAATGGCCTGCGGGTCGCGCGTGGACAAGGCGAACAGCTCGAAATCCCGGCGCAGCCCGCTCACGGCCAGCGGTTCGAGCGAGCATTGGCGCAATTCGCCGGCCAGCGGCACGGCCTGCCCAATCTGCCCGGCAATGAAGCGTGCCGCCGCGAATTGCGGCGAGCCGCCGCCGTTGAGCAGGAATATCCGGCCGTCCCACAGCGGCTGCAGAAAATACTCCGCCGGCTTGGGCCGGCGCAGAAACCGCAATTCCTTGTGCGACAGCAACGCATTGAGACGGGCGCGCGTGATTTCACTCAGGTGTGAGCGGGCGCGAGTTTGCGCATAAACGTCCAGCGAATCGAATTTCACCAGCTCCGCACGGTTGGCCTGCAGGCCCGCCACGTCGCGGATGTCGCCCCGCCACTGCGGCTGGCGCGTGACGGTGGCCAGGCGCAACAAATCTTGCCGCACCTGGCGCTGGGGTTTGTATTTGAAATTGCGCTGCGTTTTCCAGCCCGGCAGCTCGCCGGGCCCATACGCTTCGCCACCGTCGCGCCAGGCATCGCCCCATTCATGCCAGCACGTGATATTTCCAGCGGCCAGGCCTGCCGGCAATATTTCCAACCCGGTGCGCAAAGCCTCGGTTTGCTCCTGCAAGAACCGCCGCAGCGTCACCGGCACGCCCAATTGCTCGCGCACCAGCGTCGTGACCAGTGCCAAACCCCGCTTGAACATGTTCCAATTTCCAAAAGTCAATGGCCCGCACCGAATTCATATCGGTGCGGGCCTGAATTTTCAACAATGAAGCCGCATTACCGCAGCAAGGCCGTCAGCTCACAGTTCACGGTATTGGCCTTGAAAGGGAAACTCAGGTTGGAATTCGTGCTGCGGGATTCGCGGCCGACGTTGCAGCCTGCGGAAACATTGCGCGTCGCATTCCAGGTGGCGCCCAGGCTGGCTTGGCGGGTTTTGTCCGTACCGGTGAGGTTTTGAATGCCGCCACCGGCATCCGCCACCGGGTTCACCAGTTTCCGGTTGCTGTACCGCAAATTGGCGTTGACGTTGATCTTGCCGGTTGCAGCCCAAGTCCCTTCCAAAATGGCGGTGTTGGTGACACGCGAGGTGGCGGTGGCCACTTCGGTCACGCTGGTGGGCACCAGGCGGTCGGTATCGTCGGAATCGCGCACCAGCGAGGTGGCAAAGCTCAGTTTGCCCGTGGGCTGCCAGCGCCAGCGCAGCATGCCGTTGAAACCGGAGAAATCCCGCCGCGTGGAAAGGTCGTATCTGCGCTGCTCGTAGCCTATGCGGCCGTCCAGGTTGCTTTTGCCGGTCACGGTCCAATCGCCCGTGAACTCTATGCCGTGGCTCTTGTATTTGTCCGGATCGCTCAGCAGGCCGGTGGAAAATCGGGAAAATGGATATTCACCCCGCGCTTCGACGGCCGCCACACCCATGGTCAACAAATCGCTGGGCCGGTAGCGCACGCCGGCACGCACGGCCTTGCGGTCGTTGTTGCGAAAGCGATAGGCCTCGGCGGAATAATCCGTCTTGCGTGAATTGAAAGCGACGAAGGGCTGCACCTTGCTGCGCAGGTTGCCGCGCTGCGCCGTGGCGGTGAAAGTCCGCTCGGTCTTGATATTGCGCTCACGCAGCACGGTGGTCGAAAAAGGCGAACCATAAGAGGCCAGAGTCCGTTCCGAATCGGCCTTGACCTGCCCGGAAAAATTGTTGACCGTTTCCCAGTCCACCCCGGCGCTGGATTTATGGCCGGTGTTGTCCAATTCCTTGAGCGTATTGAAACGCTGGCGGCGCACCGTGACGTCAGCAAATATTCGCTGCCGGCCAATGGGCTTGTCTATGCCGGCCAGGACGGAGCCGGTGGTGTAGGAATCGGAGCGCGGGCCCAATTCCTCGGGCAGGCGAAAGACGTTGGAATCCCGGCCGCGGCCGACGGCGGCACCCAAATAATAGGGGCTGGATTCTTCCTGCGCCGGCGCAACGGGCGCCGCCACGGGCGCGTCTTTTTGCGGCACATTGACATACGGTCGGGGCTGCGCCCAACCCATATCGGCCGCCAGCAGCAGCAGGCAGCCGGCCAGCGTCAAATACCTGCCTGGCAAGTGGTCGGTCACGGCGAGTCTCCATCAGCGGAGCCTGGACGCGGGCCGATACCCCATGCAACTCAACACAGCCCATTTGCCATGTGTGCGTTTGATACATTTCCCCGCGCCGGGCGTTAATTTCAGGAAGGCAAGCCGGATGGTAGGTCATGGCCGAGGCCATCGCCTCCAGGCGTCGCGATTTCGCCACGCCGTCCATTTGGCGGGTTTTACATGGATCAGGAAATGCGCTTGCAAACCAAAATGGTGGCCAAGCTCCAGACAATTCTTGATTCACAAGTAATGTAACGGCGCTTGTGCTTACTTCCGGCCATTCATAAGCGATTTTCCGGCCAGCCTGGATTTCAAAGCGCGTTTGCGGCGAACGCTTTGCACGGCATGCCGCGTCGCCCGGCGCTGCAGGGCCACGCTCAGCCGGCGCCCCGCTTGCTGCCCCGAAAGGCAGCAGCCGTCGCAGCGACGGCACCCGAGGAGTTGTCCATGCGAGCCATCCATCACCCCATGCGCCTGGCCTTGGCGGGCCTGGCCCTGGCCGCCACCGCGCTGGCCCATGCGCAAGGCAGCGGCACCACCAGCGGCGACGGCGGCGCGGGTGGCAGCGCCAATCCCAGCGGCAACAGCACGCCCACGGGCCCGGGCGGCCCCAGCGGTGGCGCCATCGTGGTGTCACCCAACGGCGGCTCCGGCTTGGGCGGCGCGGGCGCACCCACCGCGCCGGGCGGGACGGTGCCGCGCAGCGGCAGCAGCGACGGCACGGGCTCCGGCCTGGACGGGCGTGTCGTGGACGGGGCCAACGGCAGCGGCCCGGGACTCAGGCCGCCAGCCGCTGCGCGGCCTTCCACCGGCGCGGGCTCCAGCCAAAGCAGCGGCGCCAGCGGGAGCGCAAGCAGCCCTGGCAGCCCCAGCGGCCAGGGCAGCGGCGGCCCGGCGCGCTGAGCGCCCAGCCGCGCCGCGGCGCCGCCAGCTCAGGCCGCCGCCTCCTCCTGCGTGACGGCCACGGCCGGCTCCAGGGCCAGGGCGACGGCCTCGTCCACCCGCTCCAGCCACACGAACTCCAGCTGCGCCCGCGCCTCCTGCGGGATGTCCTCCAGGTCGCGGCGGTTGCGCGCGGGCAGCATCACGGTCTTGATGCCGGCGCGCAGCGCGGCCAGCACCTTTTCCTTGATGCCGCCCACGGGCAGCACCAGGCCGCGCAGGCTGATCTCGCCCGTCATGGCCACGTCGGCGCGCACCGGGCGGCCGCTGAGCAGCGAGGTCAGCGCCACGAACATGGCCACGCCCGCGCTGGGCCCGTCCTTGGGCGTGGCGCCCGCAGGCACGTGCACGTGCACGTCGGCCCGGTCGAGCGCCTCCGCCGCAATGCCCAAGGCCCCCGCGCGGCCCTTCACCAGCGACAGCGCGGCCTGCACGCTTTCCTTCATCACGTCACCCAACTGGCCGGTGAGGATCAAACGGCCGCTGCCCGCCGTGCGCGCCGCCTCGATGAAGAGGATTTCGCCCCCCACCGGCGTCCACGCCAGCCCCGTGGCCACGCCCGGAATGCCCGCGCGCATGGCCACCTCGGCCTCGAACCGCTTGGGCCCCAGCACGGCCGGCAGGTCGGCCGCGTCCACCGTCATCGCCGTCACGCTGCCCTCGGCCACGCGCACCGCCACGTGGCGGCAGACGCTGCCCACCTCGCGCTCCAGGTTGCGCACGCCGGCCTCGCGGGTGTAGTCGGCCACGATGGCGGCCAGCGCCGCGTCGGTGACGCGGCACTGCGCCTCGGTCAGGCCCGCGGCGGCGAGCTGGCGCGGCAGCAGGTAGCGGCGGGCGATCTCCAGCTTCTCCTGGTTGGTGTAGCCCGGAAGCTGTATGACCTCCATGCGGTCGCGCAGCGGGCCGGGAATGGTGTCCAGCATGTTGGCCGTGCACACGAACATCACCTTGGACAGGTCGTAGGGCACGGCCAGGTAGGTGTCCCGGAAGCTGTTGTTCTGCTCCGGGTCCAGCACCTCCAGCAGCGCCGCGGCCGGGTCGCCGTGCACGCCGCCGGCGCCGAGCTTGTCGATCTCGTCCAGCATGATCAGCGTGTGCCGCGTGCCGGCCTTGCGCAGCGCCTGCACGATGTTGCCCGGCAGCGCGCCGATGTAGGTGCGCCGGTGGCCGCGGATCTCCGACTCGTCGTGCACGCCGCCCAGGCTCACGCGCTGGAAGGCGCGCCCCGTGGCCTTGGCGATGCTCTGGCCCAGCGAGGTCTTGCCCACGCCCGGCGGCCCCGCGAAGCACAGGATGGGGCTGCGCCCGCTGGGGTTGAGCTTGTGGACGGCCAGGTGCTCCAGGATGCGGCGCTTGATCTTCTCCAGGCCGAAGTGGTCCGCGTCCAGGATGCGCCGCGCCTCGGGAATGTCTATGCCGGCGGGCTCCGGGTTGCGCCAGGGCAGCTCGGTCAGCCACTCCAGATACGTGCGCACCATGGAGTGCTCGGCCGCGGCCTCGGGCATGCGCTCCAGCCGCTTGAGCTCCTTGCGGGCGGCCTTTTCCACGTCGTCCGGCATGCCGGCCTCGGCGATGGCGGCGTCCAGCTCGGCGATGTCGGCGCTGTTCTCGTCGTCCTCGCCCAGCTCCTTCTGGATCACGCGCATCTGCTCGCGCAGCAGGTGCTTGCGGTTGACGTCGCCAATGGACTCGCGCGTGCGGTCGGCCACGTCGCGCGAGACCTTGAGCACTTCCAGGCGGTGCGTGACGGCGGCAAGCAGCCTGTCCAGCCGCGACTTGAGATCGAAGGTCTCCAGCAGCGACTGCTTCTCCGCCACCGGGATGTCCAGCACGCTGCAGACGGCGTCGGCCAGTTGCGCGGGCTGCTCCAGCGCCTGCAGCGCGGCGCTCATCTCCGCGGGCACCTGCGGCAGCAGTTGCAGCGTCTGCATGGCGCGGTCCTTGAGCGCGCGGGCGCGGCCCTCGATCTCCGGATCGCCGCGCGCCGGATCGTCGATGTACTGCACCTGCGCCACCGGGAAGGGCCAGCCCTCCAGGAACTGCAGCACGCGAAAGCGCCGCACGCCGCGGCCCACCAGATGGTGGCTGCCATCGGGGGCGGTCAGGTAGCGCATCACGGCCACGCTGGTGCCCACCCAGTGCAGCTCGTCGGGGCGGGGGTCGTCCACGTCGGCCTTGCTCTGCAGCAGCGCGCCCACGGGCTTTTCCTGGCGCACGGCCTCCTGCACGGCAGCCTGCGACAGCGTGCGGCCCACCAGCAGCGGCACGACGGTGTTGGGGAAGACCACGGCGTCGCGCAGGGGCAGCACGATCAGTGCGTCTTCCGGAATGGGTTTTACAGGCCGCGCCGGAGCGACCGAGGGCGACGGCGCAGCCGGAGCGGCAGCGCCGGCACCGGTCGAGGCATCCAGCATCGAGGACAGGAACCGGATGGACGGCTTGAAGCGTTCCATGTGCATCTCCCTCAAATCTTGATCAGTCGCAGCACCAGGCAGCCATCGGCCAGCTCGGGCTGACCCATCTGGAAATGGCCGGCCGGCAACGCGATGCGCCGCTCGAAGGCGCCATAGGGAATCTCCAAATGCCGCACCGCGTGGCCGGAGGCCGACAGCGGCATGGGGCGCGAGCCGCGCACCAGCAGCGCGGCGCCCTCCTGCGCGACCTGCACGCGCGAGGCCGGCACGCCGGGCATGGCCACGACGATGACGAGCTCGCGCTCGTCCTCGAACACGTCCACCGGTGGCTCCCAGGCCGCGGCGGACGCGCCGCCGCGCGGAGGCTGGAAAAACTGCCGCTGCAGGCGCTCGGCCCGCCCCATCAGCTCGCAGGCCTCGACCCACATCCAGGCATCCAAGTCTTTTCTGCTTGCCATGAATCCTCACGAACAGTGAACTTGCCATCACTTGAGGACAGATACGCTGCAATCAACGCTCCTTGCGCGCAGCCGCTTCGCCCCCATCTGCCCTCCGGGCCCTTCGGGCGATGCCGGGGCGGGAGAAGGCACGGCATTTGCTCTTGGGGCCGGTTTGCATACAGCTCTATTGCAGTGACCAAAGACGTTCGAATCCTGATCCTGGCCGTGGCGCTGCTGGTGGGAATCCTTGCGCTGGACGCCTTCACCCCACTCGGTTACGCCGTGTGGGCGCTCTACTACATCCCGGTGGGCGTGACGCTGTTCCAGTCGCGCCCGGCGGCGCCGCTGGTGGTGGGCGGCGTGGCCATGGTGCTGGGCGTGTTGGGGATATGGATCTCGCCGCCTGGCCAGAATTTCCAGCTTGCCCTGTTCAACCGCTGCCTGAGCGCCGTGATCATGGCCACGGTGGCCGGCGTGGTGTGGCGGGTGCTCAACGTGCGCCAGGAAATCAGCCGGCTGCTGTGGCTGCAGCAGGGCGAGTCGCAGGTGAGCCGCGCCCTGTTGGGCGAGCGCTCCGTGCAGGAGCTGGCGCACTCCGCGGCGCAGGCGCTGGCCAACTTCACCGGCGCGCAGGTGGGCGCGCTCTACTGGCTGGAAGGTGGCGCGCTGCACCGCAGCGGCAGCCACGGCGTGGACGAGGCCACCCTGCCCGCCCAACTGCCGCTGGACCACGGCCTGGCGGCCGGCATGCTGCAAGCCGATGCCCAGCCACGCGCCGTGGCCGACGTGCCGCCCGGCCACCTCGACATGGCCACCGCCCTGGGTCACAGCGCGCCGCGCCACCTGGTGCTGGCGCCGCTCACCGCCGACGGCCGCTCCTGCGGCCTGGTGGAGCTGGGCTTCATCCGGCGCGAGCCGCCCAATCCCCACGAGCTGGAACTCATGAGCGCCTGCGCCGAGCCCGTGGGCTTGGCGCTGCGCACCGCCATCTACCGCCAGCGCCTGAAGGAGCTGCTGGAGGAAACCCAGCGCCAGAGCGAAGAGCTTCAAACCCAGCAGGAGGAACTGCGCGTCACCAACGAGGAGCTGGAAGAGCACACCCGCGCGCTGCAGGATTCGCAAGCCCGCCTGGAAACCCAGCAGACCGAGCTGGAGCAGACCAACGTGCAGCTGGAGGAGCAGACGCAGGCGCTGGAGCGGCAGAAGCAATACCTCGTGCGCGCGCAAACCGACCTCAAGGATTACGCCCGCCGGCTGGAGGAAGCCAGCCGCTACAAGACCGAGTTCCTGGCCAACATGTCGCACGAGCTGCGCACGCCGCTCAACAGCGCGCTCATCCTCACCAAGCTGCTGTCCGAGAACCGCGAGGGCAACCTCACGGCCGAGCAGGTGAAGTACGCGCAGGCCGTGTTCGACGCCAACAACGACCTGCTGGTGCTCATCAACGACATCCTGGACCTCTCCAAGATCGAGGCCGGCCATGCCGACCTCTCGGCCGAACCCATCACGCTGGCCGACCTGCTGGAGCGCAAGCGGATCACCTTCGAGCCCATGACGCGCCAGAAGGGCTTGCGGCTGACGGTGGACATGGCCCCCGGCGCGCCCGCGCAGCTCGTGGGCGACCGCCAGCGCCTGCAGCAGGTGCTGCGCAACCTCCTGGCCAACGCCGTGAAATTCACCGACCGCGGCGAGGTGACGCTGCGCGTGGAAGCGGCCGAGGGCGGCACCCGCGTGCGCTTTGCGGTGCGCGACACGGGCATAGGCATCGCGCGCGAGCAACAGGAAGTCATCTTCGAAGCCTTCCGCCAGGCCGACGGCAGCACCAGCCGCAAGTACGGCGGCACGGGCCTGGGCCTTTCCATTGCCCGCGAGCTGGCGCGGCGCATGGGCGGCGACATCACGCTGCAAAGCGAGCCTGGCCGCGGCAGCACTTTCACGCTGGAGCTGCCCGTGGACATGAGCGCGCAGGCCGCGGCGCTGGCGCAGGCGGCCATCGCCACGGCGGCCGCGCCGCCGGCGCCCTCGCCCGCTCCAGCGCAAGCCAGGAAGCCCGCCGCGCAGTCACCAGCGCCCACGCCTGTGCCCGCTCCCGCGCCGGTACAGGCAGCGGCCAGCGTGGCGCCGACGGCCACGGCTGCGCAAGGCGACACGGCGGTGGCCGCGGCACTGGACGACCGTCTGCAGCGCAACCACCCCGGGCGCCTGATCCTCATCGTGGAGGACGAGCCGGACGTCGCGCAGGCCATGCTGAAGCTGGTGCACGAGCAGGCGTTCGACGGCGTGATCGCGCCCACCGCCGCCGACGCGCTGCGCCTGGCGCGCGAGCTGCAGCCGCAGGGCATCCTGCTGGACATCATGCTGCCCGACGGCTCGGGGCTGACCGTGCTGGAACAGCTCAAGCGCGACCCGGCCACGCGCCACGTGCCGGTGCACACCGCCTCGGCGCTGGAGCGTGGGCAGACCGCCATGGAGCTGGGCGCCGTGGGCCACCTGCTCAAGCCCGCCACGCGCGAGACGCTGGCGCAGGCCATACACGCCATCGAGCAGCGGCTGCAGCAGCCGCTGCGCCGCCTCCTGATCGTGGAGGACGATGCCACGCTGCGCGCGAGCCTGCAAAAGCTGCTGGCCGACGGCGCGCTGCAGATCACGGCCGTGGGCACCATGGCCGAAGCGCTGCAGGCGCTGCGCGCCACCACGTTCGACTGCATGGTGACGGACCTGGCGCTGCCGGACGGCAGCGGCTACGACCTGCTGGACAGCATGGCGGCCATGCATGACAGGGCCTTCCCGCCCGTCATCGTCTACACCGGCCGCACGCTCACGCGCGACGAGGAGCAGCGGCTGCGGCGCTATTCGAAATCCATCATCGTCAAGGGCGCACGCTCGCCGGAGCGGCTGCTGGACGAGGTGACCCTCTTCCTGCACAGCGTGGAGTCCGCGCTGCCGCCGGAGCAGCAGCAGATGCTGCGCCGCGCCCTCAAGCGCGACAGCGTGCTCGACGGCCGCCGCGTGCTGCTGGCCGAGGACGATGCGCGCAACATCTTCGCCCTCTCCAGCGTGCTGGAGCCGCTGGGCGTGCGCATGGAGATCGCCCGCAACGGCCGCGAGGCGCTGCAGCGGCTGGAGAGCCAGGACATCGACCTGGTGCTCATGGACATCATGATGCCGGAGATGGACGGCCTGGAGGCCATGCGCAAGATACGCGCACAACCCCACTGGTCCGACCTGCCCATCATCGCCCTCACGGCCAAGGCCATGCCGGAGGACCGCGAGCGCTGCCTGGAGGCCGGCGCCAACGACTACATCGCCAAGCCCATTGACGTGGAGCGGCTCATCTCGCTGTGCCGCGTATGGTGTCCCAAGTGAGCACGCCAACCATGCCCCCCGACGAGGCGCGCGACGACACCGCCGACACGGAGCTGTTCGACCTGGAAGTGAAGCTGCTGCTGGAGGCCGTATACCTGCGCTACCAGCACGACTTCCGCGACTATGCCATCGCCTCCATGCGCCGGCGCATGCGCCAGGCGCTGCAGCATTTCCAGTGCGACAGCCTGTCGCAACTGCAGCACCGGCTGCTGCGCGAGCCGCCGTCCTTCCAGCAGGCGCTGCGCTTCTTCACGGTGCACGTGTCGGAGATGTTCCGCGACCCGCCCTACTGGCGCGCGCTGCGCGAGCAGGTGGTGCCGCTGCTGCGCACCTACGCGTCGCTCAAGGTCTGGGTGGCGGGCTGCAGCAGCGGCGAGGAAGTGTGGTCGCTGTGCGTGATGCTGGCGGAGGAGGCCTTGCTGGATCGCACCATCGTCTACGCCACCGACATAGACCCGGCCGCGCTGCGCCGCGCCGAAACGGGGGTGTTCCCGCTGGAGCGCATGGCCGACTTCAGCCGCAACTACCTCGCCGCGGGCGGCACGGGGTCGCTGTCGGACCACTACACCACCTCGCCCCACGGCGCGGCGTTCGATCGCGCGCTGCGCCGCCAGGTGGTGTTTGCGGACCACAGCCTGGCCACGGACAGCGTGTTTTCCGAGGTGCACCTCGTCTCCTGCCGCAACGTGCTGATCTACTTCAACCGCGCGCTGCAGGACCGTGCGCTGGGCCTGTTCCGCGAGGCGCTGGTGCGCCGCGGCTTTCTGGGGCTGGGCAACCGGGAGTCGCTGAGCTTCAGCGCCCATGCCGAAGGCTTCGAGCCCTGGTGCCCCGAGCAGCGCATCTACCGCCGCCGCCCATGACGCCGTCCCACGAATTCAACCCCCAGCGCGACGCGGACGCCGTGGTCCTGGGCGCCTCGGCCGGCGGCGTGCAGGCCTTGCAGGCCTTGCTGGGGGCGCTGCCCGCCGGCTTCGCGCCCGCGCTGCTGGTGGTGCTGCACCTCTCGCCCGGACGCGAGAGCCGCCTGGCCGAATTGCTGGGGGCCGGCTGCGCATTGCCGGTGGCCGAGGCCCTGGACAAGCAGCCCGTGCGCGGCGGCACGGTGACGCTGGCGCCGCCGGACTACCACCTGCTGGTGGAGCCGGACCTCACGCTGGCGCTGTCGGTGGACGAGCCGGTGCTGTTTTCCCGGCCCGCCATAGACCCCTTGTTCGAATCGGCGGCCGCCACCTATGGCCCGCGACTGTTGGCCCTGCTCCTCACGGGTGCCAGCAACGACGGCAGTGCGGGCCTGGCCGCCGTGCGCGCCCGCGGCGGCCAGGCCTGGGTGCAGGACCCAAGCAGCGCCAGCGTCCCCACCATGCCCGCCGCGGCGCTGGCCCATGCCGGCGCCGACGCCGTGCTCACCTTAGACGACATGTGCCGCCGCCTGGCGGCCTGCACAAAATGATTGCCATGGAAACCAACAGCTCCACACGCGCAGACGCCGCCACCGCGGCCGACCAACCCGTCAAGCTGCTGGTGGTGGACGACGTGCCGCAGAACCTGCTGGCCATGCAGGCCCTGCTCCAGCAGCCCAGCATGCCCAGCCTGGAACTGCTCACCGCCTCGTCAGGCGCGCAGGCGCTGGAGCTGCTGCTGGAGCATGACGACGTGGCGCTGGCGCTGCTGGACGTGCAGATGCCGGAGATGGACGGCTTTGCCCTGGCCGAGCTCATGCGAGGCTCCAGCCGCACGCGCGACATCCCCATCATCTTCGTGACCGCCTCGCCCGGCGACCCGGTGCGCCTTTTCCGCGGCTACGAGGCCGGTGCGGTGGACTTTCTGCACAAGCCGCTGGAGCCCCACGTGCTGCTGGGCAAGGTGCGCGTGTTCGTGGAGCTGCACCGCCAGCGCCGGCTGCTGCGCCAGCGCAACGAGGAGCTGGAGCGGCTGTTGAAACTCAACGAGGTGATGATGGCCGTGCTCTCGCACGACCTGCGCACGCCGCTGTCGGCCATCCTCATGAGCGCGGAGGTGCTGCAGCACCTGGCCGGCAGCGACGCCGCGCGCAAGGCCGCCCAGCGCGTCAAGAACAGCGGCCGCCGCATGTCGCAGATGATCGGGCAACTGCTGGACTTCTCCCGCATACGCTCCGGCGCGCTGGCGCTGGACCGCCAGGTGCACGACCTGCGCACCGTGGCCGAGGGCGCCGTGGCCGAGCTGCGCCAGGCCACGCCGGGTGCCACCCTGGACCTCACGGCCGAAGGCGAAATGCACGCCAGCTTCGATGCGGACCGCATGGCCCAGGTGTTCTCCAACCTCGTGGGCAATGCGCTGCAGTACGGCGAGGCCGAGCAACCAGTGCGCGTGCACCTGGACGGCAGCGACGCACGCACGCTGCGCTTCATCGTCCGCAACGCCGGGCGCCTGGCCGAGGACGCCCTACCACGGCTGTTCGACCCCTTCAAGGGTGCCCGCGAGGGCGGCGACGGCCTGGGGCTGGGCCTGTACATCGTTCGCCAGTTCGTCGTGGCCCACGGCGGGCGCGTGGAGGGGCGCAACACGGTCGCGGGCGTGGAATTCGAAGTCGTGCTGCCGCGCACCACCCTGGCTGCCAGCGACCGGAACTGAACCTCGTTCGGCCCCTTTGCGCGGCTTGCGACACCCTTCGGACACAAGCCGCGGAACAAACGCACGCGCAGCGCGGGTCAATTGTCAAACCTTTGTGAACTCCGGATACGCCGCTTAACGAAACGCTCAACATGCCGCCAGCACGTCCGTTGATGGGATGTCGAGGCGGAGACATGCATCTTCCGCCGCCTGTGGTGTGAATGGCCATCATCGAGGCGCAGGCCGCCGCGATGGAGCCTCTTGTTCATCTGCCGGCTGCCCTGCATGGCGGCCGGCCCAGCGTTTCGCGGAGTTTTGATGTCCCGTTTTCCCCTCGTTTCGGCCGTGGCAGCCGCCACCGTGCTGGCCGTCAGCGGTTGCGCTCAATTGCAGCCGCCGCAGCCCAAGCCGCTGCAAGCCAACGAGATCCAGTCCCAGCTTCTGCAGGACCGTGAAGCCGTCCAGCGCGACGTGGAGCCGCTGGCGGCCACGCTGACGCTGGACGAGGCCATTGCCCGCGCCCTGAAGTACAACCTGGAACGCCGCGCCCGGCTGCTGGAGCAGGCACTGGCCGCGCAGCAGTTCGATGCCAGCCGCTACGACCTGCTGCCCAAGCTGCTGGCCTCTGCCGGCTACACCGCGCGCGACAGCGACCGCATTTCCCTGAGCACCAACCTCGACGGCGTGCCCACCGGCGCGGCGCCCCAGTTGTCGCAAGAGCGCCGCCACCTCGTGAGCCAGCTCGACCTCAGCTGGAGCCTGCTGGACTTCAGCCTGGCCCAGTACTCCAGCGAGCAGGCCGCCGACCGCGTGCTGGCCGCCGCCGAGCGTCGCCGCAAGGCCACCCATCAACTCGTCCAGGACGTGCGCGTGGCCTTCTGGCGCGTGGCCAGCGCGCAGCGCCTGCAGAGCGACGTGCAGGACAGCCTCAAGCTGGCCGAAGAGGCCCTGGAGGATGCCCGCAAGGCCGAGGCCGAGCGGCTGCGCGCGCCGCTGGAGTCGCTGCGCTACCAACGCCAGCTCACCGAAAACATGCGGCTGCTGGAGTCCATACAGCACGAGCTGGGCACCGCGCGCTTCGAGCTCGCGGCGCTGATCAATGCCCCGGTGATGCAACAGACCACGCTGGCCGTGGACAAGGAGCAGCCCGAGGGCGACCCGCTGGCAATGTCTGCCGAGGCCATGGAGGACATGGCGCTGGCACAGAACCCCGACCTGCGCGAGCAGGTCTACCAGCGCCGCATCGCCGCCACGGAGGCCCGCAAGGTCATCGCCCGCGCCTACCCCAACATCAGCTTCAACGCCGGCCCGCGCTACGACACGGACAAGTATCTGGTCAACAACGGTTGGGCCGAAGCCGGCGTGCAGGTGTCCTACAACGTGTTCAACCTGCTGGCGCTGCCCGCGCAAAAGCGCGCGGCCGAGGCCGGCATCGCGCTGGCCGACCAGCGCCGCCTGGCTTCGCACGTGGCCACCGTGGCCCAGGTGCACGTGGCGCGCGAGCAGTTGGTGGGCGCGCGCCAGCAGTTCGAGCGGGCCGACGCGCTGTGGAAGCTCGACGACAAGATCACCCGCCAGCTCGCCAGCCGCGAGCAGGCCCAGGCCGGCTCCAAGCTCGAACGCGTGGCCGCGCAGACCACCACCATCGTGAGCCTGCTGCGCCGCTACCAGGCGCTGGCCCAGGTGCACGCCGCGCAAAGCAAGCTGCAGGCAACCCTTGGCGTGGACCTGCTGCCCAACAGCACCGACGACATGAGCTTGGCCCGCATCGCCTCCGAGCTGCACACGCAACTCAGCGCGACGCCGACGGCCGCGCAAGCCCGCTGAGCAGCGCCCGTTGCGCTCTCGACCCAGGTTCGCGCCGCGCCAGATGCTCAACCCCGCAGGACGCGCTCCCTGCGGGCCAAAACCTCATTGATAAAGCCTTTATGAACACTCCGTTCGTTCGACCCGCCCTGGCCGCCACGCTGCTGCTGGGCTCGCTGCTGTCGGCTCAGGCCGACCCGCCCAAGCCGCAGCCGCAGTCGCAATTGCAGCCGGCCAAGGTGTCCGCGCTGGCGCCCGTGTCCTACCCTGCCGCTGCGCCCAGCCCGCTGGAGGCCGCCCCTGAGGTGCGCGCGCAGCTCTCTCCGCGCCGGTTCACCACCGTGGCCGCGGAAATTGGCGCTCGCGTGCAGCGCCTGCCCATGGGCGAGGGCGCGGCCTTCAAAGCCGGGCAATCCCTGGTGAGCTTCGACTGCAGCCTGCAGCAGGCACAGCTTGCGCGCGCCCGCGTGGCGCTGGACGTGGCCACCAAACAGCAAGCCACCCAGACGAGGCTGCTGGAGCTCAACGCCACCGGGCGGCAGGAACTGGAGAACGCCGAAGGTGAAGTCGCCAAGCAGCGCGCCGAGGTGGCACAGATGCAGGTGGTGCTGAGCAAGTGCTCCATCACCGCACCGTTCTCCGGCCGCGTGGCCGAGCAGAAGGTGCGTGAACAACAGTACGTGCAGGCGGGCCAGACGCTGCTGGAGATCATCGACGACAGCGTGCTGGAAGTCGAATTCATCATGCCTTCGCGCTGGCTGTCGCAGGTGCGCACCGGCGCCGCGGTGCAGATCGCCGTGGACGAGACCGGCCGCACCTACCCCGCGCGCGTGCAGCGCATGGGCGCCCGCGTGGACCCTGTAAGCCAGTCCGTGAAGGTGGTGGCCGCCATCGAAGGCCGCCCCGCCGAGCTCATGGCTGGCATGAGCGGCCGCCTGGTGCTGCAACGCACGCCTTGACGCGGCTGGTGCGCCAACGGCGCACACGTCACCAAGAACAGTCGCCCCGATCCCACCGCCTGCTCCGGCTCGCCACTCCATACAACTAGACCGCCGCTGCCCCATGTCCAAGCCTTCCTGGAAAAAGCCCGCATCGCCTCTGCCCCGTGCCTGGGCATTGGAAGCCCGCCTGATGTTCGACGCGGCAGCGGTGGCCGACGTGGTGCAAAAGGTGACCGAGGCACAGCCCTTGGTGGACAAGAAGGCGGTGGCGGAGCCAGCGCCCGCCGCCGAGGCCACGGCGCCTCACGCTCCAGCCGCAGCACACGCGCCGGCGGTGCAGGAAGTGCTTCTGCGATTCCCGGCCGATACCGGCGGCCTCGCCAGCGCCCTGGAAACCGCCGGTGCCCAGGTCAAGCAGTTGCTGACCAATTTCATGGCACAGGAAGGTGCGGTCGAGCAGCTTTTCGCCAGGTTCAATGGCGGCCAGGACAAGGCTTCGGCAGCTTGGGTGGAAGCCGCACAGACGCTGCGCCAGGACATCGCGGAAGGCCGCTACGGCGTGCAGGTGAGCTTCGTGTCCGAGCATGAGCTCGCCGGCACCATGGCTGCCTTCTCGCGCAACGGCCTGACCGGTCAGCCGCTCATCCTGCTCAACCGCGATTGGGCCGCCGAAACCAGTGTCCAGGGCCTCGTGTCGGTACTGCTGGAGGAAGTGGGCCACAGCCTGGACGCCCGCCTCAACGGCACGCGCGACACGCCGGGCGACGAGGGAGAGCGCTTCGCCGCAGCGCTCCTGGGCGGCGATCCCGACCGCGTCGGCGCCGACAACGATCACGCCACGCTGATGCTGGAAGGCCAAAGCCTGGAGTTGGAGTTGGCGAGCTACACCTTCGTCAATGCCTACCGGGTCAACACCGCCACCACGCCGGCCGGCAAGGAGGCGAACTCCCTCGACTTCGTCTTCACCGGGACCCAGGCCAGCGTCCAGATCGACGACAACAACTTCAACAGCCGCAATTTCAGCGGCAACGACGTGTCCGTCGTCGCGCTGAAAATCAACGGTGTGGACTACTACGGCTGGATCAGCCGTCCCATCAAGTCCGGCGGTGTCGTCAAGGGCTTCTATTTCTGGACGGACAACGATTTCACAAGCCTGCAAGCGGCGCAAACCGATGGCAACCAGGACGGCGACGGCAACGTGGCCGACAACGTGGGTTTCGTCCTGGTGGTGGATCAGGCCTACTTCAACAGCTTGGGCGGCACGCAAGTCGCCAATACCCTCAAGAACGTCGGCTCTTCGTCCGACCGGGTGGATTCAGCGCTGAACGCGCTCATCTTGCAAAACAAGAGTCCCACCGCGGTGGCGGATACGGCCAATGCCACCGAGGCCGGCGTTGACACGGGCGGCAACTACAAGGCTGGTGTGGATCCCAGCGGCAACGTGCTGACCAACGACACGGACCCGGACACCACCAACGAGATCAAGCGCGTCGTCGCCGTGGGCACCACGTTGGCCGACCAAGTGATCGGCTATCCGACCACGTCAACCAGTCGCTCGGTCACCGGCCTGTACGGCAGCCTGACGATGGATGCCTCCGGCAACTACAGCTATGTGGTAGACAACTCGAACTCGGCCGTCGAAGCCCTGCGCCAGAGCAGCAACACGCTCAGCGACACGTTCACGTACCGCATGGTGGACAAGGCCGGTGCCGCTTCCACCACCACGTTGAAAATCGTGATCAAGGGCGAGAACGACGCACCGCAAGGCAAGAACGACTACAACACGGCGAAGGAGTCCCTGCGCACCACGAGCGCTTATGCCGCGGACGATCCGCTGGGGTCCCAAGCCACGGGCAACGTGCTCAACAACGACACGGACAAGGACAAGTACGGCGAAACGAAGGCCGTCGCTGCTTTTGAGCTGTCGGGCAGCGCGACCGGATCGTCGCAAGGCACAGCGTCTTTCAACGTCACGATGGATGGCAGCAATGCCAACTCCATCAACCTGACCAATACCTACTACGTCTATCGCTGGAACGGCAGCGCCGCGACGGCGCTCTACGCCAGCGATGGCACGACCCGGATCACCGTTGCAACGAAAACGGGTAACGGCCAGACCGTTTCATTCACGTTCTCAAGCAGCACCAGCCTGCAAAACAGCGACAAGTTTGCGCTGAGCACGAGCTCAGACGCATCCAACCTCGGCTCGTCGGTTTACACCGGCACCGTCAATTCCACGACGAACCCGTCCTCGGCCACCGTTGTGCTGTCGGCACCTCACGGCTCCATTGCCACCGGCATGACCGTGGGCGGCACGGGCCTGGCTACCGCGCCTACCGTCAGTGCGGTCAATTACGACGCCGTCACGAACCAGATTGTCTCCGTGACGCTGAGCAGCCAGGTTGCGATTGCCAATCAGGCGCTGACTTTCCGTTCCACGGGCACCGTCGGCAACACGCTGGTCGGCCAGTACGGCACGTTGCAACTGAAAGCCGACGGCAGCTACACCTATACCCCGACGGCGAACAACCCGAATCTGAACCAGGGCCAATCGGCCGTCGAGACCTTCAATTACACGATGCAGGACGCGGCCACGGTGAGCTCGGCCGCCACGCTTTCCATCACCGTCTTCGGCTCGACCGCATCGGACCCGAATGCCGTGGCCGATACCGTGACCGCCGTCGAGGCGGGTGGAACCAACAACAGCGCAGGCACCAACCCCGTGGGCAGCGGCACCACCGGCGGCGGACCGCTGTCGCTGCTGGCCAACGACACCACGAGCACCACCCTGATTGCCGCCTGGCCGGTCACGACGAATGCCGAAACCAGCGTACCTGCGAGCACGGGTGGCGTCACTGACAGCGGCTACACCACCTACCATGCCAAGGTCACGGGTCTTTACGGCACCCTTTATGTGCGCAGCAACGGCGACTACACCTACGTGGTGGACAACAACAACGCCGACGTCCAGGCGCTGCGCGACAGCAGCCAGACGCTGACGGAGACCTTCAACTACAAGATTCAAAACAACTCGTCGCTGAAGGACGTTTCGACCCTCACCGTCACGATCCAAGGCGCCAACGACGCGCCCGTGGCCAGCGCCGACACGGCAACGGCCACCGAGGCTGGCGGCCTCAACAACGCGTTGTCCGGCTACGATCCCGGCGGCAACGTGCTGGCAAACGACACGGACATTGATGACCTTGCTTCGGAATTGAGCGTGACGGCCATCCGGACCGGGTCCATCGCGGGTGCCGGCACCGCAGGGACGCTGGGCACAGCTTTGCGCGGCAGCTATGGCTGGCTGACCCTCAACGCCGACGGCAGCTGGACCTACACGGTTGACAACACCAATCTCGCAGTCAACCAGTTGAGAGCGACCGATGTGCCGCTTTCGGATGAGTTTCTCTACACCGTGCGGGACCGGGGCGTCGCTGTCAGCGGATTCCAGACGGCCGCTGCCGTTCTGACCATCAAGATTCAGGGTGAGGACGACTGGGCCACCATAGGTCCTGCAACCGACACGAACAACGACGGCTTGCCCGATGCCGCGCAAGGGGCCGTCACTGAGGACCTGAATGTCACCGCGGGTGCCCTGACGGCCGGCGGCACGCTGAGTGTTTCCGACCTCGACGCCGGCCAAGCCAAGTTTTCCACCATCGTTACGCCCATGGCCGATGCGTGGGGCACGCTGACCATCTCCGAGGCCGGGGCCTGGAGCTATTCGGTCGACAATACCCTTGCCGCGCTGCAAGCACTCCAGGCGGGCGAGACCCGCACCGAAACCTTCACGGTTCTCAGCGCTGATGGCTCTGCATTGCAAACCA
>NZ_BCTC01000081.1 GCF_001571085.1 Azohydromonas lata NBRC 102462
AAGGGAGGTCTTCCAGGCCGCGGGCCTCGGGCATCCGCAGCCGGCGCTCGTTGACCCAGCTGCCGGCTTGCAGATCTTCCAGGGCGAAGCCGATGGGCACGTCGTAGCGGCGCACGGCGTCGCCGGCCTTCAGGTCGGTGAGGGCCACCTTGTGGCCTTGCGGCACGTGCTCGCGCAGCACCAGGCCGCCGGGCAAGACGGTGCCGGCGGGCAGGCCGCCGTCGTTGGCGACGATGGCGACGTTGTCGCGTTCGTCCATCTTGATGGTCAGGGGTTGCATGGGCTCAATTCTTGGATGGCGTGAGCCCGCCGGCACGGCGGGCACCACGTAGGCCGGACTTCAGTCGGCGGTGATCTTTCCGGTCTCGATGACCTTCTTCCAGCGCAGGAACTCGGCGGCCTGGAAGGCGGTGAACTGCTCCGGTGTGTTGGCCACGATCTCGAAGCCCAGCTCCTGCAGCCGGGGCTTGACCTGCGCGTCGTTGAGCGCGGCCACCAGTGCGCCGTGCAGCCTGGCCTTGACGTCGGCCGGCAGCCCCTTGGGCGCGGCTACCGCCTGCCAGGCGTTGACCACCACGCCCTTGATGCCCAGCTCCTCCAGCGTGGGCACGTCCGGCAACAGCGGCGAGCGCTGGGTGCTGGTGATGGCCAGGGGCTTGAGCTTGCCGGCCTTGAAGTTGGGCAGGCCGGTGTTGATGTTCATGAAGGTCGCATCGACCTGTCCGCCTATCAGGTCGTTGATCACCAGCGCGCCGCCCTTGTAGGGCACGTGCGTGGCCGAGGTGCCGGTCTGCTGCCAGAACAGCTCGGCGGTGAGGTGGTCGCTGGTGCCGTTGCCCGCGGAGGCAAAGGACATCTTGCCGGGGTGCGCCTTCAGGAAGGCCAGCACGTCCGCCACGGACTTGTAGGGCGAGTTGGCGGGCACGGCCAGCACGTTGGGCGTCTGCACCGCCACCGTGACGTAGTCGAAATCCTTGAGCGGGTCGTAGCCCGGGGTCTTGATCAGGTGCGGGCCGATCACGAACGGCCCCAGCGAGGACACCAGCAGCGTGTAGCCGTCCGGCGCCGCGCGCCTGGCCGCGGCGGCGCCCAGCGTGCCGCCGGCACCGGGCTTGTTGTCCACGACGAAGGTGGCCCCCAGCTTTTCCTGCAGCTTGGCTCCCAGGGTGCGGGCGATCATGTCGGTGGAGCCCCCGGGCGGGAACGGCACCACCAGGGTCACCGGCTTGTTCGGCCAGGCCTGGGCCTGGGCACCCGCCGCCAGGGCAAGGCCCAGGCCACAGGCGATCAGCAGCGTTTTCATGGTTGGTCTCCTCAATGGGGGCTTCACGCCGCAGGCGGGTCCGCCCTGCAGACGACTTGTCCCTGTTCGAAAAAGGCGCGCAGGTTGCGCACCACGAGATCGGCCATGGCGGCCCTCGTTTCACGGGTGTTGCTGCCGACGTGGGGCAGCAGCACCACGTTGTCCAGCTGCAGCAGCCGGGCGGGCACCTGCGGTTCGTGCTCGTACACGTCCAGCCCGGCACCGGCGATGCGGCCGCTGGCCAGGGCCTCCACCAGCGCCCGCTCATCCACCACGCTGCCGCGGGCGATGTTGACCAGGAAACCTTGGGGGCCGAGCGCGTCCAGCACGGCGGCATCGACGATGTGGCGCGTCGCCGCGCCGCCGGGCAGCGCCAGCACCAGGAAGTCGGCCCAACGCGCCAGCGCATGCAGCGAAGGCTCGTGCCGCAGCGCCAGCCCGCTCACGGGCTGCCGCGCGTGGTAGGCCACCTCCATGCGAAAGCCCGCGGCCCGCGCGGCGATCTGCTGGCCGATGCGCCCCATGCCGACGATGCCCAGGCGCGCGCCGCTGACCTTGCGCATGGTCGGGAAAGGCCCGCCGGGCCAGCGCCCGGCGCGCACGTAGCGGTCGGCCGCGCTCAGGCCGCGGGCGGCATCGAGCACCAGCCCCATCGCCGTATCGGCCACGCAGTCGTCAAGGACATGCGGCGTGTAGCCCACCTGGATGCCGCGCCCGCGCGCGGCCGCGAGGTCGATGCGATCGAGCCCCACCCCGAAGCTGGAGATGACTTGCAGGCCCGGCAGCGCCGCCATCATGGCGGCGTCCACGCCCACGGGCGCCGACGTCACCAGGGCCTGGAACGACGCGGCCTCGCCCTGCAGCCGGGCCGCGAGGTCGCGCTCGCCGGCCAGGTCCGTCACGTCGTGGTCCTGCGCGAGCCGCTCCAGCAGCGCCGCCGCGATGCGGCCCACGTTGAGCACGCGGGGGCGCGCCCCCGGCTTGGCGTTCAAGGCGTCCATCTCAGTCGAACTTCGCGCCGGATTCCTTGACCACGCGCGCCCAGCGATCCTTCTCGCTGCGGATGAAGGCGCCGAACTCGGCCGGCGAGCCTGGCCGCAGCTCGGCCCCCATCTTGGCCAGGCGGGCCTGCACCTCCTGGGTCGCGAGAATCCGGGTCACCGCGGCGTGCAGCGTGGCCACCACCGCAGGCGGCGTGCCCGCCGGTGCCGCAATGCCCTGGTAGGAGCCGGTCTCAAACCCGGGCAGGCCGGCGGCCTCGGCCACGGTGGGCACGCCCGGCGCCGCCGAGAAGCGCTTGGCGCTGGACACCGCCAGCGCCTTGAGCTTGCCGCCCTGCACCAGCGGCAAGGTGGCCACCATGCCGTTGAACAGCACGTCGGCCTGGCCGGCGGCAACGTCGTTGAGCGCCTGCGCGCCGCCCTTGTAGGGGATGTAGGACCACGCAAGGCCGGTGCGCAGCGCGAACTCGATGCCGGCCAGGTGGTTGGCGCCGCCCGTGCCCGAGATCGCGAAGTTGACGCTGCCGGGCTTGGCCTTGGCGAGGCTGACGAGCTCTCGCACGTCCTTGACCGGCAACTGCGGGCTGACCACCAGCAGGTGCGGCGAGTAGGCCACGAGGGCCACCGGGGCGAAGTCCTTGACCGGGTCGAAGGGCAGTTGCGCGAAGACGCTGGGCGCGATGGCCAGCGAGCCGATGTCGGTCAGCAGCAGCGTCAGCCCGTCGGCCGGTGCCTTGGCAACGAAATCGGCACCGAGGTTGCCGGTGGCGCCGGCCTTGTTCTCGACCACCACGGTGGCCCCCAACTGCTCGGCCAGCTTGGGCGCGATCATGCGCGCCAGGACGTCGGAGGTGCCGCCGGCCGCGTTGGGGACGACGATTTTGACGGTCTTGCCGGCGAAATGGGCGCTGGCGGGCTCGGCCGCCAGAACGGCCCCGGGGCCCCCGGCGGCGGCCACCAGGACGGCGGCGGCCATGCCGAACAGGCGGCGGCGCGAGCGGGTGAAGCTGTGCATGGTTTGTCTCCTTGTGGTGATGTGTCGTGCGAAGCAAGCGGCGCCTGGCGCTTGCCAGGCGGGGCCGGGTTACGAACGGCGGCCGAATTCCGCGGCCTCGCGGGTCCAGGCGCGGGCCTGCCCGCTCAGGCTCACGCCCAGGCCGGGCCGCGTGGGCACCAACATGCGGCCGTCCTTGATCTCCAGCCGCTCGTTGAACAGCGGCTCCAGCCAGTCGAAGTGCTCCACCCAGGGCTCGCTCGGGTAGGCCGCGGCCAGGTGCACGTGCAACTCCATCGCGAAGTGCGGGCCCAGCATCAGCCCGGCGGCTTCGGCCTGCGCGGCGATCTTCAGAAAGGGCGTGATCCCGCCCACGCGGGGCGCGTCGGGCATGAGGTAGTCGGCGGCGCGGTGGCGTATGAGCTCGCCGTGCTCGGCGGCGCTGGTGAGCATCTCGCCGGTGGCGATCGGGGTGTCGAACTGCGCGGCCAGCGCGGCGTGGCCCTCGTGGTCGTAGGCGTCCAGCGGCTCCTCGATCCACACCAGGTTGAACTGCTCGAAGACGCGGCACATGCGCTGCGCGGTGGGCCGGTCCCACTGCTGGTTGGCGTCCACCATCAGCGGCACGTGGTCGCCCAGGTGCTTGCGCACGGCCTCCACCCGCTGGATGTCCAGGGCCCGGTCGGGCTGTCCCACCTTGAGCTTGATGCCGCCTATGCCCCGCTCCACCGAAGCCGCGGCATTGACCAGCAACTGCTCCAGCGGCGTGTGCAGGAAGCCGCCCGACGTGTTGTAGCACTGCACGGAATCGCGGTAGGCGCCCAGCAGCTTGGCCAGCGACAGCCCCGCGCGACGGGCCTTGAGGTCGTACAGCGCCACGTCGAAGGCGCCCAGCGCCTGCGTGGACAGGCCGCTGCGCCCCACCGAGGCGCCGGCCCAGCACAGCTTGTTCCACAGCTTGGCGATGTCGCTCGGGTCCTCGCCCAACAACGCCGGGGCAATCTCCTTGGCGTGCGCGAACTGCCCCGGCCCGCCGGCGCGCTTGGAATAGCTGAAGCCCAGGCCCTCGTGCCCGCCGGCCGTGCGTACCTCGGCAAACAGCATGGCGACCTCCGTCATCGGCTTCTGGCGCCCGGTGAGCACCTTGGCGTCGCTGATGGGCGTGGCCAGCGGCAAGTAGCACGAGGAAATGCGCAGCCATTCGATGCGGTCGGTGCTGGCCGGGGTGGCGGTCGTCATGTCGAAGTCCTGGGTGGTTTGTGCTGAGGCACCATGAATGACAACGTTGTCATTCATGCATCAAAAAAACGTCGTTGTCGGCGACGGCTGGGATGGCGCCAATGATAACGTTGTCATTTGACGCGTCAAGCGACCCCACGGGCCTGTTGGACAATGGCGCTTCCGCACCGACTTGCCGCCCATGCCCACCTCGCCCGCTCCCAGGAAGACCGTCACGCTGCACGACGTGGCGCGCGAGGCGGGCGTCTCGCTGATCACGGCTTCGCGCGCGCTGGGCAACCCGGCGCTGGTGTCTAAGGCCACGATCGAGCGCGTGCAGCAGGCGGTGGCGGCCACGGGCTACATCCCCAACCTGCTGGCCGGCGGGCTCAAGTCCAAGCGCAGCCTGATGGTGGCGGCGCTGGTGCCCAACATCTCGGTGGCGCAGTTCCTGCCGACGGTGCAGGCGCTGACCGACGCGCTGGAGCAGGCCGGCTACCAGCTCATCCTGGGCCAGACCGGCTACGACCGGGCGCGCGAGGACACGCTGCTGGGCACCATGCTCAGCCGCCGGCCGGACGCGCTGGTGATGGGCGGGCTGGTCGCCTCGCAGGCCTCGCGCGAGCGGCTGCGGCAGGCGGACATTCCGGTGGTGGAGACCTGGGACCTCACCGACCACCCGGTGGACATGGTGGTGGGCTTCTCGCACCTGAAGGTGGGCGGCGCCATTGCCGGCTACTTCCTGTCCAAGGGCTGGACCCGGCTGGGCATGGCCACGGGCGACGACCAGCGCGCGGCGGTGCGGCGCGAGGGTTTCATCGCCACGCTGGGCCGCGACGTGCCCACGGCCGTGGTCAAGGCGCCCAGCACGCTGGAGGCGGGCCGCCGCGCGTTGGGCGAGCTGCTCGCGCAAGACCCCGGGCTGCGGGCCGTCTACTGCAGCTCCGACCAGATGGCGCAGGGCGTGCTGGTGGAGGCGCTGGCGCGCGGGCTGCGCGTGCCGCAGGACCTGGCGGTGTGCGGCTTTGGCGACGCGGACTTCGCGGCCCACCTGGAGCCCGCGCTGACCACGGTGCGCGTGGACGGCGCCGCCATAGGCCTCAAGGCGGCCGAGCTGCTGCTGGCGCGCTGCCGCGGGGAAGCCGTCCCGCAGCGCGTGGTGGACCTGGGCTTTCGCATCGTCGAGCGCGCATCCACGGCCGCCGCGGCGCCCGCGCCGGGCTGACCGGCCCAGCGCGACGACGAGGGCGGCGGCGGCGGCGCGCCGTCACAGCACCAGCAGTGCCCGGAAGTCGTTGACGTTGGTGAAGGTGGGCCCGGGGCTCACCAGGTCGTCCAGCGCGGCGAAGAAGGAATAGGCGTCGTTGCGGTCGAGGAAATCCGCGGGCTTCAGGCCCAGGGCCGCCGCGCGCGCCAGGGTGTCGGGGGTGACGATGGCGCCGGCGTTGTCCTCCATGCCGTCTATGCCGTCGGTGTCGGCCGCCAGCACGTAGATGCCGCGCTCGGCCTGCAGCGCCAGCGCGCAGCCCAGCAGGAATTCCGTGGCCCGCCCGCCCCGGCCGCCCTTGTGCCGCACCGTCACCGTGGTCTCGCCGCCGGAGAGGATGACGCAGGGGCTGGTGAACGGCTCGCCGTGGCGGGCCACGGCGCGCGCCAGGGCGGCGTGCACCTTGCCGACCTCGCGGCTCTCGCCTTCCATGTCGTCGGCCAGGATGCGCGCGGCCACGCCGCGCGAGCGCGCCAGCCGGGCGGCGGCCTCCAGGCTCTGGCGCGGCGTGGCGATCATGCGCAGCTCATGGCCGTCGAAGCAGGGGTCGCCCGGCGCGGGCGTCTCGAACGCGCCGCTTTCCAGGCCGGCCCGCGCGGCGGGGGGAATGTCGATGCCGTAGCGGCGCAGGATGGCCAGCGCGTCGGCGCAGGTCGTGGCGTCGCCCACCGTCGGGCCGCTGGCGATGATGGCGGGATCGTCGCCGGGCACGTCGGAGATGGTGAGCGTGAGCACGCGCGCCGGCGCGCACATGGCCGCCAGGCGGCCGCCCTTGACGGCGGAGAGGTGCTTTCGCACGCAGTTCATCTCGTCGATGGCCGCGCCGCTGCGCAGCAGCGCCTTGTTGACGGACTGCTTGTCTTGCAGCGTCAGGCCTTCGGCGGGCAGGCTCAGCAAGGCCGAGCCGCCGCCGGAAATGAGGCAGATCACCAGGTCGTCGGCGGTGAGGCCGCGGGTGAGCTCCACGATGCGCCGCGTGGCCGCCAGGCCCGCGGCGTCAGGCACCGGGTGGGCCGCTTCCACGACCTCGATGCGGCCGCGCCGCGCGGCGTAGGCAGGCGGCACGTGGCCGTAGCGGGTGACGACGAGGCCGGAGAGCGGCGCGTCCGCCGGCCACAGCGCGTCCACCGCCGCGGCCATGGCGCCGCCGGCCTTGCCCGCGCCCAGCACCAGCGTGCGCCCGCGCGGCGGCGAGGGCAGGTGCGCGGCGATGTTCTCCGCCGGCAGCGCGCGGGACACGGCGGCGTCGAAGAGGGAGCGCAGGAAGGCGCGGGGGTCGTTCATGAACGGTCCTTGCGGCCACGTCGGCCGAAGAAAAAGAGTCGTCATCCCGGCGCAGGCCGGGATCCACGATCACCGGGGTGTCTCGCTGGCCGGCATTGAAGCGGGCCGGCACCGGCCAGGCCACCGCCACGGCGCGCGAGGATCCCGGCCTTCGCCGGGATGACGGCGTTGCGGCTTGCGGCCGGTGCCGTCATTGCGCGCCAGGGAGGTTGGCGGCGATGGCGGGCCTTCAGCCCTCCTTCTTCGCCACCTCGTGCCCGGCCAGCAGCTCCAGCGCGCGCACCACGGCCGAGTGGTCCAGCCCGGCCATGCCGTTGGCCGCGCAACCTTGCATGAGCTGCGCCGTGCTGGCGGTATTGGGCAGCGCCACGCCCAGGGTGCGGGCGCCTTGCAGGGCGAGGCTCAAGTCCTTCTGGTGCAGGGCGATGCGGAAGCCCGGGTCGAAGGTGCGCTTGATCATGCGCTCGCCATGCACCTCCAGCACGCGGCTGCTGGCGAAGCCGCCCATGAGGGCCTGGCGCACGCGCGCCGGGTCGGCGCCGGCCTTGCTGGCGAACACCAGCGCCTCGCCCACGGCGGCGATGTTCAGCGCCACGATGATCTGGTTGGCCACCTTGGTGGTCTGCCCGTCGCCGTTGCCGCCCACCAGCGTGATGTTCTTGCCCATCAGCTCGAACAGCGGTTTCACGCGCTCGAACGCCGCATCGGGGCCGCCGACCATGATGGTCAGCGACGCGGCCTTGGCGCCCACCTCGCCGCCGGAAACGGGCGCGTCCAGGTAGTCGGCGCCTATGGCGTTGATGCGCTTGGCAAAATCCTTGGTGCGGATGGGGCAGATGCTGCTCATGTCCACCACCACCTTGCCGGCGGTGAGGCCGGACGCCACGCCCTTCTCCTCGAACAGCACGGCCTCCACGTCCGGCGTGTCGGGAACCATGATGAAGACGATGTCCGCCCGCTCGGCCACGCCGCGCGCGCTGGTGCACACGGTGGCCGACGTTTCCGCGATGGCGTCCGGCACCTTGCCCACGGTGTGGACGAAGAGCTGATGCCCGGCCTTGATGAGGTGGCCGCACATGGGCGCGCCCATGATGCCCAGGCCGATGAAGCCGAGTTTCAAGGGGGAAGTGGTCATGGTCGTTTCTCCTTGGTTTTGGTGGTCGCTTCAGCGGGCAAGGCGCTGCATCCAGGCCAGGCCCGCTTCGGTGGTGGTGGCCGGCTTGTATTCGCAGCCGATGTGGCCCTCGTAGCCCAGGCGGTCGATGTGCTGGAACAGGAAGGGCCAGTTGAGCTCGCCCGTGCCGGGCTCGTTGCGGCCCGGGTTGTCGGCGAGCTGGATGTGGGCGATGCGCGGCAGCAGCTTCTGCAGCGTCGCGGCGATCTCGCCTTCCACGCGCTGCGCGTGGTAGATGTCGTACTGCAGGAAGGCGTTGGCCGCGCCCACCTCGTCCAGGATGCCGATGGCCTGGGCGCTGGTGGTCAGGTAGAAGCCGGGAATGTCGAAGGGGTTGATGGGCTCGATCAGCAGGTTGATGTCGGCCGCTTCGAGTTCCTTCGCGGCGAAGCGCAGGTTCTCCACGAAGGTGCGGCGCAGCGTGGCGGCATCGACACCGGCGGGCGCCTTGCCGGCCAGGCAGTTGAGCTGGCCCACGCCCAGCGCCTTGGCGTAGCGCACGGCGCGGCCCACGCCGTCGCGGAACTCCTGCACGCGGTCGGGGTGGCAGGCGATGCCGCGCTCGCCCGCGGCCCAATCGCCCGCGGGCAGGTTGTGCAGCACCAGGGTCAGGCCGTGGGCGTCGAGCTGCTCGCGGATCGCCTGCGGCTCATGGTCATAGGGGAACAGGAACTCCACGGCCTTGAAGCCGGCGCGCGCGGCGCGCTCGAAGCGGTCCAGGAAAGGGACCTCCGTGAAGAGCATGGTCAGATTGGCGGCGAAGGTGGGCATGGTCTTGGTCCGTTGCGTGTTCCTGGGCTTGCGTGGCGAGTGCCTTGAGTGCCAGTGGCGCAGGCCGTCAGAAGAGATTCGTCATTCCCGCGAAGGCGGGAATCCAGGCGGCCCCCAAGCCGGCTGGCAGCCGATGGGCAGGCAGCACGCGCTTTTGCGGCCTCGTGCTGCCTGCGCCGTCCCTCACGCTGCGGCGTGGGGCCGCCTGGATGCCCGCCTTCGCGGGCATGACGGAACAGTAGGGAACCGTCGTCGCTATCGGCGACGGTTGTAGCGAGTGGCGCCTTACTCCAGCAGCCCCGCCAGTTCCAGCCCCTGGGTGCCCTCGGGGTGGCGGCAGTCGATCGATTCAAACTCGTTGACGTTGTTGATCTCGGTGCCCATGGCGATGTTGGTCACCCGCTCCAGGATGCACTCCACCACCACCGGCACGCGGTGCTGGCGCGCCAGGGCGTGGGCCTGCTTCAGCGTCTCGCCGATCTTCTCGGGGTCGGTCACGCGCAGCGCCTTGCAGCCCAGGCCCTCGACCACGGCCACGTGGTCCACGCCGTAGCCGCGCAGCTCGCCCGCGTCTTCCGGCATGTTCTGGTTCTCGAACGAGAGCTGCACGCAGAAGTCCATGTCGAAGCCGCGCTGGGACTGGCGGATCAGGCCCAGGTAGGAGTTGTTGACCAGCACCTGCACGTAGGGCAGCCGGAACTGCGCACCCACGGCCAGCTCCTCGATCAGGAACTGGAAGTCGTAGTCCCCGGACAGGCCCACCACGGTGCGCGTCGGGTCCGCCGCCACCACGCCCAGCGCGGCGGGGATGGTCCAGCCCAGCGGGCCGGCCTGGCCGCAGTTGATCCACTGGCGCGGGCCGTACACGTGCAGGAACTGCGCGCCGGCGATCTGCGACAGGCCGATGGTGGAGACGTACACCGTGTCGCGCGGGAAGGCGGCGTTCATCTCCTCGTACACGCGCATGGGCTTGATGGGCGTCTGCTCGTAGTGGCTCTTGCGGTGCATCAGGCGCTTGCGCTCGGCGCAGCGGAAGGCCCAGTCCTCATACGACTTGAGCGTGCCCGCGGCCTTGCGCTCGCGCGCCACCTGGACGAACAGCTCCAGCGCGGCCTTGGCGTCCGAGACGATGCCCAGGTCCGGCATGAACACGCGGCCGATCTGCGTGGGCTCGATGTCCACGTGCACGAAGGTGCGGCCCTTCGTATAGACATCGACCGAGCCCGTGTGCCGGTTGGCCCAGCGGTTGCCGATACCCAGGACGAAATCGCTGGCCAGCATGGTGGCGTTGCCATAGCGGTGGCTGGTCTGCAGGCCCACCATGCCGGCCATGAGCGGGTGGTCGTCGGGGATGGAGCCCCAGCCCATGAGCGTGGGGATCACCGGCACGCCCAGCGTCTCGGCCAGCTCGACCAGCAAGTCGCTGGCGTCGGCGTTGATGATGCCGCCGCCGGCCACGATCAGCGGCTTCTCGCTGGCCAGCAGCATGTCCAGCGCCTTGTTGACCTGCTTGCGCGTCGCGGCGGGCTTGTAGACGGGCAGCGGCTCGTAGGTGTCGATGTCGAACTCGATCTCGGCCATCTGCACGTCGAACGGCAGGTCGATCAGCACCGGGCCCGGGCGGCCGGAGCGCATGAGGTGGAAGGCCTGCTGGAACGCGCGCGGCACCTGCGCGGGCTCGCGCACCGTCACGGCCCACTTGGTCACGGGCTTGGCGATGGACTCGATGTCCACGGCCTGGAAGTCCTCCTTGTACAGGCGCGCCCGCGGCGCCTGGCCCGTGATGCACAGGATGGGAATGGAATCCGCGCCGGCCGAGTACAGGCCCGTGATCATGTCCGTGCCCGCGGGGCCGGAGGTGCCGATGCACACGCCGATGTTGCCCGCGCGGGCCCGGGTGTAGCCCTCGGCCATGTGCGAGGCCGCCTCCACGTGGCGGGCCAGCACGTGGCCGATGGAGCCGCGCTCGCGCAGCGCCGCGTACAGCGGATTGATGGCCGCGCCGGGCACGCCAAACGCCTGGCTGATGCCTTCCTTCTCCATCACCAGCACCGCGGCCATCGCCGCCTTCATCTTGGCCATCTTGGTCTCCTTCAAGGTCGATCAAAAACCGTTGGCGTGATGGTCGGTGCGGGCGGCCCGGCGCGGAATCCAAGCCGGCGGATATGAGCTATTCCACCGGCGCATGGCCTGGGGCAGACCCTGAGGGCCGCGTTGCCGCGGCTTGCAGTTGCAACCGCCGGTCATCGCAGTTGTGCATTCCGTGCAGGAATGAATGGGCCTGTGCTGGCTACAGTGCCCGCATGGACAGAGTGCAGGGCCTACAACTATTCATCCGCGTCGTGGAGACGGGCAGCTTCAGCAAGGCCAGCGCCGACATGGGGCTCACGCAGCCCACGGCCACCAAGCACGTGGCAGCGCTGGAGGCGCGCTTGGGCGCGCGGCTGCTCTACCGCAGCACGCGCGGCGTCACGCCCACCGAGGTGGGCGCGCTCTACTACGACAAGTGCAAGCGCATCGCGCAGGAGCTGGAGGAGGCGGACAACCTCGCGCTGCTGCTGCAAAGCCGCGTGGGCGGGCAGTTGCGCATCAGCACCTCGGTGGCCTTCGGCCGGCGCGTCATGACGCCGCTGGTGCTGCGCTTCATGCGCGAGCACCCGGACCTGTCGGTGGACCTGAGCTTCGACGACCGCTACGTCAACCTCGTGGAGCAAGGCGTGGACGTGGCGCTGCGCATGGGCCGCCTGGCCGACTCCACCTTGGGCGCGCGCTTCCTGGGCCTCAACCCCTGGCTGCTGGCGGCCTCGCCGGCCTACCTGCAGGCGCACGGCACGCCCGACAGCGCCGAGGCCGTGGCCGCCCACCCCTGCTTGGTCTACAGCAGCGTGCAGGGCGACGAGCGCTGGAGCTTCACCTTGCCGGACGGCCGGATACAGACCGTGCCGGTGAAGGGGCCGCTGCGCTCCAACAACCTCTCAGCCGTGCTCTCCGCCTGCCGCGCGGGCATGGGGCTGGCGGTGCTGCCGCACTACGTGGCGCGCGTCTCGCTCAACGAGGGCGCGCTGGTGCCCGTGCTGCCCACGCTGTCGCTGCCCAGCCAGGAGCTGCACGCGGTGTATCCCTCGCCCAAGCTGCTGCCGGGCAAGGTGCAGGTCTTCGTGAACTGGTTGCAGGCGCAATTGGGCGAGCGCTGGTGGGAGAAGAACCTGGAGCAGGAGCCGGCCCCGGCGGCCGGGCCGGCCCAGGCGCATCCGCCGGCGTGAGGGCTGCCCGTCAGGGCGTGTGCGTGGTCCGCTCCAGGCGGGCGACGTCCAGCCCCTGCGCGGCCAGGCGCTGCAGCAGCGCGTCGTAGCGCGCGGCGTCCACCTGCGGCGTGCGCGAGAGTATCCACAGGTACTCGCGCCTGGGCTCGCTCACGGCGCTGAGCTGGTAGCCGGCATCCAGGTCCACCACCCAGTAGTCGCCCCACACGGCCGGCAGCCACGACAGCCAGGCCGGCGCGAAGCGCACCTTGAGCTTGGGCGACGCGGGCCCGCCCTGCTGGCGCGCCGTGCCCACGGCCTCGTCCATGGCGCCGCTGGCCAGGCGGCAGCGGTTGAGCACGCGCACCGTGCCGTCCTCCTGCAGGCTGTAGCGGGCCTGCGTATCGGCCACGCACTGGCTCTGGAAGCGGTTGGGGAACTTGGCGATCTCGTACCAGGTGCCTTCGTAGCGCGGCACGTCCAGCGCCTCGATGGTGGCCAGCTCGGCCGAGGGCGCCGGGGCCTGCGCGCAGGCGGTGAACGCGGCCAGCGCCAGCGTGGTGCCGGCCAGGGCAAGGGGCAGTCGCATCGTGGGAGTCGTCCTGTGGTCGTGGCGGCCGTTGCGGCCATGGCGGCAGGCCACTGGCCTGCGCACGGCGGCCATGATGCCGTGTCCGTGCGGGTGGACCGCTCGACAGGCTTGATCGGGGCACATGGCAGGCCATGCGTGCGCCGCCGTTCAACGGCCGGCCGGGCGTCAGGCGGCGCGCATGCCGCTGCCCGGCGTGCGCAGCTGCAGCAGCGCCTGGAGCGACGCCGGCAGCGGGAACTGGTCCGCGCACAGCAGCGCGCTCACGGCGCGGCCGGGGTGGGCGGTGTCGCTCAACTGCGGGTTCAGCGGCAAGGGCTGGGCGCGGCGCAGGTCGGCGAACACGGCCACCAGCGGCTGCTCGGCGCGCCGGCCGCGTGCCAGCACCATGCCGGCCTCGCCGCTTTCCAGTTGCACCAGGCTGCCCAGCGGGTACAGGCCCACGGCCTGGACCAGCGCGGCGCCGATGGGGTCGTGCCCTGCGTGCTGCGCCGTGCACGCATCCGCATCCGCACCGCCGGCGGCCTGCAGCGTGGTCACGGGCGCGCGGCGGCTCAGCGCCATGCGCGTGCAAAACCGGTCCACGCGGCGCAGCAGCACGGCCAGGTGCTGCGCGGATGTCATGAACGTGGGCGGCAGCGCCTCAGACACCGCAACACGGTGCTGGCGCACGGCCTCCAGCCAGACGGGATCGCCATCGGCTTCCTCCAGCGCCAGCAGAACGGCGTCCTCGGCGTAGCGCCGCAGCAGCTCGGCCACGGGCTCGCCGGGCTGCGTGGCGATGACGCGGCCCATGCGCTCGCGCAGCACCACCATGGGCACGGACAGCATGAGCGCCGCACGTTCGAGATGCGCAATGAGCGCGGCGCCGTAGCCCAGCGCACGCGCGACCTCCGAAGCCACGAGCATGCGGCACAGCGCCTGGGCGCCGACGGCACCGGCGCCGTTGCGCGAGAGGGCCTGCAGGCCATGCAGCAAGGCTGCGTCCATGTCGCGCGCCGCCAGCACGCGGGCGCGGGAGCGCACCTGCAGCACCCGCTCCAGCCAGTCCCAGGTGTCGGCGCGGTGCTGCAGCGCGGCTTGCAGCTCCAGCGCAAGCTTGTCCCATTCCGAGCCGGGCGCCTGAGCCGCATCCGCGCAGCTCGGTACACGCAGGAAGGCGGACAGTTGCACGTAAGAGTTTGTCAAAGAACCCATGGCCGTCATGTAAGCTGTTACGACACACAGCGTAGGGACAGGGCTGCCGAAAAAGGTGGCTTAACCGTCAACGCATGCGGCGCCCCAATTGGCGAGGCGCCGTCGGCACCGCCACCGCCAGAGGGCGGTGCCGTGCAACCCGGGGCGGCCCCTCAATGCGGCACGGCAACGGCAACGGCTGCGCCGAGCTTGGGCGTCAAGGCGGCGCGGGCAGTGGCCACGGCCTGCGGCTGGCGGCCCGCGACTCGCAGCGCATGCAACTGTTCAAGAGACGGTTGAACGGGCACCTGGTCGGCCCTGAGCGCGGCACGCACGCCCAGCTTGGGCTGCGAGCTGTCGCGCAACAGCGGGCCCATGAGCACGGCGCCGCGGGCATTGAGCAGCACGGCCACCAGCGGCTGGTCGGCGCGGGCGCCGCGCGCCAGCACGATGCCGGTCTCGCCGCTGGCCAACTTCACGAAGCAGCCCGGCGGGTACAGGCCCACCACCTTGAGCAGCGCCCCGCCGATGCGGTCGGGCCTGCCGTCCGGCCCCATGCAGGCCTGCCCCGCGGCCTGCATGGCCGTGAGCGCCTTGCGCCCGGCACGGCGGCTGATCTTGGCGCAATAGATGTCCACGCGGCGCAGCAGCGCGGCCAACTGCTGGCCCGGCGTGAGCTGCTGCGGCGCCAGCCGCTGCAGCGAGTCGTCGTGGTGCAGCCGCACGGCCTCCAGCCACACCGGGTCGGTGACGCCGCCCTCGCGCAGCAGCCGCTCGGCCTCGACGCTGTGCTGGTCGATCACGGCGCGCATGCCGGCATCAAGCTTGGGCGCGGCCATGAGCGCCAGCCTGTCCTGCAGCCGGCGCATGGCGACGTTCATGGTGAGGGCAGCACAATCCAGTTGCGAGAGCAACTCTTCGCTGAAGCCCAGCTCGCGGCCGATCTCGCCGGCGATGAGCATGCAGCGCAGGGCCTGGTGGCTGCTGTAGTGGTCGGCGTGGCGCGTGCCGTTGTGGATGTAGTGGAACAAGGCCTCGTCCATGCGGCGCGAGGCCAGCTCGCGTGCGCGGGCCAGCACATCCATCACGCGCTGCACCCACGGCTGCTGCGGGCTGGGGTCGCGCAGCGCCGCATCCAGCAGGTAGACCAGCGCCTCCCACTCCTCGCCGGGCTTGGCGGAGCTGCTGGTCTGGCGCGCAGGCTCGGCCCGTGCGCGGGCAATGGCCGACAGCGGCGCATCGCGCCGTATAAGCTCGTCCACGCGGGCCGCCAGACGGCGGCGCCAGTCGGCCACGGCCACGGCATCGGCGTACACGCCGTTGCGGCTGCGCATCGTGGCGCGCGCCGTATGGCCGTCCATGGGCTCGCTGGCCGCGAGCAGCAGCTTGCCCTCGGCATCGAAAACGTCGAAGGGAAGCCGGTCCTCGGCTTCCAGGTATTCCGGGGAAAGGGATATCAATCTCACGGTCGGGCACCTGTGGACCTGCAAGGATCCATCCGGCGGCTGTGCAGCGCCTTGAGCGCGGACAACGACAACCGTTCCGCTCCGTTCAACGGATCGAGTCGCAGCCGCTTGCTGGACTCGACGGATTGCGGGAAGAAGCGGAGAGATCTCACGGCCGGTGACTGCTGAAACATCAGGCCCGAGAGTAGGCAAAACACCGGGGAGGAGAGTGACAGAAATGTCAAGCTCGGCCCACTCAGTGAGAACAATGTGCCTTCCTGCACGATCGGCAGCGGCCCGGCGCGAGCGGCACCTGCCGCACGCCGACCAACCCGGTAGCAGTCAACGTGAAGCGAACGGCACAGCGCAGCTTCAGCTCAGCAGCGCCCCCAGCTCATGGCCGCCCGCATGCGGCGGCGCACCTCCTGGGGCTGGCTGTCCAGCCATTCGTCGAACTCGCGCCGTGTCTGGTGCTGCACGTCCACCACGCCCACGAGCAGGGTCAGAAGCAAAAATCCGATCATGGTTGCATCCTCCTGGTTGGCAACCATTATTAGGTGTTTTCCCTAATACACAAGCCTTGAAAGCGTCACGGAAGACCGGTCACGCCAGCGAAAGCCGCGGCGCGTGAAGAATGAACGGCGTACCGGCGGTGCGGGTGGGGCTGTGCAAAAAGCAACGCCGCGGCCCATTGAGGGCGCGCGGCGTGCGAAAAGTGTTTGGGGCGCGCGGTGCCGGTGACGATGCCGGCGCGACGGGCAGGGCGTCAGGCGTGGCCGGGCGGGTAGCTGAAGCCGTAGCCGCGCTCCAGTTCCAGCCGGGTTTCCTCCAGAAAATCCTCCTGCACGGGGTCAGGCTCGCCGCCGCGCTGCAGGTGGACCTGGTACCACGCCGCGATGAGGACGCAGATGGTGGGCTCGGGGCCGTCCACGACTTCCTCGATGTCCAGGCCGCTGGCTTCGCAGATGGCTTCAATGGGTTCCATGGAGAACACCACGGCGCCGTCGTCGCTGTCCCGCGACAGTTGCAGGTCCGCGAAGTTGATGCCTTCGGGGATGGTGGCTTGCAGTTCGATCACGATGCGTCCCTCCGTGAATGCCGCTGCGGGCAGGCGGTTGTCGAAGAGGACAGGACCTTCAGGGCACCGGCCCCGGCCGCCGCGGCGCTGCCGCGGCCACCGGGTATAGGCCTCCTCCGGTCAGGCCTCGGCCTCAAACTAGCACGTATCGGGCCTGGGCGCGACCCGTCAGGAATCACGACGCCACCCCACCGGCGCACCACCAAGGTGCGCAGGCGTGGGGCGCGGGTTCAGCGCAGGACGAAATCCGTCAGGTCCAGCGCGCTCACGCCCAGCAGCCGGATGGCGAACTCGGCGTCCGCATCCGCGTCGGTGTTGGCGTAGAGCACGCCGTCGGCGAATTTCAGTTGACTCGCCGCGGTGAAGGCCGCCGACGCATCGATCAGGGCCGTGAAGGCCTCGCGCGCCGCGGTGGCGGTGTTGGCGTCCAGCCCAACGAGGTCCAGCTTGTCCTGGCCGCGCACGAAGTCGGTGATGACGTCGGCCGTGGCCGTCGTCGTGCCCACATCGGCCAGCCCGGG
Source organism: Azohydromonas lata NBRC 102462 (assembly GCF_001571085.1). Classification (GTDB taxonomy): domain Bacteria; phylum Pseudomonadota; class Gammaproteobacteria; order Burkholderiales; family Burkholderiaceae_C; genus Azohydromonas; species Azohydromonas lata. The sequence continues at coordinate 17,064 of NZ_BCTC01000081.1, forward strand.
GAAGGCGAAGGTGTCGCGCCCGTCGCCGCCGGCAAGCGTGTCCGCGCCCGCGCCGCCCAAGAGCCGGTCGTCGCCCGCATCGCCCTGCAGCACGTCGTTGCCCGCGCCGCCGTAGAGCGTGTCGTTGCCCTCGCCGCCGCGCAGCGTGTCGTTGCCGGCCTCGCCCCACAGGCTGTCGTTGCCCGCGCCGCCGTCCATCAGGCTGGCGCCCAGGCCGCCGTGCAGCGCATCGGCCCCGGCGGTGCCGGCGACGGTGTCGGCCGGGTAGCTCACCGCCGCCGTGGCGGCGCTGGCAACGGCCTCCTTGCCGCCGAGCAGGTCCACGAAGGACGCCTTGACGCTGATGGCCTTGTCCACGTCGGCCGCCGTGAGCCCGTAGCTTGCGCCCGTGGCCCCGGCGATGGCCGTGCCGCCGCGCAGCCACTGCAGCGCCACGGGACCCATGCCGTCGAGATCCTGCAGCTCGAAGCTCGCCGACAGCGTGCGGCCCACCTCGGCCGTGCCGCTGACGGTGACGCTGCCCGTGGCCACGTCGTTGACGTTGGCCACCGCCGCCGAAGCCGTGCTGGTCACGCTCTCGGCCGTGCCGTGGCCGTCGGTGTAGGCCACCCGCACCGACACGGCCTGGCCCACGTCGGCCTGGCCCAGCGCATAGGTGGCCGCCGTGGCACCGTCCACCGCCACGCCGCCGCGCAGCCACTGCCAGCTCAAGGCGCCCAGACCGTCGGCATCCACCAGCTTGGCCGTCACGGCCGACAGCACGCCGCCCTGCCTGGCCAGGCCCGTGAGCGTCACGCCGCCCGTGGGCGCGTCGTTGACGTTGGCCACCGCCGCCGTCGCGTCGCTGGTGACGGCCTCGGCCGTGCCCAGCTTGTCCACGTAGGCCGCGCGCGCCGCGATGGCGTGGCCCACGTCCGCTTCCTTGAGCACGTAGGTGGCCGCCGTGGCGCCGGCGATGGCCGCGCCGTCGCGCAGCCATTGGTACTTGACGGTGCCCAGGCCGTCGGCATCGGCCAGGGTGTGGGCCGCCGTGAGCGTCTGGCCCTGCGTAGCCTCGCCGCCGACGGTCACGCCGCCCGTGGGCGCGTCGTTGACGTTGGCCACCGCCGCCGTGGCCGCGCTGGTGCGGCTCTCGGCCGTGTTGAAGCCGTCCACGTAGGACGCCTTGACGCTGATGGCCTTGCCCACGTCGGCCTGCGTGAGCGTGTAGCCCGCCCCCGTGGCCTGGGCGATGGCCACGCCCGCGCGCAGCCATTGGTAGCTGACCACGCCCAGGCCGTCGAGGTCGGCCAGCGTGTGGCCCGCCGTGAGCACCTGGCCCTGCGCGGCCGTGCCGCTGACGGTCACGCCGCCCGTGGGCGCGTCGTTGGCATTGGCCACCGCCGCCGAGGCGGTGCTGGTCACGGACTCCAACGCGCCATAGCCGTCGGTATAGGACACCCGCACCGACACGGCCTGGCCCACGTCGGCCTGCGAGGTCGCGTAGGTGGCCGCCGTGGCGCCGTCCACCGCCACGCCGCCGCGCAGCCACTGGTAGCTGAAGGCGCCCAAGCCGTCGGCATCGGCCAGCTTGGCCGTCACGGCCGACAGCACGCTGCCCTGCTTGGCCAGGCCGCCCACCGTCACGCCGCCTGCGGGCGCGTCGTTGGCGTTGGCCACCGCCGCCGTGGCCGCGCTCGCGACGGCCTCGGCCGTGCCGAACTTGTCCAGGTAGGCCGCACGCACCGAGATGGCGTGGCCCACGTCGGCCTGCGCCAGCTTGTACGTGCCCGCTGCTGCACCGGCGATGTCCACGCCGTCGCGCAGCCACTGGTACTTGATGGCGCCCAGGCCATCGGCGTCGGCCAGGGTGTTGGCCGCCGTGAGCGTCTGCCCCTGCGTGGCGCTGCCGCTCACGGTCACACCGCCCGTGGGCGCGTCGTTGACGTTCTGCACCGCGGGCGAGAGCTGGTCAGTGAAGGTTTCGGTCTTGCCGCCGCCGTCGACCCAGGTGGCGCGGGCGGCGACGGACTTGCCCACGTCGTCCTGCGTGAGCGTGTAGCGCTGCCCCGTGGCCCCCGCGATGGGCAGGCTGCCACGCATCCACTGCCAGCTCACGGGGCCCATGCCGTCGTCATCGTGGAGGTCGTGCGTGGCCGTGACCGTGTGGCCCTGGATGAACGAGTCCACGCTGAGCGTGATGCCGCCCCAGGGCACGTCGTTGACGTTGGCCACCGACGCCGTGGCCGCGCTGGTCAGCGTCTCGTGGCCGCCGTAGTTGTCGGTGTAGCTCGCGCGCAGCGTGAGGACGTGGCCCACGTCGGCCTGCTTGAGCGTGTAGCTGGCGCCGGTGGCGCCGTCCACGGCCTGGCCGTCGCGCAGCCACTGGTAGGCCAGCGCGTTGACCCCGTCGCTGTCCACGGGGGCGGCAGCCTTGAGCACCTCGCCCTGGCGCGCCATGCCCGTGATGGTGGGCGCCAGGGCGGCGTCGCTCAGGTTGGCCACCGCCGCCGTGGCGGCGCTCGCGACGGACTCGGCCGTGCCCAGCCGGTCGGTGTAGGACACGCGCACGCTCACGGCGTGGCCCACGTCGGCCTCCGCCAGCTTGTAGGTCGAGCGCGACGCGCCGGCGATGGCCGTGCCGTCGCGCAGCCACTGGTAGAGGAACGCCGCGGGCGCGCCGTCGGGGTCCACGATGTTGTGCTGCGCCGTGAGCGTCTGGCCCTGCACGGCCTGGCCAAAGACCTGCACGCCGCCCGTGGGCGCGTCGTTGACGTTGGCCACCGGCGCCGTGCTGTTGCTCACCACGCGCTCCACGATGCCGTGCAGGTCGTTGAAGATCACGCGCACCGAGATGGCCTTGCCCACGTCGGCCTGCGTGAGGGTGAAGGTGGTGCCGCCGTTGGGTTCGGGAATGATCTGGCCGTCGCGCAGCCACTCCAGCCGCGCCGCGCCCACGCCGTCGGGGTCGGCCAGCTCGTAGCTCACCGACAGCGTCTGGCCCTGCGCGGGCGTGCCGGTGATCGTCACGGTGCCCGTGGCCGGCGCGTTCTCCGTGTTGGTGGGGATCTCGGTGGTGTACGCGCTGCCCACGCCGCGGTAGTTGCCGTAGACGTCCCAGTAGGTCAGCAAGACCGATATCCGCTGGCCGATGTCCGAGGTCTGCAGCGTGTACGTGCTGCCGTGGTAGGCCTCGCCGCCGGCTCGGATCACCGTCGACCCGGAGTACCAGGTGAACGTCGGGTTCAGCATGCCCTCGACGTCGGCCACGGTGCTGGACACCGAGAGCGTGCTGCCCACGCGGGCCTCGCCCGTCAGGGTGACATTGCCGGTGATCGGGTCGTCCACGTTGCGCAGCGCCACCGTGGTGCTGCCGCTCACAGCAGCGTTGGCCTCGCCGCTGCCGTCGTTGAAGCTCCACTGCAGCGCCACGCTGACCGGCGGCACGTCCGAGCTGTTGGCATAGCCGATGCCGCGCAGCACCTCGTTGACGCGCGCCTGCGTGGCCTGGCCGTTGAAGCTGATGGACAGCACCCCGGCCGCATGGCCGACCGTGCCCACGGCCACGCCGCCCACCGTGGCCACGCCGCCGGCCAGGCTCAGCCCGCCCAGGCCGCTGAACCGGTCCTCCGCCGACGCCCCGCCCACGCGCGACAGCGTGAGCACGGCTCCGGCGTAGTTGCCCGCGCCGCCATCCAGCGCGGCGAGCTCGGCGTCGAACACGGCCGCAGACGGCGCCAGGCAGATGGGCTGGCTGCCCTCGGTGTACGTGGGAACGCCGGCCATTGAGGACGGCAGGCTGCCTTGCGCAATGAAGGAGGGAGTCGTGTTGCTCATCGCTTGCCCTGGAATTCTGGTGATGTGAATCGCTTGAATCTCATTCGATGGCCGGCACCGCAACGCTGCGGCGGCAGGAGCCGGATGCCTGCCAGACATCAAATTTCTGAAACATTTAGAAAAACTTTAACAAATTTAATTACTTATCAGAGGTTCGCTCGGTCACATGTCCAAGTTCGGTCGATACATGTCAAAAAAACGGATGCAAAGAGAGCGCGCCGTTCTTGCATGACACGCCTGCGCAGCAGGTGCCACGGAGCACGCGTGTCCGTCCTGTGACAATTGCGCTCGGGAGAGATGTCAAGCGATGAGAAACCTGGGATTCGTGCTCTTGCTGCTGCTGTGGGTGGTGCTGGTCTACGCCGGCTACGTGCTGTTCGGCTGGTGGATGGTGGCCTTTGCCACCTTGGGCGCACTGTGGGCCTGGTTCAGGCTCAAGGCGGCCAGGCAGGCAGGCGTGCGCTCCGGCAAGGCGCCGGCCGCGCCCAGGGACGGCGGCTGAGCGCGTGCTACGCCGGCGGCCCCGGCGGATGGCCGCTGATGTGCTCCACGAAGCGCCGCGCCGCCAGCCCAAGCGGCCGCTCCTTGGACCACACCACGTCCACCCAGAGCTGCAAGTCGTTGGTCAGGTTCTCGAAGGGCATCTCCACGAGCTGGCCGGAGTCCAGGTACCGGCGCACGAAGTTGCGCGGCAGCCAGCCCCAGCCCAGCCCGGCGCTGATGAGGCTCAGCGCCGCCTGCGGCGTGTCCGTGCGCCAGCGGTGGCGAGCGAACACGAAGCGCGCGTCCACCTGCGCGCGGTCGCGGCTGGCCACCACGATCTGCCGCGTGGACAGCAGGTGCTCCTCGCGCAGCCCTCCCGCGCCGGCGGCCTGCAGCACGGGGTGCGCCGGCGCCATCACCGCCACCAGGCTTTCGCTGGCCACTTCCTGGAAGCCCTCGCGCCCGTCCAGGCTGGGCCGCTCGAACACCAGTGCCAACTGCGCCCGTCCGCTGTGCAGCAGCGCCAGCGCGTCGGCCTGCGGCGCGGCCAGCACCTCCACCTCCAGCAGCGGATGCTCCTGCGCCAGCGCCGCCAGCGCCGCGCTCCAGGGCGCGGCCAGCAGCTCCGGCGCGATGGCCAGGGTCAGCAGCTCCTCCAGCCCGCGCGTGAGCGCCAGCGCGTGCACTTGCAACTGCCGCCGCTGCGCCGCCAGCGCCCGCACCTGCGGCGCCAGCGACAGCGCCTGCGGCGTGGGCCGGGGCTCGCGCCCGCTGCGGTCGAACAGCCGCAGCGCCAGCTCGCCCTCCAGTTGCGCGATGGCCATGCTCACCGCCGAGGGCACGCGCCCAAGCGCGCGCGCCGCGGCCGAAAAGGAGCCGTGGTCCAGCACCGCCAGAAAAACGTCCACCTCGTTGCCTTCGAAAGCCATCTTTCAGATACGCTGACAGCAGATGACTTTTTATATCAGCCCCGCAGACATACATTGCCGCCGTCAACGGAGTTGGGCGATGCAAGGTGTGAAACGACGGGTGGTGTACGTGGCGCTGTACGAGGCGGTGGCCATCGTGCTGGCGACGCTGGGCTTCATGCTGGCCGCCGATGCGGGCGCGGCGGACGCCACGGGGCTGTCGGTGCTGTCCTCGGCAGTGGCGGTTTTATGGAACCTTGCGTTCAACCACGGCTTCGAACGGTGGGAAGCCCGCCAGCGCGTGCGCGGCCGCGGCCTTGCGCGCCGCGTGGCGCACGCGGTGGGCTTCGAGGGCGGCCTGGCCGCCATCCTGGTGCCGGTCATGGCGTGGTGGCTGGACATCAGCCTTTGGCAGGCGCTGGTCATGGATTTGGGCCTGCTGCTGCTCTTCCTCGCCTACACCTTTGTATTCAACTGGGTCTTCGACCGCGTATTCGGCCTGCCACGATCGGCACGGCCGGTCTGAGAACATCGCGGGGGTCCCGTTCCGCCCGCGTCCTGCATGAAGTTCGAAAAACAACCCCTGCTCGCCACCGTCACGCCCATCCACCCCTACGTGCAGGCCGCCAGCTACATGCTGGTGGCGGCGCTGTGCCTGCTGGCGCTGCTGGCCGGGCTGCTGCCGGGGCTGCTGGCGGTGTGCATCAGCTTCCTGGTGACGCGATCGCTCACGCGCGTGCCCGTGGGCCGGCTGCACGGCACGGGGCGTCTGCCGCCGTGGCTGGCGGCCACGGCGGTGATCGTGGCGCCGCTGGCGGGGCTGGCGCTGCTCATGCTCAACGCCAAGGGCTACTCCATCCTGGCCGTGCAGCAGTACCAGGCGCTGCTCAACCACTTGGCCAACACCATCCTGGAAATGCGCGAGCGGCTGCCGCAGGAGATCGTGCGCCATTTGCCCGAGGGCGTGGGCGAGCTGCAGGAGCTGATGGCGGCGCAGTTGCGCACGCAGGCCAGCCACCTGGCCTCGGTGGGCCGCACCTGGCTGCACGGGCTGCTGCTGGCCTACGTGGGCCTGATCGTGGGCGCGCTGCTGGCCACCCGGCGCGCACCCGCGGCACGGCGCCCGCTGGCCGCGGCCATCGCCTCGCGCGCGGTGCATTTCATAGACGCCTTCCGCCAGATCGTGGCGGCGCAGTTCTGGATCGCGGCCTTCAACGCCTCGCTCACCGCCGCATTCCTGCTGGGAGCGCTGCCGGCCTTCGGCATCGTCATGCCCTACGACTACGCGCTGGTGGCCATGACCTTCGTGTTCGGCCTGGTGCCCATCGTGGGCAACCTCGTGGTCAACGTCGTGATGACGCTGGTGGGCGTGTCGGTGTCGGTGTACGTGGGCGCGGCCTGCCTGGCCTTCCTGATCGGCATCCACAAGGCCGAGTACTTCATCAACGCCCGCGTGGTGGGCTCCAAGACGAGCACCGGCGTGTGGGAGCTGCTGGCGGTGATGTTCGCGGCGGAGACCCTGTTCGGCGTGGCCGGCCTGGTGGCTGCGCCGCTGTACTACGCCTATGCCAAGAAGGAGCTGGCGGCCGCCGGCCTGGTGTGAACCCCGCGCCTCCCGGCGCGCGCAAAGCGATCCCTAAGGGAAATCCCTAGACCATGGTGCAACACGGTTGCAGCAACTGCGCCAGCCTGCAGCACCGGCGGTGCTCAATGCGTGGCACACGGCTGGACCAGCGGACGGCGGAATTCCTTGCCTATCACGGCGCGGGCATAGAGATAGAGGTGCAGGGACTGCGCGCACAGACGGTCCATGTCCACCCGGCCGTGCGCATCGCACGGAAACGCGCAGGCCTGCTGCGGGTCGAGCAGGGATTCGAAGCGCAGTTCGTAGCCGGGCTGTTCCAGTTCCAGGATGCTCATGTCACACAACTCCTTTGACCGCCTGCGTGTCTGCATCGACCGTGCCAACCGTGCACAGGCACGGCGACTGCGGGAGGATGCGTCCTAAGGGTTGACGCTTATTCGGCGGGGCGGAGTTTCAGTGGGCTGCCTTTCTGCGCACTGACGGAAAACGGTATTCCCGACCTATCACCGCGCGGGCGTACAGGTAATGGGTAAGTGCGGAATCGCCCAACCGGTCCATGTCCACCTGGCCGCGGGCGTCGCAGGGGAAGGCGCAGGCATTGGCGCCACCATCCAGGGATTCGAAATGCAATTCGTAACCCGCTTGTTCCAGTTCGGGAAGTGCCATTTCGTCAACTCCTTCACGCCTTGGAAACTCCGCGGCGTGCAGCCCTTGATATTCGCTTGCACAGCATGTAGCAGCGGGCGTGCCTGCCCTGCCCGGAAGAATGCCCGGACCCTGGGAGGAAAAGGAAAACCCCGCCGTGGCGGGGTTGGGACGGTGGACTTTCCAGCCCTGGACGCGGCAGTCGCCGCCGGCCGTCAAATCACGAGGAAATTGGAAGTGGAGAGAGCAGCAACTCCCGTGCCCGTGCCAATCACCGCCAGTTTCACGGCGGCGATGGCGCCCGTGCCATCCTGGTCGTAATACAAATCTCCCGTGGAGGTGTTGTAAATCAGGCGCTGCGCCGCGCTGGTGGCCGCCATGGCGCCCGCGCCGGCCAGGAAGGCCCCGGTGGCCAAGGCCACGTTGTTGGCAGTGCCCAGGCCCGTCATCACGGAATTTTCCAGCCAGATTTTTTCGCCGGCAGCAAAATCGTCGATGCGGTCCACGTTGGTTTGGGTATTGGGAAGGGTATTGAAGACGAAAACGTCGCTGCCGGCGCCGCCGTTGAGATAATCCTGCCCGGCACCGCCATAAAGGGTATCGTTGCCCTCGCCGCCCAACAGGTTGTCGTTGCCGTCGCCACCGTTGAGCGTGTCGCTGCCGTTGCCGCCATTCAGATTGTCGTTGCCCGCGCCGCCCAAAATAAGGTCATTGCCAGCGCGGCCCTCGAAGTAATTGTCGCCAGCCGAGCCCACCAGAATGTCGGCCATGGAACTGCCATTGGCATTCTCGATGTTGCGCAGGGTATCGGTGCCACCCCAGGTATCACGTGCGCTGCCCGCGGCCTGGTTGATCGTGAGGCCGCCCAGCGTGCCGGCATAAGCCGCAGCGGAGAGATTGACCACCGCGCCCATGGAGCCTGCATCGTCGCCCGAGCGGTCATAATTGACCGTGTCCACGTTGCCGCCGCCGTCTATGGTGTCGTTGCCGCGGCCGCCGTCGAAGAATTCCCAGGTCTGGTTGTTGTCCCGGCCGCGAATATAGTCGGCATAGTCGGAGCCGTTGACCGACAAATTGCCGTCGTCGAGTATGAACGTGTCGGTACCGCCCCAGCCGTCGCGGGCGCTGTTGCGGCCCACGTTGTAGGTCACGCCGCCCAGCGTGGCCGACACCATGCGGTTGCTCAAATTGACGATCACGCCGTTCGGATCGTCCCAATACCCCACGTTGGCCCACACGTTGTTGACGTTGTTGGGCGCGCCGCCAATGACGGTGTCATTGCCCTTGCCCAGCGTGAAACTCAAGGGGCCGTCGGAGCGGCCCAGCACCAGGCAGTCGGCATAGGCCGTGCCGGTGAAATGCTCGATGGAAATCAGCGTATCGACGGTATTGGCATTGCCCCCCGTTTCCAGCACCTGGTTGGCGCCGACGACGCGGTTGTTCCACGCTTCGGCACCACCGCTGAAATTGGCGAAGACGCCACCGGTGGCGTCTTCGTAATAGGCATTGTCCGAGCCCGTGCCACCTACCAGGGTGTCGTTGCCCGCGCCGCCATACAGATCGTCGCCTTGGGAACCGGCCACCAGGCTGTCGTTGCCGGCGCCGCCGTGCAATTCGTTCTGGCCGTCGCCGCCCCATATCGTGTCGTTGCCGGCACCGCCCATGATCCAGTCGTGGCCCGCGCCGCCGTTGATCGAATCGTTGCCCGCCGTGCCGACAATCAAGTCATCGCCCGCCGTGCCCACGGTGCCGGCGGCTATCGTGAAAGTGCTGTCCGGCGTGGCCAGGTATTCCATGCGCCCCGCGCCGGCCGCGGTACCCGCATACTGGTTCAACACGGTGAGTTTGCCGGCCGAGCCAAAATCGAAAATCAGGTCGTTGCCCGTGCCACCACGGTAAATATCGATGCCGGCGTAAAGGTCGTTGGGGTCGGCCAGTTGCACCTTGTCGGCAGTCCCGCCCGTATCGCTCACGACGTCGATGCCCGTGCCCAAATTGAATTTGTATACGTCGTTGCCCGCGCCGCCATAAAGCGTGTCGTTGCCCGCGTCTCCAAACAGGGTATCGTCGCCCGTGCTGCCATTGACCGCTTCACTCTTGGACGTGCCCGTATAAATTCCCATATCAAAAACCTCTTGATTTGTTCGTCTCGTGGGCACCTCCGCCCGGCCGGAATAGTGCACCAGGGTCAATCGCCACAGCGTGAATTAATTCACACCATGAGCGCGACAAATGTCAAATTGAGCCGAGGTTTGTCCAGCAACAGCAATGCGCATGGCCCGCGGTGGGCGGATATCAAAGGCTTTGACGCAGCGGCCGTGCTTGGGCCCCCAGTTGTGCCGCCAGCCCCGTGGCCAGCGCCAGGCGGCGCAGCAACCAGGGATTGAGGTCGTCGTCGGGCAAATCCACCGGCAGCGCCGTATCGAGAGAGGAAATCGAGGACAAAGGGCTTGCGGAGGCGGCCGCCGCGTTTTCCTCCAGCGCCACGGCCATGTCCGCCACCGCGCGCTCCAGCGGCGCACGCAACGCCAGCAAATCCAGCCGCCCGCGGCGCAGCAACAACATGGTCTTGATCGCGGTGAGCTGCGCCAGCAGTTGGTTGGCCAGCGTCAGCACGCGCTCCAGCGCCTGCAGCGGCGGCTGCACCGCGCGCGGCTCCACCAGCGCGCGCTGCGTGGCCTGCACCAGGGCCGAGAGGCTGTCGTAGGCCTCGCGCCGCGCCAGCCGCCACTGCAGCTCCGGTTCGTCGTCCACCGCCTGGAGCTGCGCCACGGCCAGCGCGATGCGCGCGTGCCGCGACTGCGCCCGCAGCACGCGCCCAAGCAGCGCGGGCAACTGCCGGCGCTCCCAGGACGGCAGCACGTAGCTGAAGCCCCAGGCCAGCGCGACGCCGATCAGCGTGTCGGCCATGCGCTCCACGATGTCGAACACCGGGCCGATGCCCGCGCCCAAGAGGTGGGCCTGCACCAGGCCCAGCACCGTGGCCGCGACGGACGTCACCAGGTAATGCCGCACCGCGAAGGCATGCGCCACGGCCTGCGCCAGCGTCAGCGCCAGCAGCAGCACCCAGGCCGACGGATGCGCGGCCAGCAGCGCGCCGCTGAGCACGCAGCCCACGAGCGTGCCGGCCACGCGGCTGTTGCGGCGCTCCAGCGTCTGCGCGAGGCTGCCGCGCAGCACCACCACGATGGTCAGCAGGATCCAGTACTCGTGCGTGCCCCAGGGCAGCGCCTGCGCCAGCGCATAGGCGCTGCCCAGCGCCAGCGCCGCGCGCACGGCGTGGCGCAGCGGCGGGGCGTCGCGCCGCCACAGCGCCAGCAGCGGCCGCCACGACCAGGCCGTCGGGCTCACGAAGAGCTGCCACGCCACGCGCACCGCGGCCAGGTCCGGCTCGCGCTCGCCGCGGGCCAGGGCCACGGCGCGCGCCACCTCGTCGGCGACGTGGCGCACGCGGTTGGCCAGGCTGCGCGCCAGCCGCGCGCCGGGGTCGCCGGCGCGGCGCGTGAGGGCTTGCATGGCCTCCCAGGGCAGGCGCTGCAGCCGCTGCCGCCGGCGCTCGGCCGCGGCGGGCACACGCCCGGTGAGCAGCGCGTCGGCCAGCGCCTGCACGTCGTAGGCGGCCCCGCGCAGCACGGTGCGCAGCCCCGCCAGCACGGGCGCCTGCGCCGGATGGGCGCGCAGCGCGTCCAGGTCCAGCTCGCAGGCCAGCAGCAGGTCCCGCAGCTCCAGCACATGCATGAGCAGCGCGGCCTGGCGCTGACGCCGCGGCGTGCGGGGCGACTCCAGCACCACGTCGCGCACGGCCTGCAACTGGTCCGTGAGCGCGGCCTGGCGCCGCAGCAGCGGGGCCAGCGCCGGCGTGTCCGCCGATGCGCCACCCGTCGCACCCGTTGGACCGGTCACACCGGTCGCGGATGTCGCACCTGTCGCACCTGTCGCACCTGTCGCACCTGTCGCAGGTGTCGCACCCGCCTCGCCCGGCACGAAGCGCGCCGCCTGCTGCCGCATCAGCCCGGCCAGCGTGAACAGCACCTCCGCCAGCAGCGCCACGCGGTAGCGCGCATTGAGCAGCGCGTTGGCCGCCGTGGCCCACAGCAGGTACAGGCCCGCGCCCAGCGCGAAGCACAGCGCGGCCGGCGGCGTGGCGGCATCGGCCTCGCCCCCATGGCGGCGCACGGCCATGGCGAAGATCAGCGAGAACATGGCCGACACCACGATGGGCAGCCCCCGCTTGCCCCAGGCCCCGGCCAGGAAGGCGCCAAAGCTCGCCGGCACCAGCAGCAGGCCCAGCAGCCACGGGTGGCCGTGCAGCGCGTGGCCGGCCCAAAACAGCGGCAGCCCAAGCAGCGCCGCGGGCAGCAGCTGGGCGAGCTTGCCGCGGCGCGGCGCGGGCTGGTCCGGCGGGATGCAGGCGATCACGCCCACCGACGCCGCCGAGGACGCCGCGGCCCCCAGCCACCACTGCACGCCGGCGGAGATCACCAGCAGCCCAAGCGCCGCGCACAGCCCATTGGCCACGTGGGCGCTGAGCAGCACGCGCAGCGCGGCGCGGGCGCGCCCGTCGGCCGCGCGCAGCCGCCGCCGCAGCTTCAGCCACCCGCCGCGGGGGTGCTCAGGCGCGGCGGACACGGCGCGGCGGGCAAGGGGTTTCGAGGCGGCGCCGGGCAAGGCCGGCGGCGCGCGCGGACGCGGGGATGCGGTATTTCGGCTGCATGGCGGCTTTCCTGCGGTCGGTCCGGCATGAAACACCGGCCTGCGCCCCGGGCACAAGCCGTGCCGTACCACGCGGCGGGACACGGCCACGCCTGCGCCGGCGCCGGCCCGCTACGCTGGAGCGCTTGGGCCGCCGTGGCGGCGGCCCGCCCAAAAATGCAATGGAGACCAGCCATGAGCGAATTCGTCTTTGCGCCCCCGGCCACGCCCTCGGTGGCGGTGGCCGGCAGCAGCGCGCGCTTTCCGGTGCGCCGCGTGTTCTGCGTGGGGCGCAACTACGCCGCGCACGCGCGCGAGATGGGCAACGACCCCACGCGCGAGCCGCCCTTCTTCTTCATGAAGCCGGCCGACGCGGTGGTGCCGGCCGAGGGCGTCATTGCCTACCCGCCGCTCACGGACAACCTGCACCACGAGGTGGAACTGGTCGTGGCGCTGGGGGCCGGCGGCAGCCGGGTGCCGCCTGAAGAGGCGCTGTCGCTGGTGTGGGGCTACGGCGTCGGCCTGGACCTGACGCGGCGCGACCTGCAGGACGTGGCCAAGAAGATGAGCCGCCCCTGGGACTGGGGCAAGGGCTTCGATGCGTCCGCTCCCTGCGCCGCGTTGCGCCCGGTGGCCGAAGTGGGCCACCCGTCGGCCGGCCGGGTGTGGCTGGAGGTCAACGGCGAGGTGCGCCAGCAGGGCGACTTGAACGAGCTGATCTGGCCGGTGGCCGACGTCATCAGTTACGTCTCGCAGTCGGTGGCGCTGCAGCCTGGCGACCTCATCTACACCGGCACGCCGGCCGGCGTGGGCGCGCTGCGGCCGGGCGACCGCGTCAGCGGCGGCGTGCAGGGCGTGGGGACGTTCGCGTTCGAGATCGGGGCGCGGCCGGCCTGAAGTCCCGCGGCGGGCGCTGCGCTTTGCAGCGCCGAGACGGATGCCACGGCAGGCCCTTGCCTTGTCCGCCGAGGCTCAAGCCATTCAAGCCGCTTCCAGCTTGAACTCCCCCACCACGGCCTGCAAGGCGCTCGCCTGAGAGGCCAGGGCCGAGGTGGCGGCGGTGGCCTGCTGCACCAGGGCGGCGTTTTCCTGCGTCACGCGGTCCATGTGCGAGACGGCGTGGTTGACCTGGGCGATGCCCGCGCTCTGCTCGGCCATGGCGCCGGAGATCTCGCCCAGGATGGTGTTGACGCGCTGCACGGCGCGCACGATGTCCTGCATGGTGCCGCCGGCCTGGCGCACCAGGCTGGAGCCGCTGTCCACGTGCTCCACGGCGTCGTTGATCAGCTCCTTGATCTCCTTGGCCGCCTGCGAGCTGCGCTGCGCCAGGTGCCGCACCTCGCC
>NZ_BCTC01000082.1 GCF_001571085.1 Azohydromonas lata NBRC 102462
CCAGCCGGTACAGACGCCGGTTGTGGCGGCGCATGAGCGGCTCGAAGGCCTTCACGTCGCCGGCGACGACGCGCCGCACCAGGGCGGCCTCGTCCGCGGCCGGGCGTTGGGGCGGCAGGGCGGATGCGGGGCTCATGGCTTGTCCTCCACGGTCAGCGTGGCCGTCATCGCGGGGTGCAGCGTGCAGCGGTAGCGCAGCGTCCCGGCCGGTGCCGCCACGGTGGCGGTCCACGACGCGCCCGCGGCCACGAGGCCTGAATCCAGGGTCCCGCCGCCGCCCGTCACGGTGTGCGGCACCAGGTCGTGGTTGACCCAGGTGACCCGGTCGCCCGGGTGTGCCGCGAGGGCTGCCGGGCTGAAGCGCATGTCCTCGATGCGCACGGTGTGTTGGGCCGCCGGCGCCAGGGCCGGCCAGGCGGCGCCCAGCGCGGCCAGGGCCACGGCGGCCGGGCCGGGCCTGCGGCGCTCAGCCACCGCGCCGGCCCAGTTGCGCCTGCAGCGCCCGCGCATGCTCCAGGTGGGCGACGAAGGCGGGCCGCACCTTTTCCAGCAGCGCGCGCAGCTCGGCGTTCCTGGCGCCCGGGATCAGGCTGCCGTCCAGCGCCTGCAGCACCTGCTCGTGGTAGGCCACCTCATGGTCCACGTAGGCACGGTCGAAGGCGTCGCCCTGCAGCGCCCGCAGCCGCTGCAGGTTGTCCTGGCCGCCCTGGCGCAGGCTGGCGCTGGTGGGGTTGTCCGCGGGCGTGAGGTGCAGCCGGCCGGCCAGGGCGGTGGCCTGCCCGTTGACGCTGCCGTGGTCGGCCACCATCAGGCGGGCAAAGGCTTTCACCGGCTCGGCCCTCGCGCGCCCGGCGGCGAGCTGGCCGGCGTCGATGTCCACCTGGTTGGCCGCCACGACGATGGCGGCGATCTGCGCGTCACTGGGGACGGACGGCGCCGCTGGTGCCGGCTGCGCCTGCACGCCCATCGCCGCGCCCAGGGCCAGCGCGCACAGCGCCCGCCGCGCCGGATTCAACTTCGAGCCGCGTTCCATGCTCCACCTCCTGCTCCGCACCGCCGGGCATGGCGGCCTGCAGGGTGATGGACGTCGCGGCGCGCCGCGGCGTTCCCGCGTCGGCGATGTTTCAGTGCGCCGGCAGGGCTGCATCGGCTGCCTGCCGCGGCAGCTCCAGCAACCTGAACGGCGGCTGCTGCGGGTAGCTGTGCCGCAGCAGCGGCATGGCCACGTTGAACACCGGCGTGCCGTTGACCGTCTGGCCCTGCGGCGTGCCGCGGTGGGCGTGGCCGTGGAAGACGGCGCTCACCGGGTAGCGGATCAGCGGCTCCTCCAGCCGCGTCGTCCCCAGGAAGGGAAAGATCTCCAGCGGCTCGCCCTGCACCGTGGCCGCGATGGGCGAGTAGTGCAGCAGCGCGATGCGGTCCGGCGTGCGCAGCTTGGCCAGCGCCGACTCCAGCTTCAGCGCCTCGTGCAGCGCCTCCTGCACGAAGGTCTTGATCGCCTGCTCGCCCCAAGGGCCCAGGGCGCCGCGGCCGAAGCCGCCGGCAAAGCCCTTCACGCCGGCAATGCCCACGCCCTGTACCTCCACGGCCTCGCCGTCGAGCACGCGCACGCCCGTGTCCTTGAGGATGCGCGCCACCACCTCCGGCTGGCCGGACTCGAAGTCGTGGTTGCCCAGCACCGCCACCACCGGGCGCGACAGGGCCACCTGCGCCAACTCGCCGGCCAGCACCTTGGCCTCCTCGGTGGTGCCGTAGTCGGTGAGGTCGCCGCACAGCAGCAGCACGTCGGCGGCTTCGGCCGCCTGCGCGAAGAAGGAGCGCAGCGAGCCGGCGGAGTCCTTGGTGCAGTGCAGGTCGCCCACGGCCGCGAAGCGCACCACGGATTTGCCGTGGACCGCGGCGGCGGCCTGGGACGGGACTTGCGGCTGAGGGCTGCCTTGGGCGTTCGTCGCGTTCAGGTCGGACATGCCAATCCTTTCTGGGCTGCGGTTTGCGTTGGAGGCAGGACGCGTTCCGCCCCTCGTGTGGCGCACTGCAGCAAGGCACGGGCCTTGCCCGGGTGGCCCATGACATCCACCGCCAAGACGCCGCTGCCGCCCGCGGCCTGCGCCACCGCGCTCGATCCGACGGCCGAGCCCTTCTACCTGCAGGTGCTGCAGGCGCTGGACGCCGCGGGCGTGCCCTACGTGGTGGGCGGCGCCTTCGCCCTGGCCGGGCTCACCGGCGTGGAGCGGCCCACCAAGGACCTGGACCTGTTCGTGCGCCGCGCCGACTTCGACCGCCTGGACGCCGTGCTCGGCGACGCCGGGCTGCGCAGCGAGCTCACCTTCCCGCACTGGCTGGGCAAGGTCTACAAGGGCGCGTTCTTCATCGACTTCATCTTCGCCTCGGCCAACGGGCTCAACCCGGTGGACGACGGCTGGTTCGAGCGCGCGGGCCGCGCCACCATCCTGGGCCACCCGGTGCGCACCATGTCGGCCGAGGACATGCTGTGGTCCAAGGCCTTCATCATGGAGCGCGAGCGCTACGACGGCGCCGACGTGGCCCACGTGCTGCGCGGCTGCGGCGCCGCGCTGGACTGGCACCACCTCATGGACCGCGCCGGCCCCCACTGGCGCGTGCTGCTGAGCCACCTGGTGCTCTTCGGCTACGTCTACCCCGACGAGCGCGACCGCATCCCGGCCTGGGTCATGCACGAGCTGCTGCGCAAGCTGCACGACGAAATGCTCGCCCCGCCCCCGGCCAGCGGCCGCATACAGGGCACGCTGCTGTCGCGCGAGCAGTACCTGGCCGACCTGCGCCACGGTGCCGGAGACGCCCGGCTGAAACCGGCGGGTACGATGAGCGCCGAGGAGATCGCGGCCTGGACGGCCGCCATCGGCGAGCCTCACGAAAAATAGACAGATAGATCCATAGAGGAAGGAGATCCCCATGAGCAGCAGCGCCCGCATACCCGCCACCCTGATTGCCGGCGACGGCATCGGCCCCGAGATCGTCGAATCGGCCGTGGCCGTGATGGAGGCGCTGGGCTCGCCCTTCGAGTGGGACCGCCAGGAAGCCGGCGCCGCCGCCATGAAGGCCGCGGGCGACCCGCTGCCCGCGGCCACGCTGGACAGCATCCGCCGCACGCGGCTGGCGCTCAAGGGCCCGCTGGAAACGCCCTCGGGCGGCGGCTGGCGCTCCTCCAACGTGCGGCTGCGCGAGGAGTTCCGCCTCTTCGCCAACGTGCGCCCGGCGCGCACCATCATCCCCGGCGGCCGCTTCGACAACATCGACCTGCTGCTCATCCGCGAGAACCTCGAAGGCCTCTACATCGGCCACGAGCACTACGTGCAGATCGACGACGACCCGCACGCCGTCGCCATGGCCACCGGCATCAACACCCGCCAGGGCTGCCGCCACATCCTCGAATACGCCTTCGAGACCGCCATCGCCCTGGGCCGCAAGAAGGTCACCGTGGTGCACAAGGCCAACATCATGAAGGCGCTCACGGGCATCTTCCTGGAGACGGCGCAGCAGATGCATGCCGAGCGCTACAAGGACCGCATCGCCATGGACACCATCATCGTGGACGCCTGCGCCATGAAGCTGGTGCTCAACCCCTGGCAGTTCGACACGCTGGTCACGACCAACCTCTTCGGCGACATCCTGTCGGACCTCACCGCGGGCCTGGTGGGCGGCCTGGGCATGGCGCCGGGCGCCAACATCGGTGCGGACGCAGCCATCTTCGAGGCCGTGCACGGCTCGGCGCCGGACATCGCCGGCAAGGGCCTGGCCAACCCCACGGCGCTGCTGCTGGCCGCGGCACAGATGCTGGACCACGTGAAGCACCACGAGTCGGCCAACCGCCTGCGCAAGGCCATCGACGACACGCTCAACGTGGACCAGGTGCGCACCGGCGACTTGGGCGGCAAGGCCGGCACCCGCGAGTACACGCAGGCGCTGGTGGCGCGCATCAAGCAGGGCTGAGCCCGCTTCAACCCCGCGCCGCGCCGGGCATGCGCGGCGCGGTCCAATGGCGGCCCAACGCACTGCCCGCGCCCTCCACGGGCGCCGCCTTCATGTCCGAAGTCCCTGCAACGGCCGCCGCCGGCAACGCCGGCTCTCTTCCGGCCCTCCCGTCCCTGTCCCCGCTGGAGCGCCTGCTCGCCGAGCAGGCCTGCCGCGACCTCGTGGCCCGCGCCGTGCAATGCACGGACAGCCACCGCCACGAGGACTTCGCCGCCTGCTTCGCCGCGGACGCCGTGCTCACCCGCCCCGGCGGCGAGCCGCTCGCGGGCCGCGAGGCCATCCTCGCCTCCTACCGCACGCGGCCGGCCGATCGCATCACGCGCCACCTCGTCACCAGCACCGTCGTCACGCTGGAGTCGGCGACGCACGCCCGCGGCCTGAGCTGCGTGCTGCTGTGGAGCGGCGAGGCCGCCGACGCCCAGGGGCCTTCCGGCCGTCCGGCGCGGCGCCAGGTGATGGGCGAGTTCGACGACGTCTTCACCCTCACCGCCGAGGGCTGGCGCATCGCCCGGCGCGATGCGCGCTTCCTGCTGTACGCGCCCTGAAGCTGCCCTGGCCCGCCCGGAACCGCGCAGCGGCCGCGCTGCCAGAATCCGGCCCATGGACAGCAGCACCGTCTTCCGCGCCGCCGCCATGGCCGCCGCGGCGCTCAGCCCGGGGCGGCCCGCCGCCGCATGCGGCTCGAAACGGCTGCCTCGGCACGGCGGCGGTGCCCACCGCGGTGGGTCGGGTAGGGGTCTTCCAGCGCTTCAAGCAAGGGGCTGGAACGAGGCTGCCGGCTCGCGGTTTGCCTGGTCTGGCCGTCAGATAGCCGCGCCCGGCGCCCTCGCACGGCCCGGCGCCTGGATGCCATGAGCGACCGTTCCCCCGCCGACGCCCTTCCACCCGTGCCCGCCGGGCTGCGCGCCGTGTACGCGCTGTATGCCGCGCGGCTGTGCGCCCCCGGCGTGCGGCTGCGGCACTACCGCGGGCGCTGGCTGGCGCTGCAGCGCGAGCGCGCGCTGGACGCCCGCGTGCTGCCCGTGGCCGACGAGGAGCCCTACGGCAACCGCCTCACGGGCTTCAAGCAGTTCCAGCGCGACGCGCTGGCGCAGGTCACGCCCGGGACGGAGCTGGTCTTCGTGGCCCTGGAACACGGCACTTGGCGCCCACGCGGCGTGGACGCCCCGCTGCTGCAGATGCTGGCCATCCGGCTGGAAGTGTCGGGCCACGCCGTGGGCCTGTCCGGCCACGTGGACCTGGACGACAACGGCCGCCCGCTGCGCATCGCCCCGGCCTTCGCCCTCATCGTGGACTTGCGGCTGCTGTAGGCGCCGCGCGCCCCGGGGGCTCTCCATCGCAAGCCGGCCCGCGTGCCGGCGTTCGTTGTTGCGCGAGCCGGATCAGCCGTGGCCGGTGGCCGGCTGCGCACCCAGGCGGCCGGCCGCGGGCGCATGCACCTGCAGCGGACGCGGCACGGTGCTGCGCATGGGCGCCACCTGCGGCGCGGGCTTGAGCTGTATGCGGCCGTAGGCCAGGAAGCGGTTGCCGTTGAGCACGCCGATGTCGTAGGCGCCCAGCGGCAGGTCGCCCACGGGCAGGCTGGCGCGGAACTCGCCGGTGGAGGCCACGTCGGCGCTCACGTCGATGAGCGCGACCCGCTTGTCCTCGTCGCCCACCACCACCACGCGCAGCGTGGTGCCGGCCAGCTCCGGGTAGCGCGCGTGCAGCTCCAGCCAGTGCGGGCCGGCGCCGCCGTCCTCCAGCGGGCTGCAGGCGATGTCGCTGCAATGCACCACGCGCACCTGCGTGCTCTCCGTGCGGGAAGGCTTGCCCTGTTGCTGCGCCAGCGCGGACGCCGGTGCGCACAGCACGCAGGCCGAGATGGCCAGGGCAGGCAAGAGCGGTGAGGGGAAAGAACACGTGTACGCCATGGGTACCCTCCGGCAGCCAAACAGGAGGCGCCCATGGCAGGCCGCGGCGGATCAGGCCGGAGGACTTCGGTCCGCCATGGCGACCGTCACCTGCAATGTCGCCCCCACAATCAGGGGTAGGAAGCTCGTAAACCCTTGGCTTCAGCCCTTGGCACCTGCGCAGCAGGCGCGGCCGGCATCCACCGGCAACCCGGCATGCACGTCGCGTGCCGCACCCCCGAGGCCGGCGCGGCATGCCGATCGCGCATGCCGCGCTCTGCGCAGCGCCTCCATGGGCGACAGCCGTGCCGCCTCGCAAATGATCATGTCCAAAATTTCGGCCCGCCTGGCGCCCAGCGCCATGCGCAAGCCGATTTCCTTGCGCCGCTCGGCGACGCTGGCCAGCATCACGTTCATGACGCCAAGGCCGCCTACCAGCAGCGAAATGGCCCCCACCCCGCCCAACAGGCCGGTAAACAGCCGGTTTTGCCGGCGCATGCCCTCCACCAATTGCGCCGCGGCCTGCACTTGCGCCGATTTGCCCTGTGCCGACAGATGGTTCGATAGGCGGGCGGCCACGGCCAACGGGTCTTCCCCGTCCGCGACCCTTACCACATAGGCGTCCTTTGGGCTGATAAAGCGGCCGGCCGCTAATGGCAGTTTGGCCACCGAGGCCAGGCCTGCGTCGGCGCCGACGAAAGGCGCATCCAGCAGCCGGGTGTCCAAGCCCGCTTTGGCTTGCCCGGTTTGCAGCGGCGTGGTTTGGGCAATACCGTGAATATCGTGAACCAAACCTTCGGCATCGCTGACAATCAGTATTTTTGTGGTTTGCGGGGTGTTGATATTTCTCCGCGGCACGTTGCAAATGAGGCTTGAAAGCCCTGGTATTGCCGGACGGCCAGCGCGACCACCTCGTTCAGCGTAAGCATCACGGTGGTTGCAATTCAGACGCCAGCACCGCCGCCTACCCCGGCCCGCGCCACGGCGAGCAGCAGAAATAGGTCCCTTATCATGAGCAGCATGGTCCGCAGGCCTTGGAGCCGGCCCGTGATCAGAAAGTAAAACGGCAAAAAAACCTCCGAAACTGCGCTCGACGTCTTGATCAGCGTGAATTTTCTGGAGGCGTGGAATCTCGAAAGAATTTGCGACCGTCGACTTGTGTCAATTGAAGCTCAATCTGCCTTGAAACCGTTGACGTTGGCTCTTCAGGGTTTTAGTTGACCTGTTGAAACGTCACGCCACCTTTATGCTGTGCAGACCGAAGGCTGGTCAGCAAGTCATTCATGTCGAGTTTGCCGTATTTTTCTTCGTCGTCTTTTACCATTCGGTTGTTGGCCTCCAGCATGGCAGGCGTCCAGCCCAATGCGGAGCGCACCTCGGGTGACATGGTTTTGTAAAGCGCATCGATGGCCATGCCATGTCCACGCCAGTCTCCCGCCACCGCGGGGCCCGCGAAAGCTTCAACGGAAATTTTGACTCTGTCGGCCAGCATGCCTTGCGCGGCGTCCTGCTCAGCTTTCGAGAAATTTTTGGAGGAATTCTTGGCCATGGCGGCCAGTTCCTGGTCACTGAATTTCGAATAATCCAGCAGCCCTGCTTGCTGAACGTTGATCTGGTTCGCGGGCGTATGGGTTTTTTCTGATGCCTGCTGCTTGAGCGCATCCATTTTCGCGCGCGCGGCGTGGCCGACGTCCTCGAAGGACAGGGCCATGGCCTGGGCCGCAGCGAGCTTGGCATTGGGTGACAGGGTGACGATCGTGCTGCTGGACGTCGTCGCGGCACCAACGGTGCCGCCTTCTTTGTCAACGGGCTTGTGCTCGTTCCCCACAGCCTCGCCGTAAATCTCGGCCTTTGAAGATACAGGGCTGTATGAACTGCCAAAGCTGCCTAAAACATTGATGCCCATTTCTCATTTCCAGGTCAATTGCGTCGGGAAAACTGGTTGTAACTTCGTATGTTGACAGGTGTCCGGGCAAATAATTCCTCAGTTGGTGACTTTGGAAACCGACATCTCGGATATCGTGCTGACGCTCTGAACTGGGCGAAAAAGCGTTTGATGCGTAGCGGAAAAATAATTGCCGGCGCGCGAACGAATATCGCTCTCACGCCAATGACGCCAGTACCCACGCCCCAATAAGAACGCTGCCGGCAAGGCAATTCGGCTTCGCTGCGGACCGGATGGCCTGTTTTCCTCCAATGTTTACAGGACTGTAAAAATTTGTTTCCGCACTGCGGAGATTGACTTGAGCCCTGGCGTGGGGCGATGGCCGAAAACGGAGCATGGATGTCCGTTTTGCTGCGCTGCAGCGGAGCGTTCAGTGCTTGGCCAAGGCGGCGTCCAGCTCGGCCGACAAGCCCAGCCATTGCGGGCCATCGCCGGACGCGGGTGTGCCGGGCGGCGTGGCGGTGTGGGCCAGTTGCAGCGCGTGGGCCGCGCCGGCGCTCACGCTGTCTATGAGCGGCACGCCCACGTCGGCCTGTATGCGCGCGGCCATGCCGGCCAGTCCGGCACCGCCCAGGATGATGCAGTCCGCACCTGTGGCGTGCGCCGCCTCCCGGCAAGCGTGCGCCAGCAGCGGCAGCGCGGTGGCCGGGTCGGCCGCGAGCTGCGCGCCGCTGGGCGCCACGGTGTGCACGCCGGCCAGCGCGTCGGCCACGCCCAGCGCCTGCGCCAGGCGGCGCAGCATGGGGGCCCACGCGGCGCCGCCGGTCACGATGGCAAAGCGGCCTGCCGCGGATTGCCGCACGGCTTGCAGGAAGGCGGCCTCGGCCAGCCCCGTCACCGGGCAGTCGCACAGCTCGCGCAGCGCGAACAGGCCCGGGTCGCCGAAGCAGCCCAGCAGCAGCGCATCCGGCCGTGAGCTTTGAGCCCGATAGGCGGCCCAAGCGTCCAGCGCCGCGTGGCCGGCGATGGCGCAGGCGGCCTCGGTGGCGATGTAGGCCGCGCCCAAGCGGGCCGTCACGCCGTCCACCACCGCGCGCTGTCCCAGCTCGCCGCGCACGTGGCCCAGCACCAGCGCGGTGACGGAGGCCGAGGTGTTGGGGTTGAGCACCAGCAGGCGGCGCCGGGCAGAGGTGTCAGGGGTCATGCGGCTGGGGTTGGGGGCTGGTGTTTCGTCGGCTTGCTGCGGGCAGCGCGGCAAGCGGCGTTCGCGGCGGGTTCAACGGTGCGGCTCAGCCGCGGCAGGGCTTGGCGCCAAAGATCTGCGAGAAGTCCGGCGCCTGGGTGCCGGGCGGCTCGATGCGCAACTGCTGCTCGATCTCCAGCAGGTGCTGCGTCATCAGCGCCGCGGCGGCCTTGCCGTCGCGCAGCCGTATGGCGGCCAGCAGCGTGCGGTGGTCGGCGCAGCCGCAGCCCGTGGGCACCTCGCCGTTGCCGTAGGTCATGAGCACCAGCGAGGTGCGCGAGACCAGCTCGCGCAGCACGCGGCCCAGCGTGCGGTGGGCGGCGCCGTCGGCGATGCGCAGGTGGAACTCGCCGGACAGGCGTATGGCGCGGCGGCGCTCGCCCGCGGCGCGGGCGGCTTCCTCCTGCGCCAGGCAGCTCGCCAGCGCGCCCAGGTGGCCGGCCGAGGCGTGCTCCATGAAGCGCTGCACCAGCAGCGGCTCCACCATGCGCCGCACCTCGAACACCTCGCGCGCCTCCTCGGGGTCAGGCGTGGCCACCGTCGCGCCGCGGTGCGGGGCGAGGGTGACGATCTGCTCGTGCGCCAGCCGGATCAGCACCTGCCGTATGCGCGTGCGCGACACGCCGAAGGCCTGGCCCAGCTTGTCCTCGGCCAGCCGCGTGCCGGGCAGCAACTGGTGGTCGAGGATGGCGTCCACGATGCGGCCGTGGATCTGCGCGTCGGTGAGGGCGGCACCCGCGGGGGCCGTGGGCGCGGCGTCCTGGGCGGGCGGGGAGGCTTCGGTGTCTTGCATCAGGTCGTCTTCAGCCATGGCGGCGTCCCGCGGCGGCGCGCTGGCGGCGCAGCAGCCACAGCGCCCCCAGCGCCAGGCCGATGACGGCCAGCGACAGCAGCGTGGTCAGCGTGCCCAGGGCGTAGATGGCGGGCGTGGTGACGGTGGTGGTCAGGCCCTGCAGCTCCAGCGGCAGGGTGTTGACGTCGCCAATGGCCTGCGAGGTGCGGGCGATCTCGTCCCAGCTCAAGGTGAAGCCGAACAGCCCCACGCCCACCACGGACGGGCCGATCAGCGGCAGCAGCACGAATTTGAAACTTTGCCAGGGCGTGGCGCCCAGGTCGCGCGCCGCTTCCTCGTAGGCCGGGTTGAAGCGGTTGAACACGGCGAACATGATCAAGAGGCCAAAGGGCAGCGTCCACGTCAGGTGCGCGCCCAGCGCCGAGGTGTAGAGGCCCATCAGCGTGGTGTAGCCCTCCAGCACCGTGTCCAGGCCCAGGCTGCCGAGCAGGGCGCGCACGCCGTCGTCCAGCAGCCGGAACTGCAGGCCGATGCCCAGCGACACCACGATGGACGGCATGATCAGGCTGGCCACCGTCACGAAGAAGAGGGCCGAGCCGCCGCGCAGCTTCTTGCGGAAGGCCAAGCCCGCGAGCACGGACAGCACCACCGTGAGCCCCATCACCACCGCGCCCAGCGCCAGCGAGCGGCGCAGCGCGGCCCACACGTCCACGGTGCCCAAACCCTCGGCCAGTTGCGCGAACCAGTGCAGCGACCAGCCGCGCATGGGGAAGGTCAGCCCGCCCTGCGGACCCTGGAAGCTCAGGACGAAGATGGTGAAGGTCGGCCCGTAGAGGAAGAGCACGAACAGGGCGAACAGCAGGGCCAGGGGCCAGAAGCCGGCCGGGCGCTTCTCGTCGCGGCGGGCGGGGCGGGCGGATCGAAGTGCCATGTTCACAGCTCCCGGCGGATGTCCACCACCCGCGTCAGGCTCCACACGATGAGCAGCACCGTGGCCAGCAGGATCACCGCATTGGCCGCGGCCAGCGGGAACTGCAGGTAGGAGGTCTGCACTTGAATGACCTTGCCCACCGAGGCGATCTGCTGCCCGCCCATCACGCCCACGGTCACGAAGTCGCCCATGACGATGGTGACCACGAAGATGGAGCCGATGACGATGCCGCTCTTGCACAGCGGGACGATCACGTTCCACAGCGTCTGCCAGGCCGAGGCGCCGCAGTCGCGCGAGGCCTCCAGCAGCGAGCGGTCAATGCGCATCATGGAGTTGAAGATGGGCACCAGCATGAACATGGTGTAGAGGTGCACGAAGGCCAGCACCACGGAGAAGTCGGAGAACAGCAGCCACTCCAGCGGCTGCGAGACCAGGCCCGCGGACACCAGCGTGTCGTTGATCAGCCCGTGGCGCCCAAGCAGCGGCACCCAGGAGATCATGCGGATCACGTTGGAGGTCCAGAACGGGATGGTGCACAGCAGGAACAGCAGCGTCTGCGCGCCCGTGCTGCGCACGTGGAAGGCCAGGAAGTAGGCGACGGCAAAACCCAGCACCAGCGTGATGGCCCAGGTCAGCAAACAGAACTTCAAGGTGGACAGGTAGGTCGCGAATGTGACGCACATCTGCCCGTCGGTGCGCGGGCAACCCTCGAAGATCTTCAGGTAGTTGGCGAAGGTGAAGCCGGGCAGCAGCTCGTACTCGTTGAAGTTCCAGAAGCTGACCATCACCACCAGCGACAGCGGGATGATGAAGAACAGCAGGAACACCAGCGAGAAGGGCGTGGCCTGCAGCCAGGCCGGTGCGCCGGCGCGCAGCGCTGCCGCCTTGCGGGGGCGGCGCGCGGTGGCCGTGGCCCCTGGCTGGCTTGCGGCGGAGGCGCCCCGCATCGTCTTTCCCGCGAAAGCGGGAATCCACGATCGCCGGGACGCACCGCGTGGTTCGTGGATGCCCGCTTTCGCGGGCATGACGGTGGGTTGTTCGGACATGGGGGCCTCCTGCTTCACTCAATTCAGGCGGCCACGAACTCGTTCCACTTCTGGACCATGTAGGTGTTCTCGTCCATCACGGCGTTCCAGCAGGCGATGCCGCCCATGCGCGCCTCGTAGCTGCCGCCGTCGCGCACGCTGCCGGCCTTGGCCAGCACCTCGCCGCTGGGGGCCTTGATGTCCTGCGCGGCGGGCTTGCCTTCCATCCAGTAGGCCCACTCGAAAGGCTCCATCTTGGCCTTGGCCGTCTCCAGCACGGCGCTGTAGTAGCCCTGGCGGTTGAGGTAGGCGCCGGCCCAGCCGTCCAGGAACCAGTTGATGAACTCGTAGGCGGCGTCGAGCTTCCTGCCCGACAGCGTGGCGGGCAGGCCGAAACCGGCGGCCCAGGCGCGGTAGCCTTCCTTCAGGGGCTGGAAGGTGCAGGCGATGCCCTTGGTGCGCACGGCGGTGACGGCCGGGCTCCACATGGACTGGATCACGACCTCGCCGGAGGCCATGAGGTTCACGCTCTCGTTGAAGTCCTTCCACAGCGAGCGGAACTGGCCGGCGCGCTTGGCCTCGATCAGCGTCTTGATGGTCAGGTCGATCTCGGCCTTGGTCATGTTGCCCTTGTCGGGGTACTTGTGCAGCCCAAGAGCCTCCACCACCATGGCCGCGTCCATGATGCCGATGGACGGGATGTTGAGGATGGCGGCCTTGCCCTTGAACTCCGGGTTGAGCAGCTCGGCCCAGGAGTTGATCGGCCGCTTGATCAGGTCAGGCCGGATGCCCAGCGTGTCGGCGTTGTAGACGGTGGGAATCAGCGTCATGAACTGCGTGGGCGCGTCGGCGAAGGTCTTGGCCTTTTCGCCCGGCAGGTACATCACCTTCTTGGGCGCGGTGCCCTGGTCGCCCACCTTCTTGCCTGCGACTTCGCCCTTGGTGAACAGCGGCGTGATCTTGTCGGCGTTCTTGATGCGCTTGGCATCTATCCCCTTGAGGTTGCCCGTGGGGATGATCTTCTTGAGCGAGAAGTACTCGGTGTCTATCAGGTCGAAGGAGTTGGGTGCGGTGACGGCGCGCTTGGTCACGTCGTCCGTGGTCACGGCCACGTACTGGATGTCGATGCCCGTGTCGGCCTTGAATTTTTCCGCGATCTTCTTGTCCTGGTTCACCGCCGTGCCGAGGTAGCGCAGCACGATCTTTTCCTGCGCGAACACCGCCGGCGCCATGCCGGTGGCCAGGATGCCGGCCATGCCCTGCAGCAGGCTGCGGCGGCCCAACGTGGTTTCGGGCACGACGAGGGGAGAGGTCTTGCGGTCGGACATGGGGGCTCCTTGCGGTTTCTGGGGGGCTGTGGTGCGGGGGAAGGCGGGTGGGCGCGGGGGCGCCGCTCAGGACTGCAGCGCGTGCGCGTGCGCGCCCTGCCAGGAAACGGTGGCGGCCTCGCCGGGCGACCAGGGCGCGGCGTCGAAGGCGGCCTCGGCCAGCATGGCGGCGATCTCGCCGGCGGCGCTGGCCAGCGTCACGAGCACGTAGGTGCCCTGGTACTCGACGTTGTGCACCGTGGCGGCCAGGCCCTCGCCGCCTGCTCGGGAGAGCAGCGTGCGGTCGCTGCGCACGGCCACCTTGGCGCCGCCTGCGGGCAGCACGTTGTGCCCGCCCATGAAGCGGGCCACGAACTCGGTGCGCGGGGCGTTGAAAATCTCGTGCGGCGTGCCCTGCTGCTCGATGCGGCCGGCGTTCATCACCACCACCTGGTCGGCCAGCGCCATGGCCTCTTCCTGCGAGTGCGTGACGTGCACGAAGCTGAAGCCCAGCTCCTTTTGCCAGCGTTTCAGTTCGGCACGCATCTTCACGCGCAGGAAGGGGTCCAGGGCGGAGAGCGGCTCGTCCAGCAGCAGCACCTTGGGGTTGGTGATGAGCGCCCGCGCCAGCGCCACGCGCTGCTGCTGCCCGCCGGAGAGCTCGCTGGGCTTGCGCACCGCGTAGGCGCCCATGGCAACCAGCTCCAGCAACTCGGCCGCGCGCTTGCGCCGCGTGGCGGCGTCCACGCCGCGCATCTTCAGGCCGAAGGCCACGTTGTCCAGCGCGGTGAGGTGCGGGAACAGCGCATAGCTCTGGAACATCATGGCCGTGCCGCGCTGGGTGGCGTCCAGGTCGGTGATGTTGCGCGCGCCCAGCAGGATGTCGCCTTCGGTGGCCACTTCGTGGCCGGCGATCATGCGCAGCGTGGTGGTCTTGCCGCAGCCCGACGGGCCCAGGAGGCAGCAGTAGCTGCCCGCGCGGACTTGAAGGTTGATGGCGTCAACGGCCGGCGTGCCCGCGCCGTAGCGCTTGCACAAGGCGACCAGTTCGAGATCGGCGGAGTCGGTGCTCATGCAACACACCGACGCAATGCCTGTGCCAGCCTGTATTCGGTTCAGATGGCCGATTGCATACGATCTTGCGCATCCAACGTGTGCAATTGGCACCGTTCGGGGGCGTGGCCGCTACGGGCGGCGCGCGCGGCTGGTGCGTCCGCCCGGCGCCCCTCACGCCACCCGCGCCGTCGCCTCCTCGCGCCGGTCCGCGCGCACGTCGTCCACCGCCGAGGGGCTGACCCAGCCGGCCTGGGCCGCGTGCTCGGCCACGGCCACGCTGTCGGCCACCAGGCGCAGCGGCACGCCGGCCGCCGCGGCCTCTTCGGCCAGCCGCGCCACGGCGGCGTGGCGCGCGGGGTCGGGGTCCACGCTGCGGATGTAGACGGCGCACACGCGCCCGGGGTGCGCCTGCACCACGCGGGCGTAGATCTCCGGGTCCTGCTCGCCGCTGTCGCCGATCAGGACGAAGGGCAGTGCCGGATAGGCCGCCAGGAGCTGCTCGATGTGGCGCAGCTTGTGCGACACGTGGTCCAGCGGGCCGAACAGCAGGTGGTCGCCAAAGTCCTTGAGCAGCAGCGGCCCCTCCGGCAGGCCCTGCAGCCGCAGGAAGTCGCGCAGCGGCGTGTACAGGTTCCACGGGCTGCTGGAGACGTAGAAGACGGGGTTGCCTTGCGCGCCGGACGCCCCGCGGTGCAGCGCGCGGTACAGCGCCGACACGCCCGCGAACGGCTTGCGGGTGTAGGCGTTGGAGCGCAGCAGCAGCGACAGCATGCGCAGCCGGTGGCGCACGTTGGACCACACCACCGTGTCGTCCAGGTCGCTCACCACCGCCAGCCGCGCCGTGGGCGGCGGCACCAGCACGCGCGCCGTGGCCGTCACGGGCAGCGCGCCCGCGGCCACCGGCCACAGCAGCTCCAGCCCCACTTCCTGCCACAGCGGCTTGTCCAGCGGCTGCGCGGGCTCGAACGTCATCTCGAAGTGGCCTTCGCCGTCGGCCTCGGCCTCCAGCGCCTGCTCGCCCAGCACGGCGCGCACGCGCGCGCCCGGCACCTCGCCGGAGGCCATGCGGCGGTACACGGCCACGAGGTTGCGCCAGGCCGGGTCCGCCGCCTGCGGCGCGCGGTGCGCCACCAGCCGCAGCACGCGGCCGGACAGCATGAGCCGCTGCGCCGTGCCGTAACCGAGGTAGGGCACGATTTCCAGCGGGCCGGGCGGCCGGCGCTGCTGCACGTGGTGACGCCGCCAGTCGTTGAGCCGGTCGGCCCTATCCACCCAGCGGCCTATCGTGGAGCGAATCTTCATGGCCGCGCGCGGGCAAGGCGCATGCCTTGCGATCTCGCCGGGGCAGGCCGGCGCTTGTAGGACCGGTCCGACCCGAGCTTGCGCCATTCGGCGATGGCGCCGGGCCATCTGCGCGATGCCCAATGAGCTCATCGAATGCCACGCACCGGAGATCCCGCATGAGCTCGTCACCCCTAACCCCCTTTGGCGAACATTCCTTGACGCTGGTGGCCGCCGTCTTCGACAACCCGTCGCAGGCCGAGCAGGTCGCGGCCGCGCTGCGCCACGAGCCCGGGCTGCACTCCACCGTGATCCACCCCGGCGACCAAAGCGTCGCGCGCAAGCTGGAGCCCGAGCAGCACGGCATCTGGCGCACGCTGCTGCGCAGCCACGCCGTGTTCATGCCGGCCGGCGCCGCGTTGGGCGTGGTCGTGGCGCTGTTGCTGGTGGCCGCCGGCTGGCCCGCGGCCGTGGAGTCGCCCTTCTTCGCCGCGCTGTTCCTGGCGTTGATGGGCGGCTTCTTCGGCGGCATGGTGGCCGGGCTGCTGACGCTGCGGCCCGACCATGCCGTCGTCATCCGCAAGGTCCGCGCCGCGCTGGCCCGTGGCGGCCACGCGGTGGTCATCCACCCCATGAACGAGATGCGCGCCCGCGCCGCCATGGCCGCCCTGCAACGGGCCGGCGCGACACCGCTGCGCTCGTTCTGAGCACGGCCGCTGCCATAAAAAAACCCGCCGCCGCGTACCGGAACGCGAGGGCGGGTGCTCAAGCCCCGGGGCGGCGGCGTCGCCCCGGGAAGGGTGATGGGAAAGCGGCGCCGTCAGCGCCGGGCGGCTGCTTGTAACCCGCGCGCGGAGCCGGCGTCAGCCGAGCTGCACCTCGATGCGCCGCGGCTGGGCATGCGCCTGCTTGGGGATGCGCAGGTTGAGCACGCCGTCGCGCAACTGGGCCTGGATGGCGCCGGCGTCGAGCTCGCGGCTGAGCGTGAAGGCGCGGCGGTAGCGCGGCAGCCGCACTTCGGCGTACAGCGCTTCCAGCCCCTCGGGGGCGAAGGCCGCGACGGCGCCCTCTATGAGCAGCGTGTCGCCTTCGACCTTGAGCTCCAGTTGCTCGCGCGGCACGCCCGGCAGGTCGGCCAGCAGCGTGATGCCGGACTCGTCCTCGAACACGTCCACGCGCGGCACCATGGCGCGGTCATCCTTGGGCGCGCGCTGCGCGGCGGCGGGTTGCTGGGCTGGCTGTTGCACGTTGCGTCCGTTGTTGGCTTGGAGGTCGCGGGTGTCGGTCATGGCGATGTCTCCGTGAAAAAAGGCCTGTGGTGTCTGGAAAATTCGCGGGTCACTGGACCTGGATGCGCTGCGGCTGCGCCTCGGCGCGGCGGGCGACGCTCACGTTGAGCACGCCGTCCCGGTAGCGGGCCTGCACCTGTCCCGCATCCACGTCGTCGGGCAGGCTGATGGCCCGCATGAAGCGGCCGCTGCTGCGCTCGCGGCTGTACACGCGCTGCTTGCCGGCTTCCTGGCCCTCGGCCACGGACGGGGCGCGCTCGCCGGAGATGGTCAGCACGCCGCGGTCGAGGTTGACCTCGATCTTGGCCGGATCCAGGCCGGGTGCGAAGGCATAGATCTCCACGCTGTTGGGCGTGCGGCCGACGTTGACGGCCGGGAAGGCGCCGGGCGCCACGGAGCGGATGCTGGACGCCTGGCCCACGGGGCCGAACACGTCGTCAAGCTCGCGGCGCAGGCGATCGAAGTCGCCAAAGAGGCCACCGGGAAAAGTCAAAAGGGATCCAAACATGGCTATGTCCTCCTGCGTCATCGGCCCCGCTGCGGCGTCTTCTTCTTCACTGCCCGCGGCGCCGGGATGACCGACAGATAGGGCGCCCCGCGCAGGCTTCAAGAGCTTTTTTTCAACGGCGAAGCGGATTTTTTTCGGGAGCCCTAAACAGGCCGGGCTCGGCGCATGAGGAGGCGGTCCATGCGCCGCCGCGCGCGGCGGCGCGCTGCCGGTTGCGCCCGCGACGGCCTGCGCCTGCGCCGCAAGGCGCATCCGGGCCCGCTCAATCGCCCACGGCCCACCACGCCGGCAGCAGCGCGCGCACGTCCGGCCGGTTGAAGCGCTCGTCCAGCAGGTGCAGCACGCCGCGGTCTTGCGGCCCGCGGATTACGCGCCCGGCGGCCTGCACCACCTTCTGCAGCCCCGGGTAGAGGTAGGCGTGGTCGAAGCCGGCCCCCAGGCGCTCGTCCAGCAGCCGGCGGAACTGCTCGTTGACCGGGTTGACCTGCGGCAGCCCAAGCGTGGCGACGAAGGCGCCTATGAGCCGCTCGCCCGGCAGGTCTATGCCCTCGCTGAAGGCGCCGCCCAACACCGCGAAGCCTATGCCGCGCCCGCCCTCGACGAAGCGCTCCACGAACGCCGCCTGCTCCGGCTCGCTCATGCCGCGCGACTGCCGCCAGGCCGGGATGTCCGGCCGCGCCGCCGCGAAGGCGTCGGCCGCCTGCTGCAAATAGCCGTAGCTGCTGAAGAAGGCCAGGTAGTGGCCCGGGCGCTCGTCGTACTGCGCGCCCATGAGCGCCACGATGCGCCCAAGCGAGGCCTGCCGGTGCTGCCAGCGCGTGGACAGCCGCCGCGCCACGCGCACGCGCAACTGCTCGGCGGCGAAGGGGGCGGGCACGTCCAGCTCCACCGCGTCCGGCGGCAGCCCAAGCAGCGCGCGGTGGTGGTGCGGCGGCTGCAGCGTGGCGGAAAAGAGGGTCAGCGACTGCGCCGCGGCCAGGCGCGGCGCCAGGTGCGGCGCCGGCACCACGTTGCGCAGGCTCAGGCGGCGGCGGGCGCCGTCGGTCTGCAGGTCCAGCAGCGCGTGGGGGCCGAAGTCCGCCGCCAGCCGCGCGAAGTGCAGCGCCTCGAAGGCGAAGTCCAGTTGCCCGGCGTCCGGCGCGCCGCTGGCCTCGGCCTGCGCCTGCAGGACGGCATTGGCCGCCAGTTGCAGCGCCTCCACGAATTTCAAGGGCAGCCCGTCCAGCACGCGGTAGGAGGGCACCGCCGCGCGCGCGGTGCGGGCAAAGGGTGCGGATGTGGTGGCGGGCGCAGGTGGCGAGCGCAGGCCTTCGCCAGGCAGCAGGCTGGCCTGGGCGGCGGTCGCGGTTTCGGCCGGGGCCGTGCCGCTCTCGCCCTCGCCCTCGCTCTCACGCTCGTCCTCGCCCTGGTCCAGGAGCTTCACCGCCTCGCGCCAGCGGCGCTGCAGCCGCTGCAGCGCGCGTTTGACCTCGCCGGTGGCGCCGCGGGCGAGCAGGCGCCAGGTGGCCGGGTCCAGCTCGGCGGAGTACATGCGCCGCGCGCGCTCCACCAGGTTGTGCGCCTCGTCCACCAGCAGTGCCGTCTTCCAGCCCTGGGCGCTGCTCAGGCCGTGCAGCAGCGCGGCACTGTCGAACCAGTGGTTGTAGTCGCCCACGTACACGTCGGCCCAGGGCGCCAGCTCCAGGCCCAGGTAGTAGGGGCACAGGCCGTGGCGCGCGGCCAGGGCGCGCAGCGGCTCGCGCTCCCAGGCGGGCAGCGCCACGGCATCCAGCCGCGCCGCGGGCAGCCGGTCGTAGAAGCCCGCCGCCAGCGGGCAGGAGCCGCCGTGGCAGCTCTTGTCCGGGTGCTCGCAGCTCTTTTCGCGGGCGACCAGCTCCAGCACGCGCAAGGGGAGGGCGGCGGCCGGACGGTGGTCGCCTGCGCCGGGCTGCGGGGCGGTGTCGGGCGTGCCGGCCGGCAGGCGGGGCGTGGTTTCGCCCTCGCAGGGTGGCGGTCCTGGCGGCGCGGGCTGTGCCGGCTGCCGGGCCGCATGCGCCTGGCGCAGCGTGGCCAGGGCCTGCAGCGCCAGGGCGCGGCCCGAGGTCTTGGCGGTGAGGAAGCAGATGCGGTCCAGTTGCTGCCCCGGCATGGCCTTGAGCAGCGGAAACAGCGTGCCCACCGTCTTGCCTATGCCCGTGGGCGCCTGCGCCAGCAGGCAGCGGCCGTCGCGCGCGGCGCGGTACACGGCCTCGGCCAGCGTGCGCTGGCCCGCGCGAAAGCCCGCGTGCGGAAAGGCGAGCGCCTGCAGCGCCGCGTCGCGCGCCGTGCGGTGCGCCGCCTCCAGCCGCGCCCACTGCTCGAAGGCGGCGCAGGCCGACAGCAGCTCGCGCTCCAGCTCCGCGGCGGTGGCGCGGCGGGTGAACACCGTCTCGTGGGCGCTGCCCAGCTCCAGGTAGACCAGCGCCAGCTCCACCTCGGCGCAGCCCTGCTCGCGGCACAGCAGCGCGCCGTAGGCCATGAGCTGCGCCCAATGCAGCGCGCGCACGCCCGGCGGCTGGCGCTCCAGCCGGCCGCGGTAGGTCTTGACTTCCTCCAGCCGGTGGGCGGCAGGGTCGTAGCCGTCGGCGCGGCCGCGCACGCGCAGCTGGCCCACGTCGGCCTGCAACGGCAGCTCGCGCCGGTAGCCGGGAGCGCGGCGCGAGGCCACCAGGGCGTGGCCCTCCTGGCCTTCCTGGGCCGTTGGGCCGCCGGCCAGGCGCTGGTCCAGGTCGCCGCGGCGCAGGCTGAATTCGCACAGCGCACGCACGGCGACGGTGTAGGGCGGCTTGTCGGACGGCTGTGCGGACATACAGCCCGCCATTGTCGCCGGCATGGCTTGGCCCCACGGGGCGCTTCGGTCCGGACGACCAGCAGCCGCCTCCTACAAGGCTTTGCGCGAGCCACCCGGCCGTGCGCAGGGCCGCGTGCGGCGGGCATGGGGTCGCTGTTGCGGAACAATCCAGCCTGCTTTCCACCCTGCCGCCATGGCCTCCGCGACGTCACTGCCTCCCCTGGACCATGCCCAAGCCTCGCTGCGCCGCTACGCGGGCGAGTACCCGGCGCATGCCCATGCGCACGCGCAGGTGCTGGTGGGCCTGGAGGGCTGCCTGCAACTGGAGCTGGACGGGCATGCCGCCTTCGTCGATGCGGCCAGTGCCTTGATCGTCCCGGCCGGCGTGGCGCACGCCTTCCTGGCCGAGACGCCCGCGCGCGTGCTGGTTCTGGACGCGCCGCCCGGCCCTGCGCTGGAGCGCGTGCGCCGCTTCGCGCCGCCGCCGGCGTGGAAGGTGTTGCCCGCGCAGGCGCTGGATGCCCAAGCCGCCCTGGCCACGCTGCAGGGCACGGCCACGCTGCTGCCGCGCCGCCGCCTGGACCTCGCTGCCCTGGCGGCCGCCGTGGCCGCGGCCCCGGCGCAGGACTGGAGCACGCCGCGCCTGGCCGCGCTGGCCTGCCTGAGCCCGCAGCGCTTCCATGCCCGCTTCGTCGAGCTCGCGGGCCAGCCGCCCGCGGCCTGGGTGCGCGCCAGGCGCCTGGACGCGGCCGAGCGGCTGCTGCGTGCGGGCCTGTCACTGGACGCCGCCGCGCTGCAGGTGGGCTACGCCACGGCCAGCGCGCTGGCCTACGCGCTGCGGCGCGAGCGCGGCGTGGGCGCGAGAGGGTTGCGCCGCCCAAAGTGAGCCGGCGGCGGTCGCGCACTTCACTTCAAGAGCCTCTCGACATTTCCCCTGCACCGCCGCCCCATCCTTGACGGCATGAACACGCATCCCAAGACCGGCGTCGTGCTGGTGCTTTCGGCCGCGGCGCTGTGGGGCACCACGGGCACGGCGCAATCCTTTGCCGGCGGCGGGCTGTCGCCGCTGTGGTTCGGCGCGCTGCGGCTGCTGGTAGCGGCGCTCTTCTTTGCCCTGTGCTTCGCGCTGCGGCGCGGGCCGCGCCCGGCCGCGCCCGGCACGCCCTTGCCGCGGCTGGCGCTGTTGGGCGCCGGGCTGAGCATGGCCGCCTACAACCTGAGCTTCTTCGGCGGCGTGCGCGAAGCCGGGGTGGCGGTGGGTACGGCCATCGCGCTGGGCAGCGGCCCGGTGTGGGCGGGCGTGCTGCAGTCGCTGCTCACGCGCCAGGTGCCCGCGCCGGGCTGGTGGCTGGGCACGGCGCTGGCCGTGGGCGGCGGCGTGCTCATGACGCTGGCCGGCGGCAGCGCCGCGGCCGTGAGCCCCGCGGGCGTGGCGCTGTGCCTGCTGGCCGGGCTGTCCTACGCGGTCTACACGCTGGCCAGCCAGCGCCTGCTGCGCGCCGCGCCGCCCGCGGCCGTGACGCTGTATGCCTTCGGCGCCGCCGCGGCGCTGGCGCTGCCGGCGGCGTGGTGGCAGTCCGGTGCGCCCGCGCCGCACCCGGCCGACGTGGCGGCCGTGCTCTACGTGGGCGTGGCCGCCACGGGGGTGGCCTACCTGCTCTACAGCCACGCGTTGCGCCACATCGCCACCGCGCCGGCCGTCACGCTGGCGCTGGCCGAGCCGGTGGTGGCCTTCCTGCTGGCCGTGGCCGTGGTGGGCGAGCGCCCAAGCGCCTACGCGGTGCTGGGCCTGTTGCTGGTGGTGGCCGGCGTGCTGGCGGTGGTGCGCAATGAGCTGTTGGGCGCAAGCCGCCGCGCCCGGCAGGGGCAAGCCACGGCGGCGGCCGCGGCGCCTGCGGATGCGGCAAGCTCGCGCGACGCCGCGGACGCCGGCTTGCGCGCCCCGCGCGTCCATCCATCGCCCTAACCCCTGCCCATCCCATGGACGACCCCTTCAAGCTGCACCGCTTCGTCGCCGCCCAGGACGCCGTGCTCGCCGCCGTGCGCGCCGAGCTTGCCGCCGGCGACAAACGCACGCACTGGATGTGGTTCGTCTTTCCGCAGCTCAAGGCCCTGGGCCGCAGCACCACGGCGCTGCACTTTGGCCTGGGCGGCCGGGACGAGGCGCTGGCCTACTGGCGCCACCCCGTGCTGGGTGCGCGGCTGCGCGAGTGCACCGCGCTGGCGCTGGGCGTGCCGCCGCCGCGCAGCGCGCACGAGATATTCCATTCGCCCGACGACTTGAAGTTCCGCTCCTGCATGACGCTGTTCGGGGCCGTCGCGCCGCAGGAGCTGCTGTTCGGGCAGGCGCTGCGCCGCTTTTTCGACGGGCCGGACCCGCGCACCCTCGAACTGCTGCGCTGAAACCCTGCGGCCGGGCGCATCCACCGGCGGGAAAACCACAACAGGCGCAGCGGATGCGCTTTGATCGCCGTCAAGAAATACTGTCGCCACCCCCGCACACAATGGGCCGAAGCTGCGAGGGCTGCGGCGGACGCCGAGGTTTCGTGCAGTGGTCCGGCATGGCGCAGCCGAATATTCATATTCGGACTCCTGGGGCATGGAAACTTCCACGAATCATCAAGCGCCCACACGCCTGAAAATCACGGTCGGCATGCTGACCTTGTTTTTGCTGATAGGCCACTCGTTGCCCACCTTCAGCCTGTTCGGCTCCGCGGAAGCCTATTTGCCGCTGCACATGCTGCTGGAGTTTTGCGGCATGGCCATTGCGGCCATGGTTTTTTCGCTGACCTGGACGCTGCACCGCCGCGGCGACCAGCGCATGCTGTGGCTGGGCCTGGGCCTTTTGCTGGTGGCGCTGGTCAATTTCGCGCACACCCTGTCCTTCAAGGGCATGCCGGTTTTCGTCACGCCCAGCGGTCCGGAAAAGGCCATCAATTTCTGGCTGGCTTCGCGGTTTTATACGGCGGTGACCTTGTGCCTGTTCGCGTTCCTGCCGCCGCGGCGCTGCAGCCTGCCCGGCGCGGCCGTGGGCCTGGGTTTCGTGCTGTGCATGGCGGCACTGACTTATTGGGTGGGCTTGTGGCAATCGCGATGGCTGCCCCGTACCTTCATCGCCGGCAGCGGTTTGACCGATTTCAAAATCGGTGCCGAATATGCGCTGTCAATTGTGCTGGCCCTGGTGGCGCTGCGCCTGGCCTGGCGGGCACGGCGCAAGCCTACCCACACTTTGCACCTGATGGCCGCCGCGGCCTGGACGCTGAGCCTTTGCGGCCTGTTTTTCGCTCTCTACGCCACCGTCACCGACATTCTCAACCTGCTGGGCCACCTGTACCAGTCGGCGGCCTACGCCATGATTTACTACGGCATTTATGTGCATGGCGTGCGCCAGCCGCAGGCGGCGCTGACTAGCCTGAGCTCGCGCTACCGCAATATCCTGGACAGCACCGACGTCGGCACCTGGGAATGGAACGTGCAAAGCGGCGACGTATTCTTCAACGAGCGCTGGTGCAGCATGCTGGGTTATGCCCAGCATGAAATAAAACCGCGCCTGGAGAGCTGGTACAGCCTCATCCACGTGGACGATTTTGCCAACATAGAAAAAGCGCTGGTGGCCCATTTGGACGGCGGCACGCCGTTCTATGAATGCGAGCACCGCCTGCGCCACAAAAATGGCCATGACATCTGGGTACTGGACCGCGGCCAGGTATTGGAGCGCGACGAACAGGGCCGCCCCCTGCGCGCCGCCGGCATGCACATGGACATTACCGACCGCAAGGCCATGCAGCGGCGCAATGACGAATTGCTGGCGCGCCTGCAGAAAATCACGTCCAAAGTGCCGGGCATGGTTTTTCAATACCAGTGGTGGCCGGGCGGGCGCAGCGCCTACCCTTATGTCAGCGCCGGCGTTCGGGAGCTGTTCGGCGTGTCGCCGCAGGACGTGGCGCGGGACAGCTCGCCCATTGCCGCCAGGGTGCACCCCGACGACATGGGCCAGGTGGCCGCCACCATCAAGGCCTCGGCCAAATCCATGCGCACCTGGCACACCGAATTCCGCACCCTCTGGCCGGACGGCAAAATTTTATGGGTGGAAGGTTTGGCGGAGCCGGAATCCCTGCCGGACGGCAGCATCCTGTGGCACGGTTATGTGCGCGACGTCACCGAGCGCAAGCGCATGTCCGCAGAATTGCAGAAATACCACCTCCACCTGGCGGACCTGGTTGAGACCCGTACTGCGGAACTGGAAGCCGCGAAATTCGCGGCGGAATCGGCCAACGCCGCCAAAAGTGCCTTCCTGGCCCACATGAGCCACGAAATACGCACGCCGCTCAATGCCATCATCGGTATGGCGCAAGTGGCCCTGCGCGACGCGCAGGCGGCACCGGCACAGCGGCATTTGCGCCAGATTCAGGATTCCGGCCGCCTGCTGCTGGACCTCGTGAGCGACGTGCTGGATATTGCCAAAATCGAGGCCGGCAAGCTAGTGCTGGAATACCGGCCCGTGCGCTTGCCGCAGGTCATACAGCGGGCCATGCGCTTGACGGAGCATCGCGCGCTGACGCAGCAATTGCAGTTCGGCGTCAAATGCGCGGAGGATTTGCCGCCCGGCATCTTGTGCGACGAAACCCGGCTGCTGCAGGTGCTGGTCAATTTGTTGGGCAATGCCATCAAATTCACCGAGCATGGCGGCGTGCACATGCGGGTGCGGCCCATGGAGTTTCAGGGCAGGCGCTGGATTGAATTTGCCATCAGCGATACCGGCATCGGCATCAGCCCCGGCCAGATTGACGCGCTGTTCCGGCCTTTCCACCAGGGCGACCACTCCACCACGCGGCGTTTCGGCGGCACGGGTTTGGGCTTGTCCATCAGCAAGCGCATCGTGGATTTGATGCAGGGCAGTATCACGGTGGAAAGCGAGGCCGGCCGGGGCTCGTGTTTCCGTGTGCGCATTCCCCTGGTGGAGGCGGCGGTGCCGGAAGACAAATGGGCTTTGGCGCGCATGGAGGGCCTGCAGGGCGTGCGCCGCCTGGAGGGCTTGAACATTCTCGCCGCGGAGGACGACGGGGTGAACCGCTGGGTGCTGCAGGATTTGTTGCAGCAGGAAGGCGCGCATTGCCTGATTCTGGGTACCGGCTCCGAGGCGCTGGAATTGCTGGACCAGCGCGCGAATTTCGATTTGTTCATCACCGACGTGCAAATGCCCGGCCTCAGCGGTTATGACACGGCGCGTCGCTGCCGGGAAAACCATCCCGAAATCCCCGTGCTCGGCTTGACCGCCTATGCCCTGGCCGAAGAAAGGCAGCGCTGCCTGGAGGCCGGCATGGCCGCCCACGTGACCAAGCCGGTGGACGTGGATATTTTGTGCGAGACCATTTTGAAAGTGCTGGGCCGGGAGGGGGGCGCGGCGGACCAACCCGCGCCAGTGCTTCAGGCCGACATGCCGCCGGCCGTGGCCATGGCGCCGGCCGGGGTGGAGGCGGCTGCCGTCGAGGCGCCGGTGATCGACTGGCCGGGTTTGTGGCAGCGGCTGCGGCGGGCCGAGTCGGTGCGGCAGATCCTGCAGACCCTGGTGGACCACCACGGCGCCTCGGCCGAGGCGCTGCGCCGCTACGGCAGCCAGGCCGACCTGCCGGCCCTCTCCGGCCTGGCGCACCAGTTGCGCGGCGTGGCCGGCACCTTGTGCGCCGAGCCCGTCAAGCGGGCGGCCACCGTGCTGGAAGGGCAGATCCGCCAGACCGGCACCTACGAGCCCCAGGCGCTCGACAGCCTGGCCGACGCGGTGGACGCGCTGATGGCGCAGGCGCGCGGCGGGCTCAAGGACGGCTCGCTGACCCGCTCCTGAGCGCCCCCGTTTCCGCCGCCGCCGGCGTGGGCGCCGGCGCTTACCCGGCCGCGTCGCCTTGCTCGGCGATGCGCCGCAGCGCCTGCTCGAAGGCCTGCGGCGGCTGCGCGCCCTGGATCAGGTAGCGGTCGTTGACGATCACCGAGGGCACGGACTGGATGCCCAGCTCCTGCCACTGCCGCTGCAGCGCGCGCACCTCGTCGGCATAGGTGCCTTGCGCCAGCACCTCGCGGGCGCGGGCCCCGTCCAGCCCGGCCTTGCGCGCGGCCTCCAGCAGCACGGCGGGGTCGGACGGGTTCTGGTCGTCCGTCTGGTAGGCCTGGAGCAAGGCGCGTTTCAAGGCGAGCTGTTTGCCTTCCAGGCCGGCCCAATGCAGCAGCCGGTGCGCGTCGAAGGTGTTCCAGATGCGCGTGCGCGGGCCGAAGGTGAAGCTCACGGCGGCGCCGCGCTCGCGCAGGTGGGCGCGGGTTTCCTCCAACTGTGCCGGGGTGCGGCCGTACTTGCGGCACAGGTGCTCGGTGCTGTCCTCGCCCTCGGGGCCCATGGCGGGGTTGAGCTCGAAGGGCTGGAAGTGAATCTCCACCGGCATGTCCGGCAGTTGGGCCAGCGCCTGCTCCAGCGCGTACAGGCCCACGGCGCACCAGGGGCAGGCGATGTCGGAGACGAAGTCGATTTTCAGCATGTGGATTCCTGTGCGGGAGCGGCGGGAAGGGCGTCGGCCGCAGTGGCCGCAGTGGCCGGGTTGGCCGGGCGCCGCTGCAGCGTGACGGCGGCTTGCGTGCCCAGGGCGCGGGCGCGCAGTTGGCCGCAGCCGCCGTCCACGTCCTGCCCGGCCGAGTTGCGCAGCCGGGTGAGGATGCCGCGGCGGTTGAGCCAGCGCGCCATCTCGGCGGCGCGCTCGCCCGCCGGACGCTTGAAAGGCAGCTCCGGCACGCTGTTGTAGGGGATCAGATTCATCATCGCGTACTTGCCCTTGAGCAGCCGCTCCATGCCGGCGAGCTCCTCGTCCGTGTCGTTGATGCCTTCGAGCAGCGTCCACTGGAACTGGATGGGATAGCCGGTGAACCGCGCGTAGCGCTCGGCCGCCTCCACGAGGTCTTGCGGCGCGATGCGCGGGGCGCGCGGCAGCAGGCGCTGGCGCAGCTCGGCGTCGGTGGTGTGCAGCGACAGGGCCAGCGCCGGCTTCACCGCCAGCGTGGGCAGCCGCTCGAAGGCGCGCTCGTCGCCCACGGTGGAGAACACCAGCTCCTTGTGGCCGATGCCGCCGGCCGTGCCCAGCACCTGTATGGCCTCCAGCACGTTGTCCAGGTTGTGCGAGGGCTCGCCCATGCCCATGAACACCACGCGCTTCACCTCGCGCTGCGACCGCGCCAGGGCCACCTGGGCCACGATTTCCGCGCTGCCGACCTGGCGCAGCAGGCCGGACTTGCCCGTCATGCAAAAGGCACAGCCCACGGCGCAGCCGACCTGGCTGGAGACGCACACCCCGCCGCGCGGCAGCAGCACGCTTTCCACGGCCTGGCCGTCGGCGAGGTCCACCAGCAGGCGCACGGAGCCGTCGGCGCCGGGGTGGGAGGAGCGCAGGCGCGCCAAGCCGTCCAGCTCGGCCTGCAGCGCGGGCAGCGCGGCGCGCACCGGCGCCGGCAGCCAGTGCTCGGGGCGGCGCACGGTGGTGGTGTCCAGCGGCAGCGCGCGCGTCCACAGGCGCAGGAGGTGCTGCTCGTGCACGGGCCGCGCGCCCAGGGCGCGCAGGCGCTGGCGAAGGGTGTCAACTTGCATGGGGTTACTGCTGGGAAGAAGGGCGGCCTGGGCGCGAAGGCGGGAGTGTAGGCAGCTGAAGCAAAGGCGGCGGCGAGGGCAGCGGCGAGGAGGGCTGGCGGCGGCTCGATGGAACGCCGGGTGACCGGCCGGAATTTTAGGCGCCGCCCCGCCCACGGCCTTTGGGCCGCCGCGCGGCGCGGCGCGGGTTGACCCGCCCCCAGCTTTGTCCGGGCCGCCGCGGGAGGATTGCACCGCGGCGCCAGGGAGCTTCCTCCCTGCATCCCACCCTGGTTCCAGGGTTAGCCTTCAGACCAGGGATTGATATTGCCGGCCGGTTTTCTTCTCCGGCTTGCTCTTGCAGGCCCTTGTTCGCCGCTGCCGCGCTTGGCCTCGTGAATGCGCCGCGGCCGGCAGCGGCGAACCCTCCACCGTGCCTTGGAAGTCGCTGTAGGCACATCGTCGTTTTCGCAGTTGCAGTGCGCAGGCGCGGTCCGGTGCGGGGAGCGATCCCGCCGGCGGCGTGTGCGCCCCTGTCCCAACCGAGGACCCGCGACATGAACTTCCGCAACCTGACCTTCAAAGCGCGGCTTGCCGCGGCCTTTGCGCTGATGGCGCTGCTGGTGGCCGCGGTGAGCGTGACGGCACTGCACGCCCTGGCGCGCGAGCGCGCCGGCTTCGAGCTGTACGGCCGCGGCGTGGCGCCGCGCGTGGAGCTGGCGCAGGAGGTGCTGGCCCAGGCGCAGGCCCGCGCCGTGGCCCTGCGCGAGCTGCTGCTGGCCGGCACCCCCAAGGAGCGCCAGGCCGCCACCGCCGCCCAAACGCGGGCGCACCAGGGTGTGACGGAAGCGCTGCAGCGCCTGCGCAAGCTGCTGGCCCAGCCGGGCGTGGGCGCGCAGGAGCGCAGCCTGTATGCCGGCATCGAGAGCGCCGAGTTCCTCTATGGGCCGCTGATGCAGTCCGCGGCCGCGCTGGGCCGCGACGGCCAGCGCGAGCAGGCGCTGGACAAGCTCAACACCGCCAGGCCGTTGCAGGTGCAACTGATCCAGGCCGTGCGCGACTACCGCAGCCACGGCGCCGTCCAGGCCGCCGAGGTGCTGGAGCAGGCCGGCGCGGCCTACGCCCTGACCCGCAACCTGCTGCTGGCGGGCTGCGCCGGCGCCGCGGCGCTGGCGGCGGTGCTGGCGCTGCGCATGAACCCCTCCTTCAACCGCCAGCTCGGCGGCGAGGCGGCCGAGGCCGTGCGCGTGGCCCACGAGCTGGCCCAGGGCCGGCTCGACGTGGTCGTGCCCTGCCGCCCCGGCGACGAGCACAGCCTGATGGCCGCGCTCCAGGCCCTGCGCGACCAGCTCGTGCGCACCGTGGGCGAGGTGCACCGCAACGCCGAGGGCGTGGCCGCCGCCAGCGCGCAGATCGCCCACGGCAACCAGGACTTGAGCCGCCGCACCGAGCAGCAGGCCTCGGCGCTGCAGCAGACCGCCGCCTCCATGGACGAGCTCGGCAGCACCGTGCGCCACAACGCCGACAACGCCAGCCAGGTCGATCAGCTCGCCAAGGGCGCGTCGGACGTGGCGATCAAGGGCGGCGAGGTCGTGGCCCAAGTGGTGCAGACCATGCGCGGCATCGAGGACAGCTCGGCCAAGATCGCCGACATCACCAACGTCATCGACGGCATCGCCTTCCAGACCAACATCCTGGCCCTGAACGCCGCGGTGGAGGCCGCCCGCGCGGGCGAGTCCGGGCGCGGCTTCGCGGTGGTGGCCGGCGAGGTGCGGGCGCTGGCGCAGCGCAGCGCCGAGGCGGCGCGCCAGATCAAGCACCTCATCACCGACAGCGTGCGCCGCGTGGGCGAGGGCTCCACCCTGGCCGACGAGGCCGGCCGCACCATGGGCGAGGTGGTCACCGCCATACAGCGCGTGACGGACCTCATGGGCCAGATCAACGCCGCCAGCGCCGAGCAAAGCCGCGGCGTGGCCCAGGTCGGCCAGGCCGTGGCGCAGATGGACCACGCCACCGGGCAAAACGCCGCGCTGGTGGACCAGAGCGCCGCTGCGGCCTGCAGCCTGCGCGAGCAGGCGCAGCGGCTGGTGCTGGCGGTGTCGGTGTTCCGCACGGCGCCGTCGCAGCCCGGCCGCGCGCCGTTTGCCGAGGCCGACGCGGCTGCGCGGGCGGAGGCCCCGGCCCTGCCGGCGGCGCAGCCCGCACCGCAGGCCGCGCAGCACACCCGCCCCGCGCGCCAGGAGCCCGCGGCAACGCGCTTGGGAGCCCAAGCCCTGCTGATGCCGCTCATGGCGCGGCCCGGCGCCGCCGTGGGCGCCAGCAGCTTGGGCGGCGCCTGAGGGGCGCGGCGCCCGCCCTGCCGCCACGTCACATCAGCGCCACGCCCTTGACCTGCGCGAACACCTCGTCGCCGGGCTGCAGCGCCAGCGCCTCGCAACTGCGCCGCGTGATGCGCGCCAGCAGCCGCGTGCCGCCCAACCGGGCCAGGGCGAGTTGCAGCAGCGCCGTGCCGCGGTCGGCCTGCACCTGCTCGATGACGGCCGGCAGCACGTTGACGATGGTGCTTTCCTGCGGCCGCACCCGCGTGAGGCTCACGTCGCGTGCCAGTACGTGCGCGCGCACCCGCTGCCCAAGCGCCATGCCGGGCTGCTCGCCCACCCAGAGGCTGCCGCCGTGAAAACCGATGCGCACCAGGCCGTAAGCCTCGTCGCGCTCCACCACTTGGGCGTCTATCACCACGCCGGCCTCGTCGGGCGCGCCGGCGCCGCCGCGGCGCACCAGCGCCGGCAGGTCGGTGCGCGCCATCAGCTCGGCCAGCGGGCCGGCGGCCGCCA
>NZ_BCTC01000083.1 GCF_001571085.1 Azohydromonas lata NBRC 102462
TCCGGCGCCGGTGACCTGAGTTCCTGGGGTGCGGTGA
Organism: Azohydromonas lata NBRC 102462; assembly: GCF_001571085.1. Classification (GTDB taxonomy): domain Bacteria; phylum Pseudomonadota; class Gammaproteobacteria; order Burkholderiales; family Burkholderiaceae_C; genus Azohydromonas; species Azohydromonas lata. The sequence continues at coordinate 38 of NZ_BCTC01000083.1, forward strand.
CCCTTCTTTCCCGTCACACCCGCGAAAGCGGGTGTCCACGAACACCGGGCGGCATCCCGGCCAGGGTGGATGCCCGCTTTCGCGGGCATGACGGGAAATGGCGCGGCGCGGGGAACCGGACCACGAACCAAGGACCCCTGCAATGACCTCTCCCCTGCTCGACGTGAGCGCATTGGAAGCCGCGCTGCAGCGCTTTGCCGATGCGCGCGACTGGAACGGCTTTCACACGCCGCGCAACCTGGTGCTGGCGCTCACCGGCGAGGTGGGCGAGCTGGCCGAGCTGTTCCAGTGGCTCACCGACGAGCAGGCCGCGCGCCTCGCGCAAGACCCCGCCACCGCCCGCGCCGTGCGCGACGAGCTGGCCGACGTGCTCATGTACCTCGTGCGCCTGTCCACCGTGCTCGGCGTGGACCTGGACGCCGCCGTGCGCGACAAGATCGCCGCCAACGCCGTGAAATACCCGGCGCCGGGCTGACGGCACCCCTGCCGTCATCCGCTATCATTGCTATCACTCTAAGGCAAGGAGGCAGCGATGGCCCAGTTCCTGGTTCGAGACGTGGAGGAGGCCGTGGCCGCGGAACTCAAGCGCCGCGCCGCCGAGCATGGCCGCAGCACGGAGGCCGAGCACCGAGAAATCCTGCGCGAGGCGCTGCTGGCGGGCCGCAAGCCGCCCAAGCGCTCCTTCACCGAAGTGCTGGCCGCCATGCCGGACTTCCCCGGCGACGACGACCTGTTCGACGTCCGTTGAGGGCCGTGCCCATGTACCTGCTCGACACCAATGTGGTGAGTGAGGTCCGCAAAGGCGCCCGCGCCAACGCGGGCGTGCGCCGCTTTTTCGCCGCCGCCGATCCCGAGGCGTTGTTCCTGCCGGTCCAGGTGGTCGGCGAAATCCGCGCCGGCATTGCCAAGCTGCGGCGGCGCCGCGCCGGCGACGACCTGCAGCGCGCCGCTGCCTACGAAGCCTGGCTGCACCAGGAACTGCTGGCGGGTTACGGCGAGCGCGTCATTGACTTCGACACCGACTGCGCCCTGGTCTGGGGCGAGCTGCTCTCCGGCGAGAAGAAGGACCCGCACACCATAGACAAGCAGATCGCCGCCATGGCGTTGCTGCGCGACATGACGGTGGTCAGCCGCGACGGCGGCGGCTCCTTCCGCACCATCCCGGGCCTGAGGCTGCTCAACCCTTTCGACGAACCGGGCTGATCGCCGCTGCTCATCGCCTGCATCCAGCCTTGCAGCCGCAGGCGTTCCGCGCTCAGCCCCTGGCGCCACGCGCACCCGCAACAGGCCGCGCCGGCAGCTCCATGGGCAGCCGGGTTTCGGACTTCACCTCCTTCATCACCACGCTGGAGCGCACGTGCGTGACGCCGGGCAGGCGAAACGCCGTCTCGTGCAAAAACCTCTCGTACGCCTTGATGTCCGGCACCAGCACCTTGATGACATAGTCCGCCTGCCCCGTGGTGGACCAGCAGGCCACGATCTGCGGGCTCTGCGCCACGGCGGCCTCGAAGCGCTGCACCTCGCCCTCTTCATGACGGCCCAAGTTGATCTCGGCCAGCACGCAGAGCTGCAGGTTGACCTTCTCGCGGTCCACCAGCGCGGTGTAGCCGCGTATGACGCCACGGGACTCCAGCTCCTTGATGCGGCGCCAGCACGGCGTGCTGGAGAGGCCGACGGCCTCGGCCAGCTGCTGCACGGTCTGCCGTGCGTCGCGCTGCAGCTCCTGCAGCAACAGCACGTCATGGCGATCCAGCGAATCCATTCCAAACCTCCGCTTTTATTGAGAATGATTTTCTACCGCACCGCGTGAGGTGGAGCAGAAAAGAATCCCTTTCCAGTGCCGTGCGCCTAGGCTTGACCCCGATCAGAGCAGCCAAAGAGAGCGCGCATGAGCACGGAGACAAACCTGGCGGCCCCGCAGGCGGCGGCCGCACAAACACCCCTTCACGGCTACCGGCTGGACGACGCCCTGTGGGCGCCGAGCGGCCGCGTCTTCCTCACCGGCACGCAGGCGCTGGTGCGGCTGCTGCTGATGCAGCGCCAGCGCGACGCGGCCGCGGGCTTGGCCACGCGCGGCTTCATCAGCGGCTACCGCGGCTCGCCGCTGGGCATGGTGGACCAGACGGTGTGGGGCTGCGGCGAGCGGCTGAAGGCGCAGGGCATCGAGTTCCTGCCCGCCATCAACGAGGAGCTGGGCGCCACCGCCGTGCTGGGCACGCAGCGCGTGGAGGCCGACCCCGAGCGCACGGCCGAGGGCGTGTTCGCCCTGTGGTACGGCAAGGGCCCGGGCGTGGACCGCGCGGCCGACGCGCTCAAGCACGGCAACGCCTACGGCGCCTCGCCGCACGGCGGGGTGCTGATGGTGGCGGGCGACGACCACGGCTGCGTCAGCTCCTCCATGCCCCACCAGAGCGACCAGGTGTTCCAGAGCTTCCACGCGCCGGTGCTCTCGCCCTCCAGCGTCAGCGACCTCCTGGAATTCGGCCTCTACGGCTGGGCGCTGTCGCGCTTTTCCGGCTGCTGGGCCGGCCTGACCGCGCTGTCGGAAGTGGTGGAGAGCGGCGCCACGGTGGACCTGGACCTGATACACGGGCGCGCCGCCACCTGGCTGGACGGCGACGCCGTGCGCCAGCTCACCGGCCACGCGGCGCCGGCCGACGGGCTGCACTACCGCTGGCCGGACCTGCCCTCGCTCAAGATCGAGGAGCGGCTGCACGCCAAGCTGGAGGCGGTGCGTGCCTTCGCCCGCGTCAACTCGATAGACCGCACGGTGGTGGAGTGCCGGCAGGCGCGCGTGGGCATCCTCACCGCCGGCAAGGCGCACCACGACTTCATGGAGGTGCTGCGCCGGCTGGACATCTCGCCGGCCACCCTGGCCGGGCACGGCATACGCGTGCACAAGCTGGGCCTGACCTACCCCATCGAGCCACGGCGCGCGCTGGACTTCTGCGAGGGCCTCTCGGAGGTGCTGGTCATCGAGGAGAAAGGCCCGGTGGTGGAGGTGCAGCTTCGCGAGCTGCTCTACAACCGCGCGCGGCGGCCGGCCATCGTGGGCAAGCGCGACGCGGCGGAGCGGCCGCTGGTGTCCGCGCTGGGCGAGCTGCGGCCCTCGCGGCTCATCGCCCTGGTGGCCGACTGGCTCGTCCGCCACTGCCCGGACCTGGACCGCCGCCACCTGGTGCGCGACTTCACCCTGCCGGAGCTGCTGAGCAACGAGGCGGACGCCGTCAAGCGGCTGCCCTACTTCTGCGCCGGCTGCCCGCACAACACCAGCACGCGCGTGCCGGAAGGCTCCAAGGCGCAGGGCGGCATCGGCTGCCACTTCATGGCGAGCTGGATGCAGCGCGACACCGAGGGGCTGATCCAGATGGGCGGCGAAGGCGTGGACTGGGTGTCGCACGCCCTCTTCACCCGCGTGCCGCACGTGTTCCAGAACCTGGGCGACGGCACCTACGCGCACTCCGGCTACCTCGCCATACGTCAGGCCGTGGCCGCGGGCACGGCCATGACCTACAAGATCCTGTTCAACGACGCCGTGGCCATGACGGGCGGGCAGCCGGTGGACGCGCCGGTGAGCGTGGACGGCATCGCGCGCCAGGTGGAGGCCGAGGGCGTGAAGCAGGTGGCGGTGGTGTCCGACGACATCCGCAAGTACGACCTCCTCCGCGACCGCTTCCCCGCCGGCACCACGTTCCACGACCGCGCCGAGCTGGACGCCGCTCAGCGCCGGCTGCGCGAGCTGCCCGGCGTGACGGTGCTGATCTACGAGCAGACCTGCGCGGCCGAGAAGCGCCGCCGCCGCAAGCGCGGCCAGCTGGAGGACGCGCCGCGGCGCCTCTTCATCAACGAGGCCGTGTGCGAGGGCTGCGGCGACTGCGGCGTGCAAAGCAACTGCGTGGCCGTGCTGCCGCACGAAACGCCGCTGGGGCGCAAGCGCCGCATCGACCAGGCGGCCTGCAACAAAGACTATTCATGCGCCAACGGCTTCTGCCCGTCCTTCGTGAGCGTCGAAGGGGGCAAGCCGCGCAGGAAAGTCGGCTCGCTGACGGACCTGGGCGCTTTCGTGCGCGCCGTCGATGAGCTGCCGCACCCCGCCCCGCACGCCTGGAGCGGCCCCTACGACCTGCTGGTCACGGGCATGGGCGGCACGGGCGTGGTGACGGTGGGTGCGCTGGTGACGATGGCGGCGCACCTGGAGGGCAAGTCGGCGTCGGTGCTGGACTTCATGGGCTTCGCGCAAAAAGGCGGCGCGGTGCTCAGCCACGTGCGCCTGGCCGACCGGCCGGAGCGGCTCAACCAGGTGCGCATAGACACGCAGCAGGCGGACGCGCTGCTGGCCTGCGAGCTGGTCGTGGGCGCCAGCGCGGACGCGCTGCAGACCGTGCGGCGCGGTCGCACGCGCATCGTGGCCAACGTGCACGAGGTGCCCGTGGCCGAGCACCTGCGCAACCCCGACGCCACGCTGCGCGTGCCGCAACTGCTGCAAAAGCTCCACCACGCCGCGGGCGAGGAGCAGGTGGAAACGCTGGACGCGCAGGCGCTGTGCGAGACCTTCATGGGCGACACGGTGGCGTCCAACATCCTCGCGCTGGGCCATGCCTGGCAGCGCGGCCTGGTGCCGGTGGGCCTGGAAGCGCTGCTGCGCGCCGTGGAGCTCAACGGCGTGGCGGTGGAAGCCAACAAGCTCGCCTTCTCGCTGGGCCGGCTGGCCGCGGGCAACCCGCGCGCGCTGCTGGCGCTGGGCAAGGCCGAGGTGGAGCCCGACCATGCCGACGAGCCGCTGGCGCTGCTGCGCGCGCGCGGCGTGGAGCTGCTGACGGCGTACCAGAGCGCCGCCTGGGCCGCGCGCTTCACCGCACTGGTGGACGAGGCCGCCGCGCGCGAGCGCGCGCTGCAGGCGGATGCGTCGCTGCCCTTCAGCCGTGCCGTGGCGCGCAGCCTCTTAAAACTCATGGCCTACAAGGACGAGTACGAAGTCGCCCGCCTCTTTGCCGACGGCAGCTTCGAGCGCGAGCTGCACCGGCAGTTCGAGGGCAATCTGAAATTGCGCTTCCACATGGCGCCACCGCTGCTGTCGCGGGGCAAGGACGGCAAGCCGCCGGGGAAATGGACCTTCGGCCCCTGGCTGCTGCCGGCGCTGAAACTGCTCTCGCGCGGCAAGGCGCTGCGCGGCACGGTGCTGGACCCGTTCGGCGCCACGGCCGAGCGGCGCATGGAGCGCGCGCTGATTGCGGAGTACGAGCAGCGCGTGCGCGCCCTGCTGCCCTTGTTGAGCGCTGAAAAGCTGGCGCTGGCGGTGGAAGTCGCGCGCCTGCCGCTGTCCATGCGCGGCTACGGCCACGTGAAGGCGGCAGCCGTGGCGCAGGCCCGCGTGCGCGAGGCCGAGCTGCTGTGGCGTCTGGACCCGGCCCACCACCCGCGCCCGGCGCCCTCGCGCGAGGCCGGGCAGATTCGCGGCATACGGGTGACGGCGCCGCTCCTGCGCTAGCCTCGCACTCCCAAACCAACGAGGGACACCTACACATGCAAGGCATCGTTTTGCGCGCACCGGCCGGCCTGGACCGCCTGGAGACCGTGGATCTGGCCGACCCCGGCGCGCCGGGCGCGGGGCAGATCCGCGTGAAGCTGCACGCCAGCTCGCTCAACTACCACGACTACGCCGTGGCCCTGGGCTGGATTGCGGCGGCCGACGGGCGCATCCCCATGTCCGACGGCGCGGGCGTGGTGGAAGCGGTGGGCGACGGCGTCACGGAGTTCGCCGTGGGCGATTCGGTGGTCTCCTGCTTCTTCCCCACCTGGCAGGACGGCCCGGCGCGCATCGGCGACTTCTCCGCCACGCCGGGCGACGGCATCGACGGCTACGCGCGCGAGGCCGTCGTCACCCCCGCCACCTGGTTCACCCGGTCGCCCAAGGGCTACAGCCACGCCGAGGCCGCCACGCTCACCACCGCCGGCCTCACCGCCTGGCGCGCGCTGGTGGTCGAGGGCCAGATCAAGGCCGGCGACACGGTGCTGGTGCAGGGCAGCGGCGGCGTGTCGGTGTTCGCGCTGCAACTGGCCAAGGCCATGGGCGCGACGGTGATCGCCACCTCCTCCTCGGACGCCAAGCTGGAGCGGCTGCGCGCCCTGGGCGCCGACCACCTCATCAACTACAAGTCCCAGCCCAACTGGGGCCGCGCCGCGCGCGACTGGACCGGCGGCCAGGGCGTGGACCACGTGGTGGAAGTGGGCGGCCCCGGCACGCTGGCGCAGTCCATCGAGGCCGTACGCATCGGCGGGCGCATCGCGCTCATCGGCATCCTCACCGGCATGGCGGGCGAGGTGCCCACGCTGGCGCTGATGGCGCGCCAGACGCGGCTGCAAGGCCTCATCGTCGGCAGCCGCACGCACCAGCAGGAGTTCATAAGCGCCCTGGACGCCACCGGCATCCGCCCGGTGATCGACTCGACCTACCCGCTCAAGGACCTGGCCGCCGCCTTCCGCCACCAGGGCGCCGGGGCGCACTTCGGCAAGATCTGCGTGGCGATCTGAGCGCGGGCCGCCCGGCGTTCAGGCGACGGTCAACAGCAGGCCGTTGTTGCGGGCGTAGTAGGTGAGCAGTTCCATGGCCACGCCCGGGCGGGCGTGCAGGCGCTTGAAATCCAGGCCGTCGTGGAACAGGGGCGCGAGCTCGGCGGGCAGGTCCGGCGCGGGCTCGCCGTTGTCCACCCAGCGACAGGCCATGGCCCACTGGCCGAAGCTGCGCTGCTCCACCGGCCCGCGCAGCAGCACCGTGATGCGGCGGTGGCGCGGGTCCTGGCGGATGCCGTCGAACACCTCGGCGACGGCGTCGCCCTCCCCTTCCAGGACTTGCATGTAGCCGCCATGCGCATACAGCAGCAGGCCGGTGATGCCCAGGCGGCGGTTGTTGCGCACGGACGTGGCCAGCAGGCTCTGCAGATCGGCAAGCGAAGGCTCCGCACCGGCCACCATGCTGATGTAGATGAGGTGCTGCAGCGGCATGGGGGTTCCTTCCCGTAAGGGCGACAGGTGCTCGTTCTGAGGCTCACAAGCAAATCCCGTGCGGGAAGGCCATGGCGGCCAGCGCGGCCTCAGTACGGCATGCCGTCCTTGTGCTCGAAGCGCCAGCCCGCGGGCGTGCTGACGGCGCGCAGGTCGTCGTCCGGGTAGGTGGCCGCGTCGCCGGGCGTGCGGTCGCCGACCTCCAGGTAGACGGCCTCCTCGGCCGTGTCGTTGCGCAGGCAGTGGGCGTCGCCCGTGCCGGCCTGGAAGCCGGCGCACATGCCGGGCGACAGCGGCGTGTCGCCCGCGTCCGTGCACAGCGTGGGGTGGCCGCGCAGCACGTAGACGAACTCGTCCTGCCGCGCATGCGCGTGGCGCAGCGCCGACACCGCGCCCGGCGCCAGGTGCACCAGGTTCACGCCGAAATTCCCCAGGCCGAACAGGTCGCCCAAGGTTCGCTTCGTGCGCCCGGCCATGCGCGAGGCAAAGGGCTCGGGGTAGTTGGACGGCTTCGTTCGCAGCGGCGCCTCCTCGGCGACGACGGCAACGGGACGCTTGGGCTCGCTCATGGCTGGTGGCTCCGGGCTGGGACGGCGGCTCAGGCGGCCAGGGCGCGCCGCGCCTTCACGCTGTCGGCCAGGCGGCGCAGCACGCCGGCGGTCTGGGCCCAGCCGATGCAGGCGTCGGTGACGGAAACGCCGCGCTGCAGCGCCACGCCGGGCTTGATGTCCTGGCGGCCTTCCTCCAGGTGGCTTTCGATCATCAGGCCGGCGATGCGGCGCTCGCCCGCGGCGACGCGGTCGGCGATGTCGGCGGACACCTCGATCTGCCGGCGGTGCTGCTTGGCGGAGTTGGCGTGCGAGCAGTCCACCATCAGCGTCTCGCGCAGGCCGGCCTTGGCAAGCGCCGCGCAGGCGGCGTCGATGCTGGCCACGTCGTAGTTGGGGCCGCGCGATCCGCCGCGCAGGATGACGTGGCAGTCGTCGTTGCCGCGCGTCTCGAAGATGGCGGCCTGGCCCATCTTGGTCATGCCCATGAAGGCGTGCGAGGCGCGCGCGGCCTGCAAGGCGTCCACGGCGACTTGCACGCCCCCGTCGGTGCCATTTTTAAAACCGACCGGGCAGCTCAGGCCGGAGGCGAGCTGGCGGTGGCTCTGGCTCTCGGTGGTGCGCGCGCCGATGGCGCCCCAGCTCACGAGGTCGGCGATGTACTGCGGGCTGAGCAGGTCCAGGAACTCGGTGCCGCAGGGCAGGCCCAGGGCGGAGATGTCCAGCAGCAGCTCGCGCGCCTTCTTCAGGCCCTCGTTGATGCGGAAGCTGCCGTCCAGGCGCGGGTCGTTGATGTAGCCCTTCCAGCCCACCGTGGTGCGCGGCTTTTCGAAGTAGACGCGCATGACCAGCAGCAGCTCGCCCTTGAGCTCCTCGTGCAGGGCCTTGAGGCGGTGGGCGTACTCCATGGCCTGGCCGTGGTCGTGGATGGAGCACGGGCCGACGACGACGAGCAGCCTGTCGTCCTGCCCGCGCAGCACGGCGGCGGTGGCGCGGCGGGCGTCTTCCACCAGGGCGAGCACGGTGTCGGAGACGGGCACCTCGTCCTGCAGCAGCGCAGGCGAGATGAGCGGGCGCACGGCGCGAATGCGCACGTCGTCGATGCGCGTGAGGTCTTGCGTGCTGTCGGCGCTGCCGGCTTCGTGGTCGTGCTGGGGGTCGTCGATGCGGGAGGTCATGGCGGGTGGAGAAGTGAGGAAAGACAGGGAATCGGATGCAGCCTCAGCGGAGGCCGAGCATCACGGTCAAAGGCTCTGCGGGCGAAGGGACGAACCCATGGCGCAGGTAGAAGGCTTTGGATTTCTCATCAATGGCGTGGCAAAGCATGGCGCGAATGCCGACGATCTCAGCCACTTGAAGTGCTCGTGAAAGCGCGTCCTTGAGTAGTCCGGCCCCTACGCCCTGCCCGCTCCAGGCCTGGTGCACGGCCAAGCGGCCCAACACCACGACGGGAATCGGCTTGGGCATGTTTCGGCGCAATGCACCCGTGGCGATGGAGGGCTCGACAGAGCCGGCGGCCAAGGCGTAATAGCCGACCACCTCCAAACCGCAAGCGACCACGTAGGTCTTGGAGCCGCCAGCCAAGTGGTTCGCCAAAGCTCGGCGCTGCAACCACGTGGTCAGCTCGGCATGCTCACAGGTGAACGCCGACACGTTGTGCTGAGCGGTAAGAGGGACCGGAGCGCAAAGCGCCGGGTGTGTCACTCCTCCCACGGCGCGCGGGAAGAAAGCAGGCGGCGTACGGCCTCGTTGTCCTTGAGCGGCGCGTCCATCAAAGCTTCGAAAGCCTGGAGCTGTGCCTCGTTCAACTGGAACAGCGTGCGATCCAGCAGTACCTGGCGGGCTTTCTCGGAGGAAGCTTCCAGCATGAAGTCCGTGCGCGTCTTGCCGGACAAGGCCGCAGCCCGATCTATGAGTTCGCGCACCTCGGCCGGCGCGCGCACGTTGATGGTGGTAGTTGATGCGCTAGGCATGGAGGCCTCCCAAAAGTAAGCCCCCAGCTTTCAGCAAGCGGGACTTGTGTATACGGCGTCAACACAAAGTATGCCGCAGTTGCGCCACACGCTCCCTGTGACCACATATCAGCCAAGTTCAAAGCTCAAAGATTTTTCCGGGATTGAGGATGTTCTTGGGGTCCAGCGCGCGCTTGATGGTGCGCATGAGCTCCACCGCGCCGGCACCGGCCTCTTCCACGAGGAAACCCATCTTGTGCAGGCCGACGCCGTGCTCGCCGCTGCAGGTGCCGTCGAGCTGCAGCGCGCGGCGCACCAGCTTGTGGTTCAAGTCCTCGGCCACGGCGCGTTCGTGCTCGCTGTCGGGGTCGATCAGGTAGCCGAAGTGGAAATTGCCGTCGCCCACATGGCCGACCAGGAAGTACGGCAGCCCTGAGGCCTCCACTTCCGCCACCGAGTCCAGCAGGCAGTCCGCCAGGCGCGAGATGGGCACGCAGGTGTCGGTGGACAGTGCCCGGCAGCCCGGGCGGGACTGGATGGCCGCGAAGTAGGCGTTGTGGCGCGCGGTCCACAGCCGCGTGCGCTCCTCCGGCGTGGTGGCCCATTCAAACGCCTGGCCGCCGAACTCGGTCGCGATCTCCTGCACCGTCTCGGCCTGCTCCTGCACGCCCGCGGGCGAGCCGTGGAACTCCATCAGCAGCATGGGCTCCTCGCGCAGGCCCAGTTTCGAATGCGCGTTGACCATGCGCACGGTGTTCGCGTCGATCAGCTCCACGCGGGCGATGGGCACGCCGAGCTGGATGGTCTGGATGGTCGTCCGCACCGCCGCCTCGATGCTCGGGAAGGAGCACACGGCCGCCGACACGGCCTCGGGCAGCGGGTACAGCTTGAGCGTGATCTCGGTGATGACGCCCAGCGTCCCCTCGCTGCCCACCATCAGGCGCGTCAGGTCGTAGCCGGCGCTGCTCTTCCTGGCGCGGGTGCCGGTGCGGATGATCTTGCCTTCCGCCGTCACCACCTCCAGCGCCAGCACGTTCTCGCGCATGGTCCCGTAGCGCACGGCGTTGGTGCCGGAGGCGCGGGTGGCGCACATGCCGCCGATGGAGGCGTCGGCGCCCGGGTCGATCGGGAAGAACAGGCCCGTGGACTTCAGCTCGTCGTTGAGCCGCTTGCGCGTGATGCCGGGCTGGACGGTGACCGTGAGGTCGTCGGCGTCGATGGACAGCACCTGGTCCATGCGCGAAACGTCCAGGCTGATGCCGCCCTGCACCGCCAGCAGGTGCCCTTCCAGCGAGGAGCCGGCGCCGTAGGGAATCAGGGGTACCTCGAACTGGCTGCAGAGGTCCATCACCTCGGCCACCTCGGCGCTGCTCTGCGCGAACACCACGGCGGCCGGCGGCGGCACGGTGAAGGTGGACTCGTCGCTGCCGTGCTGCTCGCGCACGGCCTGGGCGGTGGAGCAGCGCGCGCCGAAGCGGGCGATGAGGGTTTCGACGAGGGCCGGCGGCACCGGGCGCTGCCGCACCACGGGCAGCGACGCGGCGGCAAGATCCGAGGGGTGTTGCATGAGGAGTCTCCGCGGGGGATGGAGCCCGGCGGCCGGGGGCCGGCGCTCACGGTGAGGCTGTGAGGAGCGGGGCACTATACGCCCGGGGTTGAGGCGCTTCTCCCAGGCGCGGACCGGGTGCGGGACGGCCCTCCGGCCGCGTCCCGGGACGTGAGAAAAGTCGCGGCTGGTACAACAACGCCCGCCGGGACCGGCCTGTCCGCGCGCCGGCCATCCCCCATGGACCACCGTACCCGAGGAGACCGCATGCAGCTCGCCCAATGGCTGAACATTGATTTCCCGCTGATCCAGGCCCCCATGGCCGGCAGCCAGGACAGCCGCCTGGCCATCGCGGTGTCGAATGCCGGCGGCCTGGGCTCCTTGCCCTGCGCAATGCTCACGCCGGAGGCGCTGCACGCGTCGCTGCAGGAAATCCAGGCCGAGACGCGCCGGCCCTACAACGTCAATTTCTTCTGCCACGAAACACCCACGCCGGATGCGCAGCGCGAGGCCGCCTGGCGCCAGGCGCTGCAGCCCTATTACGACGAATTCGGCATAGACCCGGCCGACATCCCGACCGGCCCCGGCCGCGCGCCCTTCAGCCCCGAATTCGCCGACGTGCTGCAGGATTTCAAGCCGCCGGTGGTGAGCTTCCATTTCGGATTGCCGGCGCCGGATCTGCTGGCGCGGGTGAAAAGCTGGGGCTCGAAAGTGTTGTCGTCAGCCACGACCGTTGAAGAAGCCCTCTGGCTGGAAAAGCATGGCGCCGATGCCGTCATCGCCCAGGGTTTGGAAGCCGGCGGCCACCGAGGCATGTTCCTGACGGACGACGTGACCACGCAAATCGGCACCTTCGCGCTGGTGCCGCAATTGGTGAAAGCCTTGAATGTCCCGGTCATCGCCGCGGGCGGTATTGCCGATGCGGCGTGCGTGAAAGCCGCCATGGCCCTGGGTGCGGCCGGGGTGCAAATTGGCACCGCCTATTTGTTGGCCGAGGAATCGACCATCAGCGCCATTCACCGCGCGGCATTGAAAAGCGAGGCGGCCCGGCACACGGCATTGACCAATTTGTTCAGCGGCCGGCCGGCGCGCGGCATCATGAATCGGTTCATGCGGGAAATGGGACCCCTATCGGCCTTGCCGCCGGCATTTCCCCTGGCGCCTGCCGGCATGACGCCCCTGCGTACCCAGGCCGAAGCCCAAGCATCGGGCGATTTCTCGCCCCTGTGGTCCGGCCAGCATGTCAATACCTCGCTGGGCGAAAGCGCGGCAGAAATCACGAAATCGCTGGCCCAGGCTTTCGCGGCCTGACGTGAGCTGCCAGGCAATTTAAAACCCGGTTACAGGCAAAACACGCGGATAAAGAATCAGGGCTCAAGAAGCGCAGGACGTTGACGATCAAGGCTGCAGACAGCCGGACAAGGAAGACCGCGAAATTCCCTTGATGCTTTGGGATTAGCGAACAACCACCGCTCCGGCCTGTTTCTCCCTCCACGGGGCGGGAGATATTTCACGGAATCGTCCCATGCGCTTTATGTCCTGGCGCCTGCGCCTTGCTGTGTCCGCATTTTTGTTTTGCTCGGCGGCCATTTCTCACGCTGCACCGGCCGGGGTGGATGGCGGCTGCCAGCCCTCGGTCACCGTGCGCACCGCGCCGCTGACCTACACCGAGGACGATTCCGGCGACGTGCGCGCCGTGACGGCGCTCAACCGCAAATCGTCCCTGCCGCTGACGCAGCGCAGTTTTGGCCTGGGCTCCACTTACGCCGAAAGCCGCGTCACGTCTTATTGGAAAAAGGACGCCAAGGGCTGCCCCGTGCTCGACCTGGAAGTGGGCTACCAGAAAACCGCCGTGCACATCGCCAGCGAGTTGAAGGACGACGCCTGCGCCTACGAGCATGTGCATGCCCATGAAATGCACCACCTGGCCATTTACCGGCAGTGGCTGGAGGAATCGCCCGTGCGGCTGGGCGCCTTTTTCAAGGAGAAATTCTCCTCGCTGACGGCCATGGATTCGTTGTCCCGCAACCAGGAAACCATTCGCCTGGCGCTGCAGGAATTCGGCAAGGTGCGCGCGCAGCACGATGAGTTTGATTCGGATGCGGAGTATCAGGGGAATCAGGCGGTGTGCGGGCGGTTCATTCCGAAGATGCTGGACAGGTTGGAGAAGGAAGGGAAGTTGCCTTGAGGGCTGCGATTTGAGAATCGATGCACGAAGGCTGAGGTTTGAAAGTGCTGACCGGAGACTGATTCGCCACGCTTCCTACCTCGTCATTCCCGCGAAGGCGGGAATCCAGGCGGTCCCACGTCAGAGCGTAGGAATAACGCAGGAAGCACGGTGTATTGCGCCTCGGCACGCCGATTCATGGACTTGCGGCTGACTTGGGGCCTCCTGGATTCCCGCCTTCGCGGGAATGACGAAGTAGAGAGGCCGAGATATTCGCTTGCGACATATACCCCAATACCTCAATACTTCAATACCCAAATATTTCACCAAATAATTTCAATTAAACCCTTTACTGAGATATCGGGACCCCTTCAACCCAAACCGCCACAGCTCATGCGCTGCCTTGGAAATCCCGATGCGCGGCCCAATGAGCAATTCCACCGGCTCGGCCGGCCCGGGCAGCAGCTCAAAAGGCGGCTCGGACAGGGACAAGCCGTCCATCGCCCGCGTGATGCCCAGCGCCTGCGCCAGCCGCCCCGGGCCGGCGCACAGCAGTTCCACCTTCTCCACGCCCCGGCGCTCGCGCATTTGCTCCAGCCCGTGCGTGGGCTCCAGCGCGCGTATCAGCACCCCGGCGCCGTGGCCCGGCTCGCGGCACACGAAGTTCATGCACCAGTGCATGCCGTAGGAGCGGTAGACGTAGGCGTGCGCCGGGGGGCCGAACATGGAGGCGTTGCGCGGTGTCTGGCCTGAATAGGTGTGCGAGGCCGGGTCGCTCTGGTCGTAGGCCTCGGTTTCCACGATGCGGCCGCCCACGCCCTCCACCAGCAGCGTCACCCCTATGAGCTGCCGCGCCACCAGCAGCGAGTCGGCCGAGAAGTCGATGTGGGCGAGCGGAGTCATCGGCCCAGTATGGGCAAGGGCTGGACCGGCCCCGGCGTTGCGGCCCGTCAACACCGGTCACATCCACCCATGTCTCCCGGTCGCCGCCGGCCCTACCGTGCGCGTTGCAGTGGCAGCTCCGACACAACCCACGGGAGAAGCGCATGGCGCAGGGCATGGCGAAGGTCAAACGCAGCGGGCTGGCCGCTGCGGCAGTGGTACTGGTGGCCCTGGCCGCCCTTCTGGTCTGGCACTTCTCCGGCACGCGGCCGGGCGGCGCGGCGCCCACGGCCCTCGCCGACCCGGACGCGCCCTTCACCGCGCTGGAGTGCAAGCCCCGCCTCTTCGACGACCGCCCCGCCCTGGCCGTCGTCTTCACCCAGCCGGTGGACGGCAGGCAGAACCTCAACGAGGCCCTGCGCGTGGTGGACCTGGGCCCGGCCGCCGCGGACGGCGACACCCAGGAGCGCGGCGCCGAGCAGCCCGCCGCGTCCGCCCCCGGCACGCCGCCCGCGGGCTCGGCCCCCGCGGGCAAGCTGCTGCAGGGCGCCTGGGTCGTGGGCGACAACCCGCGCATCGCCTACTTCCCCTACGTCCAGCCGCAGCGGCGCTTCCACATCGAGGTGGCCGACACGCTCAAGGCGCAGGACGGGCGGCGCATCGCCGCCGCCCACGCCTGCGACGTCGCCAGCGAGGCCATGCCGCCCTCCTTCTTCTTCGCCAGCCGCGGCGTGGTGCTGCCCGCGGGCCAGAACGGCGGGCTGCCGGTGGTGACCGTCAACGTGCCGGAGGTGGACATCCAGTTCCTGCGCGTGCTGCCGGAGCAGTTGCCCAAGTTCCTGGAGCGCGTGGCCGGCGCCCGCAAGAACGTGCGCGGTGAAGGCAGCGACGAGAACGGCGCCGGCCAGGAGGAGGAAGAAGACCCCTACCGCTACGACGACGGCAACAACCGCCGCCTGCAGGGCCTGGTGGGCGGCTGGCAACTGGACGAGCTGCGCAACCAGGCCCAAAGCGTGCACCTGGGCCGCTACGCCACCGACGACCAGCCCAACCGCCGCCACGTGAGCTTCATCCCCGTGGAAGGCCTCAAGGAGCTGCAGGAGCCCGGCATCTACATCGCCGTGATGAGCCAGCCCGGCCGCTTCGCCCAGGAGTACCAGACGACCTACTTCTACGTCAGCGACATCGGCCTGATGGCGCGGCGTTACGCGCGGGGGCTGGACGCCTTCGCCAGCTCGCTCAAGTCCGGCGAGGCCCAGCGCGGCGTGGTGTTCGAGCTGCTGGACGAGAACGGCCGCAGCTTGGGCCGCGCCGAGGGCGACGGCGACGGGCATGGCCATTTCGAGGACGCGCCGGAATCCGCGGCCGTGCTCGTGGCCCGCCGCGGCGAAGGCGCCAAGGGCGCCATGAGCGTGCTGGCGCTGCGCGCGCCGGGGCTGGACCTGTCGGAGTTCGACGTCGGCGGCCACCCCTCGCGCAACACCAAGCTGTTCGTGTGGGCCGGGCGTGACCTCTACCGCCCCGGCGAGCGCTTCGACGTTTCCGTGCTGGTGCGCGACGCGGACGGCAAGCCGCTGCCGCCGCAGCCGCTCACCGCCACGCTGAAGCGGCCGGATGGCCGCAGCGTCAGCACCACCGCCTGGAAGCCGAATGAGAAATTCCCCGGCTACCTGAGCCACGCCGTGGTGCTGCCGCCGGATGCGCCCACCGGCGCCTGGCAACTGGAGCTGCGCGCCGACCCCGGCGCCAAGCGGGCGGACGCGGCCTGGAAATTCCAGGTCGAGGAGTTCCTGCCCGAGCGCATGAAGCTGGAGCTGAACACCGCCCGCCCGGTGCTGCTGCCGGGGAATGATTTCGACGTGGCCGTGCGCGGCGACTACCTCTTCGGCGCCCCGGCCGCCGGCAACCGGCTGCTGGTGGCCGCCGCCACCTCGCGCCAGCGCCATGCCCTGCCGCAACAGTGGCCCGGCTTCGTGTTCGGCGACTTCAACGACGACGGCCAGGCCAAGCGCCAGGAAGTAGGCGACCAGGAGCTGGACGCCCAGGGCCGCACCCGCGTGAGCCTGCCGCTGCCGGACATGAAGCTGGACTCGCCCATGCTGGTGCGCGGCAGTTTCAGCCTGCTCGAAAGCGGCGGGCGGCCCGTGGTGCGCTCCATCGAGCGCGTGCTCTGGCCGGCGCCCAAGCTGCTGGCGGTGCGGCCCCTCTTCGACCGCGACGTCGCGCCGGACAACGCCCAGGCCAGCTTCGAGCTGACGCGCCTGGATGCGAACGGAAAGCCGCAGCCGCTCAAGAAAGCCGCCCTGCGCCTGGTGCGCGAGGACCGCCAGTGGTACTGGCGCCATGACGACCAGCGCGGCTGGACCTCCGGCTACACGGAGACGGACGAGCTGATCGAGTCCGGCGCCGTGGCCGTCGCCACCCAGGGCGACCGCAGCCGCGTTTCGCTGCCCGTGCGCTGGGGCCGCTACCGCCTGGAGGTGGACGACCCCGAGACCGGCCTCACCCTGCGCTACCGCTTCCACGCCGGCTGGGGCGCGCAGGAGTCCGAAGACCTGGGCAACCGCCCCGATCGCGTGCAGTTGAAGCTGGCCCAGGCGCCGCTCAAGGCCGGCGAGCGGGCGCGGCTGACCATCACCCCGCCGCACGACGGCACGGCGCTGGTCACCGTGGAGGGCGACAAGCTGCTGTGGAGCCAGCGCGTGGACGTGCGCGCGGCCGGCACGGACATCGCCATTCCCGTGGACGCGGCCTGGGCGCGGCATGACCTCTACGTCGCCGTCACCGCGCTGCGGCCGGGCAGCCAGGGCGAGCGCGTGACGCCCGCGCGGGCCGTCGGCCTCATCCACCTGCCGCTGGCCCGCACGGAGCGGCGGTTGAAAGTGGCGCTGCAGGCGCCGGCCAAGGTGCTGCCGGAAAAGCGCGCCACGGTGCGGGTGAAGGCCGAGGGGCTCGGCGGGCAGGCGGCGCTGGTGACCTTGTCGGCCGTGGACGTGGGCATCCTCAACATCACGCGCTTTCCCACGCCGGACCCGCTGGACTTCTTCTTCGGCAAGCACCGCTACGGCGCCGAGCAGCTCGACCTCTACGGCCGCCTGATCGAGAAGATGGAAGGCAGCACCGCCAGGCTGCGCTGGGGCGGCGACGCCAGCCTGCGCGACAGCAAGAGCCTGCCCAAGAAGGTGAAGCTGGTGGACCTGTTCAGCGGCCCGGTCCAGCTCAACGCCCAGGGCGAGGCGGACATTCCCGTGGACGTGCCGGACTTCAACGGCACGCTGCGGCTGATGGCGGTGGTGGCCACGGCCGACCGCTTCGGCAAGGCGGACGCGGAGATGGTGTCGGCCGCGCCCATCGTCGCCGAGCTGGCCACGCCGCGCTTCATCTCGCCCGGCGACAGCGCCTTCATCGCACTGGACGTGACGAACCTGAGCGGCGCGCCGCAGGACCTCCAGGTCAGCCTGCAGGGCGCCGAGCCCGTGCGCGTGGGCGGCAGCGAGCAGTCGCTGTCGCTGAAACACCAGCAGCGCGTGACGCTGCGTTTTCCGGTGGAGGCGACGGACGCTTACGGCCTGGGCCGGCTGCGGCTGCAGGTGGCGAGCGCCAGCGGCCTCCGCATCGCGCGCGAGTCCGGGCTGCAGGTACAGCCGGCCGTGCCGCTGGAGACGGAAGTGCGCCGCCTGCGCGTGGCGCCGGGCGAGTCGCTCAAGCTGGAGGCGAACCTGCTGGAGCGCTTCCACAAGGGCTCGGCCACGCTGTCCCTGGCCGTGTCGGACAAGCCGCCGCTCAACGTGCGCCAGCTCGTCCAGGGGCTGCTGGACTACCCCTACGGCTGCCTGGAGCAGACCACCAGCGCGGCCTACCCGCACCTCTTCATCGACGAGGTGCAGGCCCAGGCGCTGGGTTTGAAAGCCCGCACGCGCGAGGAGCGCACGGCCTTCGTCGAAGGCGCCCTGGGCCGCCTGGCCGGCCTGCAAAAGGCCAACGGCGGGTTCACCTTGTGGGGCGACGGCGCTTATGAAACCTGGCTCTCGGCCTACGTGATGGGCTTCATGCAGGACGCGCGCGAGCAGGGTTTCGCGGTGCCGGACGCCTTCTACCGCAAGGCGCAAGGCTGGCTGCTGCAGGAGCTGCAACAGGCGCCCAACCGCTTCCCGCAACTGCCGGCGCCCTTGCAGGCCGCGTTGGGTGCGAGCGCGGCGCGGCCGGCGGCCTCGGCGGCCAGCGCCGCGATGGACCGCGGCCTGAGCAGCCGCGACCTGGCCCTGCTGCGCGACAGCCACCAGCGCTTCGCGGAGCTGGCGCACGTGGGCTACATCCTGGCGCGCGACCAGAAGGCGCCGCTGGCCATGCTGCGCTACCTGCACGACCAGCAGCGGCTGAAGGCCCGCTCGCCGCTGCCGCTGGTGCACCTGGCCATCGCCTTGAAACTCATGGGCGACGAGGCGCGCTCGCAGGCCGCCTTGGACGACGCCCTGCGCCGCCCCTACGGCCTGCCCGGCGCCCGCGATGCGTGGTATTTCGAATGGCTCGGCGACTACGGCACCCCCGTGCGCGACGCCGCGCTGGCCTACGCGCTGCTGGCGCGGCACGAGATCAAGGCGGCGCGGCGCGACAACCTGCTCTTCGACGCGGCGGACCGATTGAATGGGCGCCCTTACCTCTCCACGCAGGAGCGGCTGTCGCTGTTCCTGGCCGCGCGCGCGGCCGGGCTCACCGGCGGTGGCGGCAGCGGCGACGGCTGGCAGGCGCAGTTGAGCGTGGGCGAGGCGGTGCAGGCGCTGGCCTCCAAGGGCGTGGAGCAGCGCAGCCTGGACGCGGCGGCGCTGGCGCGCGGCGTGTCGCTGGCCAACCGGCATGCGCAGCCGCTGCTGGTGGAGGTGCAGGCCTCCGGCTACCCGGTGAAGGCCCCGGCGCCGCGCGACACGGACATCGAGCTCAAGCGCGACTGGTTCGACGCGCAGGGCCAGCCGCTGGCGGCCGGGCGGGCGCTGCGCGTGGGCGACCTCGTGATCGTGCGCGTGCGGGCACGCGCGTCGCGGACGTTGGAGAACGGCCTGATCGTGGACCGCGTGCCGGCCGGCATGGAGGTGGAGAACCTCAACCTGTCGCAGGGCCCCAAGGCCGAGGAGTTCAGCATCGAGGGCGTGAACGTGGCCGCCGCCATGGCCGACGGCCGCTTGAAGCACCGCGAGTACCGCGACGACCGCTACGTGGCCGCGGCGCGGCTGGACCGCGAGTGGCTGCCGGTCTTCTACATGCTGCGCGTGGTCAGCCCCGGCCGCTTCGTGGTGCCCGCCCCCTTCGCCGAGGACATGTACCGGCCGGAGCTGCGCGGCGTGGGAGCGGACGGCGGCACGGTGCTGATCGAGGACCCGCGGGGGGCTGCGGGGCAGTGAGGGCGTGCGGGTTGGAGGCCGTGAGGACGATGCGGACAAAAGGCCATGAGATGCCCGCCGTGAGCCGGTGCCGACCGCCTCCTGCTTCGTCATGCCCGCGAAAGCGGGCATCCACGCCAGCCGGGGTGCTGGCGCGCCGACGCCACCCCTGGGCGATGCCGTTCGAAAGCCACACCCCGGTGTTCGTGGATGCCCGCTTTCGCGGGCATGACGAAGTAGTAGGGGAGCCTCGCCGGCTTGCGGCCGGCGCCCAGGACGCTTCCCGAACCGCAGTGCGCCTTCGCGGGGATGGCGAAGTCTCGGTGGAGGCTCATCGGCTCACGGCGGGCGGCAAAGCGCCATGAGCCGACTGCGCCGCCTCGAACTCGCCCTGGCCGCCCTGCTCGCCGTGCTGCTGGCGCTCGATCTGGCCTTCCCGCCGCCCATCCCCCGCGACGCCCCCGGCGCCGTGGTCGCCGCGCGCGACGGCACGCCGCTGCGCACCTGGCCGGACGCCGACGGCATCTGGCGCCAGCCCGTCACGCCGCAGAACGTCTCCCCGCTCTACCTGCAAGCCGTGCTCGGCTACGAGGACCGCTGGTTTCACCTCCACCCCGGCGTCAACCTGGTCGCCTTGGCGCGCGCGGCGGCGCAGTGGCTGCGGCATGGGCGCATCGTCTCCGGCGGCTCCACGCTGACCATGCAGGTCGCGCGCCTCCTGGACCCGCCGCCGCCCGGCGCCGGCAGCCGCAGCCTGCGCGCCAAGCTGCGCCAGATGGCCCGCGCACTGCAACTGGAGCTGCGCCTGTCCAAGCGCGAGATCCTGACGCTGTACCTCAACCGCGCCCCCATGGGCGGCATCGTCCAGGGCGTGGAGATGGCCAGCCGCGGCTACCTGGGCCGCCCCGCGCTGCACCTGAGCGCGGCGGAAGCCGCCCTGCTGGCCGCGCTGCCCCAGGCGCCCTCGCGGCTGCGCCCGGACCGCGACCCCGCCGCCGCCAAAGCCGCGCGCGACAAGGTGCTGCAGCGGCTGCTGGACGCGGGCGTCTGGGATGCTCGAACCGTCGCCGACGCCCGCATGGAAAAGGTCGCCGTGCAGCCGCTGCGCGCGCAGTGGCTGGCGCCGCTGGCGGCCGAGCGCGTGCGCACCCAGGCTC
Organism: Azohydromonas lata NBRC 102462; assembly: GCF_001571085.1. Classification (GTDB taxonomy): domain Bacteria; phylum Pseudomonadota; class Gammaproteobacteria; order Burkholderiales; family Burkholderiaceae_C; genus Azohydromonas; species Azohydromonas lata. The sequence goes on from NZ_BCTC01000083.1 coordinate 20,667, forward strand.
GCGCCGCCGCAAAGGCCGCCAGGCCAGGCGCCGCCGCCACCGTGCTGCGCACCACGCTGTCGGCCGAGCTGCAGGCGGGCGTGGAGCGGCTGCTGCTGGACCGGGTCGATGCGCTGCCGCCGCGCGTGTCCATGGCCGTGCTGGTCATGGACAACGACACGCTGGAGCTGCTGGCCTACGCCGGCTCGGCCGACTTCACCGACCCGCGCCGTGCCGCGCACGTGGACATGGCGCGCGGCGTGCGCTCGCCGGGATCGACGCTCAAACCCTTTCTCTACGCGCTGGCGCTGGACGAGGGGCTGATCCACTCCGAAAGCCTGCTGGTGGATGCGCCGCAAAACTTCGGCGGCTACGCGCCGGGCAACTTCCAGGCGTCCTTCAGCGGGCCGGTGAGCGTGGCCGAGGCACTGCAGAAGTCGCTCAACGTGCCGGCGGTGGACCTGCTGGAGCGGCTGACGCCGCAGCGCCTGGCCGCCGTGCTGCGCGCAGGCGGCTTGAAGTTGCGCATGGCGCCGGGGGCGGAGCCGAACCTCAGCCTCATCCTGGGCGGTGCGGGCACCACGCTGGAGGAGCTCGTGGGCGCCTACCGCGCGCTGGCGCGCGGCGGCCTGTCCGGCCTGCCGCGGCTCACGCCCGGCGCGCCGCGCGTGGAGGCGCGGCTGATGAGCGCGGGGGCGGCCTTCATCGTCCGCGACATCCTGGAAGGCGGCGGCCATCCCGAGCGGCCCTTCACCGAAGGCACGCGGCGCCTGGCCTGGAAGACGGGCACCAGCTTCGGTTTCCGGGACGCCTGGGCCGTGGGCGTGACAGACCAGCACACGGTGGGCGTCTGGGTGGGCCGGCCGGACGGCACGCCCAACCCGGGCTTCTTCGGCGCCAACACCGCCGCGCCGCTGCTGCAGGACATCGTGGCCCTGCTGCCGGAGGCCGAGGCGCCGACCGGCCAACGCACGCCCCCGCCCGGCGTGGCGCCGCTGCGCAGTTGCTGGCCGCTGGGCCTGAGCGCGCAGGCCACGGCGCCACGCCACTGCCTGGTGCAGCGCACGGGCTGGATGCTGGACGGCGCCGCGCCGCCCACCCTGCCGGACCGCGAGCGCAGCGGCGGCCTGCTTGGGCCGGGCTGCGCGGACAGCAGCGACGGCACCCCCGTGGCACGCTGGCCGCTGGCGCTGGCGCCCTGGGTGCAGGGCAGCGCGGGCGATTGCGGTGACGGCGGCAGCGCGCTGCGCATCGCCGGGCTGGAAGCCGGCACCGTGCTCAAACCCGTGCCGGGGCGCGCGGCGGTGGAGCTGAGCGTTTCGGCCCAGGGCGACGTGCCCGCGCGCGAGCCGCTGTACTGGCTGCTGGACGGCGTGCAGCAGCAGCGCAGCCGCGTGGGCGAAACCGTGACGCTGCGCCTGGAGCAGCCCGGCACGCACACGCTCACGGTGCTGGATGGCCAGGGGCGCTGGCAGCGCGTGGCGTTTCGCGTGAGCCGCTGAGCGCGGCGGGCCGGCAGGCGCCGTCCACGCCGCGCCCGTTAAGCAACCGTTGGTGACCGCATGCCTCATCCCGAGGGACGACAGGCGCCGTGGGCCGGGCTATTGCTAGTGCCGTCTGTACCAGGAGCAGCCCATGGTCGAAGACGGCACGGCATTCCCCACCACGCTTGCACCGCAGCGGCGGCGGCGGTGGCGGTGGCGGACCGCCGCAGCGCTGCTCCTGCCCCTGCTGCTGGCGCACGCCACGGGCTCCACGCAAAACAACACCCCACGCCTGCGGCCGCTGGCGGCCAACGCCCCCGCCCTGGCGCCGGCCTCGCGCATGCCGCCCGCCGCGGCCTCCCGCCATGCCGCCATAGACGCCGTGCTGGCCGCGGACCTGCTGGCCTGGGCCAGCCGGCTCTCAGGCCTGCCCAACCCGCCCGGCGAGGCGCTGCCGCGCTTCATCCCGCTGCCGCAGCGCGAGATCGCCAGGACGGTCTGCGACGACCGCCCCGCGGGCTGCGAGTCGCTGGTGGCCGTGTACGACACCGACCGGCGCCGCATCCTCTACCGCGACACGCTGGACATGCGCGACCCGACGGACCAGTCCTTCATCGTCCACGAGCTGGTGCACCACCTGCAGTTCCTGCAGCGCGGCGAGTCGCTGTTCGCCAGTTGCCAGAGCACCTTGTCCGGCGAGGCCCAGGCCTACCGCGTGCAAAACCTCTACCAGGACCATTTCCGCCAGTGGCAGCGCATGGGCGAGGTGCTGCGCTACATGCACTGCGACGGCAGCGGCGCCGAGCCGGTGGCGCGCTTGATGGGGCTGCCGGGAATGCCCGCGCGGTAAGGGGCCGGGCCGGCGCGGCGGCGCCGGCCGCGCCCTACGCCCCCAGCCGCTGCGCCAGATCGACGAAATCCGACGCCACCACGTCCCAGTCCTGCTCGGGGCCGAGATTCTTCGTCTGCGACGGCCCGTACTCCGTGGGCCGGGGCACGAAAGCGGTGCGCAGCCCTTGCGCGCGGGCGGCCGCCAGGTCGTCGTTGTGCGCGGCGCACAGCATCAGCTCACCCGGCCGCAGGTCCAGCATGTGCGCCGCGCCCAAGTAGGTCTGCGGCAGCGGCTTGTAGGCATGGAAGGTCTCGGCGGAAAAGACCACGTCCCACGGCAGATCCGCATGCTTGGCCATGTTCACCAGCAGCGCCACGTTGCCGTTGGACAGCGTGCCTATGACGTACCGGGACTTCAGGCGCCGCAGCCCTTCGCGCACGTCGGCCCAGGGGTTCAGGCGGTGCCAGACGCGGTTGAGGTGGCAACGGTCCGCCTCGTCCAGGTGCTGCAGGCCGTACTTGGGCAGCAGCTCTTCCAGCGCCTCGCGGTGCAGCGCGTCCAGCACCGTCCAGGGCACGGCGCCGCTGCGCACGCGCTGCATCTGCGGCTGGTAGCGCGCGCGCCAGTCGTCGGCCAGCGCGGCCCAATCGCAGGCGATGCCGCGCTGCGCCCCCCAGGCGCCCAGGTCGGCGGCGATGCTGCCGCGCCAGTCCACCACCGTGCCGAACACGTCGAACACGAGGGCTTGAACTTGCGTCATGACGGTCTCCTCTCGCAGGCGCTGGCGGCCTGGCGCAAACGTGGGGAAACCAGTGTGCCGCAGGCCGCCAGCCCTGCCGGCTTGAAGGCAGGCACCCAAGAAAAAGCCCGCCGGAGGCGGGCTTGATGGCTGAAGGGCGCGGGGCCGATCAGAAGCGGTGGCGGATGCCCACGCCGTAGCTCTTGGCGGTGGTGTAGGTGGCCTTGGCCTCGTCCTTGTCGCTCATGGCGGCGACGTAGACGTCGGTGCGCTTGGACAGGAAGTAGTCGTAGCCCAGGCTGAAGGTCTTCTGGTCCGCGGAGCCGGGCCGGTTGAGCAGGCCGTAGGCGGCCAGCACCTTGCCGTTGCCCAGCGGGATGGCGGCGCTCACGTCGCTGAGCTTGCTCTTGGGCGAGCCGGCCACGGAGCGGTTCTCGACCTGCGTGTGCTGCGCGAACACCTTGACCACGCCGAAGTCATACGTGGCGCCGAGCTGCCACGTGCGGGTGTCGTCCACCTTCAAGGCGGTGGAGATGTCCTTTTCCACGTCCTGGTACACGGCCACGGCGGAGAAGTTGCCGACGTCGTAGTTCAGGCCGGCGCTCACGTTGCGATGGCCCACCTTCTCACCGGCCGCGGCCAGCACGCTGGCCTTGAAGCCGCCCAGCTTGGGCGAGGTGTACAGCACCGAGTCGCTCCAGCCGCTGTCGCCGGTCACCGGCGCCGTGATGGCCGAGGGCAGGAACACGTGGCGCACCGTCGGCGAGAAGGTGTAGGAGTCGCCGAAGGCGTTGTAGACGATGGTCGAGACGAACAGCAGCGTGGTGTTGCGGCCCAACTGCACGGTGCCCAGCGAGGCGCTGCTCAGGCCCACGTAGGCGTTGCGCGCGAAGAAGGCGTCGCCGTTGAAGCGGCCGCTGGCGCCGGTGTCGGCCAGGAAGAAGCCTTCGGCCGCGAACACCGCGGACAGGCCGCCACCCAGCTCTTCCTTGCCGCGCAGGCCCCAGTAGCTGGTGGTCATGCCGCCAGGCTGCATCTTGGTCATGGACTTCGCGCCCGGGTCCTGGTAACGGCCGGCCGACAGGTCCACCAGGCCGTACAGCTGCACCGTGCTCTGCGCCTGCGCGGCACCGGCGCAGGCCATCAACGCGGCCAGAGCCAGGCCGCTGCGAGCAAAAAATTTCTTCATGAAGTCCCTCGGGGGGTAATGGGTTGTGGGGGTTATGGGTAATGCAAGCGCCGACCCGCCACGCAAGCGGCCCGGCCAGGGAACCGCTTCATGCAGTTTGTGTGCCAATTTGCGTGCACCGTAACGGGTCGCGTGTATACGATTTTCGAGGCTGCGGATTGCACGGCCCTTGCGCTAAGTCGTCAGGGCTTGAGATCGGCCGCCTTGATGGCCGGCGCCCAATCCGAGACCTGGTGGGCCACGAAAGCGGCGAAGGGTTCGCCGCCGGGCTTGGCCGGCGTGATGCCCAGTTCGGCGAAGCGCTTGACGGTGGCCGGGTCGGCCACGATGTCGGCCAACGCCTTGGAGAGCTTGTCCACCACGTCCTTGGGCAGCCCGGCCGGGCCGGAGACGCCGAAGTAGTTCTCCGCCACCAGTTGCGGCAGGCCCAGCTCGGTGACGCTGGGCACGTCGGGCAGCAGCGGCGAGCGCTCGCGCGTGCTCACGGCCAGGGCCTTGATCTGCCCGGCCTTGACCATGGGAACGAAGGCGGTGATGACGTCTATGCCCAGCGGGATGGTGCCGGCGATGAGGTCCGTGGTCATGGGCGCGCCGCCGCGGTAGGGCACGTGCGTCATCTGCAGCTTCATGGCGGCCTTGGTCATCTCGCCCACGATGTGGCCGATGGAGCCCGGGCCGCCGCTGCCGAAGGTGTAGCCCGGCGCGGCCGCGGCCTTGGGCAAGTCTTTGAGCGAGGCGGGCCCGCTCTTGGGATTGGCCATGAACAGCACCGGCGCCACGCCCAACAGCGCCACGTGCGTGAACTGCTTGACCGGGTCGTAGGGCTGGCGCGGCACGGCCCACGGGCCGATCGAGAGCGGCGTGGAGTTGGACAGAAGCAGCGTGTAGCCGTCGGCCGGCGCGCGCGCCACCTCCGACCCGCCAATCGTGCCGCCGGCACCGGGCTTGTTGTCCACCACCACCGGCTGGCCAAGCGCGTGGGCCAGCGGATCGGCAATGGCGCGCGCGACGATGTCGCTGGCGCCGCCGGCGGCAAAGGTCACCACCAGCCGCACGGGCTTCTCCGGCCACGCGGCCTGCGCCGCGCCGGCCTGCAGGCCCAGCAGCAGCGTGCACGCGAGCACGGCACGACGACGCATCTTCAACATGGCTTGTCCTCCATCACAACGGAAGCCGCCCTTGACGCAAGGCATGCGCCAGCAACGTTGAACGGCCGGATCAGGAACCGCGGTAGGTGCTGTAGCTCCAGGGGCTCACCAGCAGCGGCACGTGGTAGTGCGAGGCCGGATCGGCAATGCCGAAGTCCAGCGGCACCTCGTCGATGAAGGGCACCGCGGGCAACTCCGTGCCGCGGGCGCGGAAATACGGCGCCACCGAGAACACCAGGCGGTAGCGGCCGGCCTGCAGCGCATCGCCCTCCAGCAGCGGGCCGCCGCCGCGGCCGTCGGCGTCCAGCGTGAGGCGGCGCAGCTCCTGCGTGCCGCCTTCAGGCAGCAGCCGCAACAGCGTCACCTGCATGCCCGCGGCGGGGCAGCCGTTGGCGGTATCGAGCACGTGGGTGCTGAGTTTTCCCATGGTTGTCGTCCTGGCTGATGATTGAAAGGCCCTGAGGGCTGCGCCGGCTCCTGCCGGCTTGCCGTGGTGCGCAGCGCACCGCCCTGGCGCATGGCAAATCGCAATTGGTGCATACCATCATGCTGCGGGTTTGCACGCTGCGAATGCACGCCAAACTGTATACACTTTGGCGCACAGACCGCAAGCACTGATGTGGTGACGGCCTACACTTCGCCGCATCAGAACAACCTTTTTCGAGACGCCATGCCACGCAGCCGCAGCCCGCTACAGCTCGTCGCCCCCGCCGCCCAGGCCAAGGCGGCGGCGTCCGCCCAACCGTCCGCGCGCAGCGAGGCCAGCGCCACGCAGCGCATCGCCGAGTCCATCACCACGGCCATCGTGGAGCGGCGGCTCATGCCCGGCACCAAGCTGGCCGAGCAGCAGATTGCCGACATCTTCAAGGTCTCGCGCACCCTCGTGCGCCAGGCCCTGAACCAGCTCAGCCGCGACCGCCTGGTGACGCTGGAGCCCGCGCGCGGCGCCTTCGTCGCGCAGCCCAGCGTGGACGAGGCGCGCCAGGTGTTCGAGGTGCGCAAGATGCTCGAAGGCGCCATGCTCAGGCAGTTGTGCACGCGCATCACCGACGCGCAGCTCGCCGAGCTGCGCGCCCACCTCAAGGCCGAGCGCACCGCCGTCACGCGCACCGACGTGACCGGCCGCACCCGGCTGCTGGCGGACTTCCACGTCATCCTGGCGCGCATGCTGGGCAACGAGGTGCTGGCGCAGATGCTCACGGACCTGCTCTCGCGCAGCTCGCTCATCAGCCTGATGTACCAGAGCTCGCATTCGGCCGAGCACTCGCAGGCCGAGCACGTGGCCATCGTGGACGCGCTGGAGCGCCGCGACGCGCGCGCGGCCGTCAAGCTCGTGGAGCAGCACCTGGGCAACGTCGAGCGCAACCTGCGCCTGAACCCGCGCGCCAGCGACCTCGCGCTGGCGCTGCAGCCGCTGGAGTGACGGCCCGGCCCGCTTCAGCCTCCCGTCCCTCGCCCAAGGCCCGCCGCCCCCGCGGCGGGCAGACACACCCCCTAAAGCAAAGGCAGTACGAGACATGAGCACGAACCGCTACCCCCGCGACCTGGCCGGTTACGGCCGCAACGCCCCGCATGCGCGCTGGCCCGGCCATGCCCGCGTGGCGGTGCAGTTCGTCCTCAACTACGAGGAAGGCGGCGAGAACTCCGTGCTGCACGGCGACGCCGGCAGCGAGCAGTTCCTCTCCGAGATGTTCAACCCCGCGGCCTACCCCGCGCGGCACCTCTCCATGGAAGGCGTCTACGAGTACGGCTCGCGCGTGGGCGTGTGGCGCATCCTGCGCGAGTTCGAGCGCCGCGGCCTGCCGCTGACCATCTTCGGCGTGGGCATGGCGCTGCAGCGCTGCCCCGAGGTCACCGCCGCCTTCGTGGAGCTGGGCCACGAGATCGCCTGCCACGGCTGGCGCTGGATCCACTACCAGAACCTGGACGAGGCCACCGAGCGCGAGCACATGCGCTTGGGCATGGAAGCCATCGAGAAGCTCACCGGCGAGCGCGCCCTGGGCTGGTACACCGGCCGCGACAGCCCAAACACCCGCCGCCTGGTGGCCGACTACGGCGGCTTCGAGTACGACAGCGACTACTACGGCGACGACCTGCCCTTCTGGCTGCAGGTGAGAAAGACCGACGGCGAGCTGGCGCCGCAGTTGATCGTCCCTTACACGCTGGACTGCAACGACATGCGCTTCGCGCTGCCGCAAGGCTTCAGCCACGGCGACGAGTTCTTCGAATACCTGCGCGACGCCTTCGACGTGCACTACGCCGAGGGCGACGAGCGCCCAAGCATGATGAGCATCGGCATGCACTGCCGGCTGCTGGGCCGCCCGGGGCGCATGCGCGCGCTGCAGCGCTTCCTGGACCACGTGCAGCAGCACGAGCGCGTGTGGGTCGCGCGCCGCGTGGACATCGCCCGCCACTGGAAGGCCTACCACCCCTTCGACGCGGCCACGGCCTTCGTGTGGGAGTGAACGCCATGCTGACGCTGGACATCCTCAACGCCGCCTCGCAGGCGCAGTTCACCGAGCTGCTGGACGGCACCTACGAGCACTCGCCCTGGATCGCCGAAAAGGCCTGGCACCGCCGCCCCTTCGCCAGCCTCGCGCACCTGAAACGCGCGCTGGTGGAGGTGCTGCAGGAAGCCGGGCGCGAGGCGCAACTGGGCCTCATCCGCGCCCACCCGGAGCTCGCCGGCAAGGCCATGGTGGCCCAGTCGCTCACGGCCGAGTCCACCAACGAGCAGGGCAAGGCGGGCCTGACCGACTGCACGCCCGCGGAATTCGACAAGCTGCAGCGCCTGAACGCCGACTACAACGCCAAGTTCGGCTGGCCCTTCATCCTGGCCGTGCGCGGGCCGCGCGGCGCGGGGCTCAACCGCTGGCAGATCATCGAGACCTTCGAGCGGCGCTTGATGAACCACCCGGACTTCGAGTTCGCCGAGGCGCTGCGCAACATCCACCGCATCGCCGAGATACGGCTGAACGACAAGTTCGGCTTCACGCCCACCATGGGCAACCTGGTGTGGGACTGGGCCGAATCGCTGGCCGAGCTCAGCGAGTTGCCCGACGCGCTCACCGTCACGTACCTGACCGAGCCGCACCGCGCCTGCGCCGCGCGCCTGGCCGAGTGGATGCGCGAGGGCTGCGGCTTCGACGAGGTGACGATTGACGCCGTGGGCAACGTGGTGGGCATCTACCACGGCAGCGACCCGCAGGCCAAG
>NZ_BCTC01000084.1 GCF_001571085.1 Azohydromonas lata NBRC 102462
GGGCGGCACGGCTTGCACCGTGCCGCCCCGCTGGTGAAGCGCGCTGATCAGGCGATCAGCCCTGCTTCAGCCCGCATTCAGCGAGCGGCGACGTACATCGTGATTTCGAAGCCGAAACGCAGATCGGTCGCGCAGGGGGTTTGCCATTGCATGTGAAGTCTCCTTTTCTGGTCAGTGGGCGCGGCCTCTTTGGCGATGACCGCGGGAACGTCGTTCCAGGCGCCATCTTCCGGCGGGGGGCCTGGGCGCCACAGGCCCGCGGTCTGCATTCCGGCCTCATGAAAATCATGAATCTGCGCGCGTCTCAGGGTCTGCCCGCACGCATGGCTACCATCCCGGGCGTGTCCGAACCCAATCCCACCCCCGACCTGGCCCCGCTGCGCACCCACGGCTTGCCCGTGGGCCACGGGCACGTACTGCACGTGCAGGAGTGGGGCGCTCCCGACGGGCTGCCCGTGCTGCTGCTGCACGGCGGCCCCGGCTCCGGCTGCAGCCCGCTGCTGCGCCGCGGGTTCGACCTCACGAAATACCGGCTGATCTGCCCCGACCAGCGCGGCGCCGGCCGCAGCACGCCGCGCGGCGGCCTGGTGCACAACACCACCGCCAAGCTGTTGGACGACCTCTGGCTGCTGCGCCGCCGCTTGGGCGTGGAGCGCTGGCTGGTGGCCGGCGGCTCCTGGGGCGCGACGCTGGCGCTGCTGCACGCGCTGGACCAGCCCGAGGGCGTGCTGGGCTTGCTGCTGCGCAACACGTTCCTGGCGCGCGAGGCCGACATCCGCGGCTTCTTCGAAGGCGCTCCCGCCGCGCTGGCCCAGGGCTGGGCGGGCATGCCAGAGCTCGAAAGCGAGGCGGCGCAGGCGCTGGCCATCGAATGGTGGCGCTGGGAGCGGCTGCGCTGCGGCCAGTCGGACGAGGCGCAAACCCCCGCCGGCGAGGCGCTGGAGGCGCTGGTGGACCGTTACCGCGTGCAGTCCCACTTCCTGCGCGAGGGCTGCTGGCTGCAGGAGCCGCCGCTGCTGGATCGCCTGGCCGCGCTGCCGCAAGTGCCGTTGCGCCTGCTGCATGGCGAGCAGGACGCCGTCTGCCCCGCCGGCGGTGCGCGGCTGCTGCAGGCCGCCGTGCCCTGGGCCGAGCTTGAAATGCTGCCCGGCGTGGGCCACGACCCGGCGCACCCGCTGCTGCAGGCCGCGCAGCGCCGCGCGCTGGACGCCTTTGCCGGGCGCGGCGATTTCGGTCCGCCGGGAGACGCGGTGTGAGCGCGGTGGAGCAGCCCGCGGCCCAAGGCACGCCGTCCGCCGATGCGGCACAGCCGGCGGCCATGGCCCGCCCGCGCCGCTTCACCTGGGGCCTGCGCGCGCAGGTGAACACGCTGGTGGGCGTGCTCACGCTGCTGTTCGTGGCCTGGCTGCTGGTGCTCAAGGTGAACAACCTGCGCGACTCGGTGAAAGAGGAGGTGGTGGCCGCCAACCGCGTCGCCGCGCAACTGCTCAACCGCACCGCATGGCTCTACACCGCGCAGGGCACGCCGGGGATGCTGAGCTTTCTCAACGGCTTGGGCCGCGTGCGCTCCAACGAGATCACGCTCACCGACGGGCAGGGCCGCGTGCTTTACACCTCGCCGCCCTCGACCTACAAGCTGGGCCGCGACGCACCGGACTGGTTCGAGCGCTACATCGCTCCGGAGCCGCTGATGCAGGCCTACGAGTTTCCGGACGGGCGGCTGCAGATCACCGCGAACCACTCCCGCGCCGCGCTGGACGCCTGGGACGTCGTGGTGCAGTTCACCGCCATGGCGCTGGGCCTGCTGCTGGCGCTCAACGTGCTGGTGTTCTGGCTGGTTGGGCGGGCCGTGCGCCCCTTCGGCCGCATAGAGCGCGCGTTGGGCGAGCTGGAGTCCGGCCGCTTCGACGTGCGGCTGCCGCCGCTGCGCGGGCGCGAGGCCGCCGCCATCGGCAGCGCCTTCAACCGCATGGTGGCGCAACTGCGCGCGCACATAGACACCGAAAAGCGCGCCGTGCTGGCCGAGCGCCGCTTGGGCGACAGCCGCGAGCTGGCGCGCTGGCTGGACCACCACATCGAGCAGGAGCGGCGCACCATCGCGCGCGAGCTGCACGACGAATTGGGCCAGTCCGTCACCGCCATACGCTCGCTGGCGCTGGCCGTGGCGCGCCGCGTGGACGACGCCGAGGCGCGCCAGGCCGCGCAGCTCATTGCCGACGAGTCCTCGCGCCTGTACGACGCCATGCACGGCCTCATCCCGCGCCTGGCGCCGCTGGTGCTGGACAGCATGGGCCTGAGCGCCGCGCTGCAGGACCTGGTGGAGCGCACCCGCCGCGCCCACCCCGGGCTGCAATTGAGCCTGCAGCAGCCGCCGGAGCTGGCGCCGCTGGAGGCCGAGGCCGCGCTGGCCCTGTATCGCGCCGCCCAGGAAGGCCTCACGAACGCGCTGCGCCACGGCGCGGCCACGCGCATCGAGCTGCGGCTGTGGGTGGAGGGCGGCGAGCTGCGCCTGCGCTTGCGCGACGACGGCCGTGGCCTGCCCGCACAGTGGCAGGAGCGCCCCGGCCACCACGGCCTGCGCTGGCTGGACGAGCGCGTGGGCAGCCTGGGTGGGCGCATGAGCGTGCAGCCCGCCGCGCCGCAAGGGGTGGAATTGGAAGTCTGGCTGCCGCAGCGCCCGCCGGTGGCGGCGGCCGACCTGGGCGAACCGGCCGAGGAGGCGCGCAGCCCCTGGGCCGGCCCCATCAAGAAGGACAAGGAGACGCCGTGATGTCACGGCCGCAAGCCATGAAAAGGGAGGCGCCGTGACGCGGGTGCTGCTGGTGGACGACCACGCGCTGGTGCGCATGGGTTTTCGCATGCTGCTGGCCGATGCCGGCATGGAAGTGGTGGGCGAGGCCGGCGACGGCGAGCAGGGCTGCCAGCTCTACGCCTCGCTGCGGCCGGACGTGGTGCTGATGGACCTGTCCATGCCGGGCATGGGCGGGATGGAGGCGGTGCGCCGCCTCATTGCGCAGGATGCGCGCGCGCGCATCCTGGTGCTGTCGGCGCACGAGGACACGGCGCATCCGCAGCGCGTGCTGCGCGCCGGCGCGCTGGGCTACCTGGCCAAGCGCGTGGCGCCGGACGAGCTGGTGGCCGCCGTGCGCGCCGTGGCCGCGGGCAAGCGCCACGTGGACGCGCGCACCGCGCAGGCGCTGGCGCTGGCGCAGCTCGAAGGCGACGCCAGCCCGGTGGAGCTGCTCTCCGAGCGCGAGTTCGCCGTGTTCATACAGCTCGCGCGCGGGCGCAGCGTGGCGCAGATCGCAACGGACCTGAAACTTTCGCCCAGCACCGTGGGCACGCACCTCTACCATGTGAAGCAGAAGCTCGGCGCGGGCAACCAGTCCGAGCTCACCCTGGTGGCGCTGCGCTGGGGCCTGATCCAGGCCTGAGGCGGGCTGTCGGCGGCCAAGGGAGTCGGGCTCTTGAGAATGCGTCGCGTCCCGTCCGCGTTGTCATGGACAAGGGCCCTGGCCGGATGATGGCCGGCCGAAAATCACAAACCTCGCTCACAACAACCGACAAGGAGTGCTCCCCATGAAGGGTGATCCGCAAGTCATCGACTTCCTCAACGCCCAGCTCAAGAACGAGCTCACGGCCATCAACCAGTACTTCCTGCACTACCGCATGCTCAAGCACTGGGGCTTCGACCGCATGGCCAAGCATGAGTACGAGGAGTCCATCGAAGAGATGAAGCATGCGGACAAGATCATTGACCGCATCCTCATGCTCGAAGGCCTGCCCAACCTGCAGGACCTGGGCAAGCTGCTCATCGGCGAGAACGCCATCGAAGTGCTGAGCTGCGACCTCAAGCTGGAAATCGGCTCGGCCGTCGTCCTGCGCGACGCCATCCAGCACTGCGAGTCCGTGCGCGACTACGTCACGCGCGACCTGCTCACCGACATCCTGGACGACACCGAGGAACACATCGAGTACCTCGAAACCCAGATCGACCTGGTGGGCCAGGTCGGCGAGCAGAACTACCTGCAGTCGCAGATGAAGCCTCACGGCGACTGACGCGGCAACGCCTCCCGCCGCGCGGCGCATCCGGCACCGCAGCACTCCTGCCGGACCGGCCGAGCGGCTGGCACCCACGGGCTCCTTCGGGAGCCCGTTGTTTTTGGGGAACCAGCCGGACGCCGCCTCTTTTTGTGACCGAGCAGTCATGAGTTCGCCGGTTTTCTGCGGCGATCTCGCGGATTGCGGCCTTTTACACGGGGCTTCGCCTCGTCGTTGCCAGGGAATACTTGCTGAGAAGCGTTCTCATTTGCGATACTGGACGCACTTCTTCAGTGAGTGCCGCCATGATCGTCTGCCTGTGCCACCGAATCAGCGACCGCGATATCCGCGAGGCGGTCCGCACGGGCACGCGTGATTTCGAGACGCTGCAGGACGACACCTGCATCGCCCGCAACTGCGGCTGCTGCCAGGACTGCGCGGTGGAGACGTTTGAAGAGGCGCTGGCCAAGCACGCCGCCTCCACCAGCATCGCCGCCGTGACGGGCCCGCTGCCGGCCCCCGTGCCCGCCGCGCCGCGCCGGCCGGTGATTTCGCTGATGCCGGTGTGACCGCCCGCTGAAAGCACCCTTTTCAAGCACCGATGCCCGCTCTTGAGCGGGCATCGTCGTTTTCAGCGGGCCGTTCAGCTCGCGGCAGCGCCTCAAGCTTTCGCCGGAATCCGCAGTACTTGGCCCGGATAGATCTTGTTCGGGTCCGACAGCATGGGCTTGTTGGCCTCGAAGATGCGCATGTAGTCGTTCGCGCTGCCGTAGTACTTGGCGGAAATTTTCGACAGGTTGTCGCCCGACGCCACGGTGTGGAACTGCGCCGGCTGCTGCTCGGGGGAGGCGGCGGCCTGGGGCGCGCCGGCCACGGTGAGCTGGTCCGTCACGGCCGCCACGTGCTGCACGTTGCCGCAGGCCAGCAGCACCTTCTCCTTGGTTGCCTGGTCCGGCGCCTGGCCGGCTACGGTGGCGGTGGAGGTGGCGCCGTCGAAGGTGACCTGCAGGTTCTGCACCTGCAGGCCCAACTGCTGCACGTAGTGCTCTATGGCGTCGCCCGCCTGCTGGTTGAGCGCGGCCACGTCGGCCTGGGTGGGCGCCGCGGCCGGGGCGGCGGCAGCGGCCGCTTTGTCGTCGCCACCGCGGTGGAACAGCTTCTCGCCGGCTTCCTTGACGAAATTGATCAGACCCATGGGCATGCCTCACTTGGCGTTGGAGATGCCCCGCCGTCAGCAGGCGGCGTGCCCCGGGCGGCCCGGGGTCAAGCGCGGATACGGCTGTGACGCGGCGGCTGCCGGCCGTCACGGCCCGGCGCAGCCGGATTCAAGGCCGCCGCAATCCTTTTCAGGCGGCGGTGAGCATGCCGCGCTGCTCGATGAACTCCACCACGTCCTGCAGGCCCTGCCTGGTGCGCAGGTTGGTCATGACGAAGGGACGGTTGGGACGCATGCGGCGCGTGTCGGCCTCCATCACCGAGAGGTCGGCGCCGACGTGGGGCGCGAGGTCGGTCTTGTTGATGACGAAAAGGTCGCTCTTGGTGATGCCCGGGCCGCCCTTGCGCGGGATCTTCTCGCCCGCGGCCACGTCGATGACGTAGATCGTCAGGTCCGACAGCTCGGGGCTGAAGGTGGCGGCCAGGTTGTCGCCGCCGGACTCGATGAAGACGATGTCCGCGTCGGGGAACTTCTCCAGCATGCGGTCCACGGCTTCCAGGTTGATGGAGGCGTCCTCGCGGATGGCCGTGTGCGGGCAGCCGCCGGTTTCCACGCCCACGATGCGCTCGGGGTCCAGCGCGCCGGCCACGGTGAGCAGGCGCTGGTCTTCCTTGGTGTAGATGTCGTTGGTCACCACCACCAGGTCCCAGCGCTCGCGCATGGTCTTGCACAGCATCTCGACCAGGGTGGTCTTGCCCGACCCCACGGGGCCGCCCACGCCCACGCGCAGCGGCGGGAGTTTCTTGGTGCGGTTGGGGATGGCGTGCAGCTTGTTCATCACTTCGTTTTCGGTTTCAGGAGCGGAAGAGGCGGGAGTACTGGGTCTCGTGGCGGGCCGAGAGGATGGCCAGCATGGGCGTGAAGGCTTGGCGGCGGGCGTCGTCCAGGCTCATGGCGTGGGCCACGGCGGCGGGAATGTCCCTGGACAAGGCGGCCAGGATGCGCTGCCCCGCGCTCTGGCCCAGCGGGACGGCCTTGAGCGCGGCCTGCACCAGGTTCTCGGCCCAGCCGAAGGCGTGCGCCACCAGCGTGGGCTCCAGCGCCGCGCCGCCGCGGGCCGCGCCCAGCGCCCAAGCCACGGGCCAGGTGGGCGGCTTCAGCGCGGCGAGCTGCGCCAGGCGCGGATCGCTGGCCGCGTCGGCCTGGTTGCGCAGCCACTCCAGCATGGAGCGGCCCATCTGCTCGGCCTGCTGGCGCAGCTCGCTGCTCTCGCGGGTGAGCAGCACCCAGTCGTTGAGCTCGCGGATGCGCGATTCGTCACCCGCCTGCCAAGCCGCATGCGCAGTGGCGACCACGGCCAAGTCGGCGCGGGAGAGGGACAGGTGGAGCTGGTCGAGCAGCCAGGCGCGGGCCTGCTCCTCGTTGGTGACCAGGCCGGTGTCGACGGCCGCTTCCAGCGCCTCGGAGTAGCTGAAGCCGCCTACCGGCAGGGCCGGCGAGGCCAGCCACAGCAGGTCCAGCAGGGCGCCCGGCGCCATCAGTGGTCGTGTCCGCAGCCGGGGCCGTGCACGTGCGGCACAGGCGCGGCGGCCACGGGAATGCCCAGCGGCTTGCCGCGCGACGGGGCCGCGGCGGGGGCGGGAGCGGGTTCGTGCTTGTGGTCGTGCGCGTGGTCGTGACCGCAACCCGGGCCGTGCACGTGGCCGTGGTCCTGGCTTTGCGCGGGGCTGTGGCCGTGGTCCTGCGAGTGGTCGTGGCCGCAGCCCGGGCCATGCACATGGCCATGGTCCTGGCCGTGCGCGTGATCGTGGCCCTGCGCAGGGCCGCCCGCCGCGTAGGCCCCGCTCTCGGGTTCGAAGGCCGACTGCGCCTCGCTCACCTGCAGCCCCATCTGCTGCAGCATCTGCGCCAGCACGTGGTCGGGCTCCAGCTTGAGCAGCTCGGGTTGCAGTTCCAGTTGCACGTGGCGGTTGCCCAGGTGGTAGGCGGCGCGCAGCAGGGCGAAGGGTTCGGCGGCGCGCACTTCCAGCACGGCTTGCGGTGCGGCCTGGACGAGCACCAGCGAGCCGTCCTCGGCCACGAGCACGTCGCCGCCGCGCACCACGCTGCCGCGGGGCAGGAAGACGCCGAGCTGGCGGCCCTGGCTGTCGGTGGCTTCGAAGCGGCTCTTCTGGCGCGTGTCCCAGTCGAGCTCGACGGTGGCGGCGCGGCGGCGCAGGGCGGGCGCCAGCGATTGGCCGCGGGGCAGGAGTTTGTTGACGGTCAGCATGGGGCGGCAGTATGCAGTGCGTCTGCCGGCCGCCCTGGCGGGCGGGGCATGGCGGAAGAAGTCAAAAAAGGTCTGTGGCGCTTGGGCGAATCACGCCCGCGGCCGGTCCGAAAACGCCGTGAGCAGCCCAAGCGCGATGAAGGACGATCCGGCGATGCGCCGCCCCCAGCGCGCCTGCGCCACGCCGCGCTGCAGCCGCGGCGCCAGCACGCTCGCGCCCAGCACGTAGAGCAGGTCGGTGCTTGCCGCCACGGCCACGAACAGCCCGCCCAACAGCAGGCTTTGCGGCAGCACCGCGCCTTGCGGGTTCATGAACTGCGGCAGGAAAGCGGCGAAGAACAGCGCCGTCTTGGGGTTCAGCAGCGCGACCACGAACCCGTCGGCGAACACGCGGCGGTGGCTTTGCGCCCGCACCTGCGGCGCGCCGGCCGTCGCATCGCCCTGGCGCCACAGGCGCAGGCCCAGGTAGATCAGGTAGGCCGCCCCGAGCCACTTCACGACCGTGAAGGCCGCGGCCGACACCGCGAACAGCGCCGCCAGCCCAAGCGCGGCGCCGGCCGCGTTGCCCAGGTTCCCGAGCGCCACGCCCGCCACCGAGGCCAGCCCGCTGGCGCGCCCCTGCGCCAGCGTGCGCGTGAGGATGTAGACGACGGCCGGCCCCGGCGTCAGCGCCAGCACCAGGCTGGCGCCGAGGAAGGCGAAGAGCAGCGGCGTGGAGGGGAGGAGAAGGGTGTCCATGGAGAGATGCTGAACCCGGCGGCCAGCCGCCGGTTGAATGACCCCGTCAGAACAGGAAATACCGCTGCGCCATGGGCAGCACCTGGGCCGGCTCGCAGGTCAGGAGCTGGCCGTCGGCGCGGACCTCGTAGGTTTGGGCGTCGATTTCCATGTGCGGCGCGTAGCCGTTGCGCACCATGTCGGCCTTCCTCACCGTGCGGCAGCCGCGCACGGCCGAGAGCGTCTTGCGCAGGTTGAGCCGGTCCAGCGCACCGCCGCCCAGCGCCGCCTGCGACACGAAGGTCAGCGACGTGGCCGACAGCGCGCCGCCGAAGGCGCCGAACATGGGCCGGTAGTGCACGGGCTGCGGCGTCGGGATGGACGCATTGGCGTCGCCCATGGCCGCCGTGGCGATGAAGCCGCCCTTGAGCACCAGGCTCGGCTTGACGCCGAAGAAGGCGGGCTTCCACAGCACCAGGTCGGCCCACTTGCCCACTGCTATGGAGCCCACCTCGTGCGAGATGCCGTGCGCCAGCGCCGGGTTGATCGTGTACTTGGCCACGTAGCGCTTCACGCGCTCGTTGTCGTTGCGCGCGGAATCACCGGCGAGCGGTCCGCGCTGCACCTTCATCTTGTGCGCCGTCTGCCAGCAGCGGATGACGACCTCGCCCACGCGGCCCATGGCCTGCGAGTCGGAGCTGAACATGCTGATGGCGCCCAGGTCGTGCAGCACGTCCTCGGCGGCGATGGTCTCGCGGCGGATGCGGCTCTCGGCGAACGCCAGGTCCTCGGCGATGGACGCGTCCAGGTGGTGGCACACCATGAGCATGTCCAGGTGCTCGTCCAGCGTGTTGACCGTGTAGGGCCGCGTCGGGTTGGTGGAGGAGGGCAGCACGTTGGCTTCGCCCACCACCTTCATGATGTCCGGCGCATGGCCGCCCCCCGCGCCTTCCGTGTGGAAGCTGTGGATGGTGCGGCCCTTGAAGGCGGCGATGGTGTCCTCGACGAAGCCCGACTCGTTGAGCGTGTCGGTGTGGATCGCCACCTGGGTGTCGGTTTCCTCGGCCACGCCCAGGCAGCAGTCGATCGCCGCGGGCGTCGTGCCCCAGTCCTCGTGCAGCTTCAGGCCCAGCGCGCCGGCCTCGATCTGCTGGCGCAGGCCCTCGGGGCGGCTGGCGTTGCCCTTGCCCATGAAGCCGATGTTCATGGGGAAGGCCTCGGCCGCCATCAGCATGCGGGCGATGTTCTCGGGGCCGGGCGTGCAGGTGGTGGCGAAGGTGCCGGTGGCCGGGCCCGTGCCGCCGCCGATCATGGTCGTGACGCCGGAGTTCAGCGCCTCGTCGATCTGCTGCGGGCAGATCCAGTGGATGTGCGTGTCGATGCCGCCGGCCGTGACGATCATTCCCTCGGCGGCGATGATTTCCGTGCCCGGGCCGATGACGATGTCCACGCCCGGCTGCACGTCCGGGTTGCCCGCCTTGCCGATCGCCGCGATGCGGCTGCCGCGCAGGCCGATGTCGGCCTTGACGATGCCCCAGTGGTCCACGATCAGCGCGTTGGTGATCACGCAATCGACCGCGTCCGCCGCGCCAGGGCCGTTGGGCCGCTGGCCCTGGCCCATGCCGTCGCGCACGGTCTTGCCGCCGCCGAATTTCACTTCCTCGCCGTAGCCGCCCGCGGCCAGGGTGAAGTCCTTTTCAACCTCGATCAGCAGTTCGGTGTCGGCCAGTCGCAGCCGGTCGCCCACGGTGGGGCCGAGCATTTCGGCGTAGGCACGCCGGGAGATGTTTGCCATTCAGAGCTTTCCTTGGACGAGGCCTCTGAAACCCCAGACTTCGCGCGTGCCGGCGTAGTCCACCAGTTCCACCGTGCGCTGCTGGCCCGGCTCGAAGCGCACCGCCGTGCCGGACGGGATGTTCAGCCGCATGCCGCGCGCGGCCTCGCGGTCGAATCGCAGCGCGCCGTTGGTCTCGGCGAAGTGGTAGTGGGAGCCGACCTGGATGGGGCGGTCGCCCGCGTTCTCCACCACCAGCACCAGCGTGCGCCGGCCGGGGTTGAGCTCCAGCTCGGCGCCGTCGTCGGTGATGAGCTCGCCGGGAATCATTTGCGACGCGTGCTCCACAGCGCCGCGGCCACCACGGCGGCCAGCACCACGTAGCCCACCGCATCGGTCGAATGCCAGTGCGCCGCACCCGGCAGGCCGTGGCCCTCGTGTGCCTGTGCCAGGCCGGCAAAACCGGCCAGCGTCGCGATCAGGAGTTGCTTCATTCTTGTGCCTCGTCCTTGTTGTTGCACTGATTTAGTGCGTTGTCAGGCAATGGGTTGGTGCACGGTCACCAGTTTGGTGCCGTCAGGGAAGGTGGCCTCGACCTGGATCTCAGGAATCATCTCGGCGACGCCGTCCATCACGTCGTCGCGGGTGAGGAGGGTCTTGCCTTCGCCCATGAGCTGCGCCACGGACTTGCCGTCGCGCGCGCCTTCCATGATGGCCGCGCTCAGCAGCGCGACGGCCTCGGGGTAGTTGAGCTTCAAACCGCGGGCGCGGCGCCGTTCGGCCAGCAGCGCGGCGGTGAAGATCAGCAGCTTGTCTTTCTCGCGGGGCGTGAGTTCCATGGGCCGGGCTTTTAGCACGATGGATGCCGGACATCCCCCCAATGGGGGAGACTTGGTGCGTTTCTTGAACGGCAAGGCGGTTGAGCTTGACCACACCCATGCAGTCCCCGCCTTCCCCCGCCGCCGCTCCTGCCGCCGGTGAGCCGCTTCAGCGCGTCGTCAAGATCCGGCGCGACTACAACGCCTGGGTGGCGCGCGAGTCCATGGAGGACTACGCGCTGCGCTTCACCCCGCGCGCCTTCCGGCGCTGGAGCCCCTGGCGCGTGGCGCAGACGGCGTTCGGCGCGTCGTCCTTCCTGGTGCTGGAGGCCGTGGGCGCCACGCTGCTGGTCCAGCACGGGTTCACGAATGCGGCGCTGGCCATCCTCGTCACGGGATTGATCATTTTTCTGGCCGGGCTGCCCATCAGCGTCTACGCCGCGCGCCATGGCGTGGACATGGACCTGCTCACCCGCGGCGCCGGCTTCGGCTACCTGGGCTCCACGGTCACGTCGCTGGTCTACGCCTGCTTCACCTTCATCTTCTTCGCGCTGGAAGCGGCGGTCATGGCCTACGCGCTGGACCTCGTCTTCGGCCTCCCGCCGGCCTGGGGCTACCTGCTGTGCTCGCTGGTGGTGATTCCGCTGGTCACGCACGGCGTCACCACCATCAGCCGGCTGCAGCTCTGGACGCAGCCGCTGTGGCTCGTGATGCTCATCGCGCCCTACGTGGTGGTGCTGCGCGAGCAGCCGGCGCTGCTGCAGGGTTTCATGCAGCACGCCGGGCCGGACGGCAGCGCGGGCTTCAGCTGGCTGGGCTTCGGCACCGCGGTGACGGTGGGCAGCGCGCTCATCCTGCAGATGGGCGAACAGGCGGACTACCTGCGCTTCATGCCCGAGGCCAAGCCGGGCCGGCGCGGGCGCTTCAACTGGTGGGCGGCCGTGCTCATGGGCGGGCCGGGATGGGTGATTCCTGGCGTCTTGAAGATGCTCGGCGGCGCGCTGCTGGCGCACCTGGCGCTCACGCACATGGTGCCGCTGGAGCTGGCCGTGGACCCGAGCCGCATGTACCTGGCGGCCTACGAGTTCGTCTTTCCGCACTACGGCTGGGCGGTGGCCGCGACGGGGCTGTTCGTGGTGGTGTCGCAGCTCAAGATCAACGTCACCAACGCCTACGCCGGGTCGCTGGCCTGGAGCAACTTCTTCTCGCGCGCCACGCACAGCCATCCGGGGCGCGTGGTGTGGATGGTGTTCAACACCCTCATCGCGCTGGCGCTGATGGAGATGGACGTGTTCCAGGCCCTGGGCCACGTGCTGGGCCTGTTCGCCAACGTGGCGGTGGCCTGGATCATGGCCGTGGTGGCGGACCTGGTGGTCAACAAGCCGCTGGGCTGGTCGCCGCCGGGCATCGAGTTCCGCCGCGCGCACCTGTACGACGTCAACCCCGTGGGCGTGAGCGCCATGGGGCTGGCCTCGGTGCTCTCGGTGGCCGCCCACCTGGGCGCCTTCGGCGCCGGGGCGCAGGCGTTTTCGGCGCTGATCGCCATGGTCACCGCGCTGGTGACCTCGCCCCTGGTGGCCCGCGCCACGCGCGGCCGGTTCTATCTCGCACGCTCCCCGCAGGAGGCGCCGTGGACGGCGGAGAAGGCGGCCCAAGCCAGGCCCGCCGGTGAGCCCAAGGCTGGCGACGCCAAGGCGGCCAGCGCCAAGCCCGCCCAGGCCGCCGCGGCGCCGGACAAGCCGTTGAAAGGCGTGCGCTGCGTGGTGTGCGAGCGCCGCTACGAGCCTGACGACATGGCGCGCTGCCCCGCCTACCAGGGCTCCATCTGCTCGCTGTGCTGCACGCTGGACGCGCGCTGCGGCGACCTGTGCAAGCCGCACGCGCGGCTGGATGCGCAATGGGAGCGGCTGCTGCGCGCGCTGCTGCCGCGCGGCGTCTATGCCTATCTGGACAAGGGCCTGGCGCCCTACCTGCTGGCGGCACTGCCCGGCGCGCCGCTGCTGGCGCTGGCGCTGTGGCTGCTGCACCGCCACGCCGCCGCAGGCGGCAGTTTCATCAGCGAAGCCTTGCTGGGGCTTCCGGCGGCCGGGATGGTGCTGTGGTGGCTGGTGCTGGCGCAGCGCAGCCGCGCCCTGGCGCAGGAGGAAAGCCGCCGCCAGACCGCCGCCCTGCAGCGCGAGATCGAGGCCCACCACCGCACCGACGCCGCGCTGCAGCAGGCCAAGCGGGCGGCGGACGCGGCCAACCAGGCCAAGAGCCGCTACATCAGCGCCATCAGCCACGAGCTGCGCACGCCGCTGAATTCCATCCTGGGCTACGCCCAACTGCTGGAGGACGACGCCAACATGCCCCCGCGCCGCCAGCACGCCGTGCAGGTGATACGCCGCGGCGGCGAGCACCTGCTGTCGCTGATCGAGGGCACGCTGGAGCTCTCGCGCATCGAGAGCGGCCGGGTGCAGCTCCACGTGAAGCCCATGGCGCTGCGCGAGGCGGTGGGCGAAATCGCCCGCCTTTTCGAGCTGCAGGCCACGGCCAAGGGCCTGGACTTCCGCACCGAGATAGACACCGCCATGCCGCCGTGGGTGCGGGCGGATGAGCGCCGGCTGCGCCAGGTGCTGATCAACCTGCTGGGCAACGCCGTGAAATTCACCGCCGCGGGCAGCGTCACGCTGCGCGCCCGCTATGCGCGGCAGATGGCCCTCTTCGAAGTGCAGGACAGCGGCCCCGGCATGAACGCGCAGGAGCTGGAGCGGGTGTTCGACCCCTTCGAGCGCGGCAGCGCCGCGGGCGGCGGCTCGGGGCTGGGGCTGACCATCGCGCGCATGCTGGTCATCCTCATGGGCGGCGAGCTGACCGCGCGCAGCACGCCGGGCGAGGGCAGCACGTTCACGCTGAAACTCTTCCTGCCCCAGGTGGACGCGCCGCCGCCGCAGGCCGTGCGCGGCGCGCGCCGCGGCTACCTGGGGCCGCGCCGCAAGCTCATGGTGGTGGACAACGAGGCGCCGGACCGGGAGCTGCTCTTGAATCTGCTGCAGCCGCTGGGTTTCGAGATTCACCAGGCCGCCAGCGGTCCCGAGGCCATCGCGCTGTGGCCCACGCTGCGGCCGGACGCCCTCTTCATGGACCTGGCCATGCCCGGGCTGGACGGCTGGCAGACCCTGCAGCGCCTGCGCGCCCTGGGCCTGGCCGACGATGCGCCCGTGGCCATCGTCTCGGCCAACGCGTTTGACCGCGGCCTGGACAACGACCCCGGCGTACGCGCGCGCGACTTTTTCGTCAAACCCGTGCGCGTGGACGATTTATTGGACTGGCTGGAGCGGCGGTTGAAGCTGGCGTGGATTGAGGAGCTGCCCGTGCACCCAGCGCCGGCGCCCGCTTTGCCGGCAGCCGCGGCGTCGCAGCAGGCGCCGGCCGCCGAGCCGGAGCCCGCACGCGCCGCGCCGGTCCCGGCCACCGCGGCCGCGCCGGCTGATCCCGCGTGGCGCCCCGATGTGAAACTGCTGCGCGCGCTGGATGAAGCCTTGCGCCTGGGCCATGTGCGCGGGGCGAGGGCGGCGCTGGAGCGCATTGCCGAATCCGACCCACAACAAGGGCCTGCCTTCGCGGCCCCGCTGCGCGCGCTGCTGCAGCGTTTCGAGCTGGACGCCCTGGCGGGCGCCGTGCGCAAGACCCTGGAAGCCCAAGATGAACAAGGTGCCTGAGCTGGACAGAGGAGCCGGCGTGGTGCTGGTGGTGGACGACGTGCCGGACAACCTGGCGCTGCTGCACGACGCGCTGGACGAGGGCGGCTACACCGTGCTGGTGGCCACCTCCGGCGAGCAGGCGCTCACCCGTGCCACGCAGGCCGACATCGTGCTGCTGGACGCCGTGATGCCCGGCATGGACGGCTTCGAAGTCGCCCGCCGCCTGCGCGCCGACCCGCGCACCGCCGCCACGCCCATCGTCTTCATGACCGGGCTGACCGAGAGTGAGCACCTCGTGAAGGCCTTCGCCGCCGGCGTGAACGACTACGTGACGAAGCCGCTGCGCACGAGCGAGGTGCTGGCGCGCATGGCCGCGCACCTGCACAGCGCCCGCTCGCAGACGCAGGCGCGGCGGGTGCTGGACGCCTTCGGCCACGCCAGCGTGGTGCTGCGCGCCCGCGACGGCCGCCTGGTGTGGCAGACCGCGCTGGCCCGCCAGCTCCTGGCCGAGTTTTTCACGGGTGACGACGCTCCCGGGCCCGACGGTTCAGCCCCCGCGCCGCTGCGTGCCTGGCTGAACGTAAAACCCGCGCTGGGCGCGACGCTGGCCGTGACGCAGGCCGCCCGCCGCCTGACTTTCGTGCTGCACGAAGCCATGGGCGAGGACGAATGGCTGCTGGTGCTGCGCGAGCAGAACGACACCGCGACGATTGCCGCGCTTGGGCCGACCTTTGGCCTCACGGCACGCGAATCCGAAGTGCTTTATTGGGTGCTGCAGGGCAAGACCAACCGCGATATCGGCGACATCCTGGGCACCAGCCCGCGCACGGTGACCAAGCATTTGGAGCACGTGTTCGAGAAATTGGGCGTCGAAACGCGCACGGCGGCGGCGGCGCTGGTGGTGAAAAGGCTGGGGCCGCTGGCGACGGCAGCGGGGCGGTGAGAAAACCGCCGCCAGAAATTCATCAAGGCTGCCAGCTGAAGGTCCCGTTGAACGTGCTGCAATTGTCCAGCGACCCGGCCGCATCGTCGATATACACCTGCTGCCGCGCCGAGGCAGGGTAAGTCAAATATTGCGAGCACTGCATGCTTTGCCCTGGGCCGATGACGATTTTGGTGCCCGCTTTCACCCGGCATTGCGCCAGCATGTCCAGCGGCGTCCATTCATAGCAGATCACATAATCCTTGCGGTAATCCGCCGTCTTGCCTTCCGGTTTTCCGAAAGCCCACCATTTGCCCAATTTGCTGTTGGGGTTGGTGCTGTTCCAGGCGCGGAAAAGCATGACATTGGTGTCGGCCTTGGCCTGGTAAACCCGCCCGGTGCATAAGCCACCCTTGTCCGCCGGGCCTAGGGCCTTGGCGAGCAAGGCGTCGTCAACAGCGGGTTCGAATTGCCCAAGCAGCGTCGCGGGTAGATCCGCCGGTGACGGGCAGGCGGGTGCAGATGTGGTGGGCGTGGTTTCAGTCGAGGAGGGCGAAGGCTGCTGAATGCTGGCGCAGCCAGCCAATACGCCACACAGGGCAATGGAAGAAAAGAATTTCAGCATGGGCGTCCCTGAAGGTTTGAAGTTGGGGGCGCCATTGTTCATGCGCGGTGTGCGGCGGGCAAGAACATCCCGGGGTCTCAATTCTATTTTCTCTGGCAACCCGTTAAATGGCCTGTGTTCTCCAGCGCCTGAAGGCAACGCCGGGCTGCGGATCACCATTTGGCGCCAATTTCGCAGTCCAGGCCATGGGTGCCTGGGCAGCGCGGGCCTTGAAATAAATTTGGACCGTTGAAATTGCCGGAAAGCCACGGACGGAAGGCGTTGCCGGCGTGCCGTTTTTACGCCTGGGGCGATGCGCCGGCATCGAACACCGGGTCCAGCGGCAACTGCAGCCCGTTGGCGAGGTGATTGGTCTTGGCCGCCAGCGAAATGATGGTGAGCAGTTCCGCATGCTGTTCGCTGGTCATGCCCTTGGCCTTGGCGGCGGCCGTGTGGGAGTGGATGCAATAGCTGCAGGAATTTGCCACGGACACGGCGATGTAAATCATTTCCTTGGTCAGCGGGTCCAGCGAGGAGGGCGTGGCCATGACCTGCTTGACCTCGGCCCAGGTGTTTTCCAGCAGCGTGGCGTCGAACGCCAGGGCGCGCCACATGTTGTTGACGAAATCGGTTTTCCGCGTGGCACGGATGTCGTCGAAAACAGCTTTGACGCGGGGATTTTCTTCGGGGCTGGGGTTCAGGGCGATGGTGGACATGGCTGTAAATTTTGGAAAATCAGACGAGTGTGAAGAGGGAGTTATAGACAAAGAGAAAAGGCGTGGGTTTTATTGCCTTCGCAACACCAGCATCTGTGTTGCGCCTTTTTGAAAACGGTACGAAACGGGGGCAAGATTTGTCTGTATGCCCTCCGCCTGCAAGGCGTCCATGACTGCCGGCAAATGAGGGGATAATCCGCCCTTCATCGCAACAAGAGGGTATATCCTGACCTCTGCGGCAACCCGGCACATCTCGCGGGCGCCTTCAATGTGAGCCTTGAGAGCAACTTGGCTGCTGTAGAGAAAAAGGAAATGAGAGCATAGGGCCAGATCGAAAATTTTGCTCTCAAACGGCAAAGTTGGCAGTGCGGCCTCTACGTAGCGCTCTTGATGCTTGCCAATGTCGTAATCGGCCAGAAACCTGTTCATGGCTTGCATGCGCTGGCGTCCCACGTTTTCCACGCTCTGCATTAAATCCCAAATGTAATCAGCCTGATGGCTGGCAAGCTGCGCCATGATGGTCGAATAGCTTTCCAGGATTCGACTCTCAATTTGCTGTCTGGAGAAGGCGTATATTGGATCGGCGGAAATGACGCGGCCACCTTGTGCCGTGGCCTCGGCATTGAAGCTGGCCGGCCCGTCGCCGCAACCCAGAATTCTTTTCTTGTTCAAATCCTCCTGCGACAGCGAGAACATGGCCTGGTATTCGGCCAGTGAGCGGCCCCAGGGAATGACGTCTGTGAGATGCATATTGATTGGCATCGAATCGATGCTGACGTGTATGGGCCGTCCGCATTCTAATGATGAATGGCGAAGGCTTCGTGCATTCGGAAGAAAAGCGTCTTGCGGTTTGTGCGTGATTCGATTGCCGGGCGGTCATTGCAAAAGGACGGACGCAAATATCAATATTTCGGCCGGATTCAACAGGCACGCCACCTGCCGACCGCAGCTCCATCCCACCCCACACGGAGCGCACCCCATGAAACAGCAAGGCGATTCCCAGCAGAAGCAGCAAAACGTCGACACCGTCGCCGACAAGCAGCGCGGCATCCAGAAGCAGCAGGACCAGAAGGACAACCGCAAGGCCCAGCAGGGCGGCGGTGGGGAACCGCAGCAGCCGCCCCAGACCGGCGCCCGCCGGCAGCCCACCGACCTGCCGGCCCAGCACATCGAGAAGCCCGGCATCGAGGCCGAGTTGCAGCTCCAGCCGCAATTCCAGGCGCCCAACTACAAGGGCAGCGAGAAGCTGCAGGGCATGGCCGCACTTATCACGGGCGGCGACTCCGGCATTGGCCGCGCCGTGGCCGTGCTCTACGCGCGCGAGGGCGCGGACGTGGCCATCGTCTACCTCAACGAGCACCAGGACGCCGAGGAGACGAAACGCTGCGTGGAAGCGGAAGGGCGCCGCTGCATCCTCATTCCCGGCGACGTCAAGGACATGGCCTTCTGCAAGCAGGCCGTGGAACAGGCGGTCAAGGAATTCGGCAAGCTTGACATCCTGGTCAACAACGCCGCCTTCCAGGAACACGCCGAAAGCCTGGAGGACATCACCGAGGAGCGGCTGGACGAGACGCTGCGCACCAACGTCTTCGGCTACTTCCACATGGCCAAGGCCGCGCTGCCCCACCTCAAGGCGGGCAGCTCCATCATCAACACCGGCTCCGTCACGGGGCTGGAAGGCAGCCAGCAACTGCTGGACTACAGCGCCACCAAGGGGGCCATCCACGCCTTCACCAAGTCGCTCGCTTCGAACCTGCTGCCCAAGGGCATTCGCGTCAACGCCGTCGCGCCCGGCCCGGTGTGGACGCCGCTCAACCCGGCCGACTCCCCGGCCGAGAAGGTCGCCGAGTTCGGCAAGAAGACGGACTTCAAGCGCGCCGCCCAGCCGGAGGAGCTGTCGCCGGCCTACGTGTTCCTGGCGGCGCCGGCCTGCGCGGGCTACATCACCGGCATCGTGCTGCCGGTGACGGGCAGCGTCGGGGCGATCTGACGCCTGCCGCTGCCGTCCCGCACGGGAGGCTTCTCCGGCGCACCGGGGAAGCCTCCCTACGCCATCTGTCGTACTCCGCGCGCATCTACGCAAGTTGTCGTATTCCGGCGCGACGCCCCCGCTTCGACACTGCATCCCGTTCGATCAACGGCCCGCCACAGGGGCCCTTAGAGGGGAATGCACATGAAGGCAAATCGTCGCGGTTTCAATCTGGCGCTGGGCGCCGTGGCCCTGGCTTCGCTGGTGTCCACCGCGCTGCCCGCGGCCGCCGCCGACACCATCAAGGTCGGCGTGCTGCACTCGCTGTCGGGCACCATGGCCATCTCCGAGACCGTGCTGAAAGACACGGTGCTCATGGCCATCGACGAGATCAATGCCTCCGGCGGCGTGCTGGGCAAGAAGCTGGAGCCCGTGGTCGTGGACCCCGCCTCCAACTGGCCGCTGTTCGCCGAAAAGGCCCGCCAGCTCATCAGCCAGGACAAGGTCGCCGTCACCTTCGGCTGCTGGACCTCGGTGAGCCGCAAGTCGGTGCTGCCGGTGTATGAGGAGCTCAACGGCCTGCTGTTCTACCCCGTGCAGTACGAGGGCGAGGAACTGAGCAAGAACGTGTTCTACACGGGCGCCGCCCCCAACCAGCAAGCCATTCCCGCCGTCGAATACCTGATGAGCAAGGACGGCGGCAGCGCCAAGCGCTTCGTCCTGCTGGGCACCGACTACGTCTACCCCCGCACCACCAACAAGATCCTACGAGCCTTCCTGAAGTCCAAGGGCGTGGCCGACGCCGACATCATGGAGGAGTACACCCCCTTCGGCCACTCGGACTACCAGAGCATCATCGCCAAGATCAAGAAGTTCTCGGCCGAGGGCAAGAAGACGGCCGTGGTCTCCACCATCAACGGCGACTCCAACGTGCCCTTCTACAAGGAGCTGGGCAACCAGGGCCTGAAGGCGACGGACGTGCCGGTGGTGGCCTTCTCCGTGGGTGAAGAGGAACTGCGCGGCGTGGACACCAAGCCGCTGGTGGGCCACCTGGCCGCCTGGAACTACTTCATGAGCTTGAAGAACCCGACCAACGAAGAGTTCGTCAAGAAGTGGTCCGCCTACGCCAAGGCCAAGAACATCGCCGGCCACAAGGACAAGCCGCTGACCAACGACCCGATGGAGGCGACCTACATCGGCGTGCACATGTGGAAGCAGGCCGTCGAGAAGGCCAAGAGCACGGACACCGACAAGGTCATCGCCGCCATGGCCGGCCAGACCTTCAAGGCCCCCAGCGGCTTCGTGGCCAAGATGGACGAGAAGAACCACCACCTGCACAAGCCCGTGTTCATCGGCGAAGTGAAGGCCGACGGCCAGTTCTCCGTGGTCTGGAAGACCCCCGGCCCCGTGCGCGCCAACCCCTGGAGCCCCTACATCCCCGGCAACGACAAGAAGAAGGACGAGCCGGAGAAGATGGCCGCGGCCAAGTAAGCCAGGCTTGAAAGGGATGCACCGCCGGCGTCCGTTGCTGCGGCCTGCCGTTGCGGTGTCTCCCGCAAGCCGCTCGGCTTCGCACCCCACTTCGTCATGCCCGCGAAAGCGGGCATCCACGATGACCAGGATGCCGCCCGTCGTTCAACGGCCGACACCGTGCCGGCCGCACAGAGTGCGTGGATGCCCGCTTTCGCGGGCATGACGGTTTTCCACGCATCCAGCCTGCGGGCTGACCGCGACACGCAACGACGCCGCGAGCGCGTCATCAAAGAAAGCAGAGGGTGGTTGTGAAAACCTCGTTCCTGCGCGGCCTGCTCGCGCTGCTCACGGCGCTGCTGGCCTTCTCGGCCCAGGCGCTGACGCAGCCCCAGGCGCGCGCCATCGCCGACGGCGACAACGACACGCGCGCACAAGCCCTCATCGAGGCCGTGGCGCAAAACGGCGACGCGACGCTGGCCGCTTACGTGCAGGCCCTGCTGGACGACGCGGTGCGCGTTTCCGCCGACCGCGTCTTCATCGTCAGGAAGGACGGCTCCGCCGTGGACGCCGCCACCGGCGCCGCCGCGCAGCTCCCCGGCGATGCGCAGGACGTCACCAACAACAACCGCATGCGGCGCGAGCTGCAGGCGGCCCTGGCCGCCCTGAACCTGTTCTCCCCCGAGCGCGAC
The DNA here is from genome assembly GCF_001571085.1 of Azohydromonas lata NBRC 102462. GTDB lineage: Bacteria > Pseudomonadota > Gammaproteobacteria > Burkholderiales > Burkholderiaceae_C > Azohydromonas > Azohydromonas lata. The sequence goes on from NZ_BCTC01000084.1 coordinate 20,832, forward strand.
GCCCGCGCCGCCGCCATCAAGGCGCTGGCCGACGAGGTGGACGATTCCAAGCTCCCGCTCATCGACAAGGCCTACGCCGCCGAGACCGACGCCGCGCTCAAGGAGCGCCTGGGCCAACTGCGCGCCTACGTGCTGGTGGCTTCGCCGGACCGCAACAAGCGCCTGGAAGCGGCCCAACAACTTGCCGGCAGCGGCGAGCCCGCCGTGCGCGCGCTGCTGCTGCAGCGCCTGGAGGCGGAAACCGACCCCGAGCTGCGCACCGTCATCGCCTCGGCCATCACCAAGGTGGAGTCGCGCCTGGCCTGGGGCGAGCGCGCGGGCGTGCTGGTCACCGGCTTCAGCCTGGGCTCCATCCTGCTGCTGGCGGCCCTGGGCCTGGCGATCACCTACGGCCTCATGGGCGTGATCAACATGGCCCACGGCGAGCTGATCATGATCGGCGCCTACGCCACCTACGTGGTGCAGAACGCCTTCCGCGCCTGGCTGCCCAACTTCTTCGACTACTACGTGCTGGTGGCCATTCCGGCCTCCTTCCTGGCCGCGGGGCTGGTGGGCGCGGTGCTGGAGCGGCTGGTGATCCGCTGGCTCTACGGCCGCCCGCTGGAGACGCTGCTGGCCACCTGGGGCATCAGCCTGGTGCTGATGCAGGGCGTGCGCTCGCTGTTCGGCGCGCAGAACGTGCCGGTGGAAAACCCGGCGTGGCTGTCCGGCGGCCTGGCGCTGGCGAGCAACCTGACGCTGCCCTACAACCGGCTGGCCATCATCGTGTTCGCCGGCCTGGTGCTGGCCGGGGTGGCGCTGCTGATTTCCAAGACGCGGCTGGGCCTGTTCGTCCGCGGCGTCACGCAAAACCGCCGCATGGCCGCCTGCGTGGGCATCCACACCGCCCGCATCGACACCTGGGCCTTCGCGCTGGGCGCGGGCCTGGCGGGCCTGGCCGGTTGCGCGCTCAGCCAGGTGGGCAACGTCGGCCCCGACCTGGGCCAGAGCTACATCGTGGACAGCTTCATGGTCGTGGTGCTGGGCGGCGTGGGCCAGCTCGCGGGCACGGTGTGGGCCGCCCTGGGGCTTGGGCTGCTCAACAAGCTGCTTGAAGGCTGGGCCGGCGCGGTGCTGGCCAAGATCATGGTGCTGGTGTTCATCGTGGTGTTCATACAGAAACGTCCGCAGGGCCTGTTCGCCCTGAAGGGGAGGGAAGCATGAGTGCGGTACTGCAATCGCCGCTGGGCCTGACGCCGCGGCGCGGCCTGCTGCTGGGCACGCGCGGCTGGGCCGGCGTGGGCGCGGCGCTGATGGCGGTGCTGGTGATCGTGCCGTCGCTCAACCTCATGCTGCCGGCCACGCACCCGCTGCACCTGCCGGACCACCTGGTGGCGCTGGTGGGCAAAATCATGTGCTACGCCATCTGCGCGCTGGCCATGGACCTGATCTGGGGCTACACGGGCATCCTGTCCCTGGGCCACGGCCTCTTTTTCGCCCTGGGCGGCTACGGCATGGGCATGTACCTCATGCGCCAGATCGGCCACGACGGCAACTACAAGAGCGACCTGCCGGACTTCATGGTGTTCCTGGACTGGAAGGAGCTGCCCTGGCACTGGCTGTGGAGCGATTCGCTGGTGCTGCAGCTCGTCCTGGTGCTGGCCGTGCCGGGGCTGCTGTCCTGGGTGTTCGGCTACTTCGCCTTCCGCTCGCGCATCAAGGGCGTGTACTTCTCCATCATCACGCAGGCCCTGACCTACGCGGCCATGCTGCTGTTCTTCCGCAACGAGACGGGTTTCGGCGGCAACAACGGCTTTACCGATTTCAAGCGCATCGTGGGCGTGCCGCTGGCGCAGCCCTCGACCCGCATGGTGCTGTTCGTGATGACGGGCCTGACGCTCATCGGCTTCTACCTGATGGCCCGCGCCCTGGTGCACAGCCGCTTCGGCCGCGTGCTGCAGGCCATCCGCGACGCCGAGAACCGCGTGCGCTTCACGGGCTACGACCCGCTGGCCTACAAGCTGGCGATCTGGACGGTGTCGGCCGTGATGTGCGCGGTGGCCGGGGCGCTGTACGTGCCGCAGGTCGGCATCATCAACCCGGGCGAGATGTCGCCGGCCGCCTCCATCGAGATCGCCGTGTGGGCGGCCGTCGGCGGGCGCGCCACGCTGGTGGGGCCCATCGTCGGTGCGTTCTTCGTCAACGGCGCCAAGAGCTGGTTCACGCAGGCCTTTCCCGAATACTGGCTGTACTTCCTGGGCGCGCTGTTCATCGCGGTGACGCTGTTCATGCCGCAGGGCATCGTCGGCCTGCTGCGCCGGTTCAAGAAGGAGGAGCGGGCATGACGCCGGACCTGATGGATGAAGGCGCGCGCGCCCTGGCCGCGCACCAGCAGAAGCTCGCCGCCGTCGGCGGCGGCTCGGCCTGGGAAGGCGGCTTCGGCCGGCCCATGGCCCAGGGCGTGGCCGACTTCGCGCAGGGCGTGGCGCTGTACGTGGAGGACGTGACCGTCAGCTTCGACGGCTTCAAGGCCCTCAACGCGCTGAGCCTCACCATCGGCGTGGGCGAGCTGCGCTGCATCATCGGACCCAACGGCGCGGGCAAGACGACCATGATGGACGTCATCACCGGCAAGACCGCGCCGGACCAGGGCAAGGTGCACTTCGGCTCCAACATCGACCTGCTGCGCCTGCGCGAGAACGAGATCGCCCAGATCGGCATAGGCCGCAAGTTCCAGAAGCCCACGGTGTACGAGGAGCTCAGCGTCTTCGAGAACCTGGAGCTGGCCCTGAAGGCCGACCGCCGCGTGCGCGCCAGCCTGTTCTCGCGCCTCACGGGCGAGCAGCTCGACCGCATAGGCGCCATGCTGGAGCGCATCCACCTGAAGCCTTCCGCGCAGCGCCTGGCCGGCCTCTTGTCGCACGGCCAGAAGCAGTGGCTGGAGATCGGCATGCTGCTGATGCAGGACCCCAAGCTGCTGCTGCTGGACGAGCCCGTGGCCGGCATGACGGACGAGGAGACCGAGCGCACGGCGGAGCTGTTCCTGTCGCTGGCCGGCGAGCACTCGCTGATGGTGGTGGAGCACGACATGAAGTTCGTGGACCAGCTCACGCAGGGCCACCGCAAGGTGACGGTGCTGCACGAGGGCCACGTGCTGGCCGAGGGGCTGCTGTCGCAGGTGCAGAACGACGATCGCGTGGTGGAGGTGTACCTTGGGCGCTGAAGTGATGCTGCAGGTCGAGGGCCTGAACCAGTTCTATGGCGGCTCGCACATCCTGCGCAACGTGGCCTTCGAGGCGCGGCGCGGCGAGGTGACGGTCATCCTGGGCCGCAACGGCGTGGGCAAGACGACGCTGCTCAAGAGCCTGATGGGCGTGGTGCCCATCAAGAGCGGCAGCGTGAAGCTGGAAGGGCAGGACGTCTCGCGCGCCGCGCCCTACGAGCGCGTGCGCGCCGGCATGGGCTACGTGCCGCAGGGCCGGGAGATCTTCGGCCGCCTCACGGTGGAAGAGAACCTGCGCATGGGCCTGGCCAAGCTGCCCGGCGGCACGCCGGTTCCGGCCGAGCTGTTCGAGCTCTTCCCCGTGCTCAAGCAGATGCTCTCCCGCCGCGGCGGCGACTTGTCGGGCGGCCAGCAGCAGCAACTGGCCATCGCGCGGGCGCTGGCGGGGGGGCCGAAGCTGCTGATCCTGGACGAGCCGACCGAAGGCATCCAGCCCAGCATCATCAAGGACATCGGCCGGGTGATCCGCCGCCTGGCCGAGCGCGGCGACATGGCCATCCTGCTGGTGGAGCAGTACTACGACTTCGCCGCCGAGCTGGCCGACCAGTACCTGGTGATGGAGCGCGGCGAGGTGGTCGCCCGCGGCGCGGGGCGCGACATGGAAGCCAACGGGGTGCGCAACCTCGTGGCGATCTGAGCCGCCGGCGCGGGCTTTTCCACGTCCGCCCGTGGTGCGAAAGCGGGCGTTTTCGCATCGGTGCTTGAGGCGATGACGTTCCCACCGCCGTTGCGGGGGCATCGATGCACCCCTGCGGTGCGGCCATGCTGGAACGGGGCTTGCTTTTTGAGGGGCCTCGCCCGCGAAGGCGGGCATCCACGCGCCTTCCGTCAATTGGAAACCGGTCCTCAAGAAGGTCCGGGGACCCACCGGTTCAAGGTAACAGTTCAGCAGCTTGTGTGGGTGTCCGCCTTCGCGGGCGTGCCACGCCGGCCCGCACCGGCTCAGCAAGGGCTCAGCGCCTGGGCAACGCGAGGTCGGCGAAGCTGAAGAAGCGGTTTTTGCCCGCCTGCTTGGCGCGGTACATGGCCTGGTCGGCATGGCGCAGCAGCGCATCGGGCTCGCCGTCATCCTCCGGGAACAGCGTGAAGCCCAGGCTGGCCGAGATGCAGCGCTCGCAGCCCGCGACGTGCAGGGGCGCGGCGATGGCCTCCAGCACGCGCTGCAGCAGCGCGGCGCAGGCCGGGCCGCCATCCAGCCCCTGCAGCAGCAGCACGAATTCGTCGCCGCCCAAGCGCGCCAGCGTGTCGCCCGCGCGCACGCTGCGCTGCAGCCGCTGCGCCACCTCCACGAGCACGGCGTCGCCCGCGTCGTGGCCCAGCTCGTCGTTGATGGCCTTGAAACCGTCCAGGTCCAGGTAGCACACGGCCACCTGCTGGCCGCTGCGCCGCGCCTGGGCAAAGGTCAGGGCCATGCGGTCCGACAACAGCACGCGGTTGGGCAGCCGCGTCAGCGCGTCGTAATGGGCCAGGAACTTGAATTGCGCCTCGGCGGCCTTGCGCTCGGTGATGTCGCGGCACGCGGTGAAGGCAAACCACTCGCCGCGCAACTGGAGCGCGGTGGAAGACACCTCCACCGGAAACTCCTCGCCGCCCTTTGTGCGGTGCACGGTCTCGAACGGCGGCATGCGGCGTTCTATGCAGCACTGGAAGTGGGCCTGGACCATGGCGTGGTCGTAGTTCGGGTCGATGTCCGGGATGCCGAGCTGCAGGATTTCTTCGCGCCCGTAGCCCAGCCGCTCGCAGGCGCGGCGGTTGGCGTAGCGGATGCGCGAGTTCTGGTCCAGCAGGATGTGCGCGTCGCTGGCGTGCTCGCTGAACAACTGGAACTTGCTGAGCTCGGCTTCGGATTCCTTGCGCGCCGTCACGTCGTGGACGATGGAGTACAGCCGCTGGCCCTGCGGCGTGCTCAGCGGCCCGCTGTAGACCTCGACGTCGCGGACCTCGCCGCTGGCCAGCCGGTGGCGGAAGTTGAAGTACAGCCGCTGCTCGGCGCGGGCCTGCGCCATTTCCCGCGAGACTTCCGCCGGCGGCAGGGTGTTGATGTCGCAGATGCGCAGCGCCAGCAGTTGCGCGCGGGTGTAGCCGTAGAAGTCGCAGGCGGCCTGGTTGGCGTCCTCGATGCGGCCGGTGGCCGGGTCGATGATCAGCTTGACCGAGCGGTTCTTCTCGAACATCTGCCGGAAGCGCTGCTCGCTGTCCCGCAGGGCCGCTTCGCTTTGCCGCAGCCTGCCCGCGGCGTCGGCACGCGGGCCCCGCCGCAGCCGCCCAGGCGCCGTGGCCGCAGGGCGGCGACGCGTGGTGCCGTAAGCCGGTTCCGAGACCGGGCGACGATCAAGCTTGGACATAAACCGAAATACAGCCGTTTTGATCACGGGTGAGCCGGCTGCCGAGCCGCACTCGCCCCGTCCCGCCGTCCTGCGCCTGGCCGCGCCATGCCGGTGGCCGGTGCCGCGGTGCAAGGTGGTGCCTGGACATCAAAACTCTATCCAGCACGGTCCGGTGATTTGTTGCGCCAGTAAAAACTCTGTTGCCTTCGCGCGGGGACGGGCTGGGCCGGGCCCGCGGCGGCCTCAGGTACGCCACACGCGCGGCGGGCAGGGCGGCAGTTGCCAGGCGCTCTCGCGCCAGCGCATCCACACCTGCTGCAGCAGCCGCTGCGCGGGCTCCACGCGCGCGGCCAGCATGCGCAGGACGACCACGCGCGGCGAGGCGCTGGTGACGCCGGCGCGGGGTTCGCCCTCGCACAGCGCGCGGCCGGCTTCGAGCAGCGCTTCGCGCAGCGCGGCGGGCAGCGGCTGCGCCGAGGCGAACCACAGCGTGGCCAGCACGCGCTGCCCGGCCCAGCCCAGCGGGCTGTCCAGCAGCCGGGTGTCGGCGGCGTCCAGGTGGCCGCGCTCCAGCCACACGCCGGGCAGCTCCAGGTGCTGCAGGAAGCTGCCGCGGCGCCACGGGTCGCCCGCGGCGGGCAGGCCCAGGGCGATGACGTCGCAGCCCATCATCTGCGCCTGGTCCTGCAGCTCGAAGCGCAGGTGGTTCTCGGCGCGGCAGGCGTCGTGGGCGATGGCTTCCAGCGGCAGCCACTCCAGCCGCGCGTCGCCCTGCAGCGTGGCCTTGACCGACTGCAGCGCCGTCTCGCCCGCGCTGCGGTAGAAGCGCGTGGCGCCGGGCGTGGTGAGCAGGGCGTGGGTGCCGGGTTCGAGCTGCAGGCTCAGGTGCAGCTCGTCGCCGCCGGCCACGCCGCCGGGCGGGTGCACCAGCACGTGGTGGCAGGTGCGCGGGCCTTCGGGGTAGAGCCGCTGCAGCACGCGCAGCGGGCCCTGGTGGCGGTCCAGCGCGGTGGTGCGCTCGTTGTCGCGGAAATAGCGGATGGAGAGTTCTGCGTGCCAAGCCATGCGGCGGGACATCGGCCGCGGCGGGCCGGCGTCGGGGACGTCAAGGAAAGGCGCAAGTGTCTCAGACGCACGGGCCGCCCCCGCGGGGCGGCGCGCTCAGCGCGTGCGCCAGAAGTCGCGGTGCAGGGCCGCGATGTCCTCGCGCATCTGCGCCACCGGCCCGGTGACGGCGATGGGCTTCTGGCCGCGGCTGAAGACCTCGCGGCAGGGCAGGTCCAGCGTGGGGTTCTCGGGGTGGGCGCCGGTGAGCGCCAGCAGCTCGCGTTCGCTCATGCCGTAGAGCAGGCCGCCGATGTGGGCCCAGTACTGCGTGCCCGCGCACATGGCGCAAGGCTCGACGGTGGTGACCAGGGTGCAGCGCCAGAGGAAGCCGGGGTCGAAGCGCTCGGCCGCCTCGCGCGCCAGCACGGCCTCGGCGTGGTTCACGCTGTCCACGTTGCCCTGCTCCATGAGCACCTCGCCATCCGGCCCTGCCAGCAGCGCGCCAAAAGGATGGTGGCCGCGGGCCAGGGCGTGGCGGGCGATGTCGTTGGCGCGGCGCAGGAGGTGCAGCGCGAGGTCGGGGGCGAGGGTGGAAGCGGCGTGCGTCATGGCCCGATTCTGCGCAGGGCGCACACCGCCTTCAGGCATCAGCCCTGGCCGCGGTGCGCCCAGGCCGTGGTGCGCTTTTCCACCACCGCGAACAGCTCGTACATGGCCATGGCCATGACGCCCACGGCCAGCAGCCCGGCGAAGGCCAGGCCCATCTGCATGGAGCTGCCGGCCGACACCAGCAGGTAGCCGATGCCTTCGTTGGCGGCCGTCATCTCGCTCACCGTCGTGCCCACGAAAGCCAGCGTGATGGCCACCTTCAACGAGCCGTAGAAGTAGGGCAGCGAGCGCGGCAGGCCGACCTTGAGCAGCACGTCGCTGCGCCGCGCGCCCAGCACGCGCAGCACGTCTTCGAGCTCCGGCTCCAGCGTCGCCAGCCCGGTGGCGATGTTCACCATGATCGGGAAGAAGCTGATCAGGAAAGCCGTGAGCACCGCCGGCCCAACGCCAATGCCGAACCACACGACCAGGATGGGCACGAAGGCCGCCTTGGGCAGCGCGTTGAAGCCCGTCATCAGCGGGTACATGGCGTTGTAGGCCAGGCGCGAGCTGCCCATGAGCGCGCCCAACAGCACGCCCACCACGATGGCGATGGCAAAGCCCACCATCGTCACCCAGAAAGTGCGCCAGGCGTGGGCGAGGATGGCCGCGTGGTGCTCCCAGGCCTGCTCGGCAATGCGCGCGGGGCTGGGGAAGACGAACTCGCTGACGTCCAGGGCCATGCACAGGCCCTGCCACAGCAGCACGGTGGCGAGGAGCAGCAGCCAGGGCGCGGCGGCTTCGAGTTTCTTGT
>NZ_BCTC01000085.1 GCF_001571085.1 Azohydromonas lata NBRC 102462
CGGTGGTGGCCTGGGCCGTGGCGGGCGCTGCCGCGCCGACGCTGGTGGTGGCCGGCGTGGACGCCGCCGCACTGCAGGCCGCCGCCCCGCGGCTGCGCCACTACGGCACGCAGAGCTGGCTGCGATTCGACGGCGCTCGGCTGCGCGACCAGGGGCGCTGGCTCCCCGCGGCGGACAACGCGCTGGCGGCCAGGCGCTGAGCCCTTGAAGCGGCACGCTGCTTGCCGACTACTGGACATCCATCCAGCCATCAGGAGATGTCCATGACCGACAAGCACGTCCAGAGCGAAGCCGACGACAGCAACATGCAAAAGGACCCGCAGGACTGGGTCACCGGCGACGAGCCCATGACGGGGGCGCAGAAGTCCTACCTGAAGACGCTGAGCGAGGAGGCCAAGGAGCCCTTCGACGAAACGCTGACCAAGGCGCAGGCCTCGCAGCGCATCGACGAGCTGCAGGCGCGCACGGGGCGCGGCAAGGCGCAGAACGGCGCCGCGCCGCGCGGCGCCTGAGCTTTCAGCAAGCGCGGCGGCGCTTCATTCGATTTCTCGTTCGAAGCTGGAATTTTTCCCGTCATGCCCGCGAAGGCGGGCATCCACGCACGCCGGGAGGCTGCCCAGTACTCGTGGACACCCGCCTGCGCGGGTGTGACGAGGTCATTTCAGTGTGGAGAACGAATTGGCATCAGGCCTGCGGCTCGTCCAGCGCCAGCTCCACCCGCGAGCGTCCGCGCGCGTCCACTTCTATGCGTATGGCGCCCTGGAAGACCTCTTCCAGCGCGCGCCGCACGCCGGCCTCGAACGGGGCGCCCTGGGTGACGACGCGGCCGGCGGCCAGGACGATCACGCGGTCGGCGCGCAGCGCGATGGGCAGGTCGTGGAGCACCGTGACGATGCTGCGCGGCTGCACGCTGTCGCGCGCCAGGTGGTCGAACAGCCGCGCCAGCGCCACCTGGTGCGGCGCGTCCAGGTGCGTGGTGGGCTCGTCCAGCAGCAGCAGCGGCGCCTCGGTGGCCAGGGCGCGCGCCAGCAGCACGCGCTGGCGCTCGCCGCCGGAGAGCTGCTGCAGCCGCCGCTGCGCCCACTCGGCGCACTCGGTCAGCGCCATGGCCTGCGCCACCACGGCGGCATCGGCCGGCCCCGGCGTGCCCAGCAGGCCCAATTGCGCGATGCGGCCCAGCCCCACCGTCTCGCGCACGGTCAGCTCGCCCGTGGTATGGCCCTGCTGCGCCAGCCAGGCCAGGTGCCGCGCCCGCTCCACCACGTGCATGCGGTGCACGCTGCGGCCCTGCAACTCCACCGTGCCGGCCTGCGGCACCTGCAGGCCGGCCAGGGTGCGCAGCAGCGTGGACTTGCCCGCGCCGTTGGGCCCCACGATGGCCGTCCAGCCCGGCAGCACGGACAAGTCCACGCCGTCCAGCACGGGGCGCCCGCCCAGCGCCACGGACAGGCCGCTGACTTGCATCAGCACCGTCACGACAGCCCCCGGCGGCGCAGCAGCGCAAAGAGGTAGAGGCCGCCCAACACGGCGGTGACCACGCCCACGGGCAGCTCTTCCGGCGCGATGGCGGCGCGGGCGATGACGTCGGCCAGCAGCAGCAGCACCGCGCCCATGGCGGCGCTGGCCGCCAGCATCCAGCGGTGCGCCCCCGGCGCGTGGCGGCGCACCAGGTGAGGCGCCACCAGGCCGACGAAGGCCACCAGCCCGGCCTGCGATACCGCCAGCGCCGTGCCCAGGCTCATCACCGCCACCATCACCAGGCGCACGCGCGCCAGGTCCAGCCCCAGGCTGGCGGCGCTGTCCTCGCCCAAGGTGAGCGCATCCAGCGCCCGCGCCCGGCGCAGCGCGATGGCCAGCAGCAGCGCCAGGCCCAGGCCCAGCACTGGCAGGGACGACAGGCTCAGGAAACTGGTGCTGCCCAGGATGAAGGCCTGCCTGCCGCGCAGCGCCTCGGGGCTGATCACGGTGAGCAAGTCGGTGCCCGCGCCCAACAGCACCGACACGACCACGCCGCCCAACAGCAGCCGCGTGGTGTGCAGCGCGCCGCGCGCCAGCGACAGCGTGAGCGCCGCGCCCCCCAGCGCGCCCACGAAGGCGGCCACCACCATGCCCACGCGCTCCAGCCAGGCGACGGTGGCCATGCTCACGCTGGCACCGCCCACGGAGGCGGCGGCCAGCACGGCCACCACGCTCAGGCCGGCGCCGGCCGAGGAGCCCAACAGATAGGGATCGGCCAGCGGGTTGCGGAACAGCCCCTGCGCGAGGGCCCCGCCCAAACCGAGCAGTGCGCCCACGAGGGCGGCGCCCACGGTGCGGGGCAGGCGGATCTCGCCCACGATCAGCGCTGCCTGGCCGCCGGCCAGGTCTTCGAACAGGGCGCCGGGCGAGAAGCCGTCGCTGCCGCTGGCCAGGCCCGCGAGCAGGCCCAGCACCAGCAGCAGCGCCAGCGCGCAGGCCAGGCCGCGGCGGCGCCGCGCGGCGTCGTCCGGTGCGGGCTGGGCGGGCCGGGCCTTGAGGTTGAACACGGCCATGGTCACTTGCGCCCAACGCGCGCCAGGCAGTCGGCCAGCAGGCCGGCGGCCTCGCCCAAGCGGGGGCCGGGGCGGATGAGCACGTCGTACTGCGCGGTGTCGAAGCCGCAGACGCGGCCTTCGCGCAGCGCGGCCAGCATGCCCCAGCCCGGACGCTGGGCCAGGCCGGCCATCTCCCGCGGCACGCCCATCACCACGGCGGGTTGGGCGCGGACGACGAATTCCGGGTTGAGCTTGGGAAAGGGGCCCATGTCCGCCGGGACGATGTTGCCCACGCCCAGCCGCGCCAGCGTCTGGCCGATGAAGGAGGCGGTGCCCGCGGTGTAGGGGCCACCTTCCACCTCGAAGTAGACGCGCTGGCCGCGCAGGGACGCCGGCACGCGGGCCGCGGCGGCGTCCATCTCGCGTTCCAGCCGGGCCCACAGTTGCTCGCCCTCGGCGGGCGTGCCCAGCAGCCGGGCCAGCAGCTCCAGGGTGCGGCGCACGTCGGCATGGCTTTCCGAGCGCAGGCGCAGCACGCGCACGCCCAGCGCCTCCAGCCGGTCCAGCGCGCGCGCGGAGGTGGAGGCCAGCACCACGTCCGGCTTGAGCGCCACGATGGCTTCGATCTGCGCGTCCTCCAGCCCGCCCAGGTGCGGCAGCTTCTCGACGTCGCGGGGCCAATTGGAGTAGCGGTCCACGCCCACCAGGCGGGCGCCGCCGCCCAGGGCCCAGATGCTTTCGGTGAGCGAGGGCAGCAGCGTGACGATGCGCTGCGGCGGCGCGGCAAAGTGCAACTGCACCCCGCGGTCGTCGCGCAGCGCAAAAGACTGGCCGAAGGCGGGCAGCGCCAGGGTGAGCGCCGCCAGGGCGGCCAGCACGGCGCGGCGCATCGAGGCGGGTTTCATTTGGGCGGCGTTCATTGGGCGCCCTTCACCCGCAGCTCGCAGCCCGCCACCATCAGCGTGACGCGCTCGCACAGCCCGGCCACGCGCTGGTGCAGCAGGCCCAGCGCATCGACGCAGGCGCGGGCCTCGCGCGACATGGGCATCACGCCCAAGCCGATTTCGTTGGACACCAGCACCACGGGTGACGCGCTGTCGCGCAAGGCGGCCAGCAACCGGGCTTCACAGGCGGCCCAGCCGGCCTTGTCCAGGCCGTCGCCCGCGGGCGGCAGCAGGCATTGGGTGAGCCAGAGCGTGAGGCAGTCCACCACCAGCAGCCGCTCGGGGTGGGCATGGATGCGCAAGGCGCCGGGCAGGTCCAGCGGCGCCTCGACGGTGCGCAGCGCGTGCACGCGCGCGGCACGCTCGGCCTGGTGGCGGCGTATGCGCTCGGCCATTTCCTCGTCGCCCGCCAGCGCCGTGGCGATGAGCGTGGCCTCGCGGCCCGGCGCGGCGGCCAGCCAGGCGGCGGCGCGCAGCTCGGCCGTGCGCGACTTGCCGCTCTTGGCGCCGCCCAGGATGAGCTCATGGCGACCCGCCGGGGGGAGGGCACTGCTGTGGCGGGAAAGGGTCATGAAAAACTTTGACGGCAAGGCATGCGCCACCGCTTCCCCGCGGCAACGAACTTCAAACGGCACGGCGCACCAACGCGCCGCGTCCCCTTGTTGGCCGGTATCCGGGCCGGCAGCGACAGGCCCTGCGGCCTTCCCAGGCCCGCGGCACGTGCCGTCCAAGCAAGAAAGGGCCCAGTGGCCGATGCCGGGGCGCAGGAACAGGGCAGCCGCCCCGCCCTGCGTCCGCTGACCGTTGCGGGGGCAGCCCAGGTTGAGGGCACAACCACGGCCTTCCAGGCCGGCGGCGCGCCCTTCCTGATTCCCGTTGAACCGCCGCGGCCGGCGGGCCGCCAACAGGCACCAACAAACGCCCAATTTTAGCCGCTGGCCCGGGCGCGCCCTGACGCAGCTCACATCCGGGCACCGCTGGGGTGAGGAACACGCCACGCTTGTCATTAGAATGCGCGTCGTTGGTGCTCGGGTCGGCGCTCTGCCGACCCGGTTAAACGGGAATCAGGAAGGGCCGCCGCTTCGCGGCACCCCAGCCTGAGCTGCCCCCGCAACGGTCAACGGCCGAGGTGTCCACACACCTCAACCGGCTCTCGCCCACTGGAGGACGTCGTCTTCTGGGAAGGGTCCGCCGGTCGCGCCGCCAGCCCGGATACCGGCCAACAAGGCGCCGCCCCTGCCGCAAGCAGGCGCGGCATATGAGCTCGGGGCCTGCGGGGAAGCGGGACCTGGCGTCAAGCCTTCGCGGTTCCATGTCCCTCTCGTCGTGCCCCTTGGGCGCAGATGGCGTTTCGCACGCAACCCTGGGTGATCCTTGCGCGGCGCCCGCCTCCGCATCCCGCCACGCCATGTGCCCGGCGCTGCTGCTGGGCGCCCCGGCGTCGGGCCAGGGCAAGACCAGCGTCACCGCGGCCATCGCGCGCCATGCCGTGCGCCAAGGCAAGCGCGTGCGCGTCTTCAAGACCGGCCCCGACTTCATAGACCCCATGCTGCTGGAGCGCGCCAGCGGCCACCCGGTGCAGCAGCTCGACCTGTTCATGGGCGGGCTGGCGCACTGCCGCGCGCTGCTGCATGCGGCGGCGCGCGAGGCGGACCTGATCCTGGTCGAGGGCGTGATGGGCCTGTACGACGGCACGCCCAGCAGCGCCGACCTGGCCGCGGCCTTCGGCTTGCCGGTGGTGGCCGTCATCAAGGCCGGCGCCATGGCGCAGACCTTTGGCGCGTTGGCCCACGGCCTGGCGACTTACCGTGCGGACATGCGCATGGCGGGCGTCATCGCCAACGCCATTGGCGGCGCGCGCCACGCGGACATGCTGCGCGAGTCGCTGCCCGCCCACTTGCCGCTGCTGGCCGCCCTGCCCCGGGACGAGGCGCTGGCCCTGCCGGAGCGCAACCTGGGCCTGGTGCAGGCGGCCGAGCTGCCGGACCTGGATGCCCGCCTGGAGCGCTGGGCCGACGCCTGGGCCGCGGCCGGCGGCGCCGGCTTCAGCGCGGCGCCGGTGCGCTTCGAGGCCGAGCCGGAAGAACCCGTGCCGCCGCTGCTGCGCGGGCGCCGCATCGCCATCGCGCGCGACGAGGCGTTCAGCTTTGTCTACCCCGCCAACCTGGACACCCTGCGCGCGCTGGGCGCGGCGCTGGCCTTTTTCTCTCCCCTGGCCGGCGACGCGGTGCCGGACTGCGACGCGCTGTGGCTGCCCGGCGGCTACCCGGAGCTGCATGCGGCGGCGCTGTCGCAGCGGTCCGGCTTCATGCAGGCGTTGCGCGCGCATCAAGCGGCGCAGAAGCCCATGCTGGCCGAGTGCGGCGGCATGCTGGTGCTCACCGACGCGCTGACCGACGCCCAGGGCCAGCGCCACGCCATGGCCGGCCTGCTGCCTGGCGAAGCCGCCATGAAGCCGCGGCTGCAGGCGCTGGGCATGCAGTCGGTGGCGATGCCCGAGGGCGAGTTGCGCGGGCACAGCTTCCATTACTCGACGCTGGAGACGCCGCTGGCGCCGCTGGTGCGCGGCGTCTCGCCCACGGGCGGACGCGCCGCTGAAGCCGTGTACCGCGTGGGCCGGCTCACGGCCAGCTACTTCCACGCCTACTTCCCTTCCAACCCCGGCGCGGTGGCCCGGGTGTTGGGCGCCTGAGCCGCCACCGTCCCCATCACAGAGAGGAAAACCCATGCACATAGAACCCGGCCTGCTGGCCCAAGGCAAGCTCATGTTCGCCAATGCCGCCGCCGTGGCGGTGCTGGCGGCCCATGCCCCCGCGCTGCTCAAGAAGCCCGCGCTGTGGCTGCGCACGGCGCTGGCCGCGGTGTTCTTCTCGGTGCTGATGCAAAGCTTTCACATGAAGGCCGGCCCGTCGGAGCTGCACCTCATCGGCGCCATGCCCATGTACTTGCTGCTGGGCTACCTGCCCACGCTCTTCGGCTTTGCCGCCGGGCTGCTGCTGCAGGGCCTGCTGTTCGAGCCGCAGGACCTCGTGCACCTGGCCGTCAACGCCCTGTCGCTGATCGTCCCGCTGATGGTGGTGCACCACACCATGGGCAGCGCCGCCGCGCAGCGCCTGGGCCGCATCGTGCGCCTGGACGCCGCCTACTACGCCGGCGTGACGCTGATGGTGGGCTTCTGGCTGGCCCTGGGCGAACAGGCCACGGCGCTCTCCGACTGGGCGATGTTCGCCGCCTCCTACGTGAGCGTGGCCGCGCTGGAGCCGGTGTTCACGTTCGGCCTGGTGCGCCTGGCCGCCACCGTGCGCGAGCAGGCCTGGGCCCGCGCCTGCCTGGACGAGCGCCTGACGGCCGCCGCCTGATCCCGTGGCCATGAACGCAGCGACCCTGCCCGGCACCGTCTGGTTCGTGGGTGCCGGCCCCGGCGACCCCGAGCTCATCACCGTCAAGGGCCGCGCGCTCATCGAGCGCGCCGGCGCCATCCTGTTCGCCGGTTCCCTCGTCAACGAGGCCGCCACGCGCTGGGCACCGGCCGGTTGCGAGATCGCCGACAGCAAGGACATGACGATGGAGCAGATGGCGACGTGGCTCATCGAGCGCGCCGCCCGCCACCAGACGGTGGTGCGGCTGCAGACCGGCGACCCGGCGCTGTACGGCACGCTCATCGAGATGGTGCAGCCGCTGGACGCGGCGGGCATCCCGGTGGCGGTGGTGCCGGGCGTGTCCTCGGCCATGGCCTCGGCGGCCGCGGCCGTGGAGACCTTCACGCTGCCGGAGGTCACGCAGACCACCATCTTCACCCGCGTGGAGGGGCGCACGCCCATGCCCGCGGGCGAGTCGCTGCGCGAGCTGGCCGCGCACCGCTGCACGCTGTGCATCTTCCTGTCCATCACGCTGCTGCACAAGGTCGAAGCCGGGCTGCGCGCCGCGGGCTGGAGCGAGGACGCGCCGGTGCTGGTGGTGCACAAGGCGAGCTGGCCGGGCGAGGAGCGCATCGTCCGCGGCACGCTGGCCACCATCAAGCAACTGTGCCGCGACGCCGGCATCGTCAGCCAGGCCATGGTCATCGCCAGCCCCACGCTGGGCTCGCGGCAGTGGACCGATCTCACGCGCTCGCGCCTGTACGACCCCAGTTTCACCCATCGTTTCCGGCGCGCCACCGAGCCCGCCGCACCGGCCCCGGAGGCCCCATGACCGACACCATCCTGCTCGTGGGCCACGGCTCGCGCGAAGACAGCGGCAACCAGGAGATCCGCGAGTTCGTGGAGCTCTGGCGCGCGCGCCAGCCCGGCTGGCGCATCGAAGTCTGCTTCATCGAATTCGCCCCGCCCTCGCTGCACGACGGCCTGCTGGCCGCGGCGAAAGGATCGTCGCGTGTGCTGGTGCTGCCGCTCATCCTCAATGCCGCCGGGCACGTGAAGATGGAGATTCCCGAGGCCATAGAGCACGCCCGCGAGCACTGCCCCGGCGTGGAGTTCCTCTACGGCCCGCACCTCACGGCCTGCGACCCGATTCTTGCCATCCTCAAGCGCCGGCTGCGCAAGGCCATGTCGGCACTGGACATGCCCGACCCGACCACCACCGGCGTGATCGTGCTGGGACGGGGCTCCTCCGACCGCGCGGCCAACGGCGACATGGCCAAGATGGCGCGCTGGCTGATGGAGGAAGGCGACCACGAGCTGGTCGAGCTGGCCTTCACCGGCATCACCTGGCCGCGCCTGGAGCGCGTGGTGCAGCGCCAGTCGCTGCTGGGCATGCGCCAGATCGTGGTGCTGCCCTACTACCTCTACACCGGCACGCTGATGCAGCGCATCCACCGCCAGGTGGAGCACCTGCGCGCGCAGTACCCGCAGCTGCGCTTCGCGTGCTCGGAGCACTTCGGCTTCGAGAAAGAGATTTTCGAGTTGCTGGAGCAGCGCGTGGCCGACCTGCGCAACGGCACGCCGCAGGCGAAGCTCGCCTGCGACGGCTGCCGCTACCGCGAAGTCGCCCACGACCTGGGCCACGGCCACTCGCACGAGCACACCCATGCGCCGCAGGCGGCCGAGGCGCACGCGCACGGCCAGGAGCAGTTGGTGCACGTGCATGGGCACGGCCAGGAGCACCATCACCACGGCCAGGAGCACCATCACCACGGGCATGAGCACCACGACCATGCCCACGAGCCTGTGAAAGTACCGGCATGAGCACGGTCAACACCGTCACCGAGCAGCTCACGCGCGCCGGGCAGGCCATAGAGCACGACAGCTTCGCCATCATCGACGCCGAAGCGGGGCCGCACGCCTATGCGGCCGAGCAATGGCCCATCGTGCGCCGCATGATCCACGCCAACGCGGACTTCGAGTTCAACGGCCTCACCGACTTCCATCCCGGCGCGGTGGAGGCCGGCATCCAGGCCCTGCTGCGCGGCGGCGCACCGCTGGTAGCCGACGTGGAGATGATCTGCTCCGGCCTGTCGCAACCCCGCCTGGCCCACTTCGGGGTGCGCACGCACCAGTTCATCAGCGACCCGGACGTGATCGATACCGCCAAGGCGCAGGACACCACGCGCGCCGTGCAGGCCATGCGCAAGGCCGCGCGCCTGGGGCTGCTGCAGGGCGCCATCGTGGGCATAGGCAACGCGCCCACGGCGCTGATCGAGCTGGTGCGCCTGATCCGCGAGGAAGGGCAGCGCCCGGCGCTGGTGGTGGGCATGCCGGTGGGTTTCGTGTCCGCGGCCGAGTCCAAGGACCTGATGGCCATGCTGCAGGACGTGCCCTGGATCGTGATTCGCGGCCGCAAGGGCGGCTCCACGCTGGTGGTGGCCGCCATACACGCGCTGCTGGCCCTGGCCGAGGCGCGCCAGCGCGCGGCCCACACGGCCCACACGGCCCAAACGGCCCAAGTGGCCTGACGGGCACGGGCGCGCGCAGGAGAGCACGGCCATGATGGAAAAGACCGTCAAGCGCGGCACCCGCACCGGCTTCACCACCGGCGCCTGCTCGGCCGCCGCCGCGCGCGCCGCGGTGGAAGGCCTGGCCACCGGCGAAGTGCCGGCGGAGATGGAATCGCTGCTGCCCAACGGGCAGCGCGTGCGCTTTGCCGTGCACGACGGCCGCTGCGACGGCGACAGCGCCCACGCCATGGTCGTGAAGTTCGCGGGCGACGACCCGGACTGCACCGACGGCGCCCACCTCACCGCCGACGTGCAGCGGCTGCCCGGCCAGGCCGGCCGCTTCGAGCTGCGCGGCGGGTTTGGCGTGGGCACGGTGACCATGCCGGGCCTGGGCCTGGAAGTGGGTGGCCCGGCCATCAACCCCGTGCCGCGCCAGAACATAGAAGACAACGTGCGCGAAGCCGGCGCCGCGCTGCTGGCGCGCGACGGGCTGCGCGTGACCATCTCCGTGCCGCAGGGCGTGGAGATGGCCAGGAAGACGCTCAACGCCCGCCTGGGCATCCTGGGCGGCATCTCCATCCTGGGCACCACGGGCATCGTCAAGCCCTACAGCACGGCGGCCTACCGCGCCAGCGTGGTCCAGGGCGTGGAGGTGGCGGCCACCACCGGTGCCGGCGCCGTGGTGCTGACCACGGGCGGGCGCACCGAGAAGTTCGCCATGGAGCAGTTGCCGCAGTTGCCGGAAGCCTGCTTCGTGCAGATGGGCGACTTCCTGCGCTACGCGCTGGACGCGGCGGAAAAGGCTCAGCTGCCGCGCGTGGTCATCGGCGGCATGGTGGGCAAGCTCACCAAGATCGCCCAGGGCGAGACCATCACCCACGCCAACCGCGCGGAGGTGGACACCGCGCTGCTGGCACGCCTGGCCGCGGGCATTGGGGCGCCTGCCCAGGAGTGCGCCGCCATTGCCGCCGCCGAAACGGCCCGCTTCGCGGCCGAGCGCATGCAGGCGCTTGGGCTCCTGGAAGCCTTCCACACCGCGCTGGCGCGGGCCGTGGTGGGCACCGTGATGCAGCGCTACCCCGGCCGCTTCCGGCTGGACGTGCTCGTGTGCGATTTCGACGGGAAGAAGATTGCGGAGGCATCGTCCCATGCTGGATAACGTGAAAGACCATCCGCCGCGCTGCCGCATCGTCGGCGTGCTGGACGACGGCGCGGCCAGCCTCAACGCCGTGGCGCTCCAGGCGCTGGCGCAGGCCGACGTGGTGATTGGCGCGCGGCGCACCCTGGCGCTGCTGGAAGCGCGCCTCAACCCCGAGGCCGAGCGCCGCGAGCTGGGCGCGCTGTCGGCCGTGGTGGAGGACGTGCGCGCAGCGCAGGCCGCCGGCCAGCGCTGCGTGGTGCTGGCCACGGGCGACCCGCTGTGCCACGGCATCGCCGGCTACCTGGCCATGCGGCTGTGCCTGGAGTCCATCGAGGTGCTGCCCAACCTCTCCACCATCCAGCTCGCCTGCGCCCGCGTCGGCCTGGTGTGGCAGGACTTGAAGATCGCCAGCATCCACGCCAAGGACGCCGGCGAATGGTTCACGGGCGCCGACCCGCGCCACGGCCTGTACGCATTGACTCAGGCGCTGCGCCGCCACGACCGCCTGGCCGTGCTCACCAGCCCCGACAACACGCCGGACCGCGTGGCGCGGCTGCTGCTGGCCGAAGGGTTGCAAGACGACTTTCAGTGGGCCGTGGCGGAGCGGCTGCTGCAGCCGGGCGAGCGCATCGTCACGGGCATGAGCGTTGCGGAGGCAGCGAACCACCGCTTTGCCGACCCCAACGTGCTGCTGCTGTGGCGCACCGGGCGCGCCGCGCCTGCCGTGCGCTTCGGCCTGCCGGACGCGAGCTTCCAGCAACGCCAGCCAGATAAAGGCCTGATCACCAAGCACGAGGTGCGCGCCGTGTCGCTGGCACGGCTGCAGTTGCGCGAGGACAGCATCGTCTGGGACATAGGCGCGGGCTCCGGCTCCGTGGGCCTGGAGGCGGCACGGCTGTGCCCCGCCGGCCACGTCTACGCGATCGAGAAGAACGCCGAGGACTTCGCCATTGCCGGGCGCAACCGCGACGCCTTCAAGCTGTCCAACCACACCCTGGTGCACGGCAAGGCGCCAGAGCACCTGGACGACTGGCTGGACCCGGATGCCGTCTTCATCGGCGGCTCCGGCGGCGAGCTCACCGAGCTCATCGCGCTGTGCCTGCGCCGCCTGAAACCGGGCGGCACGCTGGTGATGAACTTCGTGACCCTGGAAAACCTGGCCACCGCCACCGAGGCGCTGCGCGCCGCCGGGGCCGCCTGGGACGTGGTGATGCTGCAGGCCTCGCGCAGCAAGCCCATCCTGCACATGCACCGCATGGCGGCCGAGAACCCGGTGTGGATCGTGTGCGCACAACGCGGAGACGCCGCATGACCGAAGCACTGCACACGGCGCCGCTGGGCCGCCTCATGGGCGTGAGCCTGGGCCCGGGCGACCCGGGCCTCATCACCCGCGCCGCCTGGGCGCAACTGCAGCGCCGCGACGCGCTGTGGACCTACCCCACGCGCAGCACCAAGACGCCCAGCTACGCCTTCGACATCGTCCAGCGCGCCGGATTGCAGGCGCCGCAAGGCCATCTGGCGCTGCTCTTCCCCATGACGCACGACGAGGAGAAGCTCGTGCGCAGCTGGCATCGCGCGGCCGAGGCCGTGCTGCCGGCCCTGCGCGCCGGGCAGGACGTGCTGTTCCTGGTGGAAGGCGACGCCAGCACCTACGCCACCTTTGGCCACCTCGCGCGCACGGTGCGCTCGCTGGAGCCGGGCGTGGAGGTGCACACCCTCGCCGGCGTCAACGCCTTCACGGCGTCGGCGGCCACGCTGGGCCGGCCGCTCGCCGAGCAGGACGACACCGTCGCCATCGTCCCCGCCGCCTACGGCATCGCGGCCGTGGACCGGCTGCTGCAGGACTTCGACACGCTGGTGCTCATGAAGGTCAAGCCGCTCATGGACGAGCTGCTGGACTGGCTGCAGCGCCGCGACCTGCTGGCCGGCGCCGCCTTCATCGAGCGCTGCGGCGCGCCGGACGAGCGCGTCTTCCGCGGCGAAGCGCTGCTGGCGCTGCGCGGCCAGAAGGTGAGCTACCTGTCGCTGATGCTGGTGCACCACCCGCACCGCGTGCGCGGCGAACGCGTGCGCGGCTGCCTCAAGAAGAGCAGCCCCGCCCTTGAACCCGCCATCACCGAAAGCACCGAAGAATGAGCAGTACCGATCCGCGCATGGCCATCGTCGCCATCACCAAGCACGGCGCGCAGCAGGCGGCCGACCTCGCCGCCCGGCTGCCCTTGGCCCACGTGGTGTGCAGCGAGAAATTCGCGCCGGCCTTTGCCGGCCTGGCCAACCCCGTGCGCGCCTACGCGGGCGCGCTGCGCGACGAGATCGCGGCCCTCTTCGAGGGCTACGACCAGCTCGTGTTCTTCGTGTCGCTGGGCGCGGTGGTGCGGCTGATCGCGCCGCACCTGAAATCCAAGGACGAGGACCCGGGCGTCACGGTGGTGGACGACGCGGGCCGCTTCGTCATCCCCGTGCTCTCCGGCCACGTCGGCGGCGCCAACGCCTGCGCTGAGGAAGTGGCCGCGCTGCTGGGCGCCACGGCGGTGGTCACCACGGCCTCGGACGTTGGTAAAACCATTCCCGTGGACATCCTGGGCCGCGAGCTGGGCTGGCGCGTGGAGGCGCCCAAGCTCAACGTCACGCGCGTGTCGGCCCACGTGGTCAACGGCGAGCCCATCGCTTTCGTCCAGGAGGCGGGCAGCCCGCACTGGTGGACGCGGCCCACGCCGCTGCCCGCCAGCATCCACCGCTTCAACCGCTTAGAGGACGTGGACCTCTCGCGCTTCGCCGCCGTGCTGTGGGTGACGCAGCGCGAGGTGCCCGCCGCGTTGTGGGCGCAACTGCAGGAGCGGCTGGTGGTGTACCGCCCGCCGCTGCAAGGCGCGGCGGCATGACGGGCCCCGTGGCCTTGGGCCTGGGCTGCGACCGCGGCACGCCCATGGAGACGATAGAAGAGGCCGTGTCGCAGGCGCTGGCCTCCATAGGCGCCGGCTGGGCCGACGTGGCCGCCGCCGCCAGCATAGACCTCAAGGCCGACGAGGCCGGCCTGCTCGCCCTGGCCCGCAAGCACGGCTGGACGCTGCGCTTCCACACCCCGGCCGAGCTGGCGGCGGTGCCCGTGCCGAATCCGTCGGAGACGGTGCGCCGCTATACCGGCACGCCCTCGGTGAGCGAGGCGGCGGCGCTGCTGGCCGCCGGCGCCGGCATGCAGGCCCTGCTGGTCGAGAAACACAAGCACCGCGGCCCGCACGGCCGCAACGCCACCGTGTCGGTGGCGCGCATCGCATCAAGGATGGAACAGCCATGACCTCAATCGACACCGCCGGCGCCGTCGGCGAAGCCCCTGCCGCCGCGCCCGCGGGCAAGATCATGCTGGTGGGCATAGGCCCGGGCAGCGTGGAGCACATGACGCAGCGCGCGCGCGCGGCCATCGCCGAGGCCGACGTGGTGGTGGGCTACGTCACCTACATCAAGCTGGTGGCCGACCTGCTCAAAGGCAAGGAAGTCGTGCGCAAGGGCATGACGGAAGAGCTGGACCGCGCCGTCCACGCGCTGGAGGCCGCGCGCGCGGGCAAGAAGGTGGCCCTCATCTCCTCCGGCGACGCGGGCGTCTACGGCATGGCCGGGCCGACCTACGAGGTGCTGTTCCAGGCCGGCTGGACGCCGGACGACCCGGTGCAGCTCGAAATCATTCCCGGCGCCTCGGCGCTCAACGCCTGCGCCGCGCTGGTGGGCGCGCCGCTGACGCACGACTTCTGCGCCATCTCGCTGAGCGACTTGCTCACGCCCTGGCCCGTGATCGCGCGCCGCCTGGACGCCGTGGCCTACGCCGACTTCGTGGTGGCGCTCTACAACCCCAAGAGCGGCCGGCGCACGCGCCAGATCGTGGAGGCGCAGCGCCTGTTCCTGCGCCACCGCCGCCCCGACACGCCGGTGGCCGTGGTCAAGAGCGCCTACCGGCGGCGCCAGCACATCGAGTTCACCACGCTGGACAAGATGGCCGAGTGCGACATCGGCATGCTCAGCACCGTGCTCATAGGCAACAGCGCCACTTTCATCAGCCACGGGCTGATGGTCACGCCGCGCGGCTACGCCAACAAGTACGACGTGGAACAGGGCTTCGAGACCCGCGAGGGCGAGAAGGCCGGGCGCTCGCTGAGCACGGGCCTGCTGGGCTGGCTGGAAACGCTGCAGGCCCAGCAGGCCCAGGGGCACACCGTGGCCGACTTGGCCCGGCTGCACCGGCTGCCGGTGGAGTACATCGCCGCCACGCTGGCCGAGCCGGTGGAAGAGGCGCCTGCGGGTGAAAGCGTTGCTGAAAGCGAGGGTTGAGCCCATGAGCCTGGATCAAGACACCGCCGCCACCGCGCCCGCCGCCGAGGTGGTGAAACCCAAGATCGGCACCTACCGCCGCCACCTGCTGATCTGCACCGGCCCGCGCTGCACGCAGCAAGGCGAGTCGCAGGCCCTGTTCGACAGCCTGAGTGAGAAATTCAAGGCCGCCGGGCTGGACCAGGGCGATTTGCGCGTCAAGCGCAGCCGCGTGAGCTGCTTTGCGGCCTGCAAGGGCGGGCCGGTGATGTGCGTGCAGCCGGATGGCACCTGGTACTACAACGTCACGCCGGCCAACATGGACCGCATCATCGAGCAGCACCTGTGCGGCGGCGAGGTGGTCGAGGACCTCGTGTTCCACCAGGGGCCGGGGGCCTGAAGACGCACGGCGTCTCGCCAGAGTGCACGGCCATTGGATGCACTGGCAACTTTGTGCGAAAAAGGCATCCGTGGATAGTAGAATCCTTCCCGTTGGTGCTCGGACCGGCGTTCCGCCGGTCCGGTTAAACGGGAATCAGGAAGAGCCGCCGCGCCGCGTGCGCTCCAGCCTGAGCTGCCCCCGCAACGGTCAACGGCCGGGGCTTCGACCAGAAGCCCCATTCGGGTCCTCGCCCACTGGAAGCCTGTGGCTTCCGGGAAGGGTCTCCCGGACGCGCCGCCAGCCCGGATACCGGCCAACAGGGAGCCGCGCCTGGCGCGCGGCGTATGGCCAGGAAGCCGCGGGGAGGCGGCATCCGGCAGCCTGTTCCTGCTCTTCCATGACCTCATTCCTGGACCCGAGGCGCCCGCATCGCGCCCGCTGGCCCCTTTCGGCACTCGCCTGCGCCTGCCTGGCCGCGTGGACGCCGGCCCCGGCGCAAACCGCCCACGCCACCCCCTCCAGCGGGCTGGCCAGCCCTGATTCCCCATCGCCGGCCGGCGCCGGCAGCGTGGAACCGGACGCGTCCGTGGTGCCCGCCATCAAGGTCACCGCACGCCATTACGACAACGCCGTCGGCGCGTCCGACGCCGCCTCGCAAGGCGTGATACGCGCCGAGCTGCTCAAGAGCCGCCCCGCGCTGCGCCCCGGCGAAGTGCTGGAATTCGTGCCCGGCATGATCGTCACGCAGCACTCCGGCGACGGCAAGGCCAACCAGTACTTCCTGCGCGGCTTCAACCTGGACCACGGCACCGACTTCGCCACCACCGTCAACGGGCTGCCGGTGAACATGCCCACGCACGGCCACAGCCAGGGCTACGCGGACCTGAATTTCCTCATCCCCGAGCTGGTCGATCGCATCGAGTACCGCAAGGGGCCGTACTTCGCGCAGGCGGGCGACTTCTCCGCGGCCGGCTCCGCCGACATCCGCTACGTGCGCAAGCTGGACGGGCCGCAGGCCACGCTGACCATAGGCCAGCGCGGCTACCGCCGCGCCCTGGGTGCAGTCTCAACCGAGGTGCAACCCGGCCTGTCGCTGCTGGGCGCCGTGGAGCTGCAGCGCAACGACGGGCCGTGGACCGTGCCTGAAGGCCAGCACAAGGCCAACGGCGTGCTCACGCTCAGCGGCGGCAGCGCGGCACGCGGCTTCAGCGCCAGCGTGATGCACTACGACGCGCACTGGACCGCCACCAACCAGGTGCCGCAACGCCTCATAGACGCGGGCAGCTACCTGGGCCGGCCCTTCGGCCGCTTCGATTCCCTGGACCCCAGCGACGGCGGCAACACCCGGCGCAGCAGCCTGTCCGGCGAATGGCACGCGCGCGGCGACGACGGCAGCGCCACCCAGGTGGCGGCCTACGCGCTGGACTACAGGCTGCAGCTCTTCTCCAACCACACCTTCGCGCTGGAGCGGCCGGACCAGGGCGACCAGATCGCCCAACGGGACCGGCGCCAGGTCTACGGCCTGAGCGCCAGCCACGCCGTGAACCATGCGCTCGGCGCCCTGCCCGCGCGCAGCGAGGTGGGATGGCAGTTGCGCCACGACCGCATACGCGTGGGCCTGTTCGACAGCGCGCAGCGCCAGCTCACGGCCACGGTGCGCGAGGACCGCGTGCGCCAGACGCAGTGGGGCCTCTACGGCCAGACCTCGGTGGAAGTCACGCCCTGGCTGCGCACCATCGCGGGACTGCGCGCGGACCAGGCCCGCTTCGACGTGGACAACGTCAGCTGCACCGCCAACTCCGGCGCCGCGTCGGCGCACCTGTGGTCGCCCAAGCTGTCGCTGGTCCTGGGCCCGTGGCAACGCACGGAGTTCTTCTTCAACGCCGGCCGGGGTTTCCACAGCAACGACGCGCGCGGTGCCACCGACGCCGCGGCGCCCGTGCCGGGGCTGGTGGCCGCGCGCGGCATGGAGCTGGGCGCGCGCAGCGAGCTGATGCCCGGCCTGCAAAGCTCGCTGGCGCTGTGGAAGCTGGATTTCGACTCGGAGCTGGTCTACGTGGGCGATGCCGGCGGCACCGAGCCCAACCGGCCCAGCCGGCGCCACGGCGTGGAGTGGAACAACCGCTACATCCCCCTGCCCTGGCTGCTGGTGGACGCGGACCTGGCCTGGTCGCAGGCGCGCTTTGCCACGCACGCCCCCGAGGGCGACCAGGTGCCCAATGCCGTCAACCGCATCGCCTCGGTGGCTCTCACGCTGCGCGAGCTTGGGCCCTGGTCGGCCAGCCTGCAGTGGCGCTACCTGGGCAGCGCCGCGCTGGTCGAGGACGACAGCGTGCGCTCCCGCCCCTCGCTCACCACCAACCTGCGCCTGGCCCGCCGCCTGGGCCGCGACAGCGAGATCACGCTGGACGTCTTCAACCTGTTCAACCGCAAGGTCAACGACATCGAGTACGCCTACGAGTCCCACGCGCCCGGCGAAGCGCTGCCCGTGACGGATGCGCGCCACGTCCACCCGGCGGAGCCGCGCACGCTGCGTCTCACGCTCAAGGTCGGTTTTTGAGGGGTGAGCTTGAGCGCCCTCAGCCCGCCGGCCGCCAGAGCGGCCATGCTCGCAAACCCTGCGCCAGCAAGGCGCTGCGGTATCGCGGCCTGGCCGCGCGCACGCGGCACGATGCGGGGCCTGGAGGAGGCGAGGACCACGATGAACACCCATTTCAACGACACCGAGCGCGAGGCGCTCTACCGCGTCATCGCGGCCCGGCGCGACATGCGCCACTTCCTGCCGGGCCGCACGGTGGAGCCCGCCGTGCTGCGCCGGTTGCTGCAGGCGGCGCACCAGGGGCCTTCGGTGGGGCTGATGCAGCCCTGGCATTTCATACGCATCGCCGACGCCGCGCTGCGCCGCGACATCGCCGGGCTGGTGGAGGCCGAGCGCCACGCCACGGCCCAGGCCCTGGGCGAGCGCGGTGCGGACTTCCTGCGGCTCAAGGTCGAAGGCGTGCGCGAGTGCGCCGAGCTGCTGGTGGCGGTGCTGGCGCCGGACGACGGCACGGTGTTCGGCCGCCGCACGCTGCCGCAGGAGATGGCGCTGTGCTCGCTGGCCTGCGCCATCGAGAACCTGTGGCTGGCCTCGCGCGCGGAGAACCTGGGGATGGGCTGGGTGTCGCTGTTCGACCCCGAGGCGCTGGCCGGGCTGCTGCGGCTGCCGCAGGGCGCGCGCCCCATGGCGCTGCTGTGCCTTGGGCCGGTGGACCATTTCTACGACGAGCCCATGCTGCAGGCCGAAGGCTGGCGCAAGGTGAGGCCGCTGGAAGAATTCATACACACGGACGGCTGGCCGCAAAGCTGAGCGCAGCCGTCCGCAAGAGCGAAAGAAGTTGGCATGGACATAGAAGCCCCTCCCACCGCCGCACGCTACGAGCGCCCCGAAGGCGAGCGCCGCGGGCTGGTCATGGTCCACACCGGCGACGGCAAGGGCAAGAGCACCGCCGCCTTCGGCCTGGCGCTGCGCGCGCATGGGCGCGGCAAGCGGGTGCACGTGTTCCAGTTCATGAAGGTGCCCAGCGCGCGCTTCGGCGAGCACCGCGTGTTCGAGCAGTTGGGCGTGCCCATAGAGGGCCTGGGCGACGGCTTCAGCTGGAAGAGCCGCGACCTGGACCATTCCGCCGAGCTGGCCCGCGCGGGGTGGGCCAGGGCCGAGGCCATGATCCGCGCCGGCGAGCACTTCATGGTGGTGCTGGACGAGGTGATGTACCCGCTGCGCTACGGCTGGCTGTCGCTGGAACAGGTGCTGCAGGCACTGCGCGAGCGCCCGCCGCACGTCACGGTGGTGCTCACCGGCCGCGGCGCGCCGGCCGAGCTCATCGAGCTGGCCGACACCGTCACCGAGATGACGCTGGTGAAACATCACTTCAAGGCCGGCGTGCCCGCGCAGCGGGGCATAGAGGACTGATGGCGTCGCTTGCACTGGCCGGCGCCGTGGCGCTGGTGCTGGACCGCGCCCTGGGCGAACCGCCGGCGCGGCTGCATCCCGTCGTGGGCATGGGCCATTACCTGGGCGCCCTTGGGCCGCGGCTGTTGCGCCTCCAACCCGCCTGGGCTTTTACGTGCGGCGCACTGGCCTGGCTGTTGGGCGCGGGCGCGGTGGCCGCGCTGGCCTGGGGGCTGCAGCGCGGGCTGCTGTCGCTGCCCTGGTGGGCCGCGGCGCCGCTGCTGGGCTTGCTGCTGAAACCGCTGCTGGCCTGGCGCATGTTGCGTGACGAGGTGCGCGGCGTGGAGGCGGCGCTGGCGCGCTCGCTGCCGGAGGGCCGGCAGCAATTGGCGCGGCTGGTGAGCCGCGACACGTCCAGGCTGCAAGCGCACGAGGTGCGCGAGGCGGCGATCGAAACCCTGGCCGAGAACCTCAACGACTCGGTGGTCGCGCCGCTGTGCTGGTTCGCCGTGGCGGGGCTGCCCGGCGCGGCGCTGTACCGCTTCGCCAACACGGCCGACGCCATGTGGGGCTACCGCGGGCGCTGGGAATGGGCGGGCAAATGGGCCGCGCATGCGGACGATGCGCTCTCGTGGCTGCCGGCGCGGCTGACCGCGCTGCTGCTGTGCGCCGCGGCCGGGCGCTGGCCCGCGGGGCTGTCGCGCGAAGCCCGCGTGACGCCCTCGCCCAACGGCGGCTGGCCCATGGGGGCGGTGGCGCTGCTGCTGGGTGCGCGGCTGTCCAAGCCCGGCGTGTACGCGCTCAACGCGGGCGGACGGCTGCCGGGCAGCGCCGACCTGCACCGCGCGCTGGCCTGGTGCGGCCGCGCCGTGCTGCTGGCCGCGCTGTTGTGCGGCGCGGCCGACCTGGCCGCCTGGCGGCTGTGTGGAGGCCTGGCATGGACAGGCTGATGGACTCGCCCGCGACCCAAGACGCCGCGCCGGTTCACGTCGAGCACGGCGGCCCCGACGGCGGCCCGCCCATTGAGTTCGATTTCTCCACCAACGCCTGCCCGCTGGAGGCCCCGGCGCCGGTGCGGCGCGCGCTCCTGCAGGCCGACCGGCGCCACTACCCCGACCCCGCCTATGCCGCGCTGCGCGAGTTGTTGGGCGCCTTTCATGGCGTGGCACCCGGCCGCGTGCTGCCCACGGCCGGCAGCAGCGAGGCCATACGCCGTCTGACGCTGGCCGCACGGCTGCGGGGCGTCCAGCAGGCGTGGGTGCCGCAGCCCGGCTATGGCGACTACCGCGCCGCCGCCCAAGCCCTGGGCCTGAGCGTGCGCCCCTACGCGAGCGGCGAAGCCCTGTTGGACGGCTTGACGACGCACGGCGCCGCGCCGGCACTGGTGTGGCTGTGCGAACCCTGCAACCCCACCGGCGAAAGCCTGGGAGCACCCTTCTGGCCGGCGCTGGCCGCGCTGGCCGGCCGCGGCCACGTGCTGGCGCTGGACCGCGCCTACGCGCCGCTGCGCCTGAAAGGCCGCTGCCCGGTGCCGCCGGCCGTGGCCGAGTCGGCCTGGCAGTGCTTCTCGCCCAACAAGTCGCTGGGCCTCACGGGCGTGCGCGCGGGCTGGGTGATCGCACCGGCCGATGACGACGCCTTGCGCGCCACGCTGCTGTCGCTGGCGCCGGGCTGGGTGCTGTCGGCCGAGGGCGTGGCGCTGCTGGAGGCCTGGACGCTGCCGGCCACGCAGCAGGGCGTGCAGGCCGCCTGCAGCCGGCTGCGCGCCTGGAAGCGCCAGCAGCGCGCGGCGCTGCAGTCGCTGGGCTGGGTGCAGCAGCCCTCCGTCACGCCCTTCTGGCTGGCGCGCCCCTGCGACAGCGGCTTGCCGGCGCGGCTGCGCGCCTTGCGCGAGCGCGGCATCAAGCTGCGCGACGCCACGTCCTTCGGCCTGCCGGGCTGGGTGCGGCTGAGCGTGCAGCCGCCGCCGGCGCAGCAGGCGCTGCTGCAGGCGTGGCGCGGCAGCGCCTGAGGCCACCGCCGCCTTGCACGCTCTGCGCTCCGCGACAATTCATAGACAAAGCAACCACCCCGGCACCCCCGGCCGGGACACCAGACCATGAACAGCCTGCCCACCATCGCCCCCCTGGACCAGCCGGAGCTGGACGCCGCCTTGCGCCGGCGCCTGGACGGCAAGACGAAACCGCTGGGCGCGCTGGGCCGGCTGGAAGCGCTGGCGCTGCAGATAGCCCAGGTGCTGGGCACGGAGCACCCGCGGCTGGAGCAGCCGCAGATGGTGGTGTTCGCCGGCGACCATGGCCTCACGGCGCAGGGCGTGTCGGCCTACCCGGCGGACGTGACCTGGCAAATGGTCATGAATTTTCTCGCTGGCGGCGCCGCGGTCAGCGTGCTGGCACGCCAGCACGGCTTGTCGCTCACGGTGGTGGACGCGGGCGTGCGCTGTGACTTCGCGCCGCAAGCGGGCCTGCTGCTGCGCAAGATCGCGCCGGGCACGGCCGACGCGTCGCAGGCGCCGGCCATGACGGCCGACCAGTGCGCCACGGCGGTGGAAGCCGGGCGCGACGTGGTGCGCGGCCTGCCGGGCAACGCGCTGCTGTTGGGCGAGATGGGCATTGGCAACACCTCCAGTGCGGCGCTGCTGCTGTCGCGCCTGGCAGGTATTCCCATAGAGCGCTGCACCGGCCGCGGCACGGGGCTGGACGACGCGGGCCTGGCCCACAAGGTGCGCGTGCTCTCGGCCGTGCTGCAGCGCCATGCCGGCGCCGTCGAGCCGCTGCAGGCGCTGGCGGCGTTGGGCGGCTTCGAGATCGCCATGATGGTCGGGGCCGTGCTGCAGGCGGCGCAGGAGCGTCGCGTCATCGTGGTGGATGGCTTCATCGTCTGCAGCGCCGTGCTGGTGGCGCACGCGCTGCAGCCGGCCGTGCTGCAGCGCTGCGTGTTCGCGCACCGCTCGCAGGAAGGGGGCCATCCGCTGCTGCTGGAGCACTTGGGCGTGGAGCCGCTGCTGGACCTGGGCCTGCGCCTGGGCGAGGGCTCGGGCGCCGCGCTGGCCTGGCCGCTGCTGGAGTCGGCCTGCCGCATCCTCAACGAGATGGCGAGTTTTGAATCCGCGGGCGTGAGCCGCGGGGCCGAGGCTTGAGCGACCGGGCCCGATGATCCACCGGCTGTTCCACGAAATCCGCCTCTTCCTCGTCGCGCTGCAGTTCTTCACGCGCGTGCCCATACCGCAGCGCATCGGGTTCGAGCCGGCATGGCTGCAGGCCTGTTCGCGGCACTTTCCGGCCGTGGGCCTGGTCGTGGGCGCCGTGGGTGCTGCCGTGCTGCTGGCGGCCTCGTCACTGTGGCCGCCGGCCATTGCGGCGGGGTTGAGCATCGCAGCCACCGTCTGGCTCACCGGCGGCTTCCATGAGGACGGGCTGGCCGACACCTGCGACGGCTTGGGCGGCGCCGTCTCGCGCCAGCGGGCGCTGGAAATCATGAAGGACTCGCGCCTGGGCAGCTACGGCGCACTGGGCCTGGTGCTGGTGCTGGGCCTGAAGGCCGCGGCGCTGGCGGCGCTGGCCGCGCGCTCGCCGCTGGTGGCCGCGCTGGCCCTGGCCTGGGGCCATGGCGCCTCGCGCTGCGCGCCCGTGCTGCTCATGCGGGCGCTGCCCTACGGCGGCGACCCGGACCACGCCAAAGCCAAGCCGCTGGCGCTGCACATAGAGCCCGCGGGCGTGGCCGTGGCCCTGGGCTGGCTGTTGCTCGCCACGCTGGCCGCGGCGGCGCTGGGCGGCGCGCCGGCCGTGGCCGCCCTGCCCTGGGCCCTGGCGGCCATGGGCGCGGTGGTGTGGTGGATGGCGCGCTGGCTGCGCCGCCGCCTGGGCGGTTTCACCGGCGACACGCTGGGCGCGGCACAACAGTTCTCGGAATTGGCCGCGCTGCTGGCCTGGGTGGCGGTGCTCATCGGAGGCACGCATGGTTGACGCCCCCGCCGCCGAAACGCCCATGAATCCGCCCCTGTGGGCCTGGCGCCACCCGCGCGCGCAAGGCGCGGCCGGCCGCTGCATAGGCCGCACCGATCTGCGCGTGGACCCGCGCCGCGCCAAGCGGCTGGCCCACCGCATACGCCAGGCGGCGCGCCGCCACGGGCTGCCGCGCGTGGTCTGGACCTCGCCGCTGCGCCGCTGCGCGGATGTGGGCCGCTGGCTGCGCCGCTGGGGCTGGCAGCACCGCAGGGATGCCGCGCTGCTGGAGCTGGACTTCGGCGCCTGGGACGGCCGGCCCTGGACGCACATTGCCTACGCCGAAGTCGATGCCTGGTGCGACGCCTTTGCAACGGCGCGCCCCGGCGGCGGCGAATCGCTGCTGGACATGCTGGCGCGCGCCGCGGCCTGGCCGGTGGATGACGTACCGCGGCTGCTCGTCACCCATGGCGGCTGGATGCTGGCCCGCCAGTGGGCCACCACCCGCTCCGCGCCGCCCGCCGCTGCCCATGAGTGGCCGGCCGCACCTGCCCACGGCCAGCTCTGGCGGCTGGCTTGATGCGCCGCCGCGCCGGCGCGCCTTGAACCAGTCCAGGTATTTCGGCGAGCGCCTGGTGCCCCGCACGACGGCCTGAGCAATGTCAAGTCTGTTGCACGCCGGCCCGTGCGGCTGGACGTCGTTGGGCCGAAAGGGCCGCGCGCCTTTCTAGAATCCGGCCCCATGCATCGCCTTGCCCGCCATCGCCGACCCCAGCGCCTCGTTGCGCTGGCCGCGCTGGTGCTGGCGCTGCTGATGCAGGCGCTGTGGATGCCGCGCATGGCCACCGCGATGGCCGCGGGCGTGGACGTGTGCTCCGCCCAAGGCCACCGCCGCATCCCGCTGCCCGCGGACGATGGCGCCCCGCAATCGCACCACCACGACTGCTGCTGCCCCGGCGCCATGGCCGCCGCGCCGCCCCCCGCGGTGGCCGCGCTGCTGCTCGTGCCCAACCGCCAGGCCCCGGACGTCGCGCCGCAAGGCGCCGCGCCCTCGCTGGACTGGGTTGGGCCGCTGTCGCGCGGCCCGCCTGCCTTCCTGCTCTGACCGCCTGAACCGTCCGGCGCCGCGCCCAAAGGCGCGCGCGTGCCGGGCGCCCTTTTACGTCATTGCAGGACGAACCCATGTTTTTCTTGAAGCCGCCACAGGCGCTCACCGCGCTGTGCGCCGCCATGGCTTGCGCCTCCTGGGCGCAGGCTCCACAGCCGGCCTTGGACGCGCCGCCAACCGTCGCGGCCCTGGACACCGAAGCACCCACGCGCGAGCTGGGCGTGGTCACCGTCTCCGGCTCGCGCCCCACCTCGCTGCCCACGCACATTCCCACCACCACGGAAGGCGTGACGCGCCAGGACATCGAACGCAGCGTCAACGCCACCGACAGCGAGGACGCGCTCAAATACTTTCCCAGCCTGCTGGTGCGCAAGCGCTACATCGGCGACTACAACCACGCCATCCTCTCCAGCCGCGCCTCCGGCACGGGCAACAGCGCGCGCTCGGCGGTGTATGCCGACGGCATCCTGCTGTCCAACTTCCTGGGCAACGGCATCGGCGGCCTGTCCTTCCCGCCGCGCTGGGGGCTGGTGACGCCGGAAGAGATCGAGCGCGTGGACGTGATGTACGGCCCCTTCTCGGCGGCCTACCCCGGCAACTCGGTCGGCGCGGTGGTGGACTACGTCACGCGCATGCCCACCACGTTCGAAGCCCACGGCAAGGTGGGCTACGTCGCGCAGCCCTTCGACCTCTACGGCACCCACGCCACCTACCACGCGAAACAGGCCAGCGTCTCCCTGGGCGACCGCGCCGGCGACTGGGCCTGGTGGCTCAACGTCAACCGCACCGACAGCGAAGGGCAGCCGCTGACCTTTGCCAACACCACCAAGGCCGTGGCGGGCACGGGAGCCGTGCCCGGTTTCAACAACGCCGGCCAACCCTGGTTCATCACCGGCGCGGGCACCCAGTACGACACGGTGCAGGACCACTTGAAGCTCAAGCTGTCCTATGCCCTGAGCTCAACGCTGCGCGCGAGCTACGTGTTCGGCCTGTGGCGCAACGAGGCGGACGGCAACGCGCAGAGCTACGTGCGCAAGGCCGACGGCACGCCGGACTGGAGCGGCCTGAACGTCACGCGCGAGGAGCTGCTGCACACCATGCACGGCCTGTCCCTCAAGAGCCGCACGCGCGGCGAGTGGGACTGGGAGGCCTCGGCCAGCCTCTACGACTACAAGCGCGACGACAAGCGCCAAAGCGCCGCGGGCGATGTGCCGCCGTCCACCAGCACCCTGGCCGACGGCAGCGGCACGGGCTGGAACACGCTGGCGCTCAAGGGCACGTGGCGCCCGCCGCAGGCCGAAGGCCGGCATGTCGTGGAGTTCGGCTTCCAGCAGGACCAATACCAGCTGCGCTACCAAGGCACCAGCGTGGCCGGCAGCATCGCCGGCGACGGGCGCGGCACGCCCACCAGCCGCGTGCAGGGCGACACCCGGCTGCGCAGCCTGTGGGCCCAGGACACCTGGCAACTCGCCGAGGGCTGGAAGACCGTGCTGGGGGGCCGGGCCGAGCGCTGGGAAGCCGACAACGGGCAGACGAACTTCACGGCCTCCAGCGGCAGCCCCTGGCCCGCCCGCCACGAGACGGACTTCTCGCCCAAGGCCGCCCTGTCCTGGCAGTGGCTGCCCGCCACGCTCTTGAAAGCCTCGCTGGGCCGCGCGGTGCGCTATCCCACGGTCAACGAGCTGTACGGCGCCACGTCCACGACCGACTCGCAGTTCATCAACGACCCCGGCCTGCGCCCGGAAAAATCCTGGACCGCCGAGCTCAGCGCCGAGCAGGACCTGGGCCCCGCGCTGGCGCGGCTGACGCTGTTCGCCGAGGACACGCGCGACGCGCTCTACACCCAGACCACGGCCGACGCCTCGGCCGGCAAGAACATCAGCCGCGTGCAGAACGTGGGCCGCGTCGCCACCCGCGGCGTGGAAGCCGCGCTCAACGCCAACGGCTGGCTGCTCAAGGGCCTGGACCTGTGGGCCAGCGTCACGTATGCCGACTCCACCATCAAGGAGAACGCCGGCTTCGTGAACGATCCCGGCGACACCATCGGCAAACGCCAGCCCAACATCCCGCGCGTGCGCGCCACGCTGCTGGCCAGCTACCAGTGGGACGAGCACTGGACCACCTCGCTGGGCATACGCCACAGCGGCCGCCAGTTCCGCACGCTCAACAACGCCGACATCAACGGCTTCACCTACATGGGCGTGAGCAAGTTCACCGTGGCCGACCTGCGCGTGCTCTACCGCATCGACAAGCGCTGGAGCGCCGCCTTCGGCGTGGACAACCTCAACAACTACCAGTACTGGAACTTCCACCCGTACCCGCAGCGCAGCTACACGGCTGAGCTGAAGTTCGACCTTTGACAGGACACACCATGCAAGCATCCATTCGCAACGTCGCCGCCGCCGCCGCGGCCTTGATGAGCCTGTCCGCCGCCCAGGCCCACGTCACGCTGCCGCCCGGCGGCGTCACGGCCGGCAGCACCTACAACGCCACCTTCCGCGTGGGCCACGCCTGCGAGGGCGCCACCGCCACCACGGCGCTGCGCGTGCGGTTGCCCGATGGTTTCACGCTCATCGAGGCGCAGGCCCGCAACGGCTGGCAACTGGACACCAAGGGACGCGACGTCACCTGGACGGCCGCCAACGCCCAGGCCGCGCTGCCCGCCTCTGAAAAGACCACCTTCAACCTGCGCGGCCGCGTGACCGACAAGCCCGGCACGCTGTGGTTCAAGGTGCTGCAAAGCTGCGACCAGGGCAGCGCCGATTGGGCCGAGCTGCCCGGCGCGGACGGCGTGAAATCCGCTTTCCCGGCCGCGCGGCTGGAGGTGCTGCCCGCGGGCGTGGCGCCCGTGGACGTGCGCGACGCCTGGGCGCGGCCCACCGTGCCCGGCCAGCGCAGCACCGGCGTCTACGCCAAGCTCACCAGCGGCGTGGGCGGGCGGCTGTTGGGCGGTAGCTCGCCGCTGGCCGAGTCGGTGGAAGTGCACGAGATGGCCATGGAGGGCGACGTGATGCGCATGCGCGCGCTGGACAAGGGCCTGGAGCTGCCCGCGGGCCAGGGCGTGGAGCTGCGACCGGGCGGTCTGCACCTCATGCTCACCGGCGTGAAGCAGGCGCTGCCCAGCGGCAGCACGCTACCCGTGACGCTGCGCTTCGTGGACAAGGACGGCCGCGAGGGCTCGCTGGCGCTGCAGGTGCCCGTGGCCGCCGGCGACCCCGGCGCCGCCGCGGGCGCCCACAAGCACTGACGCGCCACCCGCCAGGCCCGCGCGGGAGCGCCATGCGCCGCCGCAGCGGGCCGCGGTGTGGCAATCCGCACGGGTCGCTGCCGCCGCTTGCTTGCAAAATGCCGGGGCGGAGGGAGTTCCCGTTTCATGGCCGAACCAGACCGGCGGCGTCTTCATGCCTTTGGCGCCAGCTTGATGCTTGGGCTGCTCGCGGAGCAGGCCGTGCTGTTTGCCGTGCCGCTGCTCGTGTTCCAGCGCACGGGCAGTGTGGGTTACGCAGGCATGGCCTTCGCCGTGGAGTGGCTGCCCGCGCTGCTGGCCTACCCCTTCGCCGGGCTGCTGGCCGACCGGCTGGGCGGGCGACGGCTATTTCTCGCGGCCAACACGGCGCGGGCCCTCGTGCTGATCAGCGCCGCGCTGCTGTGCGCACTGCGGCCGCACTGGACTGTAGGCGTGCTCATGGCGGGCTCCGGGCTGCTGTCGCTGTGCATGGCGCCGGTGCGCATGGCGGTGGAGAAGACCACGCCGGCGCTGGCCGGGGACGGCGCGCTGTCGCGGCTGCAGGCCCTGGTGCAGAACCTGGAGCTGTTGGGCCGGCTGCTTGGGCCGGGCCTGGCCGCGCTGCTGGCCCATGCGCTGGGCAAGCTGCCGCTGCTGCCCGTGGCGGCCTGCGGCTTCGCGCTGTCGGCGCTGTGCTGGCGCGGCCTGCCGGGCACGCAGCCGGTGCAGGCCGATGCACAGGCCCCCGGCCACGCGGCGGCCGATCTCGTGTTGGGCTGGACGCTGCTGTGGCGCAACCGCCCGCTGCGGCTGCTGGCCGGCGTGGGCTTCATCATCAACCTGGCCTTTGCCGTGGCGGTGGGCGCCAACGCCTCCGTCATCACCGGCGTGTTCGGCGCGTCGGACCACGTCTTCGGCCTCATGAACGCCGCCGCCGGCCTGTGCGGGCTGCTGGCGCTGCGCCTGGTGCCGCGGCTGCCGGGCCCGCAGGCCATGGCGCGCCTGGGCACCGCGGGCTACGCGGTGCTGTGCGCCGGCATGGCGGCCATGGCCTGGACGCACAGCGTGGCCGTGTACGCGGCGGCCTTCGCGCTGTCCATCGGCGGCGCGGCGTGGTTCAACCTGTTCAACCGCACCCTGCGCGTGCAGGCCGTGGCGAGCGCGCATCTGGGCAAGGTCATCGGGGTGTTCTACCTGGTGCAGTACCTGCCCTTCCCCGTGGCCGGGCTGGTCACCGCGGCGCTGGGGCCCACGCTGGGCGTGCAGGCCATCTACAAGGGCATGGCGCTGCTGCTGGCGCTGCCCGGGGCCGTGCTCATGCTGCAGGTGGCGCGCGGTGCCCACGACGCGCTGCTGCCGCGGCCGGACGCGCCGGCCGCCCCCCGCGCCGCCGTGGCCGAGCGGGCCTGAACGGCGGCGCAAGCCGCC
>NZ_BCTC01000086.1 GCF_001571085.1 Azohydromonas lata NBRC 102462
GGCATCGGCTGGATCCCGTACCTGCTCGAGCGTGCGGACTTCACGCACAGCCACCACCACGCCTGGACGATGTCCAACTTCGGCGACAAGAAGCCCAGCGACATCTTCAACGAGCACGTCATCACCTGCTTCATCGAGGACGCCTTCGGCCTGAAGAACCTGGATTCGATCAACGTCGACAAGGTCACCTGGGAGTGCGACTACCCGCACTCGGATTGCACTTGGCCGCACTCCGCGGACGTGTTCTGGGCCCAGGCCAAGCATCTGTCGCCCGAGATCATCGACAAGATCAGCCACCTCAACGCGATGCGCGAGTTCTCGTACGACCCGTTTGCCATCCTCGGGCGCGAGAACTGCACGGTCGGCGCGCTGCGCGCACAGGCCACGCATGTGAGCATCGAGCCCGCACTGGGCCTGGGCGGCGCCGCGCCGGTGCGCGATCCGAACAAGCCCGTGACCTCCGGCGACATCAACCGCATGTTCGCCTCCGCGGACGCGGGGACTGCGCTCTGAAGCACTGACGCTGTCGCGGCGCGGTGCCGGGCCCCAGCCGCCCGGCACCGCGCCCCACCAGGCAAGAACATGACAGCCATCGCATTCCGACATCACCACATTCCTGCCGAGGCCCAGGCGCTGCGCGAGCAGGTCCGTTCGTTCCTGGCCGAGGCGCTCAAAGAGCGTCCGCCCTTGCGCCGCGCCGACTCCTGGATGGGCGCCGACCCGGCCTTCAGCCGCGAGCTCGGCCGGCGCGGCTGGCTCGGCATGGCGCTGCCCCGCCGCTACGGCGGCCATGAGGCCGGCCCCTGGGCCCGCTACGTGGTGATCGAGGAGCTGCTTGCCGCCGGCGCGCCCGTGTCGGCGCACTGGATCGCCGACCGCCAAAGCGGCCCGCTGATCCTTCGCTACGGCAGCGAGGCCCAGCGCGAGAAGTACCTGCCCGGCATCTGCCGCGGCGAGACGTACTTCTGCATCGGCATGAGCGAGCCCAACTCGGGCTCCGACCTGGCATCGATTCGCACCCGTGCCGTGCG
This sequence comes from Azohydromonas lata NBRC 102462, assembly GCF_001571085.1. Taxonomy (GTDB): domain Bacteria; phylum Pseudomonadota; class Gammaproteobacteria; order Burkholderiales; family Burkholderiaceae_C; genus Azohydromonas; species Azohydromonas lata. The sequence continues at coordinate 1,032 of NZ_BCTC01000086.1, forward strand.
TTCGACCGATGCCAAGGGTGGGTGGGTGCTCAACGGCCAGAAGATCTGGACCACCAACGCCCACTACTCGCAGTACATGATTGCGCTCGTGCGCACGGGCGACAAGACCGCTGCCCGCCACGAAGGCATGTCGCAGTTCATCATCGACTTGCAGGCGCCCGGCGTCACTGTGCGGCCCATTCGCGACCTGGCCGGCGGCGAGCACTTCAACGAGGTGTTCTTCGACAACGTGCACCTGGACCAGGACACCCTGGTGGGGGCCGAGGGCCAGGGCTGGGAGCAGGTCACGGCCGAGCTCGCCTTCGAGCGCAGCGGGCCGGAGCGCTTCCTCAGCAGCATCGCGCTGCTGCACACGCTCATCGACGCCTGCGGCCGCCGTCCCGACGCCCTGCAGGCCAAGGAAATCGGTCGCCTGGTGGCGCGGCTGGTAGGGCTGCGCCAGATGTCACTGTCCGTCACGGCCGAACTCGCCGCAGGCGCCAACCCGGCATTGGCGGCCTCCTGCGTCAAGGACCTGGGCACAGCCTTCGAGCAGGAGATTCCGGAACTGGCCCAGGCCGTCCTCGACGAGCCGCCGGTCGTCGGCGGCGGCAGCGACCATGCCCAGGTGCTGGCGGCGTTGATGCAGATGGCGCCATCGTTTTCGCTGCGCGGGGGCACCCGCGAGATCCTGCGCGGCATCATCGCCCGCGGCCTGGGACTGAGGTAGCACCATGCGCGAACTCTTCGAATCCACCATGGAACGGCTGCTGGCCGACCATGTCACGCCGGTACTGGTCAACTCGTGCGAGGCCGGCCAGTGGCCGCAGGCCCTGTGGTCGCTGCTGGAGGAGTCCGGCTTTGCAGTGGCCGCGGCGCCGGAGGCGCTCGGTGGCGCGGGCGCATCGTGGGAGGACCTGTATCCCGTCGTGCGCGCCTGCGGGCGTCACACCCTGCCCCTGCCGCTGCCCGAGACGTTGCTGGCCAACGCGCTGCTCGGACACTGCGGCCTGGAGGCACGCAACGAGCCTCTGGGTATCGCCGCGCGCTCGACGCTGAAGCTCGAAGGCTCGCGCGTGAGCGGAACGCTGCATGACGTGCCGTGGGGACGCAACGTCCACCATGCCGTGGCCATTGTCGGCGACGCCGATCCCGTGCTGGTCGTGCTCCCGCGCAGCCGTGCCACGTGCACCGAACGTGCCAACGTTGCCGGTGAGCCTCGCGATGAACTGCACTTCGACGCCGTCGCACCGGTGGCCAGTGCCGGGCTGCCGCAAGGCCTCAGCGGCGAGGCCCTGTGGCTGGGCGGCGCCATGCTGCGCAGCGCCCAGGCCGCGGGCGCACTGGAAGCCATTCTCCAGATGAGCACCACCTACGCCGGCGAGCGCGTGCAATTCGGCAAGCCTCTGGCCTCGTTCCAGGCCATCCAGCACCAGCTCGCGGTGATGGCACAGCACACCGGCTGCGTGGCCGTGGCTGCCGAGGCGGCCTTTGCCGAAGCCGGCAACTCAACCGAGCTCAACGCCTGGGCCATCGCCGCGGCCAAGGTCTGTGCTGCCGAAGGCACCGGTGTCGCGGCCGGCATGGCGCACGCCGTGCACGGTGCCATCGGCTTCACCCATGAGCACGCGCTGCAGCAGGCCACCCGTCGGCTGTGGGCCTGGCGCAGCGAGTTCGGCAACCTCAGCCACTGGGCACAGCGCCTGGGCCGCGCGGTATGCGCTGGCGGCAGTACGTCGCTGTGGCCGGCCATCACCGCCAACCGCCTGGATCTGGCCCTCGGAGAGATCGCATGACCACGACCCCGTTCCTGGCCGTCGAGCGCCAGGGTGCGGTGCTGACCGCCCGGCTCAACAGCCCCGAAACGCGCAATGCCCTCACCGAGCCCGCCCAGATGCATGAGCTCGAGGAGCTGTGCCGCAGCATCCGACGTGACCCTGCCGTCAAGGTGATGGTGCTGACCGGCGAAGGCAGCGCCTTTTGCGCCGGCGGCAACGTCAAGGACATGCGCGACCGCGGCGGCATCTTCGCCGGCAGCCCCTTCGAGGTGCGCGAAAGCTATCGCAACACGATCCAGCGCATCCCGCTGGCCTTGTACGAGCTGGACGTGCCGGTGATCGCTGCCGTCAACGGGCCAGCCATCGGCGCCGGGCTGGACCTGGCGTGCATGTGCGACATCCGCATCGCGGCCGACAGCGCACTGTTCGCCGAGAGCTTCGTGAAGGTCGGCATCGTGCCGGGCGATGGCGGGGCATGGCTGCTGCCCCGGATCGTGGGCATGCCCAGGGCGAGCCTCATGGCCTTCACCGGCGACACGATCAATGCCGCCCGGGCGCTGGAGTGGGGCCTGGTGGCCGAAGTGGTGCCGTGCGAGGCATTGGCGGAGCACGCACAGGCGCTGGCGCAACGCATTGCGGCCAACCCGGCTCACGCGCTGCGCCTGACCAAGCGGCTGCTGCGCGAGGGCCAGCACATGCGCCTGGACTCGCTGCTGGAGCTCTCGGCAGCCTACCAGGCACTGGCGCACCACACCGAGGATCACCTCGAAGCGGTCAACGCCATGCTGCAGCGGCGCCCTGCGCAGTTCACGGGCCGCTGAGCGCCCTACCCCCGACACACAGCCAGACAGACTCACCATGCGACCCGTATTCCGCGAAGACCACGAACAGTTCCGCGAGCAGGCCCGGCGCTTCATCGAGCGCGAGATTGTCCCGAACCTGCACGAATGGGAAAAGGCCGGCATCGTGCCCAAGTCGCTGTGGCGCAAGGCCGGTGACGCCGGCTTGCTGTGCGTGACGGTGCCCGAGGAGTACGGTGGCGCCGGCGGCGACTTCGGGCACTCGGCCGTGATGATCGAGGAGCTCGCGCGCGTGAACGCCACGGCCGTGGGCTTCACGACCCACTCCGAGATCGTCGCGCCGTACATCGTGGCCTACGGCACCGAGGAGCAGAAACAGCGCTGGCTGCCCGGGATGGTCAGCGGCGAGACGGTGGGCGTCATCGCGATGAGCGAGCCCGGCATCGGCAGCGACTTGCGCAGCATGCGCACCACCGCACGCCGCGACGGCGACGACTACATCGTCAATGGCCAGAAGACCTTCATCACCAACGGTGGCAACGCCGACCTGATGGTCACGGCCACCAAGCTCGATCCCGCTGCCAAGGACCTCACGCTGGTGTGCGTGGAGGCAGACCGCCCTGGCTTCTCCAAGGGCCGACTGCTGGAGAAGATCGGTCTCAAGGGCCAGGACACGTCGGAGCTGTTCTTCGACAACGTACGCGTGCCCGTGGCCAACCGGCTCGGAGAGGAAAACAAGGGTTTCGGCTACCTCACGCACCAGCTGGCCTGGGAGCGCACCATCATCGGGCTGCGTGCAGCGGCCTCGATCGAGGCGCTGCTGCAGGAAACCATCGACTACACGCGCGACCGCCGCGTCTTTGGCAAGACCGTGTTCGACTTCCAGAACACCAAGTTCAAGCTCGCCGAGTGCAAGGCCCAGGCCACGATGCTGCGCGTGTTCGTCGATGACTGCCTGGCCAAGGCCATGCGCGGCGAGCTCACTCCCGAGGTGGGTGCAATGTGCAAGCTCGTGGGCTCGGAAATGCAGGGCAAGGTGCTCGACGAGCTGCTGCAACTGCACGGCGGCTACGGCTTCATGAGCGAGTACAAGGTCGGCCGTGCCTGGGTCGATGCCCGCGTGGCGCGCATTTACGGCGGCACTTCCGAGATCATGAAGGAAATCATCAGCCGCTCCCTGTGAGCCAGGCGGGTCGCGCCAACGGCCCGCCGACGTACGCTCCGCAAGGCCACTTCACCGCGGCGGCCTGTGCCGCGGCCAGAACACGCCTGTGTCTGGTAGCTCCGACTCCCGACGAAAACGACCATGCGCCATACCGGCCCCGTGACCGGCCGCGAGTACGTGCTGAAAGAGGGCACGACGCTGGTGTCGACCACTGACCTCAAGAGCCGCATTACCTACGGCAATCCGGCCTTTATACGCGCCAGCGGCTACACGCGCGAGGAGCTGCTGGGCCAGCCGCACAACTTGATCCGCCATCCGGACATGCCGTCCGAGGCGTTTCGCGATCTCTGGGCCACCATCCGGGATGGGCGGCCCTGGTCCGGGGTGGTGAAGAACCGCCGCAAGAACGGGGACCACTACTGGGTACTGGCCAACGTGACGCCCGTGATCGAGGACGGCTGCGTGGCAGGCTACCTGTCGGTGCGAAGCAGGCCTTCGCGCGAGCAGGTGGCCGAGGCCCAAGCGCTGTACGCACACATGCGCGAGCAGCCCGGGCGCTATGTGCTGCAACACGGCGAGTTGCATGTCCGCACTGTGCTGGGCCGGCTGCATTCGGCGCTGCGCTGGGGCCTGGGAGCCCGCATTGCGGGGTTGAGCATCGCCAGCTCGCTGGCTTGTAGCGTCCTGGCCGCAACCGGGTTGAACGCGGGCCTGACCCTGGGTGCAACACTTGCCCTGGCCGCCGTGACAGCACTGCTGCTGCGACGCATGGCCGTGGCGCCGCTGCAATCGGCCATTGCCACGGCCAACCGCCTGGCCGCCGGCCAACTCGGGCTGGCGAAGGCGGCTGGCGGCGACGACGAGACCGGGCAGTTCATGCGCGCCCTGACACAGCTCGACGTGAGCCTGCAGGCCATTGTCGGCGACGTGCGCAGCGAGGTGGACGGCATCCGCACGGCCTCCCAGCAGATCGCCGCGGGCAATGCCGACCTCGGTGCTCGCACCGAGCTGCAGGCCGGCAGCCTGCAGCACACCGCCTCGTCGGTGGAGAAGATCGCCGTCACTCTGCGCCACGGCGCCGAGCATGCCGAGACCGCGCGCGGCCTGGCGCAGGAGGCCGCCGAGGCGGCGCGCCAGGGCGGGCAGTCGATGCAGGAGATGGTGCAGCGCATGGGCGAGATCCGCGAGGCCTCGCAGCGCATCGGCGAGATCATCCAGGTCATCGACAGCATCTCGTTCCAGACCAACATCCTGGCCCTGAACGCCGCGGTGGAAGCCGCGCGCGCCGGCGAGGCCGGGCGCGGCTTCGCGGTCGTGGCCGGCGAGGTGCGCGCCCTGGCGGGCAAGACCACCGACGCAGCGCGCGAGATCAAGAACCTCATCGGCGACGCCACCTCCCGCGTGGAGGCCGGCAACGCGCTGGCCGAGGCCACGGGCCGCACCGTGCGCTGCAGCGCGCAGGCGGTGGAGCGGGTGTTCGGCCTGATCGCCGACATGAGCCGCGCCGCGCAGGAGCAGGCCCTGGGCGTGGAGCAGGTCAACCAGGCCGTAAGCCAGCTCGACAGCGTCACGCAGCACAACGCCGCGATGGTGGAGCAGCTCTCCACGGCAGCCCGCTCGCTGCACCACCGGGCCGAAGTCGTGGTGGAGTCGGTTCGCATCTTCCGCACCGCGCATGGCGGTGCTGCAACGCCAGCACCACAGCGGCTCGAGCAGTCCGCGGTTGCGGCTCGGCCACGTATACCGGTGCGCAAGCACACCACGCCGGCCTGACACGCCGGCTCGCTATCCACCATGCCGCCAGCGCAGCGGCATTGCACGGATCGCGTCCGCGACCTGAAGTCAGCCGCCATTGCACGGCCTCCAGCGGTGGCGCGCTGTACAGGCGTGCTCCTGGCCTGAACCGCAAGCCAAGCAGCGCTGTTGCGCGTTGCACTGATGCCGAGGTCTTGCGCAAGACGTCCTCGTGCGGTTTCGTACAGGCAGCACGCAACTAGGCAGTGCTCCTTGCATGGGGGCTTGACGAGAAGCACGCACTGCTCACGCGCGAATGCCATCCCGGCGCCAGTGGTGCATGCCACGCGCTGTGCGCCTGGGATGCCGTGCTGCAGCAACGGCGCTTCCTGCAGGGCACGCATGAGCCGCGCCATCCTGAGTTCCATGCGTTCGGACAATGCATATGGGCAAGAATCAGGTAGTTGCCTGATCGACTGAATCAGCAAGTGCGAATCACACAAGACCTTGTGCACTGGCGAATCCAACGATCGGCAGCATTCGCAACCAATGTTGCGGAGTTCGTGCCTCATGTCGGTGAACAAAGGGTCGATTCAGAAGTTCCACAAACCGTGCCGCTAGTCGCGGCGTGCCGAGGTCGCCTTGATGCCCTACTCCTCCTCCTTCGTGCGCTCTCCTGGCCACCGATCGTCCCTGCAGAACCTGCTTGGCAACATGACGATTGGACGGCGCCTGGCCCTGGCGTTCGGGACGGTCCTGGCACTTTTTGCCGGGACGACGGGATTCTCCGTGTTCCAGACCGGTCGGCTGCAACAGGACATGGGTGCCACCATGCGTTCGAGCACCGAGCTCATTGCCGCAGCCGAGCAAATGCGCGCGCAGATCAACGAGAGCTACATGAGCGGCCTGCTTGTCATGCTCTCGACGCAGTCCGAAGAGATCAGTTTCCACGCCGGCCGTATCGAGAAGCAGATCGCTGCCTATGCGGCGGCCAAAGGTCGCTTGATGGAACTGACCCATGAGGGCAACGACATTGCGGGCATGCTCGAGGCGCTCAAGCCGCTGACCGAATCAGAGGGTGCGATGGGGCTGATGAGGCAGGCGCTGAGTGCCCGCATCTCCGATGGCGCGCGCGCAGGTGACGCCGACGTGCCGCTCGACGAGGCCCAGGTGGCCACGATGGCGTTCAGCGTGAAGAACGAGGTCGATTTCTGGGCCAAGTCGGTGGATGGCGTGGTTGCCGCGGTGCGACAGGCCGGCGAAGAGGCGCAAGCTCGGACCGAAGCCGCCGTGGCGTTGTCGCGCCGGATCCAGTTGCTTGCCGCGGGCGCGGGGCTGGCCATCAGCGTGCTGGCGGCTTGGCTGATTGCGCGCAGCGTCAGTGTCCCGCTGCGCCGTGCCGTCGCGGTTGCCGAGGAAGTGGCCCAAGGTAACCTGTCGCAGCCCATTGAAACGTCCCTGCGCGACGAGACCGGTGCGTTGCTGGCGGCGCTGGGTCGGATGCAGGCCAGCCTGCGGGAGGTAGTGGGCGCGGTTCGCGATACCGCCCATACGATCGAGGTTGCATCTACCGAGGTGGCCAGCAGCAGCCAGGACCTTTCCGCGCGCACCGAGAACGCCGCTGCCAATCTTCAGCGCACCGCAGGCTCGATGAGCCAGCTCGCCGGTGCCGTGCAGCAGACAGCAACTTCGGCCCACACGGCCAACGACGTCGCTGGCAGCGCCGCGGCCACTGCCCAGCACGGTGGCCGGGTGGTTGCTGACGTCGTTGCGAGCATGGAGCAGATTGCGCTCCAGTCGCGCCGCATCAGCGAGATCATCGGCGTGATCGACGGTATTGCGTTCCAGACCAACATCCTCGCGCTCAACGCCGCGGTGGAGGCCGCGCGCGCGGGCGAGCAAGGGCGTGGCTTTGCCGTGGTGGCTGCCGAGGTGCGCAACCTGGCTCAGCGCAGCGCGCTGGCCGCCAAGGACATCAAGCAGCTGATCGGCAGCTCCGTGGACCAGGTGAACTCGAGCAGCCAACTGGTACAGAAGGCGGGACAGACGATGACGACGCTGGTCGGCTCGGTGCAGCAGGTCAGCCACATGATTTCCCAGATCACCGATGCCGCTGGGGCCCAGAGTTCGGGCATCGGCGAGGTACACGCCGCAATGACGGATCTTGAGCAGATGACCCAGCAGAACGCCGCGATGGTGGAGCAAAGCGCGGCAGCGGCAGCTTCGCTGCAGGCACAGGCACAGCGGCTGTCGCAGATGGTGGCGACATTCAAGCTCCATGCCGGCGATGATGCCGAGTACGCTTCAATCGAGGTAAGCGATCGTCCCAGGGCAGCCAGCCTCCACAACAACGCTGTGCGGCATCGCTACGCCGTCGAACGCAACCCGATGGCCCAGGCGGCTGCGGAATCTCCCGTGACCGGCAGCCATGGGGCCGGTGCCGACGTGGGAACATCATTCCTGGGCCAGGCCTGACGGGACAGTACCTGGCACAGGCCCGTACCGGCCTGTGCCAGGTGCATGCCGGTTGCGGGCTTTACGCGCGCCCAGGGCTTGATCCGGCGTACGTCCGGGACGCACCGTATGCATGCCGCCATCGGTTTTCCGCGCGGTGCGGGCATGGGAATGACACGGCGCGTACTGCACCGACGCACCTGCCCTGAAACGGCTTCAACCGCTTCTTGCACTGTCCGTGGCGAGCAGCGCGTTGGGCAACGGCACCACCGTGCCGGAGAAGGCTCCACTGGCAGCTTGGGAATTCCTGGCGTCAGGCCCGCGGCCCTCAACAAGACATCTCGCGTCAGGAACGCAACTGCGCACTGTCGCGCAGGTTACGGCCAACAGCAGTCAGGCAGCACCAGCCAGCGCGTGTCCCGCAATGAAGCCAAAGGTCAACGACAGCGTGTTGTTCGCGCCGTTTCCCGGCGCACGCCCTCGCCACAATGAATTCATGTCCAGCCCGATGGCGTACAGCCCCGGCACAGGCGCGTCCTGCATGTCGAGCACGCGAGCCCGGGCGTCCACGCGCAAGCCCACGGTCGTGGTCGAGTCGCCAGGGAATACCTTCAGCGCGTAGAAAGGCGCCTTGCGCACCGGGCCCAGGCAGGGGTTGGGACCGTGGGACGGATCGCCCATTACATGGTCGGCGCGCGCGTTGCCTCGTTCGAAGTCCTCGTCGACACCACGCTCGGCCTGTCCGTTGAAGCGATCGACGGTCGCTTCCAGTGCGTGGGGCGGTACACCGATGGCCGCGGCCAGCGCCTGCAGCGTCGGTGCCGTGACAATGTAGCCTTCAGCAATCATGCGTCGCAGGCCCCAACCACCGGGGCGCACAAGTCCCAGGCCATAGCGGTGGATGAAGGCGTCGTCGCACACGAGGTACGCAGGTACCGAGCCGCTGCGGTGCATGGGCTCGACGAGGTTGGTGGCGGACTCGTTGCCAAAGCGCTTGCCCTGGGCGTTGACTGCAATGCAGCCGGGCTTGCCACGGTCAAGGAACAGGTGAGGGAACTTGCGCACCGAGCCGTCCGCTCGCCGCAGCACCGACACCACCACCCAGCCGGCATTGCTGAGGTTCTCACCGTCGAAGCGTCCACCAGCCGCACGCGCCGCCGCCAGGCCGTCGCCGGTGTTTCCCTCGGGTACGAGCGAGACGTGGTGCTCGGCATAGGGGATGAACTGGCGTCGCATCTCGCCATTGGCCGAGAATCCACCCGTGGCCAGCACCACACCGCGCCGGGCCCGCACCTCCAGCTGCTCCCCACCGCGCTGCAGCACCACACCGGTGACCCTGCCCTGCTCGACAAGCAGCCGCTGCATGGGCGCCTGGCGCCACAGCGTCACGCCCGCGTCCAGCGCCGAACGCAGCAACCGGGCCGCCAGCGCATTGCCCATGGTCAGACGCGTGCCGCGCGGATGCCGCGCGAGCCGATCCAGCCCGAAGCGCAAGGCCAGCCGCGCCATGTGCCTGAACGCCGCGAAGGAGCGCGTCGCGTTGGCTGCATGCCCCATGTCGGCCAGTCCAATCATCATGCCCCCGGGGGCATTGAACTCCGTCAGTGGCGGGCGCAGCTGTGCAAAATATGGACCCAGCTCGCGCGCGTCGTACTCCAGCGGGACCAGCAGGCGGCCTTCGCGCGAGAACCCGCTGGCAGCCGGATGCCAGTCGGCGAACCCACGCTGCACCGCAAAGCGCACGGCGGTGTGCGCATGCAGGAAGTCCACCATGCGCGGCGCGGCGTCGAGGAATGCGTCAAGCAGGTCGGCACGCAGGGTCGGGCCCACCACCTCGTGAACATAGCGCGCGGCTGCACCGGCAACCTCGCCCAGGCCGGCCTGCGTTGCGAGCGTGCTGCCCGGCACCCAGACGCCTCCGCCCGACAGCGCCGTCGTGCCGCCAAACCACGCTGTCTTTTCTGCCAGCAACACGTCCAGCCCGTGCCGGGCGGCAACGGTGGCAGCCGTGAGACCGGCACCGCCGGACCCCACGACAACCACGTCCTTCTCGATCATGGTCCCCATGCCGAGGATGGCCTCAGCCCCAGACGACGGGCACGGCGTGCGGCCCGCGCAACTGTGCACCGGTGATCTGCGGGGCCGGCTGCGCCGGATCCAGGCGAACGCCGGGCAGCAGATCCAGCACCGCGTTGAGGGCTACCTGCAGTTCGGTCTTGGCGATGAACTGGCCAATGCACATGTGCGGCCCGAACCCAAATCCGAAGGACGGCTTGGGCTTGCGATCGATGTCGAAGGTCTCGCTGTTCTCGAACGCTTCCTCGTCGCGGTTGGCCGAGGCCACGATGCACTGCACCATGGCCCCCTTGGGGATCTTCACGCCCCGGATCTCCAGGTCCTTCGCGGCCTGACGCACCTTGAAGGTGGCCACGGGCTCGAAGCGCACGGCTTCGTCGATGGCCTTGGGCACCAGGCTGCGGTCGTGCCTCACGCGCTCCAGCAGTTCGGGGCGCTCCAGCAGCAGCACCATCAACGAGCCAAAAGTGCGGGTGGTGGTTTCGCCGGCCGCAGGCAGCAGGGAGCGCACGAACGTGGTGACCTCGTGGTCGTCGAGCGAACGGCCCTCGTACTCCGCACGGATGAGTCGGCTGATGAGGTCCTCGCCGGTGGCACCGTTGGCGCGTACCTGTGCCACCTGGACCTTCACGGCGTCGTACAGCGCCTGCGCTGCCTCCATCGCCGCCTTGCGGGCAACGCGCGCGCGTTCGGCGTCCACTTGCGGGCCGGCCAGGATGGCCAGCGCCCAGGCGGCGTACTGCTTGACCTGCTCGGGCTTGTCGTCGGGAAAGCCGATGAGCGCGTAGATCAGCCGGATCGGGAAATGCAGGCCGAAGTCCATCAGGTCCGCGCGCCCCTGGCGCGCCAGGGGCTGCAGGTACTCCTCGCGCACGATGTGGTCCATCTTGGGCTTCCAGCGGTTGACCACCTCGGGCATGAAAATGGGCTGCAGCAGGGCGCGGGCGCGACGGTGCGCCTCGCCGTCCATGCCGGTGAGGATGAGCCCGTCGAAGAACGAGCCCAGCCCCTCGGCAATGAAGCCGCTGGTGAAGTTGGCTGCGTCGCGCAGCACGGCCATCACGTCGGCGTACTTGAAAAGCGTGAACGTGGGGCGGTCGGGGTCGAGGCCCGCGATGTTGGGCACACCCAGACGCCCCATGAAGTTTTCTTCCAGTACCGGCGAGTCGCGTCGCATTTCACGGTAAAGGGCATTCAGATCGACGTCGGCTCCCCGGTAGTTGTCGGCCACGCCGGAAAAAGCGCGCTCCAGCGACTGGTCCTTGGTTGCTGCGGTCACGATCGTCTCCTTTCAGTCAGGGGCGGCCCGGACCTTGCCGGTCACCGGTCGCGCCCTTATATTGAACACATTTTCAAATTCTGATCCTTTGAGGCCCGCCACACAAGCGCCTGCGACGCCGCTTCCAGCCGGCGTCTTGCGCTGCGTCAACGCTCGGCAGCAATCTCCCGGCAGATCCGGGAAAACGATCAGTAGAGGGAATAGAGCAGGTCGCCATAAAGTTGAGTTTTCAACTATTTCCCATCTTTGGCGCCACCATCAAGTGCAGCCTTGGCACGCACGCATGCGCATGCCGGCCGTGCCGATCCGTTCCACTGTCCGCGCCGTCAGGCGCACCAAGGAGGCCAGCCATGCTGACCCTGTACCACGCCCCCGGTTCCGTATCGTCGCGCATCGCATGGTTGCTCGAAGAACTCGGTGCGATGTATGAACTCGTGAACGTTGCCGATCCGTACAGCACGGGCGGCCGGGCCGATGCACGCAATCCCCATCCGCACGGCTTCACACCGGCACTCGATCACGACGGCCGGATCGTCACAGAGACCGGGGCGATCGCGTTGTACCTCACGGACCTGTTCCCAAATGCGCAGGTCGGCGTGCCTGCGGGCGACGCGCTGCGTGGGCGATATCTCACCTGGCTGTTCTACCAGGTGGGGCTCACCGAACCGCTGGTGTACATGAAGGGCACTCAGGCCTTGTCCCGGGATGCCGCGATGGCCCGGCTGGACGCGGCGATGATGCAGCACATCGAGGCAACGCTTGCGGAGTCCGGCCCCTACCTGCTGGGCGAGCGCTTCACGGCGGCGGACATCCTGATGATGAGCCTGTTCGAACAGGCACGCGCGCTGCTAGGCGCCAGCCCGTCGATCGATGCCTACCTCGCCCTGGCCGATCGTCCGGCTCGGCGCCGGGCGCTGCAGCGCGACAAGCCGCACGCGCCCTCAGCAGTTCACGCGGCGGGACCGTAGAAGTTGTCGAGGAAGCGGCTCTGCGCTTCCACGCGTTCGCGGCGCACGCGTGCTGAGACCAGCGAGTCCGTCGAGCCCTCGGGTGCGCTGAGCACGACGGTGGGCCCTTGACCCAGGCGCGCCAGTCCGACACGTGCCACCTCCTGCGAGGGCGTCAACTGCACGGCGTCGGGCGACAGCCCGTGCTTGGCAAACACGGTGCGCAGCTTGGGCGTGTCGGTCGCCCCCAGCAGCACGTTGAGCACATCCACGCCATGCGGCTTGAGCTCCTTCCACAGGCTTTCGCCAAAATTCAGCGCATAGCCCTTGGTGGCCGTGTAGATGGCCAGTCGCCCCGTGCCGCCCAACGCCGCCTCGGAGCCCACCAGGACGATGCCGCCGCGCCCACGCGCGACAAGGGCCGTCGCAAAGCGGTGGCAAGCCTCGGTGAGCATGTCGATGTTGCGCTGCAGCAGCGTGCGCCAGGCCTCGTACGAACTCTCAAGGAAGCGGCCGCCGACGCTGTCGCCGCCGGCGTTGAACACCACCAGGCCAAGATCCAGGCCGTCTGCGGCGTGCTGCAGCGCGGCCGCGGCGCTGGGCGTCGACAGGTCCAGCGCCAGGGTGCGCACCTGCACGGCGTACGTCTGCCGGATGCGCGAGGCCAGTTCCCCGAGCTTGTCCGGACGGCGGGCGACCAGGATCACGTTGAGGCCCTTGGCCGCGGCCTGCAGCGAGAACTCCGCACCGGTGCCTTCGGAGGCGCCGGCCACCAGGGCCCAGGGGCCGTAGCGGTCGAGGAAATCGCGGTCGGATGAAGTGGTCTGGGTCACGGGTGAGTGCTCCGTCGTGGTGGACAAGGGTTCAGCGGGTGGGAGGCAGGTGTACCTGCGTGGCCGAGCGGCCGATGCGGGTCGGGCCGAAGGCATGCATGCGGCGGGCCTCCATCGTGGCGAACAGCCGCAGCAGCGCTTCGTCGTGCTCGGGCCCGGCCTCTTGCACATGGCGCTCAAGTGCAGCTTCCGCCGCGCAGCAGTTGTCGAAGCGTCGGCCCAGCAGCGTGCTGATGTCATGGAGGTTGCGCGCGTCAAGCTCCGTGCCCATGGCGTCGGCACGCTGGAGCCATTCGATGAGCTTGTCCGCGGCCTCCTGGCGCGACTGCTGCAGCTTGTCCGGCGTCTCGATGCGCGACACCGTGTCAGCGAGCTTGGCCAACAGCGCAGCATGGTTGCCCGTGTGCTCGGACAGGGGCGGCTCCAGCGGCAGCCCGATGCCCGTGAGGCCGCTCATCGCCTGCAGGATGACCTGACGCAGGGCGAGGTCGAACTCCAGGTACACCGCGTGTTCGTCACCTGGCCGCCCGGCACCGACCGTGCCGGTGAACTGCATGGTGCCCAGCGTGGCGAACTGCAGCGTGTGGAAGTCGATCACCTCGTGGTCAACGGGCTCGCCGCTGAACTCCTCGTAGAGCTGGAGCAGCACCGGGAACGACTCGCCCAACGGCTCGTAGTTGTCGCGCATGCGCATCGTCGCGAGGTCGACCATGGGGTCGCCAATCATGCTGAACTCGAAGTCGTACAGCCCGGTCATGTGGCCATCCTGGAACAGGAACTGGCCCGAGTCGAACTGTATGAAGCTGGCCCGGGTGCGGTGCGTGGGCACGTTGCGCTTCAGCCAACCGATCACGAACTCGAGCATCGGCTCGGGGCGGCTCTTGGTGCGCAGATAGTGCGGCATGTAGGCGCCCAGGCCGACGAGCGCAATCTCGCGCGCGCCCTGCGGCAGGTGCAGCCCCCGGGCCACGAAGGATTCCACCGGCACGCGGTGCATGGCCGCGACCTCGGCGATGTACTGGCGCGCGACGGTCCGTCGCTCGGCATCGCTGGCTGCGTCAGCGATCCGGCGCGTGCCGGGCAGCGCGTCCATCAGGATGCACGGCGGCTCGCTGCAGTAGCCATGGATGCGGGGCACGGCGATGCCATGTTCGCCCAGCACGCTGATGACGTCAGCCTCGCGCTTGAGCTCCGGAAAGATTGCGACGTCGCCGCCGCGGTCTCCGCGCAGGTGCAGCTTCATCAGCTCGCCACCGCGCTCGACATCGACAAACCATGCGGGACGCCAGCGCACCTGGCGCTCCATGCGCACGACCTTGCCCCCCGTGGCGTGCTCGACGAAGGCGCGCAGCCGGGCCTGGCCGTCGGCGCCGTAATCCGTCGTGGTATCGGTGCAGGCCATCGCTCAGGCCTCCACCGGCTGCTCGAGTCCGGAGAGCCGGGCCGGATCGGTGCCGGTCTGCCGCGAGAGGTCGTGCAGGTCGAAGTACTCTCGCCAGGCCGTGATCAGGGTCTGGTCGTCGAGCTCGAACACTGCCATCAGCGCGTGCCGGACTGTGTGGCCGTTGCGGCCGAAGTGGTCCAGCCGCTCGGTGACGACGGAGCGCTCATCGGACCACATGCGCTCGATGCCACAGCGTGCCCACTCGGTGTAGCCAAGCTGCCGCTGGATCTCCCTGCGCAACGACTCGCGACCGCGGATGACCGGGCCATGAGGCACGTACAGTTCCCAGTACCCATCGGGCGCGAACATGGAAACGATCTTTTCCACGTCGGGCCGCCGGGTCTCGTCGCCCCAGGCGTCGAGGAACTCGCGCACCGTCTGCTCCTGCTTGTGTCCCATGCTCGGTCTCCGTCTGTCTCGATCAGCGCAGAAGGTGGCGCACCACCTGCACGTGCGGCACGGTGCAGCTCATGCCACCGTCCGCACGCATGAGCGCACCGTTGATGTAGGCGGCCTCGTCAGAGGCCAGGAAGGTCGCCAACGCGGCGATGTCGTCGCTGCGCCCCAGGCGCGGCACGTTGTGCAGTTCCAGGAAGGCTTCCTGCATGGCGCCATTCGCCCAAGCCTGCATGGCCGGTGTCTGGATCACGCCGGGCAGGATCGCGTTGCAGCGAATGCCCTGCTTGCCGAAGGTCGCCGCGATCGTCTGCACGTACCAGTTGACCATGGCCTTGGAGCCGCCATAGCTGAACTGAGCCACGTCGCCACCCAGAGAACTCGTGGACGAGGTGAACAGGATCGAGCCCCCGCCTTGTCTGAGCATGTGCGGGATGGCCAGCTTGCTGGCCAGCACGCCACCCAGCACGTTGACCCGCACCACATCGAAGAAGCGCTCGCTGCTGAACGACAGGAAATCCTTGTCCGCCTTGCCGGCGCCCGCGGTGTTCACCGCGTTGTTGAACAACACGTCGATGCGGCCCAGCCGGGTCGCCGCTTGCTCGACCATCGCGACGAGCTGCTCTTCCACCCCCACATCCACGGCCAGCGCCAGGGCCTGGCCACCAGCGGCGCATATCTCGTCCGCGACCGTCTGTGCCGCGTCGCCACGCAGGTCAGTGACCAGGACGCGCGCGCCCTCGGCAGCAAAGCGCAGCGCGCTGGCGCGGCCGATGCCGCTGCCTGCGCCAGTGATGCAGGCCACCTTGCCTTGCAGTCGAGCCATTCCGATTCCCCTGTCAAGCGCTTGCGATCCCAGGCGCCCGGCGCAGTCTAGGCAGCATCGATTCCGGCAGGGGGTTCGTGCGATATCGATGAGGCACGCAAGCCATCGCCGATGCGCACCACCTGGACGGGAATGCCGTTGAGCACCGCGTTGCCCGACGCGGCATCGACCAGGCGAGCCGGGCTCAGCAGGTTGATGTTGACACCCGCATGCTCGGCGGCCGTGTGCTGTCGCGTCCCGGGCTGCCCATGTCCCCAGCCGTGCGGCAGCGACACCACGCCGGGACGGATATCGGTGGTCGGCTCGGCGGGCACCTCGAGCGCGCCACTCTCGCTTTGCACCCGCACCAAGTCTGCGTCGGCGATGCCCAGGCGCCGGGCATCGTCGACGTGGATCTGCAGCGTGCAGCGGTCGCGCCCCTTCACGAGCACCTCCACGTTGTGCATCCACGAATTCAGCGAGCGCAACTGTCGCCGGCTGACGAGGACGAGGCAGGGCGCAGGCGCCACCATCGCCTGCTCCAGGCGTGGCAGGTCGCCCAGCATGTGTGCAGGCGCCAGCTCGAGCCTGCCGGACGGGGTGGTGAAGGCGGCGGCACCCTGCGACGGTGCGTGTCCGAGCACGATGCCGTCGGGCTGGTCCTTGAACGCCTGAAGATTCAGGCCTTCAGGCCGCTCGCCGAACCTGTCTCCGAACGGCCCCGTGCGGATGCACAGGTCGAGGATGCGCTCCGCGCCATGCGAGGGCAGCGCTGCGAATGCCACCGCGCGCGGCACGCCGAGCTGGTCGCACATCGCGCCGAAGTACTCGTCGTCGAGCCGATCGAGGTCCGCGTGCGGATTGCCACCGATGATCGAGCCCAGGCGCGCGAGCACCTGCCATTCCGGTGGCCGGTCCCGCCGCGGGAACAGCGCCGGCGAGTAGTGCCCGCCGCTGGTCAGGCTGAAGGGCCAGGCCCAGATGTCCCAATGCGGCTGCTCCAGCGGAGAGAGCGCCGGCAGGATCACATGGGCATGGCGCGTCGTCTCGTTGATGTACAGGTCGACGCTGACCATGCATTCAAGCTGCGCAAGCGCAGCTGCCAGCCGGGCCGACCCGGGCGCGGACAGCACCGGATTGCAGCCTGAGGTGACCAGGCCGTGAATGCGCCCGGCTCCGGGAGTGTCGATTTCCTCGGCGAGGCACGACGCCGGGTACTGACCGAGCACGCCCGGCACGCCGCGCACGCGCATGGGCGGCCCGAGCAGCGGCGCATCGGTCGGATACGGCGGCGTGAGCTTCAGATGCGGAGCGACGCAGGTGCTCCACATCACGCCGCCCTCCTGGTCCATGTTGCCGGTGAGCACGGCCACCACGTCGATCAGCCAGGAGGCCAGCGTGCCGAACTCCTGGGTGCACGTCCCGATGCGGCCATACACGGCGGCCCGCGGCGCCTGGCCGATCTCCTGCGCCAGGGCCCGGATCGTGGCTGCCTCCACGCCACAGAAGGACGCGACGCGCTCGGGAGGCCAGGCCCTGGCCAGGACCCGGACCTCCTCCAGGCCGTTGACGAGGCCTTCCAGGTGCCCGAGGCGAACCAGTCCCTCCTGGAACAGCACATGGACGACGCCCAGCAGCAGCGCCGCGTCAGTGCCCGGGCGGATGCCGATCCACTGGTCGGCGGCCCGGGCCGTCCCGGTGCACACCGGGTCGATGACCACGACGCGTCCGCCACGCGAGCGCAGCGCCTTGATGGCGCCCATCACGTCCCGGTGCGAAAAGATGCTGCCCTTGGACGCTGCCGGGTTGCCGCCCACGATGACGAACAGGTCCGTGTGATCGATGTCCGGAATGGGCATCTTCCACATGTCCCCGTACATCAGGAACGTCGACACGTTCTTGGGAAGCTGGTCGACGCTGGACGACGAGAAGCGCTGCGCGAAGCCGGCCTGGCGAACCATGAGCATCATGTAGCGGCTGGTGTCGAAGCCGCCCTTGTTCATGTTGCCGCCGTAAAAGGCAAAGGCCTTGGGACCGTGGCGCCGGCGCACACCCTGCGCGAGTTCGTCGATGCGCTGGAACGCGGCGTCCCAGGACACCTCACGCCATGTGGTTCCGTCGCGCACGACAGGGTGCCGCAGCCGGTCGGGATCATGATGCACCGCGCCCAGCGTCGTGCCCTTGGGGCAGATGTGACCCCGGCTGAAGACGTTGTCCGGATCCGGCCGGATGGCGATGACGCGCTCGTCCTGCGTCGCGACCTTCAGCCCGCACATGCCCTCGCACAGCGGACAGGTGCGTCGATGGACCTGGACAGGGTCATGGGTGCTGCTCATGCGGCCCAGTCTAGGCAGCCCGGTTCGGGCGGGCGTGTGGCGTGCACTTCGGCTATGGCATGGGGCGTTTCATCGATAGCGTTCCCCGCTTGCCTGGCCAGCGCCCTGGCGATCATGCATCCAGCGCACAACCAAGGAGTGACGATGAAAGTCCGCGACCCCCAGGAGATCCGCTCGTTCCTGCACCAGCAAGTCGAGCTCTGGAACGCAGGCAGGAAGCAGGAGATGTTCGACCTGTATCGCCGCATGGTGCCTGGCCGCATGACGATCGAGTACATCGGGCTGCCGGTGATGGAGGGCTGGCAGGCGCTGGAGGACATGTGGCAGCGCTTCGCCGGCAAGGTGCACATCGACGTCAAGGAGGTGATGGTGACGGGCAACGAAGCCGCGTGCTACCACCACAACACCACCATCGGCGCCGGCACCCCGCCGCGGCCCAGCATCGAGCTCTACCGCTTCGATGGCGACGACGTGCAGATCCGCTACTTCTTCACGCCGCAATCCTGAGCCGTGCCGTGACCGACACGACGACACAGGACAACAAGCGCGTCGCCGCGGCGTTCCTGCACGCCATCGAGCGTGGTGACACGCCGGGCCTGCAGGCGCTGCTGGCCCCGGGCTTCAGCTGGTGGGTGGCAGGCTGGGGCGAACGCAGCCGCCAGGCCTTCCTCGACGCCGTGTCGCGCACCATGCGAGCCTTCGACGAGCGCCGGGTGACACCCACGGGCGTCACCGCCGAGGCGGACCGCGTCGCGGTCGAGGCACAGGGCCACTTTGAGCGGCCGGGTCTCGTCTACCGCAACACGTACCACTACCTGTTCATCGTCCGCGACGGCCTGATCGCCAGCGGACGTGAGTACTTCGACACGGCCGCTGCCGCGGCCGCGTTCGGACCTCCCCCTGACGGAGCAACACCATGAGCGACACCAGGACGCCCGAGGCCATCGTGCGCCGCTTCATCGATGCCTTCCGCGAAAGCTGGCCGCAGGACCTGGACGCGGCGCTGGCACCGCTGGCCGACGACGCCTACTACCAGATCGCGGTGCCGGCCTTCGCACCGGTGCGCGGCCGCGACGCGATCAAGGCGGAGCTGGAGCTGATGCGCCATAGCGTCACCGACCAGAAGCACGACATGAAGGCTGTGGCAGCCAGTGGCAATACCGTCTTCACCGAGCGCTGCGACTGGTCCTTCCGTAACGGGCGCTGGGTGCCGGTGCCGCTGGTGGCGGTGTTCGAGCTCAACGATGCTGGCCAGATTACCGCGTGGCGCGAATACCTCGATCCCGGCCATGTGGCCAAGCTGCACGGCATGTCCATGGAGGCCTTCCGCGAGTCGCTGGCCGCTTGACAGCACGCCCGGTACAGCGATCCACCACGCCCTCCATACGATGAACTCCGTAGCAAGATCCGCCCACGCCGGCATGCCCAATGAATTCCTGCGCGGCTGGCGCATCGTGCTGCTGGCCCTGGCGGGCGCCGCAACCACGGCCAGCGTGACGTTGCTCTATGGCTTCGGCACGTTGGTGGTGCCGCTGGAGAAGGCTTTTGGCTGGAACCGCGGCAACCTGCAGTTCGCCATCAGTTGCCTCTCCGGGGGTGTGGTCGTGGCCAGCCAGCTCGCCGGCTGGCTGAACCTGCGCTGGGGCATGCGGCCGGTGGCATTGCTGTCGCTGTTGGCCATGCCGCTGGCGCTGTTGGCGACCACGCTGGTGCAAGGCTCGATCGGATGGCTCTACCTGGCCTTCTTCCTCGTGCCGATCGCCGGCGTGGGTATCACCTTCGTGACCTGGACACAGTTGGTGAGCCAGTGGTTCGAGGTCCGGCGCGGCCTGGCGCTGGCGCTGGTGCTGTGCGGCTCGGGCCTGTCGGCGGCGCTGTTGCCGCCAGCGCTGACCTGGGCCATCGACCGCTGGGATTGGCGTGCCGGGTTCATCGTGCTGGGCGCCCTGCCGCTGCTCATCACCCTGCCGCTGGCCTGGAAGCTCTTTGTTCCCACGCCGCCCGGCGCCTCGACGGCCACCGCCGCGGCAGCAGCCCGGGCGCCACGGCAGGCGTCCGCAACGTTCCGGGTGCACGTGCGCTCGCGCAAGTTCTGGACCCTGAACCTCGGTCTCACGCTGGTCGTGACGGCCGTGGTCGGCATGGTGACCAACACGGTGCCGCTGTTGCGCGACATCGGGCTCACAGCGGCGCAAGCCGGCAGCGTGTTCAGCGGCTTTGGCATCGCGCTCATCGCCGGTCGGCTGGCTGCGGGCTGGCTGATCGACCGCCTGTGGGCTCCCGGCGTGGCAGCCACGGCCTTGGTCATGCCGGCCATCGGCTGCCTGATGCTGTGGAGCGCGGACGCGAGCTGGACGACCATGCAGCTCACGGTCGCCGTGTGCCTTGTCGGCATCGGCGCTGGCGCGGAGTTCGATCTGTCCGCCTATCTCGTGGCCCGCTACTTCGGATTGCTTGACTACGGCCGACTCTTCGGCATCCATCTGGGCCTGATCACCGCAGGCAGCATGCTGGCGCCACTGGCGTTCGGCGCCGCGTACAAGAGCACTGGCAGCTATGGCCCGATGCTGGCGTACTGCATCGGCGCATGCTTGGCCGGTCCGGCGCTGCTGCTGACGCTAGGGCGGCAGCCCTTGCTGCAGAGCCGTTCGGCCGCCGCCCTGGAACAACCCGGCGCGGAGCCGGTGGGCTAGCCATGCGCCGCGTGCCCGGCACGCGGTGCGGCCGCCCGGGGTGGCGTGGAGGCCGCCTCCGGGTTCATCCCACTGACCGACAACAAAGGTTGCGATGTCTGTTGTAGATCCTCCCTCGTTCACTGAAGTCTGCTACGTGGTGCACGACGTCGAGCGTGCGGCCCGAGAGTGGGCACGCAACGCCGGTGCGGGCCCGTTCTACCTCATCGAGCCGCACGACCGGGCGCGGCTCTACCGCGGTCAGCCGTGCCGCGATCCGCATCGCGTGGCACTCGGCAGCCTGGGCACCACGGTGATCGAGTTCATCGAGCCGCTGGACGACACGCCCTCGATCTGGCGCGAGATCCTGGACGTGAAGGGGGAAACGGTGCACCACGTGTTTCCGGACATTCGCCTGATGCCGCCAGGCGAGTACGACCGCCGCTTCGCTGCGCACCGCGCGGCCGGGCTTGAAGTCGTGTTGACCGGCGAGGTCGAAGGCATCGGCCGCCATGCCTTCTTCGATGCGCTTGCCAGCATGGGCTGCTTCATCGAGCTGCTGGACGTCGGGGAACGCCTGTGGCAGTTCACCCTGGCGCAGTACCGGGAGCACCAGCGCTTCGACGGTCAGCGGCCCCTGCGCGACATGTCCGAGCTGCTGGCCGCACGGGTCTGCCCGTAGGCCGCGTCATTGACGCAGGCCTCGCCAGGCCGGGTCCCGCGCGCGCAGATCAATGCGCAAGCCCGTCGTCTCGCTGCGGCGGCAGGCCCAACCGCTGCCGGTACTGCACCGGCGTAAGCCCGGTGGCACGGCGAAACGCGTCACTGAAGGCGGCGGCACTGCGAAAGCCGCTGCGATAGGCCACCTGCTTGATGAGCAGTGCCTCGTCGCCGAGCAGCACCTTGGCACGCGCAATATGCACCGTCGCCACATAACTGCGCAGGGTGTGCCCGGTGGTCTTCTTGAACACCGACGAGAGTTCGCGTGCTGACAACCCGCAGGCATCGGCCAGCGCCGACAGCGACGGGCCCGACGGTTCGGCACAGGCCTCGATCGTCTCCTGGATCAGGTTGAGCTGCTGGCTGCTCAGCCGACCGCGTGGCGCCGCCGGCACGCCGCTGCCCGGCACGCAATGCCGGTGCAGCTCGATCGCCAGCATGGTCAGGAGCGCACTGGTCTGCAGCGGGCTGGCGAACGAAGGCGCCGTCATCTCCTGCACCAGCCAGCGCATGCACGCGTGCACCCGCTCGTTGTGCATGTCGATCAGCAGCGTCGGGTCGGCCGCGTCCCAGCACCAGTCGATGCCCGCGAGCAATCCCAGGCGTCGCGGTTCCATGACACACACCACCGAGCGACGGCGCCCCGCCGTCCAGCGGACCGACACCTCGGTGTCAGGCGGCATGAAGTTCAGCCTGCCCGTGGAGCGCTCCGCCCCGTCCACGCCGCACACCACGTAGCGGGTGCGCTCGTCTTCGGGACAGGGTGCCGACTCGTTGAGCTCGACCAGGCAGTGCGCCTTGGACAGCACCCGGATCGAGCCCGGCTGCTGCCAGTGGATGTCCTGCACCGCCACCTCGTACGCGCCCTCCGCAAGGTGCGCGCCGATCACCTTGATCGGCGCCAGCCGGTCCATCAAGGGCTTGAGTTCCGCCGTCTGCATGCGCGTGTGTTCCCTGCCGCCGGATCCGTTCCGGCCTGTCCAAATTTAGACACTAAAAGTGTTTTAGTTCAACTTCGGGACTACCCGTGTTGGCGCCCCGGGGCCGGCACACGCTGCGCGTGGCCCGCCAACCCGCCGCTAGAGCAGCATGCCAGCTCGGCGGCCCAAGCCCTGGCAGCATCGGCGCGCCGGTATCAGTCCAGCACCGCGTCGACGCGGGCCGTGCCGGTCGACGAGCGGCGCAACAGCAGCAGCATCGGCAACAGCAGCAGCGCCATGACCAGCAGTACTTGGAAGTCGCCGACGTAGGACATCATCATCGCTTCGCGGCTCACCACGGCATTGAGCGCCGCAAGGCCTTCGGCGGTGGACGGGCTCAGGGCCGCAGGCAGCTCGTGCACGGCCGGATTGGATAACGTCACATGAGAGGACAGGTCATGATGCGCCTGGGCAGATCCCCGCGTCAGCAACACCTGCACCATGGCAATGCCGATGCTGCCTCCAATGTTGCGCAACAGGGCGAAGATCGGCGTGCCCTCCACGGCCAAGTTTGGTCCCAATGTGGCGAAGGTGACCGCGCTCAGCGGCACGAAGGTCAGGCCCAGGCCGATGCCCTGCAGCACACCGGAGATGATGAACAGCGAGCTGTCCATGTCCAGCGTGATGCGCGTCATCTGGTACAGCGACAGCACGACAAGCGAGATCCCGACCGCCATGATGGCGCGTGCATCGAAGTAGTGCAGCAGGCGGCCCACCAGCATCATCGTCGCCATCGTGGCCAAGCCACGCGGCGCGATCACTTGCCCGGTGAATTGCACCGGGTAGCCCATGAGCCCCTGCAACAGGGAAGGTAGCAGCGCCAGCGTCGCGTACAGCAGGATTCCGACGACGAACATCAGCACGTTGCCGACGACGAAGTTGCGATCCCGCAGCAGCGCGCGGTTGAGAAACGACTCGCTGGGGGTGGTCCAGGTATGGACGACGAAGCAGGCCAGGGCGACGGCCGCGCCAGCGGCCTCCAGGCGGATCTCCGTGGCATCGAACCAGTCCAGGTGCTCGCCCCGGTCAAGAAAGAGCTGTAGCAGCGCCACCGCAAAGCTCAAGCTCACGAAGCCGAAGAGGTCCAGCCGCTCTTGCGAGGGACGGCTCTCGGGCAGGTAGCGTGCGATGCCGTAAAAGGCCAGCGCGCCCACCGGGAGATTGATGAAGAACACCCAGCGCCAGTTGGCCTGCTCGGTCAGCCAGCCCCCCAGCAGCGGTCCGAGAATCGGGCCGACCATGGTACCGGCGCCCCACAGCGCCATGGCCTGGCTGACCTTTTCCTTGGGGTTGATGTCCAGCAGCACCGCTTGCGACAGCGGCACGAGCGCCGCGCCGAAAAGGCCCTGGAGCACTCGCGCGGCGACCACCTGCCACAGGGCCCCGGACATGCCACAAAGCAGCGACGCCAGCGTGAACCCCACCACCGAGACAAGAAAAACCTGGCGGCGTCCGTAGCGCATGCACAACCACCCCGTGAGCGGCGTGGCGATGGCCGTGGCGACGATGTAGGAGGTGAGCACCCAGCTGATCTGGTCCAGCGAGCTCTGCAGGCTGCCCTGCATGTGCGGCAAGGCCACGTTGGCAATGGTGGTGTCCAGCGCCTGCATGACCGTCGCGAGCATCAGCGACAGCGTGACCATCCCGCGGTGCTGCACGACCGCGGCCGGGGTGCTCATCTCGGACGCGCCTTATGCGAAACGGCGCGCGTGCGGGGAAACGGTTGCCACGATCTTGGCGTGCGGACCGCTGAGCTGTGCGGCCCACGCCTGGGCCGCCTGATCCAGCGTGTAGTCGGCGTATTCCAGCGCGATGCCGGGGCTGCGCGCCAGCTCGAGCAGCCGCTCCCAGATGGCGCGCCGGTCGGCCGGCGGGCGCTGGCCGGTGCCCACGGTGGACAGGGTGCGGAACAGCAAGTCGGCCATGTCCAGCTGGATCTGGCGTCCTGCCCCGGTACCGACGGTCATGATGCGAGCGCCCCAGCGCGTGGCCTTGAGCGAGGACAGCAACGGCTGGCCGCACACCAGGTCGAGCACCACGTCGAAGCCGCCATTGGACGCCTCCTTCAGCGCGGCGACATCGTCTGCGCCGCCGAGCTGGACCACGGCGTCCGCGATGCCGCGCTCCTGCAGCCGGACCAGGGCCGGTTGCGAGCGTGCGGCGCCAACCACGCGCCCGGCACCGAAGTGGCGTGCCAGCTGCAGCGCAATCTGTCCGAGCGTGCCGGTGGCACCCAGCACCAGCACGTTCTCGCCCTTCTGGATGTGCGCCTGCTCCAGCGGCACGATGGCCCCCGTGGCGGCAATGCCCATGGAAATGGCCGTGCGATCGTCCACGTCGTCGGGCACCTCCCACACCTCCTCGGCAGGTACCAGCGTACGCTCGGCCCAGGCGCCAAAGGGCTGCACCGAGCGCTCGCCGAAGTACACGCGCCGGCCGTCCGACACGCGCCGGCCCACACCCTCGCCCCGGATCACGCAGGGAAAGCTCACGCCCAGGCGGTACGCGCCCAGCGTGTCCCAGCCGCCCAGGCCGGCAGTGTCCACGTCGATGAGCACGGCACCGTCCTGCGCCGTGGGCTCACGAAACTCTCCGACCTGCGGCGCTGCGCCGCGCTCGGTGATGATGGCTGCTTTCATGGAGTCTCCTGCCTTACTCTTTGCTCTCGGGCACCGCCGCGGCGGCAGCCTGGAAGCCGACTTTCGAGTGCGTGCCGTCGCAGAACGGCTTCTTGCTCGACGCGCCACAGCGACACAGGAACACTGCGGCGCCCGAGGTGGGCACGGGCACGTCGGCGTTGAACAGCTCGATCACGCCCTCGACCTTCAATGGGCCATTCTTCAGCGCGGTGATCTTCACGTTGCTCATCGGTTCTCTCCTCTGGTGGATTCGTCTGCGCTGCCCATGGCACGGGCTTGCCAGCCGCCGGCACCCAGCGCTGCTGCCATCAGCCAGAACAGCGTGGCCGCGCCGATGGCGCTGCCGGCCACGCCGAACAGCAGCGGCGTGAGCGCCATGGAAAGGTGCACGCTCATCGAGCGCACCGCCATGGCCTCTCCCTGGCGCTCAGGCGGCGCGATGTCATGCACGCTGGCCAGGATGGCAGGCTGAATGGTGCCCAGTGCCAGGCCCAGCACCGCGGCAGCCACGCCCATGGCCCAGGCGCCCTGCAGCAGCGGGAACGCGGCGTACACGAACGCCACGGCCGACAGGGCGCCAACCATCATCAACCGCCGCGAGAGCCGGTGCGCCAGCAGCGGAATCAGCAGCCGCACGCCCATGGAGGCCATCGCGTAGGCCGCCAGCACGCCGCCGATGGCCGAGGCGCTCAGACCGTGGGCATGGCCGACGATGGGCAGCGCGAAGCCAAAGACGTCCCAGCTTGCCGACACCAGCCAGTTGATGAACAGCAGCCGCCTGAAACGCGTGTCGCGCAGCAACTCCCACGCCGGGCGCGGGCGCGCAGCGGCCGCGTCGGCCACCCGGCCTGTTTCACGCGGCACTGCCTGCGCCACCACCAGCGTGGCAGCGGGCAGGACTGCCAGCGCGGCGAAGGCCGCCCGGAAGCCCAGCGCGTCGATCAGCGTGCCGGCCAGCAGTGGTCCTATCAGTCCGGCGACAGCCGGGGCCAGCGCGATCCAGCTGAAGATGCGCATGCGCTCGGTGCGGTCGTGCGCCAGGCGCCCGCCTGTGCGCTGGATCGCCACCATGCCGAAACCCGATCCCGCGCCGCACATCGCGGCGGCCAGGCACAGCACGAGATAGTGGCCGGAGACCGCGGCCGCAAGCGCGCCGAGCAGCGACAGCGTGCCTGCCAGGTGCACGGGCCGGTGGTAACCGTGCCGGTCGGCCATGCGTCCTGCGGCCACGGCCAACAGGGCCGGGAAGACGGCGAACAGCGCCAGCAGCACGCCGACGGACCACTCTCCCTGCCCCGCACCCAAGGCCTGCAGTGGCGCGGCCATGCGCACGCCCTGCGTGCAGGCGTGCAGGCCGACTTGGCAGGTGATGAGCGCCAGCAGCGCTGCGCTGAAGCTCTCGCGCGCCGTGCGCCCTGGCTTTGCAGCTTCGGTTCGCTCCATTCAGGCCTCGCAGGGCTTTGCCGCCACGTGCACGCGCGGGGGCCACAGCACGGTCCCGATGGCGAGCACGATGAGTCCCACGGCCACACCGTCCTGCCAGTGCAGCCGCTCACCCAGCAGACCGGCCCCGGACAACAGCCCGAGCACCGGGATCATGCAGATGCTCACGCTGGAGGCCACGGGCGGCAGCGCGCGTGCGAGCTGGAACCACGCCGCATGGCAGAAGCCAAAGATCAACACCGCGTTGTAGATGATGGCCCACCATTCCAGCGCCAGGGGCGCTCGCCAGCGCGGCGCCTCGGTCAGCGCCGCGATGACGCACACGACGAGCGTGGTCAGCGCCGTCATCCAGAAGGCGATGGCCAGCGTGGGTGCGGGCAGCTGCGAGCGGCGCAGCTGCTGGGTGCCCAGTGCCCATACCGCCGTCGAAGCCAGCAACGTCGCCGCTGCGCCCACGGCACCGCTCAGGCGTGCCACCTCGTGCCACAGCAGCAGCAGCACGCCCGCACCTGCCGCCGCGACCCCCAGTGCCTGACGCGCGCCCAGACGCTGGCGCCACAGGGCCATGCCCCACAGCGCCGAGAACACCGGCATGGTATAGCCCAGGATGGCGGCCCGACCGGAGCTCAGGTGCGGCAGCGCCAGCATGAGCCCCACGTGCCACACCACCATGTTCGTCACCGCCAGCAGTGCCAGCTCGCCCCAGTGCCGGCGCGGCACGGCGAAAGGCACCTGGAGCAGTCGCAGGCCCAGTGCCAGGCACGGCAGCCCCAGCAGCATCGACAGCGCACGAAAGCTCATCGGCGGATACGTCGTCACGGCGGCCTTCATCACGGGCCAGTTCAGGCCCCAGAAGAGCGTGAGCAGCACCAGCGCGAAGGCTTGGTTCCGGGTGAGCCGAACCATGGCTCAGGGCACCGTCCGCCCGACGCTCGGTGCCTGCACCGGCTCGCCAGGCCAGCCGGCCCGCGCGCGAGCCAGGGACTCAGGCACGGCACCATGCGCTTGCCGGGCCCGGCAAGCCGGCACTGCCTGCGGCCAGGCAGGGATCACGTCGCAAGTGCCATGCAGGGTCATCACGCAGCCGTCGCCGCCGGTTGCGTGGCGGGCCGGCCGAGCTTGGCCGGGTCCAGGTGCAGCAGCTCGCAAG
>NZ_BCTC01000087.1 GCF_001571085.1 Azohydromonas lata NBRC 102462
AATGGCGAACATGAAGCCGAAGGCGCCAGCGAGGAACACCACTAGCCCCACCATGGGCGACATCGCGCTGCTCAGGCCAGTGGCAATGCCCAGCCAGGCACCGGCCACCGTCGGCACCATGGACAGCGCGAGCAGCCAGTAGGTGTTGCGCAGCACGCGGTTGCGCTGCGAGGTAGGCAGCGCATAGCCGCCGCGGCCGGGGTCGAAGGTCTGGATGGTCATGGTTTTGTCCCAGTTGGAATTTGGCTCGTTGAATCTACCGCCAGCCATACTTCGAGACAATGCGCGAATTACGATGCATGACTTCGCAAAAAACGCATCATTTCCCGGCCATGCTCAACTTCAAGCACCTGCACTACTTCTGGGCTGCGGCCAAGGCCGGCGGGGTCGTCCGCGCCGGTGAGCAGCTGCACACCACCCCACAGACCTTGTCCGCGCAGATCAAGCAGCTGGAGGAACGGCTGGGATGCGCGCTGTTTCGCAAGCAGGGCCGAGGGGTCGAGCTCACCGATGAGGGGCGTGTGGCGTTGGGCTACGCGGACCAGGTGTTTTCGCTGTCGGAGGAGCTTGAAACCGTGATCGGCCGCGCCAGCGATGGCCCCCGCGTCATGAGCTTTCGGGTGGGGGTGGCCGACTCTGTGCCCAAGGCCATCGCCTACCGCCTGATCGAGCCCGCGCTGGACGCCGCGGCGCAGGTGCGGCTGTTCTGCCACGAGGGCAAGTTTCAGGACCTCCTGGCGCAGCTGGCGGTGCATCGGCTCGACCTCGTGATCGCCGACGAGCCCATGGGCCGCCAACTCAGCGTGCGGGCCTTCAACCATGCGCTGGGCACCACGGCCATGAGCTTTTTCGCCACACCGTCGCTGCAGCGCCGGCTCAAGGGCGACTTTCCGCAGTGCCTGGATGGGGCGCCGGTATTGCTGCAGGGGCCGGCCTCGGCCATGAGGCGCCGGCTCGATATGTGGCTGTCCGAGCACCAACTGCGCCCGTGCACAATTGCGGAGTTCGACGATGCCGCGCTCATGAAAGCCTTTGGCGGCGAGGGGCGCGGCGTGTTCATGACGCCGACGGTGCTGGAAGCCGAAACGCAGGCGCAGTACGGCGTGCGCACCATCGGCCGCACCGAGCAGTTGGTGGAGGAGTACTACGCCATCTCGGCCGAGCGCCGCATCACGCATCCCTGCGTGGCAGCCATCACCAGCGCTGCCCGGGACAAAGTCTTTCGCGGGTGAGGATCGGCCCAGCGAATCTTGTTGCCAGGCTGCTCACCCTCGCATGCCTTGCGGGCGTGCGCCAGGCAGGTCTGTAGCTGTCCTGGCGCGCAACTGAAGATCAGGCGGGGACGCTGAGCTTGACCTGGTAGCCCGCCTGGTTCTTGGGGTGGTCCGGCTTGATGAAGACCGACCGGTCGCTCTTGAGCATGATCACCTCGAAGAACGGCTGGAAGCGCGCCTCGGACACACCGAAGGCCTGCAGGAACTTGCCGAAGATGGCCTGTTCTTCCGGCTCGGGCTGGCCGTCCGACAGAGAGGAATCGATCAGGTTCACCAGGATGCACATCTTCTGCGCATCGCTGAGCAGCGGCGTGGATTCCTTGAGGAAATCGTCAATCGAATGCTTGCGGCGGTACTTGAGCGCGTTGTCCAGCAGGGCCTGGTTCTGGGCGCCGACGCCGACGGAGCCGTCGCTATTCTCCTGGCCACCGAGCACGGACAGCAGGTGGCCGATCTCCTCATGATCCATCTCGCCATCGGCGGACATCATGTAGAGCAGGCTCGTGGCAAGCGCCATGTGCGGCGTCATCTTCTCGCCCGAGTCGCTCTTGAACATATCAAAAAGGCCCATCTATTTCTCCTGAGTTGGTTGACCGATGCACCCGCTTGCCGCGGGTGCGCACGGCATTGCTGACGAGCCGCACCATCGCGCGATGCGAAGCGTGTCAGGGTGCCCATGGCGTCTGACGGGTATGGCGAGCCGTACGCAGCTTGCGCAGCCGGCTTGCCTATCAGCGTTGAGACAGGAGTCTGCCGTCTGGAACACTTCGCGACAATGCGCGAATATCGATAGCTGGATTCGAGAAAAGCGCATCGTTGATGCGCTCGACCGGCTGTGAGCTTATGAGCAGCGACGGCCAGGCAAGCCGCGGCGTGCCGCCAATGTGCGCATGCGCCGGTTCGAGGCGCGCAAGCCGGTTTGCGCCTTGCATGGATCGGGACCGCTGCTCGCGCACGGCCTCAACGGTGCGGCCATTGCCTTGCAGCAGTGTCTGCGCATGCCATTCCACGCCACGTGGCGCCGGCGGTCTTCGCACAGCAGCACTTCCACAACCAAAGGGCGCGGGCGGCATAAAAAATCGCTGTCCACTCTTGTCAGGACACCTCATGCAATCCAGCGTCTGGCTCAGTACTTCGTTGGCAAGTCGACGGAATTCGGCTCAATCCTGTCCCGGCGCCAACAGGCATGCGGCGATACGCGCATCCAGGGCCGCCGAAAAGCACGTCATCACCGCTGGGAAACGCGCTTTTTGACCTGCGCCACCAACGACCGTGATGATCTGGAAAGCCCATTAAGCAACATACCTGAAAACCAAATCCCCAAAGATCAGCCCAGGCACTCCTGTACCACTCACCTCCCTTTCCTCTATTCCCTACTAGCTTCCCCTCAACCAGCACGCAGGCAAGTGGCCGGAGCTCTCCTTCTCCCACCTTCAACACGGCCGGAACAGGCAAAGCGAACGAGAGAAACGGGCTCGGCAGGGGTGTCGAGAGGTTGCGGATCGGGTATGTTGCTTTGGTATTAACTCTGGCTTTCCCCGAGCTCGTGAGCCGCGTTTGTCTTCCGCGCCTCAACGCTGCTTGAGGCCTGTGCATCCAGCTCGCGCGCCAAATGCTCCGCGCGCTCGTATCCCTCGAAGTACATCTGATACGGCAGATGCCGGATGAAGTCGCGCGCGTCCGCCGAAGCGCGCAGCACGCGCTCCAACTTCACCCACTGCCCAGAGCGCGCCAAGCGCCACGCGGCCAACTGCGGATCTGCCACCGGTGTCGAACTCGCAGGGATTGCATCGATGCCTACAGGCTATGCCGGGTTGGGTTTCCACATGCCCGCCGGGGAGCTTCGCGCCAGCGAGATCGCAAGGCGTGCTCGCCGGCTCGAAGTCCGGCACCGCGATCAGGGCCCCTCGCCCCGCACTACGGCAGCGCGTGCTCGATCGGCCCAGCGCTTTCGCAACAGCAGCGGCAGGACGACCAAGCCGCTGGCCAGCAGCGGCCAGTCCTGCGGCACGCCGAGCAGGAACGCCGCGCTGCCACCCACCAGGCTCCACGCCAGCGGCACGGTCACCACCGACCAAGGCGGTGCCGGCCGCGCCAGCAGCATCAGCCCCCAGGTGAAGAGCGTCAGCGGGCACGGCGTGATGCCGAACATCGGCATGGCGGGATAGCGCATGCCCGCCGCCAGCCCCAGCATCGGGTACGCCATTAGCGCGTAGGCGATGAGCAGCCATCCCAGGGCGGCAGCAAGCCCGGCCGCCGCGGCAAAGCTCAAGCGACCACGCACGGCCGCCACGGCCAGCAGCACCCCCTCGGCAACGAACAGCGCGCCGAAGACCCA
This sequence comes from Azohydromonas lata NBRC 102462, assembly GCF_001571085.1. Taxonomy (GTDB): domain Bacteria; phylum Pseudomonadota; class Gammaproteobacteria; order Burkholderiales; family Burkholderiaceae_C; genus Azohydromonas; species Azohydromonas lata. The sequence goes on from NZ_BCTC01000087.1 coordinate 3,613, forward strand.
GGCCGCCTGGTTGATGGCGGTGAAGTAGAGCCAGTGGTAGGCCACGCCGGTCCACAGCCACATCGCTGCCAAACCCAGGCCGATCCAGCGGCCCGCGTGCCGCGCGGTGGGACGGACCACCAGCCACAACAGCGCCGCGCCCAGCGCGTAGGCGCCCATTTGTACCGGCCACACCGCCCGGTTGTAGGTGTCGAAGACGGCGACGAACTGGGCGTGGGTAAAGGGCAGCAGCATGGCGCGCGGGTGCCAAGCGAAGGCACCACGCTACCGGCGGTGCCGGCGGCGTGGTTGATGCGCCTCAACGGTACCCACATGCTATGAGTCTGATGGCAGCGGTGACCTGTTGACCACATCGTCGCTCCACCAGCACCCGCACGAAGGGCTGGTGCCGCGGTGAACGGCGAACAGCGGCTTCGGCATGCACGGCCAGATCGAGACCGGCCATCCGGCCGATGAACATGACCGTGGCCATGCAGCGACTTCTGTCGCCGCGGCATCCTGCTGCAGCACGACCTGCACAGAGATCCACAGGGTGCGGCGTTCAGACACGGTCCACGGCGCGAGGACACTCCAGCACGGCGACCAAGCGCACCAATTTGCCTCTCCACGGCGGCGCGGCCGAAAACTGGGGTTTCCCAAGTACCTACTGCACAACGATTTTTCTGGACAAAGCGCACCAGCTTCCCACGGAAGGACACGACGCCTGAAGAGATGCATCCGTTTCTGCGTGCCGCGTGTTGAAGGCGAAATGCATCTGTTTCTGCGTGTCCAGCACGGCCGGCACGCGCAGCAGCCACGCCACCGGGCCCGACCGGCAAAGGCTGTGAATGCATCTGTTTCTGCGTGCGCAACGGCCAGTGCATGGGCGCAGAACGGCGCACGGCCACCAGGTGCTCGCCCTTCCTTGGCATGCCCATCACCGGCGACGCCATCGTGACCGCCCCGTGCACGCCTGGCAGACCACCGTCTTCGCCGCCCTGGTCCACAAGGCGCCGGCGCACATCACGCACCGACTGTCGGCACCGCAGGCCCAAAAGCTGGCTCAGCAGCCGCTTCGAGATCCGCCCCGGGCATGCACGGCCGGAATGGGCGTGCACGACTTCCTGTGCGGCGTGGCCAGCCATAGAGCCCTGGCGCGCATCGACAAGAAGACGTTCGTCGTCATGGCCGCCGACGCAGGTGCGGCCGTCGGGTTCGCCGCCGATTCAGCGCGGCCTGGAGGGGCGGCGGTGCGCTGGTGCCAAGGGACGGCCAGTTGTCCTGCCGTGGACGACAAATGCATCTGTTTCTGCGTGCTTGCCAGTCCAATACGCGAGCCGATGCCGCCCATGCCCTTCCTGAACTCCAGATCCATGCCGGTTCTGACCCGGTATCTCAACAGGTTGCAGTTGTGGAACTCTGTCGGCGCGGAGCCGCGAATGCATCCGTTTCTGCGTGCTGGTTGCTGGCAGGCCGCACCTATGCGTCAATGCCCGGCGGCAATGAGTGTTGAGAGCGCTGCGGTTTTCATCTGACTGCGGTTGCACCAAATGCATCCGTTTCTGCGTGCGCTTGTGGTTCTGCTCCCAGGCGTGCCCCTCTGAGGCCCTGTGCCGTCAGCTTGGACTTTGTCGATCTACTTGGCTTGTCCAATCTGCGTGGTCGCACGGCCTGGAACGGTGGGCAGCGCAGCTGTCCACGGTTTCAGGTCGCCTTGGTACAAGAGCTAGAGATATAGAACTCCAATACCAATACAAGAAGCCGCTAAGTCATTGGTGCGACTGAGAAAATGCAATGCTTGTGCATCCGTTTCTGCGTACGAATGCATCCGTTTCTGCGTGGAATGCATCTGTTTCTGCGTGCGAGCGCATCCGTTTCTGCGTCGCAATGCATCCGTTTCTGCGTGGACAACTTCGTGGGTCCCCAGCCTTGTCCACAAGTCGGGCAGCTCAGGTGAGAAGTAAGAATCACTGCTCACCTGAACATGGTTGTCGCCAGATTGCTACAAGGACGCGCGCCGGGAGAAATGCATCCGTTTCTGCGTGGACAAGCATCCAGGGGGTAAGGAAACTAGCGGGCTTCGACAGGGAAAAACACGAGAGCGTTCTATGGCAGACGAAAAGGCAACCCGCGACGCTGCGCCGCAGCGGCAGTTGTCGCTCGTCATCAAGAACGGCCGCCGCACGCCCGAGGAAGTTGCTGACCAACGGCTGAGCACCTTCGAGCGCCTGCACCTGGAGAACGAGGCTCGCCTTGAGGCGCTGGGCAATGGCACAGACACGCGAGGCTTCATCACGCGCACTCTGGTGCAGACCACGTTGCCGTACCGCGAGCCGAAGGTCGAGGAACATCCCAACGGCTTTGCCCGACGCTTCCAGAGCTTTTCGCTGATCATCCAGGCCGGCTCGTACACGAAGACCGTCGAGAAGGTCAAAGGCGGCAGGACCGTGCTGGAGACGGAAACCCGGTCCTACGGTTTTCCGTACGGCTCCACGCCGCGGCTCATCGTGGCTTGGCTCTGCAGCGAGGCCATGCGCCAGCAAAGCCGCATCATCACGCTGACAGACAGCCAGGCGAGCTTCATGCGCGCTATCGGCATGAAGAACAGCACCGGCGGCGTGCGCGGCACCAACACGCTGCTTAAGGACGCCATGCAGCGGCTGTTCACGGCCCGCATCATCACCACGTCGGACCGGGACGCGCAGAAGTGGCGCAACGGGCAGTTCACCATTGCCGACGACGTCGAGCTCGACGATGCCATTCCCTGGTGGGCTGAGGACGCCTCGACCGACCGCGCACCGGCATGGTCATCCCAGATCAACCTGTCCGAGAAGTTCTATCGCGACATCGTGCGCAGCGCAGTGCCGGTGGACTTGCATGTCCTTAAGGCGCTGCACAAGTCGCCCATGGCCATGGACATCTACTCGTTCATGACTTGGGTGAACGCGTTCATCGAGAAGCCGATGGAGCTCTCCTGGGAAGGCATGGCGGCGCAGTTCGGCACCTCGGCGCAGGCCACCCGCTCCTTCAAGCAGAAGTGGCTGGAAGCCTTGGCCAAGGTGCAAGTGTTCTATCAGCCGCAGGTGCAGGTTGAGCGGACCAAGCTCATCATCCTGCCGTCTGCACCAGACGTCCCGAAGCTGCAGCGCAAGGGCTGAAGAGCTGTCGCCTGGCCGACACGTCTCGGTCTCGGCATGGGACTCGGGACGAACGCAGAAACAGATGCATTCATGGTCTGCACTGCGGGAATGCAGCGGTTGGGTGGCCTCACCGCCGTGCCAGGCACGCAGAAACGGATGCATTTCTTCCGTCAGTACGGCGAACCCATCCAGCCAACGGTTCTTCAGTCGTGGCGGTGCATCATTACGGGATGTATCGCCCTGATGAAGACACACCCAAAGGCTGGGTCAAGCCGGTTGCCAAGCCTACCCGTGAATCGCTGAAGGCTCGTGTAGCCGAGCTGCGCGCACAACTGGCCGAAGCCGAAACACAGCTGCGTGAAATCGAGGAAGGCGAGCGCCTGGAAGCGTTGGTAAGGATTCGGAACCTCATGCGCGGCTTCGAGTTAACACTGGCAGATCTGGGACTTGCGCCGATGCCAAAGCGCCGCGGACGGCCTCGCAAGGCAGCGCCCTGATTCCATGCGCGCCCACCACCATCGTGCCCGCCAACCCCTTGACGCCGTAGTTGCCCGCTACCGGCCGGTCTGGGACGCGATGGAAGAAGCCGCGCGCCGCGATGCCAGCCTCTGATCACCGCACGTATTCGCATCTTCTGCTGCGGCCGGTGGTTAAAGTGATGTTGTCCTAATTTAGAGAAAATGGGCATAACGCATTACACCGTCACTGGTAGATGGCCTTTCCCTAAAGAATTGATGATCCAGGATAGGGCCTTTCCGGCATCGCTGGCTGATCGGAATACTATCAATTTGATTGGAAGCGATCAAATTTCTGAGGAAGACAAAGAACGAAAGTTCAGCATTGCACTGGTGTCCCGCCGTCCTCGGAAATTGCTTGAAGAAGGTGCTGACTACTGGAAGTCGAGAGGATGGAATTCCAACTTGCTTGACTTCCAGCATTATTTTCCAGAACCGTTCCCGTTGCCTTCGAATGCTGCAAACGGGCAGCATGCAGTCAAAAGAATTTTGCCTGTCGATGATGACAATGTTGCTGGAGCCTTGATTAATATTTCGATGAGATATATTGATGCCTGTGCTTTTATCGGCCTCATGGCTGGCCTGATGACAAACGAGATGGACCGCAATGAGGCAAAGAAAATAATAGACGTCTGCGCAAAATCATTTCAGGGTGCAATAGAATTTTTTGAGGTCGATGGTGGCGGTTGGATTTCTAAATGGTGCAATACGAAAGAGCCAAAATAACCTGCATAATCTACGTTATATAAAAATTTCACCGAATTGATGCAGCAGTAGCTTCAGCAGATTAAATTGGCATTAACAAGCATTTGCCCACCATGAGCTGACCACCATGGCCGCGCCTCTTTCCATCCTTCGTACCCGCCGTACGGGCGCCTACATCGCCCTGGCGCGCGGCTGGGAGCAAGGACTGGAGCTGCGCACGCTGGCTGACCTCGATCGCCATTGACACCGATTTGGCCGATACATGGCGGTTCGCGCCGGCACATGATCGGCGAGGTGTAGTTGTCAAGGACCGGCGTTTGGGCTCACGAGGGACGATTGTGGCCCCATGGACGGCGCAGGAATCCCGGGTGCACGTATAGGGCGTAAGCGACTGCCGGCAGCAGCTGCAACGCCACCGAAGGGTGCCGCAGCGGCCGGCACCGTGGCGACGGAGCCCAGCTTGTCCACCTGGGCTGCGAAGCAACCCTGGTGGGTCTCGGAGCCAGCGTCTTCGTTCTCAGTGGCATCGGTGAAAGGTGCCGCCGCAACCTATTGACGAGCGCTCGACATCAAGCAGCCCTCCACGCAAATTGCGCTGGTAGGTACCGCTGAGTCGCCTCGCGGCGGCGCTCACGACGAGCTTGGTTGCAGCATTCTTGGTCGTAGTACTGCTGTCCGCGGTCGCACTGGCGGCACAGCAGCACCTGCGCCTGGCAGCGGGCACGGAGGAAGAACCGGGCAGAGCTGGACGTGGGCGGCATGGCAGCGTTCGTAGCGGGCCGCAGGTCGCGCGCGCTGTAAACGATCACGGGCTGCACGCCCCCAGCTTGAACACTTGGTTCCGCTCCCATTGCCGTCTCGCGGAGAAGCAATGGGAGCGGGCTCCTTCAGAGCTCGCCGTTCAAAAGCGCGTCGTGACTGCCATAAAAGCGCGCTTTCTGACCGCCGCCAACACTCGCGGCCGCGGAACTGACGCCGATCTCGCCGCTGGCCGCGTGGTTCGCGCCGGCAACCCAATAAGGCCTTGGCCCCACCAACAAATCCCAGAAATCGTGATCCGAAGCACACACACCGAGCGCCACTGAGTGCTCGGTTAAGCAGCAATACGCCCAAGTAGTTGCAAAATGTAGTGATGAGAAGAAAACTAAACCTTCTGCGCTCGGATGCATATGCGTTTCACATTGCTACGCTCTACTTGTCTGAGATGCTGATCGGCTACCTTGATGGCCGCGAGCACCATAAATGGATCGGAAGCGAGCAAGGCAAGATCCCAGAATGGGACGATTTCGTTATTGAGTGTCATGACGGCTCATTCAGGCATGCCCAAGTAAAGAGGCAGACGACTGATTTTTGTATTAATAAAACTATTCGAGTAATAAAAAAAGGAGGCTCGGAACTCCAGGAACTGTCAGAACTCGATAAAAGTATAAGTAAGCTTGCGGTCGTTTTCACCAATGGACAGTTGTCGACGTCACCAAAACGTTCTTTTTTTATTGAGGTTCCTCATCCGACACAGATAAAGCAAGACCTGCCGCTTCGCGTCTTCAGTGACTTTTGTTCAGAGTGCCGAAAAATGGGTGTTTCAGCAAAATCTCTAGAGGAAAGAGCGCTAAGTGACACTAACTATCAACGAATATATAGCTGGTTAACTACTTGGTGTGGGTTTGCCGATTGGCAGCATATTCTCTTCGCGGCGCAAAGAATTCATATTCGTTATCGAGGAACGGAAGAGGATGTAACTGAGGTTATCCATAAAGACCTGTCGAAAGCATTCAACAATCCAGAAGAAGTAGCGAGACTGATTAGGTCGTACTTGCAAGACAATGCCACGGACGTGGGCGCAACCGAACCTAGGTTGATTGCGCCATTAATCGACCGCTATATTAAGCCTGACTTCCCTAAGTGGACGACATTCTGGTACAGCGATTCAGATATCTCATGGCATATATCAGGCACCGCATGTGGACACGAGACCGAAGCGGCTGAACCTACCAAAAGCATAGTCGAAAATTTCTGGCGTCCTACGTCTCGAAATATGTTAAAGCTAATGACAAATGCCAACTTTCCGGTAGATGATCTTTCCTGTGACTCAGTTGAAGGCGCCTTAGTGAGACTTGCTCTCCATGCCTCTAGGTCAACCGCGATATCTTTTGTGGGCCATGAAGGATGGCGCGTTGGCATTTCGAAGGCTTTAGCAAATACTTTAGGTGCCGAAAAAAACGATGTTGGCGACATTCAGTGGACAAAAATTGATTCTTTGCCGCAAAACCAGTCATGTAGATCACTGGGAGACGACGCGCAAATCAGAAATGAAGCTCTATGTATGTCGGCATCTATGGATTTATTTACTTGGAGTATCGTAAGGGCAAAGGTCACGGAATTGATCCGTGAGCTTCCATCTGACGGCGATTTGCGACCGGCTGTCACGCAGCTATGGCAGCATTGGCAGAAAACATTAGACAGCGACCCCGCTGAGCATTCGAAATTGCTACTGGAGATAGTGCATCCAGCATGCGAAGGTGAAGACGTTTATATTCAAGGTCGAGTTGGTCCACGAACTGCTGATCTTCTCGCGTGCGCTGTCTGGTTAGCGCTTGTCATTGCCGCTGCCCACGGAGATTTAAACTCAACATGGAATGATATTGGGCAAGGCAACACTTTAAAAACAATCGGTTTACGTTACTGGGGTGGCCCTGCAGGAAGTAAGCGAAAAGCAAGAGAATTGATTGATGAAGATAGTGAGGATACTGTACTTGAAATTCTGAGCAAAGAATCCGCCTCGTTTTTGGCATTTTCTCAGGTCAGGACGTCAGCGGCATATATCCTGAAAAGCTCGCTAGCAGACGATGCACTTGATCAAGATAGCCTTGCCGCTCCCAAAAGGCCAAAAGCACTTATCACCAACTCCAGAGATCTTTCAGAAAAAATCAGACAAGGCTTAATAATGCCATTAAAGGCGTATTTGGCCTCCCATACAAAACATTTGCAAACACGAAGCAAAAACATAGAACAAACGAGTCGCCTACAAGATGAACACCCAGGAACTTCTGACCGCAATAAAATCCCGCACAGCAACGAGGTTTGAAATTTACATTGAAGAAAGTTGGAATGTAAACATTCAAACCTATCCCTTTTTAAATGACACATTGGCTCTTAGACTGCGTCGCTGCGGATCTAAATCAGGGTGGAGGACGATTTTGGCAGCATCGATCGAATCTTCCAGCAGCTTAAAGCAGGCGTTAATGTGGGCTAGCGAGGTCAGGGACCGCATGGTAGAGCCAGAAACTGCCGATCTATACCTGATTCTTGTCGGCACTGGCCTTAGTAAAGGAGAGGCCACAAGGTTAGAAGCAGATGAATTGTTTTGCAAAAAATATGCATACAGGCACGGTGAAACAGTCACAGATTTGCTTGATAGATGTTTCTTGGCCGAAATGCCCGAAGAGGGAAGAATTGATGTCACAAACGATCCACTAACAGCTGCATTTCGTGCTGCAGCCGAAAAGTACCCTGAGTTAACGCCATCAGTACAACAAGACTGGCGCAATGCCTTCCTCGAGGGACTCGCGGGAACCGATTTAGTCGAAAAATTGATGAACATCCCTTTTGAGGGCTCGACCGAAAAATGATTAAACTTAACTCGCTGACACTAAGCAACTTCCGAAGTTTTAAGAACGAAACGGTCATTGAATTCAGTCCTGGCGCCACAATTTTGCTGGCGCCAAATGGAACTGGCAAAACGTCAATTTTTGAAGCGATTGAGTTGGCTTTAACGAGCAATGTACAACGCCTTGCTAGTTCCGAAATGACAGCATTGCTTCATGAGGGCGCATATCAAGGAGCGATATCCGTTGATTACGGCACATGGAAGCGTGAAATAATCATAAACCGGGACTCATTGCGCGAGGCAGAGCCTGGTCAGCTCGCCGATTTATTCGGGGGCGTTGATTTGAAAGATGTACCTTACCTGCTGCGACTAACTCATCTACTAGACCAGCGCGAGCGGCAATGGTTTGTTTCTCACACAAAATCGGAAGATGCCGGAAAGAACCTTTCCAAACTTCCCATTGGAAAAGATGCGACTCACGTAAGCTCTGTCATCCAAGGCGTGAAGAGCGGCATTACACGAGAGCTTAATAATTTACAAAAAGATTTGGAGCGCGAAAGGGATGTGTTCAAAAACTGGGCGCGCGCATTGGAAGAGCGTAACAGAGCTAAACAATCTGTGGCCGCCAATCTCGAGCCCCTTGACCATATCAGTGGCGAGCTTTCGGTGCTTCTAACGATTGAGGAAAAAGAGCCAGCCACTTTAAATGCGCTAGAGTGGAAGTGTGCCGCCGCATTTAATTCAATCAAGCAAGAACAAGAAGCCATTAAGCAGCACATTGACATAGTGTCTGCATTAAAACTAATTCCCGACGACTATGCAAATGAGAAACTAGGTCTGCAGATCGCTAAAACGCAGAAAGATATAGACGACCAGAAGCTATTGGACGCAAGAGCTGCTGAAGCCAGAATCAGAACGGCGCTAGATGTTGTTGACAATACAAGAGAGCGACTAAAGAGGAGGAGCGCGTCTGCCAGTAATAACCTGAAGGAGAGTAACGATGCAAGGTTGCTCTCAGCTGAGCTATTCCTGCTGGGTGAATCTGCATCTGCGACAAAAAAGTCAATTGAGCAGCAAGAAGCGATAGCGGCTAATTGTAGAGAGGCATTATCAAGGGCAAAAGCAACGCAAGCGATCCACGAAGAAATCAACACCTTGGTAATGCAGGCGCGAAAGAAAAGGCTCGAACTGAACGTAGCTAAAACTGCGCTGACGAATTGGAATAACGATGCTGTCGCACTACAGCAAATTAACGTCAAGTTAAATGAAGTTGCCGAGCATAAAGCAAGCTTGGAATCAGTGCTCGCCTTGACAAGGGAGCGTGTTACCAATGTAGCTGCAGAGGCAAAATCTGCACATGAGGCAGTGCAATTGCTAAACCGGACTCTTGGGCAAGTCCGTTCAGCGGTTCTTCTCATAATAGAAAATCTTCCTAAAGATCAAGATGTCTGCCCCGTCTGCGGCACGAATCACCCGGCAGGCGAATTGCATAATAGAATTGCGCATATATTAAACCAAGAAAATCCAAACTTGAATGCGCTTTTGGTACTGAGTAAGGAGAAATCCGAACGTTTGCGTGAAGTGGAATTGATTTTTGAAAGTGTTAAGGGTGATTACAAGCGCGCTCTAGATACGTTAAGCATGTTGGAGTCTGAGCGAGAACTATACATTCGCAACATTGACGAACTGCGCCAACATCCGATGCTGTTAGGCATCGAGCATGGCGAGGCTGAGGCATTTCTTGCAAAAATTGAGTACGATTTAAATAAGACTGAAGAGGGCATTGGCTTGCGTCGGATGCAAGCTCCACCCGAAGTTATGACTGGAGAAATCGCTACGATAGAAGAGAAAATCCGAGTCGCCAGCGAAGCAAGTCAATCTTTGAAGCAGCAGTTGGCTAAACTTAGTCAGTCAGCCAATTCCAAAGAAAGTGCGCTAGACGCAATACTGCGTTTTGGACCGATTCAGGACATTAAATCTCTCAATGAAAACTTGAGAGAATTTGAAGCACTGCATCATGAGGCTGATATGGAGGCAAATCGTTTGATCGCATTGCTACAGCATGCCGAAAATGACGTTTTGCGTGCCCAGTTAGCAGTAAAAGCGACACAAGATTCAATTAATGAAATTTCAAAAAAGGTCAAAGATCTTACTATGCGTTGGGAGCGGGCTTCCTTCGATGGCGAGCCAAATTCTGCAACATTGATGGAGTTAACGGCAAGCCTTGTGAAACAACACGCCCGCGTAGGAGAAAAGTTAGAAAAAATAGAAAAAATTAAGAGCAAGCTATTGCAATGGCGGGCTGCAGAAGACTTGCGACGCGCGCAAGAGACAATAGAAACCCTATTGAAAGGCAAATCAGAGACTGAGTTTTCCAACTTTCTATCAATGAATATGCGTGGATCTGAATCAGCATTGGAAGTTTTAAGGCGGAAGCGAGATGCCTTGGAATTATTTTCAATGCAGCTAACCAAAGAAATCGCAAACGTGCAGCAAAATGTGAGTAGCATCATGCCATATTGGCAGTCATTATTGAGGAGAATATTGAGGGACAGTAGGTTCTCGCTTACAAACTTAGAGTTTTTCAGCAAGCACAATAAGTCGCATGCCCTGATTACGGTCCCGTTGGCTGATGGTTTCGTCCCGGCGGCAGACATTGCAAGTGAAGCGCAGTTAACGGATATCCAGCTATCATTCTTATTATCAATGGCACTGAAACACAAATGGTCAAACTGGAAAGCTCTTTTGCTTGATGACCCAACGCAACATCATGATCTCGGGCATGCAGCGTCGGTTTTCGATGTGCTAAGAGAATATATTTCTGAGCATGGATTTCAAGTTGTGATAGCCACTCATGATGCCTTGCAAGCGAGATTTTTTATGCGAAAATTGAGGAATGATGGGGTACCTGTGCGGCTTCTGGCTCTACGACCTGATGTGTCGGGTATAAGAGTTGAAAAGCTTGGCGCATTCGAGTCTGGTGTATAGTAAAGATACGGAATATTTTTATTGCACTAGGTTCGGCGACGCATTTCTTTGTTGATTATGAAGAAATGGGTCGCCTACAAAATTAATGATTTGCTTGGTTCGACATAACGCCGTATGTCAAATATAAAGCGCGGCTTTTGTCAAACTTAATGAAAAAGAACGCCTACCGCCTCAGTTTCACGCGCAGGCGTCTCTGACTCCTGACGCGACAAATCAATGACTTGGACACCAGCAACTTGTTCCCACCTCTCCAAGGCTTCGGCAAGCACGGCATCAAGCTTTTCGTTTGCCACAAGTGCATGGCAAGTACTGGAGAGCTCGATTCGAGCAGAATGGGTTTCACCCTCCGGGGTTATAAAGAAAACAGTCAACTTCCTGTAAACGCTCACCAGCTTGCTTTCATGGCTTATTTCGCTGGAGAGCCTATTAGCAAATATTTGGAACTTGCCGACTTGACACGCCACGCGCCGGTGGAGTGTGAAGTGCATCACGCGCTGAGCAATGGGCCGGGCCAGCAGCGGCATGCTGATCTCTTCCTGTCCCACGTCGAACCGGGACCGAGCATCTAGATCATCCGCCCGTCGCTGTCCCGTGTAGCAGCATCATCAACCGTGTCTGGTAATTCAGGGGCCGGCGCATGAATGTCAACGTCAGCCGGGCGAGTCACACAGCATGGGCCTTTCAGTCGAAATGGACGCCGCAGGCGGCGAGGCGCGGCCTTGCGCCGTCCACTTCGGCACCCAGCGCGTGATCGTCAATGAGGTTTGCGATCGCTGGCATAGCCGGGATCGCACCTGGTGGAAGGTCGCCACCAACGAGGGTTCCTACATTCTGGTGTGCGAAGACGCGACCGGGGATTGGGATCTCGCCGCCGCCGTGGGCAAAGCGCGTCGGGACGAGGTTTGCCCTGTGCCGCGGCATGGTGCCTCGCATTGAAAACGCGATAGCAGGGGTGGACGGACTCCTTGTGCAAAAAGGTGCGCTTGTGGTTACGTCCAGTTGCTTTCGAGCTATTTAGGGTTATTACTTATTTCTCGGCTCAGACTGAGTTGGCCCCGAAACACCAGCCATGGTCTGAACCAGCTGATGACCGATGGCGGCCCCCACTTTCACCCAGTAGAGTCGGCACCCCACTTCCTGCGCCGAGGCAGCGATGTCCGCATTTGCCGATCGCTTCGTTGGATGCGACTGCCTGCCGGGGCGGCTGAGCGATTTCGACCGGGAGCATTTCTTCTCGCTCACCAAGGCCGACGTCGAGGCTGTGAAGGAGCAGTTCCGGGAGGGGCACCAGCTGGCCGCGGCGTTGATGGTGCTGTTCATGCGTGTGGCCGGTCGTCCGTTGGATGGCTTCACCGTCCTGCCGCGCAACCTGCTGCGCTACGCGGCCGGCGCCCTCGGCGTGGCGGCCCCGTCCATCGCCAGCCTGCGATCCACCTATCGGCGCAAGCAGACCCTTTTCGCTCACCAGCGTTGGGCCAAGGAATACCTCGGCCTCACCGCGCTCGAACCCGCGCAGGAGCAAAACCTCGTGTCGGCGCTGGAGGTACAGGCGCAGGATGCCGCGCACACCGACGATCTGGTGCAGGCGGCCAGGCACTGGCTGTTCACCCGCCGCATCCTGATTCCGTCGAGCCGCCGGCTGCTGGACTGGGCGCGCGATGCCTTCGCAAAAATCGAGACGCAGATCGTGATCTGCGTGGCCGATGCCGTGGGCCGCGCGAAGGCTGCGAAGCTGCTGCTGGCTGTCCACGCTCCGCGGCCCGGCACGGACGTGAGCCGCATCGAATGGCTCAAGACGCCGCCCAGGCGCCACAGTCCCACCACGCTGGCCGAGACGATGGAGAAGGTGCGCTACCTCAAGGGCCTTGGCGTGCACGAATGGGATCTCTCCGGCGTTGTGCTGGCACGGCAACAGGCCTACGCGCGACAGATCCAGGCCCGCCGGCCCTACCGGTCCCGCGACATCAAGCTCGCCGCGCAGCTCGTCGAGGTGGTGTGCTTTCTGCGGGTGACGCTGCTGGAGCTCACCGACGCGGCGCTGCATTTGGCCAGCCGGCGCGCACAGCAGCTTGTGCGCTCGGCGGCCGAGCGTGCCCGCACCCGGCACGCCCAGGAAAGTGCGAGCCAACTGCGGCAGGCCGCCCTGGCCAAGGCGGTGCTGCACGACGGCGCCAAGTCCTGGGAGGAACGCGTGCTGCAGGCGCAGGAGCTGCTGGCTGCGGTCGGCGATGCCGTGCCGGTCAGCTTCGCATCGCGGGTACGCAAGGCTTTGGCCGAGGACTCGACCCGTGTCCATGCCTGTCTCGACGTGCTCTCAAGCCTGGAGTTCCAGGGAGGGTCCAAGGACGCCGGGTTCACACAATGGCAGGCGTGGACAGCGCTGCGTGCCCGTCCTGGCCACAAGGACGGCGGGCGCGACGAGCTGCCGGACGTTGGAGCGGCATGGAGAAGCCTGGTTCACCAGCGGGACCGCAAGGCCGGCTGGCGGGCCTTCGAAGCCAGCACGATGCTGGCACTGCGGCGCAGCCTGCGGCGCGGCTCGGTATGGATCGACCATTCCTTGAGCTTCCAGAGCCGCGAGCAGTTGCTTATCCCGCCACAGCAGTGGGCACTGCAGCAGCGCGAGCATGTGGAGCTGCTGGGCGTGCCGGAATCGTTCGACGCGCTGCTGATGCCGCTGGTGGCCGCCATCCACGCGGGCATGCAGGCCGTGGTGGAAGCTCTGCGCGTGGGCAAGGTGGAGATCGGCACGGATCGCATGCTGCATCTGCCAGCCCTTCTGGCGCTGCCCGACGACGGCGAGCCGGTGCGTACCCGTGAGGCCATCTACCAGCGCATCGGTGACGTCCAGCTGCCTGAGCTGCTTCTTGAGGTGGACGCCGCCACCAACTTCAGCGACGCGCTGCTCGGACACCGGGCAACCTCCTCGCAAGAGCTCCTTGCGGTGTACGGTGCGCTGCTGGCGCACGGCACGGACCTCGATGCCCGAGGCGTGGCGCACATGATTCCCGAGCTGGACGCCGCACAGATCCTGGTGGCCATGCGCGCCATCGAGGGCAGCGGCCGGCTGCGTCGCGCCAACGAACGCGTGGCCGAATTCCAGAGCCGCATCCCACTGGCGGCACTCTGGGGCGAAGGCGACAAGGCGTCGAGCGACATGCTCGCGCTCGATGCGTCACGGCACCTGTGGAATGCGCGCGTCGATCCACGCCGGCGCACCTACGCCGCGGGCATCTACACCCACCTGCGCGACCGCTGGGGCATCGTCTATGACCAGCCCATCGTGCTGGGCGAGCGCCAGGCAGGTGCGGCCATCGAGGGCGTCGAGCAGCACAACCGCGTCGAAGACCGCATCAGGCTGTCATTGGTTGCTTGCGATACCCACGGCTGGACGGACGCCGCCATGGGCATCGCGAAGGTTTTGGGGTTCGACCTGTGTCCGCGCCTGCGCGACCTGGCCGAGCGCAAGCTTTTCCTGCCCAGGCCGTTTCTCATTCCCGACGAATTGGACGCCGTGACGGAACGACGCGTTTCGCTCAAGGCCATCGAGCGCGGCTGGCCGGAGCTGCTGCGCCTGGGCGCGTCCATTCGCAGTGGCCGGGTGTCGGCCGCGCAGGTGATGCAGCGCTTCGGCTCGGCGGCTCGTGGCGATCCCGTGCACCGGGCTGCCGAGCATCTGGGTCGGCTGCTTCGCACGGTGTTCTTGTGTGACTATTTGGCCGTGGCGGACTTCCGGCGCGAGATCCACACGCTGCTCTCGCGCGGTGAATCTGTGCACCAGTTGCAGCGCGCGGTTTACAGCGGCCGGATCGCGCCAGAGCGAGGCCGGCGACCTGACGAACTGCGGGCGATCTCGGGTGCGCACACGCTGCTGACGAATGTGGTCCTCGCCTTCAATACCCATCGCATGAACGACGTGGTCCTCGCGCTGCGCAACAGTGGCATGCGCATCGAGGACGACTGGCTGCGGCGCATCGGGCCAGCGCATTTCGGGCACATCAACTTCCGCGGCACGATGCGTTTTGGCGTCGAACGGTACGTCGAGTCCTTGATCCAGGCACGAGGTGAGCGGTCGCCCAGTCTTCGAACAGGCCATGCCTGAGAAGCCAGCCGTGGATGGACCGGTCTGCGCTCAAGAATGGCGGCGGGCATTTGCAGTTTGTAAGCGCCTTTTTCGCACACTGGGCCCCTTGACCTTGTCACAGGGGGAAGGTTCACACTTGCTGCCATATGGAAACTACAGCCCTGTGCGCTTGACATGGGGCAACTAAACTACCGTCATGTGGCGTGTTTTCCGGATCGCGATGATGTGGCTGCTGGCCGTCGCGCTGCCCTTGCAGGGCAGCGTCGCGGCCTCGCTGCGCGTGTGCGGTTCGGGCCATGACCGCATGGCCGTGGCCGCCGCCGTCATCGCGGAACACGACCACGCGGCGCACCACCACGACGCCGTCGAGGCGCTTGCCCACGACGACGCAGCCGCCACGCAGGATCTGCACAAGAGCGCGCAGCACAAGTGCAGCGCCTGCGCAGCCTGCTGCGTCACGGCGGCGCTGCCCGCAGCCACGCTGCGTTTCGAGGCGGCTGTAGATGCCATGGCGCCGCCGACGCCACTGTTTCTCAGCGCCGTGGCGTTCTTGACGGACGGCCCGGACCGTCCACCCCGCCTCCTGTTCGCCTGACGCGCCCTTGGCGCGGGTCGTGGCTCGCCTGGCCGTCGTCTGACGGCGCAGCGGCTGCGCATCCGCCGCCACTCACGTCCTTGCCCCACCGGCTGCATTGATGCGGCCGCGCCGGGCCCGTCCAGCGAGCATCCTCATGGCCTCATGGTCCTGCACCGCCGCAGTTGCGGTGCTCATCGCCGTCCCGGCCCTGGCCGCGGCGCAAGGCGCCGCCACGCCGGCCGCGCCGCAACCCGTCTACCGCTCCACCTTCGAAGGCTATCGGGCCTTCACCGACGAACCAGTCCGCCCCTGGCGTGAGACCAACGACACCGTCGGCCGCATCGGCGGCTGGAAGGCCTACGCCCGGGAGATCCAGGCGCCTGACGCCCGGCCCGCTGCGGCCAGCGCCAGCGCACCCGTGCCCGATGCCGCCGGCGGCTCGCACTCGAACCACCACGCCCCCGCCAAGCCATGACGACGCCGTTCACGAACCACGACACGGTGCGCGCCCGGCCGCGCAAGCGCCTGGCCGTCGCCGCGCTGGCATTGCTGGCGCTGGGCGGCTGCGCCAGCACGGC
Organism: Azohydromonas lata NBRC 102462; assembly: GCF_001571085.1. Lineage (GTDB taxonomy): Bacteria > Pseudomonadota > Gammaproteobacteria > Burkholderiales > Burkholderiaceae_C > Azohydromonas > Azohydromonas lata. The sequence goes on from NZ_BCTC01000087.1 coordinate 19,786, forward strand.
CGTCCAGCAGAACCTGGGGCTCGCGCAGGACGTGGCCAGCCAGCGCCTGGGCGCGCCGCTGAAGTGGCTGACCACGGACGAGGCGCGCCAGGAGGCGCGCGCTGACGTGGACCGGCTGCTGCTGCAGCCCCTGTCCGCCGCCGACGCGGTGCGCATCGCCCTGGCCTACAGCCCTGGCGTGCAGGCGCTGCTGTCGGATGCGGCGACCACCTCCTACCAGGCAACGCAGTCGGCCCGGCTGCCCAACCCGGTCTTCGCCTTCGAGCGCCTGGTGCGCAACGAAGGCGGTGAGCGCGAGCTGGAGATCGGGCGGGCGCTGAGCTTCCCGCTGCTGGACCTGTTGCTGCTGCCGGCGCGCACGCGCATCGCCAACGCGCAGCAGCAGCAGATCCGCCTGCGCATGGCCGGCGATGTGGTGCAGGCCGCGACGCAGGCGCGCCAGGCCTGGGTGCGCGCCGTGGCGGCCGTGCAGGCGCAGGCCTACTTCGAGCAGGTCAAGGAAACCGCCGACGCGGGCGCCGAGCTCGCGCGCCGCATGCAGTCGGCCGGCAACTTCAACCGCCTGCAGCGCGCCCGCGAGCAGGTCTTCAGCGCCGAGGCCGTGGCCCAGCTGGCCCGCGCGCGGCAGGAAGCCCTGGCCAGCCGCGAGGCCCTGGTGCGTGCCCTGGGCCTCAACGACGCCCAGGCACAGGCCCTGAAGCTGCCCGAGCGGCTGCCGGACCTGCCCGCCGCGCCGCGCGAGGAGCGCGCCGTGATGCAGGCCGCGCTCGACGAGCGCCTGGACATGCGCCAGGCCCGCGCCGAGCTGGAGTCCTCGGCCCGCTCGCAAGGCATCACGACCGTCACCAGCGTGGTGGGTGACTTCGAGCTGGGCGCCGTGCGCAACAGCGAGACCGGCCTGCCGCCCAAGCGCGGCTACGAGCTGGCGCTGCCGCTGCCGATCTTCAACGCTGGCGACGCGACGCGAGGCGCCGCCCAGGCGCGCTACATGGCCGCCGTGCACCGCACCACGCAGTTGGCCGTGGACGCAGCCTCGCAGGTGCGCGAGAGCTACGGCGGCTACCGCACCGCATTCGACCTGGCGCGCCACTGGCGCGACGAGATCGTGCCGCTGCGCAAGACCATCTCCGACGAGAACCAGCTTCGCTACAACGGCATGCTCATCGGCGTGTTCGAGCTGCTGGCCGACGCCCGCGACCAGGTCGCCGCCGTGGCCCAGGCCCTCAACACCCAGCGCGACTTCTGGCTCGCCGACGTGGCGCTGCAGGCCGCGCTCATCGGGCGTCCCGCCACCGCGGGCGTTTCCCTGCAAGCCGCCCCGGCCGCGACCGGCGGCGGCAGCGCGGGCGGCCATTGAGCGCCACCCCCGTGCCCAATACATTTCCTGGAGTCCTTCCATGACGACGAATCGACGTCGCTTCCTGGCCGGGTCGGCCGCCGTGGCCGCCGCCTCGGTCAGCAAGGTGGCCATGGCCGCCTTGCCCGAGCCCGTGATCCAGACCAGGCCCGACACCATGCCGCCGCTCGTGCCCGGCACCGGGCGGCCCTACAACCCCGTGGTCACGCTCAACGGCTGGACCCTGCCCTGGCGCATGAAGGGCGGGGTCAAGGAATTCCACCTGGTGGCCGAGCCCGTGGAGCGCGAGATGGCGCCGGGCTTCAAGGCGCACCTGTGGGGCTACAACGGCCAGTCGCCGGGACCCACCATCGAGGTGGTCGAGGGCGACCGGGTGCGCATCTTCGTGACCAACAAGCTGCCCGAGCACACCAGCGTGCATTGGCACGGCCAGCGCCTGCCCAACGGCATGGACGGCGTCACGGGGCTGACCCAGCCCGGCATCGCGCCGGGCAAGACCTTCGTCTACGAGTTCGTGGCGCGCCGGCCCGGCACCTTCATGTACCACCCGCACGCCGACGAGATGACGCAGATGGCCATGGGCATGATGGGCTTCTGGGTCACGCACCCCAAGGCCAGGCACCCGCTCATCGACGAGGCGGACCGCGACTTCTGCTTCCTGCTCTCCGCCTACGACATCGATCCGGGCAGCTACACGCCGCGGATCATGACGATGCTGGACTTCAACCTGTGGACGTGGAACAGCCGCGTCTTCCCCGGCATCGACTCGCTCAACGTGCGCCAGGGTGACCGGGTGCGGCTGCGCATCGGCAACCTCACGATGACGAACCACCCGATGCACATCCACGGGCACGAGTTCGCCATCACCGGCACCGACGGCGGCCCCACGCCGCGCAGCACGCGCTGGCAGGAGGTCACGACCGACATCGGCGTGGGCCAGATGCGCCAGCTGGAGTTCATCGCCGACGAGGAGGGCGACTGGGCGTTCCACTGCCACAAGAGCCACCACACCATGAACGCCATGGGCCACAACGTGCCCACGATGATCGGCGTGGACCACAGCGGCGTGGCCAGGAAGATCAGCAAGCTCATCCCCGACTACATGGTCATGGGCGAACGCGGCATGGCCGACATGGGCGAGATGACCATGCCGCTGCCCGACAACACGGTGCCGATGATGACGGGCGAGGGACCGTTCGGCGGCGTCGAGATGGGCGGCATGTTCAGCGTCATCAAGGTGCGCCGCGACCAGAAGCCCGGCGACTACTCCGATCCGGGCTGGTTCAAGCACCCGGCAGGCACCGTGGCCTACGAGTGGACCGGCCAGCTCGCCGAGCCCGAGCGCTCCAGCGACGCCGGGCGCAGCGCCATGCCGCGCGCCGACAAGGGCACAGCGCCCACCGAGGTCCAGGTGCGCAAGCCCAGCGGCCATTCCGGCCACTGAGGACGCAGCACCCCTTTCCCGAATTCAGAAGTACCCCCCACATGAAACTGCATCAACTCACGTTTGCCCTGGCTGCCGGTCTCTTCGTCGCGGGCAGCGCCCTGGCGCATGAGGGCGACGGCCACGCCGCCCCGGCCACCACCACGGGCCACGTCCATGCCGACGGCCACGAGCACGGCCACGGCGACACCGACGCCATCGGCGTGGCGGGCCAACCCGACAAGGTCACGCGCACCGTCAACGTCGACATGACCGATGCCATGCGCTTCAACCCGTCGAGCGTGCGTGTCAGGCAAGGCGAGACCATCCGCTTCGTGGTGAAGAACTCGGGCCAGGTGAAGCACGAGTTCGTGCTCGGCACCGAAGCGGCCCTGAAGGAGCATTACGAGCTGATGAAGAAGTTCCCCGAGATGGAACACGCCGACCCCAACCAGATCACGGTCGCGCCCGGCCAGAGTGGCGAAGTGGTCTGGCAGTTCACCAAGGCGGGCCAGGTCGATTTCGCGTGCCTGCAGCCCGGCCACTATGACGCCGGCATGAAGGGCGCCGTGAAGGTGGCTGCCGGCAAGCCGGCCAAGTCCGCCCAGGCCAGCGGCGGCCATGCCGATCGCAAGCACTGATTCCGACAGGACGCTCCAAGGAGACGAACGATGATTACTCAACGCCGCCGACTGCTCGGCACGCTGGCATTGCTGCCCTTCGTGTCGCTCGTGCACGCGGCCAATGCGCCGCTGGTCGAGGTCTGGAAGAGCCCGACCTGCGGCTGCTGCAAGGACTGGATCGCGCACCTGCAGGCCAACGGCTTCCCAACCAAGGTCAACGAGACCGGCAACACCGCGATGCGCAGTCGCTTGGGGCTCGACGTGAAGTACGGCTCGTGTCACACGGCACTCGTCGGTGGTTACGCCCTTGAAGGTCACGTACCGGCGCGCGAGATCCAGCGCCTGCTCAAGGAGCGCCCCACGGCCATCGGACTGGCCGTGCCCGGCATGCCCGTGGGCTCGCCCGGCATGGACGGCCCGGACTACGGCGGCCAGAAGGACCCCTATGACGTGCTGCTGCTGCGCAAGGACGGCACGGCCGTCACCTACCAAACCTATCGCTGAAGAAGGGACTGATCCATGAAGAAGCTCATCCTCGCCGCGCTGCTGGGCGCTGCCGGCATCCTGCCCGCGGCTGCCCAGACGTCCGACGCCGATCACGCAGCGCACCATCCCGCCGCGGCCGCGTCGGCCGCCGCAGCCGCTGACCTGACTGACGGAGAGGTGCGGCGCATCGACAAGCCCAATGGCAAGGTCACTCTCAAGCACGGCGAGATCAAGAACCTGGACATGCCGGGCATGACCATGGTGTTCCAGGTCAAGGACGCCGCGATGCTCGACGCCGTCAAGGTGGGCGACAAGGTGCGCTTCCACGTCGAGAAGCAAGGCGGCGCCTTTGTCGTCACGCAGATGCAGACCGCCCAGTGACCGCCATCAGCGGCAAGTGGCCCTGAGCCCGCGTGCCCTGCATCGCTCGCGCGAAGCGAAGGAGCCTGCGGGGCCTTCGCTTCTCCTGGGTCACGAGGGAATGCTCCGGGCCTGGTTCGGGCGGCAAGGGCGCTTCACTCGCCAATATGCCTCTGAGCGGGGAACAGGTGTTGCCTCGCCAGTGGGCCGGATGACCGGCGCCTGGTCTGGAAAGGTCCATGCAAAGCCATGGAGCGCCGCTGCACCAGCGGCCGGGGAGGCTGATCAGGCCTGTGTGCGCTGCCGCATTGCCGGCGGCCTGCCTGTGTGGCTTTGTCGAAAGGTCTGATCCATGCAACCTCCTTCAATGGTTTCCTCGCTCGTGTCGCGTGCTGGCGTGGCCGCTGCCGCTTTGGCGCTGGCTCTGCCGTTTCCTGCCGTCCAGGCCCAGGAAAGCGGCCCAGGCCGCGGCCTCACGGCCACCTTCGAGGTCGATTTCCTGAAGTCGATGATCGACCACCACTACTCGGCGCTGCGCATGTCCGAGCTCGCGGCCGGGACCGACACGACGCGCAATCCCGAGCTGGGACGCTACGGCGAAGGCACGTCGCCCACGCCCGGCACCGCAGCCACGAGCCCCAAGGCGCTCTCGGGCAGCATTCGCTCCATGGCCCGCGAGGAGAACCGCGTGCAGCGCGAGGAGATCGGCAAGGCGCAGATGTTCCTGAGGACGTGGTACGGCCAGGCCCACGAGCCGCAGCTCACCGACATGGGGCGCCAGCAGATCCAGCTGCTGGAGTCCACGGCGGCCGGCGCCGAATTCGACCATACGTTCCTCGAAACCATGGCGCGGCACCACTACATGGCCGTGACCATGGCCACCGATTGCCTGGTGACCGCGGACGTCAAGCACGTCCCGCTGCAGCGCTACTGCAGCGGCATCCAGCACACGCAGATCAACGGCATCAGCGAGATGCGCGACATGCTGTGCAACCGGTTCAAGTTCTGCGACTACCAGCCGCTGCAGGGGCTGCGGGGCCGGCACACCGGCAGCGACGGCGAGCCGGGCGCCGGCGGCTGATCGACGGCGCTCACGCGCCGTGCCCCGTGCACGGACAGCCCATTGATGCCGGTCAATCAAGCCGGGGTGGGCTGCCGTAGCATCAAGGCGTCCATCCCACACGCCCGGCTTTACGCCCCCCTGCCATGCGCTTTGCGTTGCGGCCCCGCCTGAACCGCGTCATCGCCCGGCTGATGTGCTGGGTGCTGCTGTTGGGCTGGATGGCCGGTGCCGCCAACGCCTGCGTCCTGCAGGCGCCGGTGGCCGTCACGGGGGCGCACGCCGCCGCGCATGAGCACGCCGCGGGCGATGCCGGGCACCACCATCACCAAGACGCCGCTTCCGGCGCCGCCCACAGCGACGACGGGCAGGAGCACGAAGCCCTGCCCGGACAGCAGGCGTGCAAGAGCCTGTGCGACAGCGAGCAAAGCGCGGTCGCCAAGACCGGTGCGAGTGACGCGGCAGCAATGCTCCCACTGGGTGCTGTCATGACCGGCCATTGCCTGGTCCTGCCCGCTGCACTGGTGACGCGCGTGCCGCGTCCTGATGCCGCCACCCTGCCGGCGCCCCCGCCCATCCCCATCGCGTTCCTGCGGCTCACGATCTAGAGCCTGGTCTGTCGCCCGCCTGCCAGTGAGTGCGCCGCAAGGCCTGCTTCGCGGCGGGCTGCGCGCGCTGCTGCCGGCGCACCCCCAACGCACCGGCCAGCGCCCGCTGCGCATCTGATTCCCACACTTCAATCCACCTGGAGGACTTGCGCCATGGCACTTCGCCCCCTCGCTCTTGCCGCCATCCTGGCCGCGCTGTCGCTCGGCGTACACGCCCAGACCAGCCCGGAGGACCACGCCGCGCACCACCCTGACAGGGCTTCCGCGCCGGCCGCGGCTGCACCGGCGCCACGCGTGCCTGCTCCTGCCGCGGCGGCCAGCGCCAGTGCGGCAGGTGCCATGGGGATGATGGGCCAACCCGCCGGCATGGAGCAGCACATGAAAGCCATGCGCGAAATGCACGAAAAGATGGGCAAGGCGCGCACGCCAAAGGAGCGCGAGGCGCTCATGGCCGAGCACATGAAGCTCATGCAGGAAGGCATGGCCATGATGGACGGCATGAAAGGCATGGGTGGCACGGCACCCCAGGGTGCCGCCGCACCGGCCTCGGCTGCGCCTGCGGCGCGCATGCAGGCGCTGGAGCAGCGCATGGACATGATGCAGTCGATGATGCAGATGATGATGGACCGCATGCCGGCCCCTGCAACCAAGCCCTGAAGCCTGCCGCCGCACGTCGCCAACAAGGTAGCGGCGTGCGGTCGCCAGGGCCTTGACCTTCCCACGATGGGAGGGTCTAAGTTTCACCTGCAGCCGGCTCGCTGAGCCGGCGTCCAAGAAGGAGCCTGGACCATGGAAACCTCCCATCACCACGACACGTCAAGCGTCGGTCAGGGCAGCGGCACGCGGCGCAGCCCGTGGACCGTGGTCATCGTCATGCTGCTGCTCATCGGCGGCTTCTACCTGCTGCGCGAGCACTGGGGCCACGTCGCGGGGTTGTGGCCGTACCTGCTGCTGCTGGGGTGCCCGCTGATGCACCTGTTCGGCCACGGTGGTCACGGCCATGGCGGCCACGGCCACCACCAGGGGAGCTCGAACAGTGCCAACGCCTCGTCGCCCGACGGCAAGTGGTGATGCCATGGATGAGCCTGTCCACCACCACACCCACGCTGGCCACGGTGCTGCACCGGGTGCCGGGCAGGGCCATGGCCATGAGCACCATCACCACGGCGCGCAGGATGCCCTGAAGGACCCGGTGTGCGGCATGGCCGTGACCGAGGCCTCTGCGCACCACCTGGAGCATGCTGGCCGGCCCTACTGGTTCTGCAGCATCCGCTGCAAGGACAAGTTCGCCGCCGAGCCTCAGCGCTATGCCGTCGAAGCTCCGGCGCCTGCCCTTGCCCCGACCGACCCGGCGCCCGCGGGCACGATCTACACCTGCCCGATGCACCCGGAAATCAGGCAGGACCGCCCGGGCAACTGTCCCAAGTGCGGCATGGCGCTGGAGCCACTGCTGCCCGACCTCGACGCCGAAGAGCGCAACCCGGAGCTGGAGGACTTCACTCGCCGCTTCTGGTGGACGCTGCCGCTGACGGTGGTCGTGACGCTGCTGGCCATGGTCGGGCACCGCCTGGGCCTCTTTGACATGGCCACCCAGAGCTGGATCGAGCTGGCGTTGTCGGCCCCGGTAGTGCTGTGGGCGGGCTGGCCTTTCTTCGTGCGCTGGGCGCAGTCGCTGGTGAACCGCAGCCCCAACATGTGGACGCTCATCGGCACGGGCACCGGCGCCGCGTTCCTCTACAGCCTCGTGGCCACCGTGGCGCCGCAAGTCTTTCCCGAATCCTTCTTCGCCATGGGGCGTGTCGCGGTGTACTACGAGGCCGCGGCCGTGATCATCTCGCTGACCCTGTTGGGCCAGATGCTGGAGCTGCGCGCGCGCTCGCAGACCTCGGCCGCCATCAAGTCGCTGCTGGGCCTGGCGCCCAAGACGGCGCGGCGCATCCGCCCCGACGGCGGCGAGGAGGACGTGCCGCTGACACACGTGCACGTGGGCGACCTGCTGCGCGTGCGCCCGGGCGAGAAGGTGCCGGTGGACGGCGCCGTCGTCGAAGGCGCCAGCGCCGTGGACGAGTCCATGCTCACCGGCGAGCCCGTGCCCGTGAGCAAGCGCGCCGGCGACAAGCTCATTGGCGCCACGCTCAACACCAGCGGGGCCCTCGTGATGCGCTCCGAGCGGG
>NZ_BCTC01000088.1 GCF_001571085.1 Azohydromonas lata NBRC 102462
GTCCGCAACCCCAAATTCACAAGCCCTCCACGATCGCCCGCGGGCAGGTGCGGACACTGGAGGCTGAAACTTCCGCGTCGCGGGAGTCCAGCAGCAGTTTCATCGCCATCCGCATGCATTCAGCCCGCCTGCTCATTGCCACCGGCCACGCCGACGTCCTGGACTCCCTGCAAGGAGCCCTGGGCCCCAGCTACCTCACCGCCTCCGTCGCCCATGCCGAGGAGTTGCCGGCCGCGCTGCAGGTGCTGCGGCCGGACCTGGTGCTGCTGGACTGGCGGCTGCCCGGCGGCGACGCGGCGGCGCTGTGTGCCGCCATGGAGAGCGAGGGACAGAGCATCCCCGTCATCGCCGTGCTGGCCGAGGCCCACCCCGAGGACGAGGCCGCCGTCTATGCAGCCGGCGCGGTGGACTACGTCGCCGTCCCCGCGCTGTCGCCGGCCCTGCTGGCCCGCGTGCACATGCACCTCCTGCTGCGCCGTCCCTCCACCCCGGAAAACGTCTGGCTCGACACCATGGTCCTCCTGGGCGGCAGCTCGGCGCTGCAGGCGGCCATGCCGTACTGAATCACCGCCGCCTCAGGGATAGGACACCGGCGGCAGCGGCCGGTTGTCTGGCAGCGGAATGAACTCCGTTTCCTGAGGCACCGCCGCAAAGCGCCCGCCGGCCCAATCGGCCTGTGCCTGCTCGATGCGCTCGCGCGAGCTGGAGACGAAGTTCCACCACACGTAGCGCGGCCCGTCCATGGGCGGGCCACCGAGCAGCACCAGCCGCGCCGGGCCGCCCACCGCACGCAGTACCACCGGCTCCCCGGGCTTGAACACCAGCATCTGCTGCGGGCCATGGCCGTGGGCGGCGTCCTCGGCGTTGACGCTGACCTGGCCCTGCATCACGTAGGCCGCGCGCTCCTCGTACAGCGGCGGCAGCGGCAACTGCGCCCCGGGGTCGAGCTGCGCCTCCACGTAGAACATCTCCGAGAGCGTGCGCACGGGCGACGTGGCGCCCTCGAAGCCGCCCACGATCACGCGCAGCCGGCAGCCCCCGGCTTCCAGCAGCGGCAGCTCGCCCGCGCCGTGGTGGACGAAGGAGGGCTCCGTCTCCTCGTGCGCCTTGGGCAGCGCCACCCATAACTGCAGCCCGGCCAGCGTGGCGCTGCCGTCGCGCTGGCCTTGGGGCGAGCGCTCGGAATGGACGATGCCGCGCCCGGCCGTCATCCAGTTGAGCTCGCCCGGCCGGATGGGCTGCACCACCCCCAGGCTGTCGCGGTGCAGGATCTCGCCCTGCGTCAGGTAGGTGACCGTGGCCAGGCCGATGTGCGGGTGCGGGCGCACGTCCAGCCCGTGCCCGGCCTCGAAGCGCACCGGGCCCATCTCGTCGAAGAACACGAAGGGCCCCACCATGCGCCGCTGCGCCGAAGGCAGGGCGCGGCGCACGGTGAAGCCCTCGCCCAAGTCCGAGCTGCGGGGGATGACGATGGTTTCCAGTGCGTCCATGGCGGTTTTCTCCCTTGGAGGTGTGGGCTGGGTGCGGGGTGGGCCGGGCGTCAGCCCAGCTCCACCAGCAGCGGCTGGTGGTCGGAGGCGGTGGTGCGTGCGTCCACGCGCAGTGTGCGCAGGCGCGGCGCGAGGTCGGCGCCGGCAAACACGTAATCGCAGCAGTAGGGGGCCTCAGGTGACGCCCCCTCGTGCGGCGCGAAGGTCGCGGGGTGCGGCTGGCCCGCGTGCAGCAGCGTCCAGGCGTCCACCCAGGCCGGCGTGCCGTCGGGAAAGGGCGACACCATGCGCGCGTGCTCCGGCGAGTCCGGCTTGAAATTCATGTCGCCCACCAGCAGCGCCGGGCCGCCGCGGGGCTGCGAAAGAAAAGGGCCCTCGCCCGCGGGCCGGGGCTGGCGGGCGTGGCGCACCGCCTCGCGCTGCAACTGGCGCAGCCGCTTGATCTGCGCCACGCGGTGCTCCTGCGCGTAGTACTCCAGGTGCGTGGTCATCACCCGCAGCGCGCCCAAGGGCGTGCGCAGCGTGGCCTCCACGGCCACGCGCGGCATGCTGGGCACGGTGGCATCCGCGGGCCAGGGCAGGTGGTGGCGCAGCACCTGCAGCACGGGCAGGCGCGACAGCAGCAGGTTGCCGAAGCGCCGGCGCGTGCCGGCGGTGGGGCCGGGCACGTCCACGGCCACGCCTTCCACGGCGGTGAAGCCCGGCAGCGCCAGGGCCAGCTCGCGGAACTGGTTGCCCGGCGCGCCGCCGGGAAGCGCCGGCCAGCCGTCGGCCACCTCCTGCAGGCACAGCACGTCGAAGTCGGCCAGCGCACGCGCGTCGTCCACGATGCGGCGCAGGTCCACGCGGCCATCCGTGCCGCGGCCCCACTGGATGTTCCAGGTGACGAGTTTCAAGAGCCGGCTCCTTGCAGCTTGGCGGGCGGGAGCAGGCCAGATGCCCAGGAGCCGGGAGCCTGTTGCTCCGGGACAAGCCCTCGGGGGACCGAGCCGCGCCGCGCCGCGACTGTGTAGCCGGCGTGCGGCGCGTGTGCAAGCAATCGTTGCCGCGGGCCGTGCCGGCGCAGCGGCTTACCAGCTCGCCGCGACTTCCACGCCCACCGAGCGCGGCCCAACCAGCGGCAGCACGCTCACGCGCCTGTCCTGCCTGGGGTCCACCAGCCACCACGACGCCGCGGCGGAGAGCACGGCGCTGCCGGCCACGTCGCGCCAGCGGTGCTGGTCGGCGTGCACGCGCGTCCAGCCGACGTAGGTGGCCGCCGCGTACATGGGCAAGGCGGCTTCGAAGCCGTAGCGCCGGTGCACGAAGGTCGCGGCCGAGAAGGCGCGGCTGGCGTGGCCGGAGGGGAAGGACTCGTCGTCGGAGTGGTCGGGGCGCTCCACGTGGGTGGTGCGCTTGAGCACCTCGGTGCCGGCCAGGGTCACGGCGAAGGCCTTGCCGAACTGCAGCGTGCCCTCGCGGTCGCCGTCGTACAGCGAGTAGCCCGCCGCGCCCAGGGGCAGGGCCCAGCTCAGCACGTCGCCGGCGCGGCGGTTGCCGTCGGCCCAGGAGGCGGTGGCGGCGCACAGGCCCAGCAGGGCCACGGCGCCGCAGCGGGTCATGGAGCGGGTCATGGGATTGGTGTTGCTCATGCCGCGCATTGTCCCGGGCGCCGGTGATGCGTCGCTTGCAGGCTGCTTAAGGCGGGCAGGCTCAGCCCATGGCCTGTGCGGCCCGCCCGCGCAGCGCCGTCGGCGATTCGCCCGTCCAGCCCTTGAAGGCGCGGGTGAAGCTTTTTTCGTTGTCGAAGCCCGCGGCCTGGGCGATCTGCTTGATGGGCCGGCCGCTGCGCAGCAGCAGCTCCACGGCGATGTCGCGGCGCACGGCGTCCTTCAGGGCCTGCAAGGAGGTCGCCTCCTCCTGCAACTGGCGGTGCAGGCTGCGGGTGGACAGGAACAGCGCCGCCGCCACCTCGTCGGCATTCGCCCCGGGCTGCTGGCGCAGCCGCTCGCGCACGCGCTGCGCCAAGAGGCGGTCGCGCCGGTACTGGCGCACGGTCAGGGGCAGGGCGCGTTTCAACATGGCGTTGAGCGCGGCCTCGTCGCGGCGCAGGGGCAGGCTCAGGTAGCGGGTGTCCAAGCTCAGCGCCGCCTGCGCCGCGCCGAAGCGCACGGGGCCGGGGAACATGTGGGCGTAGGCGTCGGCATGCGCCGGGGCAGGGAAGGGAAAGGCGGCCTCCAGCAGCGGGATGCGCGAGTCCACCGCCCAGCAGGCGTAGCCGTGCACGTAGCGCAGCAGCGTCACCAGGCAGAACTCGCGCAAGGTCCCCAGATCCCGCTGCTCGGTGAGCGCCAGCACGGTGGCCTCGCCCTGGGGCTCCAGGGTCAGCAGCACGTCCTCGGTGAGCAGCCGGTGGTGGCGGCACCAGCGCTTCAAGGCCAGCCCAAGCGTTGCCGCGCCCGTGCTGGCGCGGCAGAGCATGCCGTAGCTGCCCCAGGGCAGGCGGCGCTCGAACCAGCCCAGCGCCTCGTCGTCCAGCGCCTGCATGGCGGCGGCGGAGACGGTTTCCATCTGCAGCGCGGTGATGCGGGCCCGCGGGTCGGCCAGCGCCTGTGGCGTGATTTGTGCCGCCGCGAGGGCGGGGGCCGGGTCCATGCCGCGGCGCTCGAAAGCCAGCGCGATGCAGCGGACGAAGGCCATGGGGGTGACGGCGGCGGGCGTGCTCATGGGGATGGGTATTTTCAGGCGGCAGTTTGGCAGCTTTTGCACCCTCGCTGGCCGGCAGCGTGCCGCGCCGGCGCCTACGCTTGCCGGCATCCGCACCCCCACCCGCCTTTCCCAGGCGCGCGCGCCCCGCACGCGATTCCCGACTCCCGATTTCCAGCACCCAGGAGACAGCCATGACCCAGCTTCCCGGCCTCAACTTCGGCCTTGGCGAAACCATAGACATGCTGCGCGACACCGTCGCCAACTTCGCCGCCAAGGAAATCGCCCCGCGCGCGGCGGCCGTGGACCGCGACAACCTCTTTCCCGCCGACCTGTGGAAGAAGCTCGGTGACCTGGGCCTGCACGGCCTGACGGTGGGCGAGGAGTACGGCGGCACGGGCCTCGGGTACCTGGCGCACATGGTGGCCATGGAGGAGGTGTCGCGCGCCTCGGCCTCGGTGGGCCTGAGCTACGGCGCGCACTCCAACCTGTGCGTCAACCAGATCCACCGCAACGGCAACGCGGCGCAGAAGGACCGCTACCTGCCCAAGCTCGTGAGCGGCGAGCACGTCGGCGCGCTGGCCATGAGCGAGCCCGGCGCCGGCTCCGACGTGGTGAGCATGCGGCTGCGCGCGCAGAAGCAGGGCGACCGCTTCGTCCTCAACGGCTCCAAGATGTGGATCACCAACGGCGGCGACGCGGACACCATGATCGTCTACGCCAAGACCGACCCCGAGGCGGGCCCCAAGGGCATGACCGCCTTCATCGTCGAAAAGGGCTTCAAGGGGCTGTCCTTCGGCTCCAAGCTCGACAAGCTGGGCATGCGCGGCTCCAACACCTACCCCGTCTTCTTCGAGGACTGCGAGGTGCCTGAGGAGAACGTGCTGGGCGCCGTGGGCGGCGGCGTGAAGGTGCTGATGAGCGGGCTGGACTACGAGCGCGCCGTGCTCAGCGGCGGCCCGCTGGGCATCATGGCCGCGTGCATGGACGCGGTGGTGCCCTACGTGCACGAGCGCAAGCAGTTCGGCCAGGCCATCGGCGAGTTCCAGCTCATGCAGGGCAAGCTGGCCGACATGTACACCACGCACCAGGCCTGCCGCGCCTACGTGTACGCCGTGGGCAAGGCCTGCGACAGCGCCGACCACGCGCGCACCCTGCGCAAGGACGCCGCGGGCGCCATCCTGTACTCGGCCGAGAAGGCGACCTGGATGGCCGGCGAGGCGATCCAGACCCTGGGCGGCGTGGGCTACACCAAGGAGTTCCCGGTGGAGCGGCTGTGGCGCGACGCCAAGCTCTACGAGATCGGCGCGGGCACCAGCGAGATCCGCCGCATGCTCATCGGCCGCGAGCTGTTTGCGGAGACGCTGTGATGCAGGCGCTGGACAGCCGCATCGACACGCGCTCCGAGGAGTTCAAGGCCAACGCCGCGGCCATGCGCGCCGTGGTGCAGGACCTGCGCGAGCAGGCCGCCCGCGCCGCGTTGGGCGGTGGCGAGGCGGCGCGGGCCAAGCACACCGCCCGCGGCAAGCTGCTGCCGCGCGAGCGCGTGGACCAGTTGCTGGACCCGGGCAGCCCCTTCCTGGAGATCGGCCAGCTCGCCGCGCACGGCATGTACGGCGGCGAGGCGCCTTGCGCCGGCGTGGTGGCCGGCATCGGCCGCGTGCAGGGCGTGGAGTGCATGGTCGTGGCCAACGACGCCACGGTGAAGGGCGGCACCTACTACCCCATGACGGTGAAGAAGCACCTGCGCGCCCAGGAGATCGCGCAGGCCAACCGGCTGCCGTGCATCTACCTCGTGGACTCCGGCGGCGCCTTCCTGCCCAAGCAGGACGAGGTCTTCCCCGACCGCGACCACTTCGGCCGCATCTTCTTCAACCAGGCCAACATGTCGGCCCAGGGCATCACGCAGATCGCGGTGGTGATGGGCTCGTGCACGGCCGGCGGCGCCTACGTGCCGGCCATGAGCGACGAGACGGTGATCGTGCGCAACCAGGGCACGATCTTCCTGGGCGGCCCGCCGCTGGTGAAGGCCGCCACCGGCGAGGTGGTCAGCGCCGAGGACCTGGGCGGCGGCGACGTGCACACGCGCATCTCCGGCGTGGCGGACCACCTGGCCGAGAACGACGGCCACGCGCTCTACCTGGCGCGGCGCATCGTGGCGCGGCTGAACCACCGCAAGCCCAGCACCGTGGCGCTGCAGGCCGCCGAGCCGCCGCGCTTCGACCCCGAGGAGCTGTACGGGATCATCCCGCGCGACACCAGGAAGCCCTACGACGTGCGCGAGGTCATCGCCCGCGTGGTGGACGGCTCGCGCTTCGACGAGTTCAAGGCCCGCTACGGCGCCACGCTGGTGACGGGCTTCGCCACGCTGCACGGCATGCCGGTGGGGATCATTGCCAACAACGGCATCCTGTTCGGCGAGTCGGCGCAAAAGGGGGCGCACTTCATCGAGCTGTGCTGCCAGCGCGGCATTCCGCTGCTGTTCCTGCAGAACATCACGGGCTTCATGGTGGGCCGCAAGTACGAGAACGGCGGCATCGCCAAGGACGGCGCCAAGATGGTCACGGCCGTGGCCACGGCGCAGGTGCCCAAGATCACGGCCCTCATCGGCGGCTCCTTCGGCGCCGGCAACTACGGCATGTGCGGCCGGGCCTACTCGCCGCGCTTCCTGTGGATGTGGCCCAACGCGCGCATCAGCGTGATGGGCGGCGAGCAGGCCGCCTCGGTGCTGGCCACCGTGCGCCGCGACGGGCTGGAATCCAAGGGCCAGGCCTGGAGCGCGGAGGACGAGGAAGCCTTCAAGGCCCCCATCCGCCAGCAGTACGAGGACCAGGGCCACCCCTACTACGCCACGGCGCGGCTGTGGGACGACGGCGTCATCGACCCCGCGCAGACGCGCCGCGTGCTGGCGCTGTCGCTCTCGGCCGCGCTCAACGCGCCCATTGAGCCGACCAAGTTCGGCGTCTTCCGCATGTGAGGCCCGTGATGAGCAGTCAACCTCTCAAGATCGAACGCGAGGGCGGCGTGGCCCGCGTGGTGATGAGCCGCGCCGAGGTGCACAACGCCTTCGACGAGTCGCTGATCGCGGCGCTCACGCACGGCTTCCAGGAACTGGACGCGGACGAGGGCGTGCGCGCCATCGTCCTGGCCGGCGAGGGCAAGAGCTTTTCCGCGGGCGCGGACCTGAACTGGATGCAGCGCCAGAGCGCGGCGCCGCTGGAGGCCAACCTGGAGGACGCGCGCAAGCTCGCCGCGCTGTTCCACGCCATCGCCCACAGCAGCAAGCCCACGATCGCCCGCGTGCACGGCGCGGCGCTGGGCGGCGGCATGGGGCTGGCGTCGGCCTGCGACATCTGCGTGGCGTCCACGGCCGCGGTGTTCGCGACCTCCGAGGTGAAGTTCGGGATCATCCCCTCGGCCATCAGCCCCTACGTGATCCGCGCGATCGGCCAGCGGCAGGCCACGCGCTACTTCCAGACGGCCGAGCGCATCAGCGCGCAGCGCGCCTGGGAGCTGGGCCTGGTGCACGAGCTGTGCGAGGCCGATGCGCTGGACGCGGCGGTGGCCCGCGTGGTGGACGCGCTGCTGGCCGGCGGCCCCAAGGCGCAGGCGGCGGCCAAGGCGCTCATACGCGCCGTGGCCGACCGGCCCATCACCGGCGAGGTGGTGGAAGACACCGCGCGGCGCATCGCCACGCTGCGCGCCACGCCGGAGGCGCGGGAGGGTTTAGCCGCCTTCCTGGAGAAGCGGCCTGCGGCTTGGGTGAAGGGGTGAGAAGGGCCATTGGCTGAGAAAGGCTGACCGTGAGCCGACGCGATTCGCTTACCACTTCGTCATCCCCGCGCAGGCGGGGATCCAGGCGGCCCAACGCCGGAGCGCGAGAGGCGCTGCAGGCGCCACGAGGCTCGGGACGTTGTGGGCGTGGCGCCTGTGCTCGCGGCCCGCTTGGGGGCCGCCTGGATTCCCGCCTTCGCGGGAATGACGAAACAGAGGGCGGGGCGGGCTGGCTCGCGGACAACGCCGCCAAAACCACGCCCAGCCATCCAGCTTCCAGAACCACAGCGCGCACGTGCCCGCACCCAGCGCCCGCACGGCGCCAGCTCGGAGTTCAAACGACATGTTCAAGAAAATCCTGATCGCCAACCGGGGCGAGATCGCCTGCCGCGTCATCAAGACGGCGCGCCGAATGGGCATCGCCACGGTGGCCGTGTATTCCGAGGCCGACGCCAACGCCCGCCACGTGCGCCTGGCCGACGAGGCGGTGCTCATCGGCCCCGCGGCGGCGCGCGAGTCCTACCTCAAGGGCGACCGCATCCTGGAGGCCGCCCGCGCCACCGGGGCCGAGGCCATCCACCCCGGCTACGGCTTTCTCTCCGAGAACGAGGATTTCGCCGAGGCCTGCGAAGCCGCCGGCATCGCCTTCATCGGCCCGCCCGCGTCGGCCATCCGCGCCATGGGCAGCAAGTCGGCCGCCAAGGCGCTGATGGAAAAGGCCGGCGTGCCGCTCACGCCCGGCTACCACGGCGACCACCAGGAGCCCGGCTTCCTGGCCGCGCAGGCCGAGACCATCGGCTACCCCGTGCTCATCAAGGCCAGCGCCGGCGGCGGCGGCAAGGGCATGCGCCGCGTGGACCGCGCGGCGGACTTCGAAGCCGCGCTCGCTTCCTGCAAGCGCGAGGCGACCAACGCCTTCGGCGACGACCACGTGCTGGTGGAGAAGTACGTGCTGCAGCCGCGGCACATCGAGATCCAGGTGTTCGCCGACCAGCAGGGCCGCTGCGTCTACCTCTTCGAGCGCGACTGCTCGGTGCAGCGCCGCCACCAGAAGGTGCTGGAGGAGGCCCCCGCGCCGGGCATGACGCCGGAGCGCCGCGCCGCCATGGGCCGCGCCGCCGTGGAGGCGGCCAAGGCCGTGGGCTACGTGGGCGCGGGCACGGTGGAGTTCATCGCCCAAGGGGACGGCTCCTTCTGGTTCATGGAGATGAACACGCGGCTGCAGGTCGAGCACCCGGTGACGGAAATGATCACGGGGCTGGACCTGGTGGAGTGGCAGTTGCGCGTGGCCAGCGGCGAGCCGCTGCCGCTCACGCAGGAGCAGCTCTCCATCGACGGCCACGCCCTGGAGGCGCGCATCTACGCCGAGGACCCGGACAAGGGTTTCCTGCCCTCCACCGGCAAGCTGCTGCACCTGGCCCCACCGACCGAGAGCGGCCACGTGCGCGTGGACAGCGGCGTGGAGCAGGGCGACGAGATCACCCCGCACTACGACCCCATGATCGCCAAGCTGATCGTGTGGGGCGCGGACCGCGCGCAGGCCCTCTCGCGCATGCGCCAGGCGCTGGCGCAGTTCCGCGTGGTGGGCGTGCAGAACAACGTGGAGTTCCTGGCGCGGCTGGTGGCGCTGCCGGCCTTCGCGCAGGGCCGCTTCGACACGGGCCTGATCGAGCGCGAGCAGGAGCAATTGTTCCCCGCCCACCGCGAGGTGCCGGAGAGCGTGTGGCTCATCGCCGCGCTGGCCGAGCTGCAGCGCGAGCAGCAGGGCGCGCAGCGCGGGGCCGGGGCCGATTCGCCCTGGTCCGCGCTGGACGGCTGGCGGCTCAACGGCCGCGCCCAGCGCCGGCTGCAACTGCGCCTGGGCGAGCAGGTGCAGGCCGTGACGGTTGAAGTGCTGCCGCGCCAGGCCTGGCGCATCGGCCTGGAGGGCGCTCCCGCGGTGGAGGCCCGCGCCACGCCCGGCGCCGATGGCGCGCTGCTGGTGCAGTTGGGCGAGCGCCGCCTGCACGCGGCGGTGGTGGCGGCGGGCGAGCGCCGCCACGTCTTCTTCGAGGGCCGCAGTTGGCCGCTGAGCCTGGTGGACAGCCTGCACGTGGGCGGCGGCGGCGACGAGGCCGAAGGCGGCCTGCGCGCGCCCATGCCGGGCAAGGTGATCGCCTGGCTGGCGCAGCCCGGCGCCACGGTGGACAAGGGCGCGCCGCTGCTGGTGCTGGAGGCCATGAAGATGGAGCACACCATCACCGCGCCGCGCGCGGGCGTCGTGAAAGCCTTCCGCTACGCGCCGGGCGAGCAGGTGGCCGACGGGGCCGAGCTGGTGGAATTCGGGGAGCAGGCATGAGCGACAACAGCAGCAAGCAAGCCGTCCGCATCGTCGAGGTGGGCCCGCGCGACGGCCTGCAGAACGAGAAGCAGCCCGTGCCCACGGAGGTGAAGCTGGAGCTGATCGCGCGCCTGGCCGACGCGGGCCTGCGCGACATCGAGGCCACGGCCTTCGTCTCGCCCAAGTGGGTGCCGCAGATGGCCGACCATGCCGACCTCATGCGCCGCCTGCCGCGCCGCGCCGGGGTGAGCTACCCCGTGCTGGTGCCCAATTTGAAAGGCCTGGAAGCGGCGATCGAGAGCGGCGCAACCGAGGTGGCCGTGTTCGCCGCGGCGTCTGAAACCTTCTCGCAGAAGAACATCAACTGCTCGGTGGCCGAGTCGCTGGTGCGCTTCGAGCCGGTGATGGCGGCGGCGCGCGCGGCCCATGTGAAGGTGCGCGGCTACGTGTCCTGCGTGGTGGCCTGTCCGTATGAAGGCCCGGTGGCGCCGCAGCGGGTGGCGGACGTGGCCGCGCGGCTGCACGCCATGGGCTGCTACGAGGTGTCCTTGGGCGACACCATAGGCGTGGGCACGCCGGCCACGGTGCGGGCGATGCTGCAGGCGGTGGCTTCTCGCGTGCCCGTGTCGCAACTGGCCGGCCACTACCACGACACCTGGGGCATGGCGGTGGCCAACGTGGCGGCGTCCTACGACTTGGGCGTGCGCGTCTTCGACGCGTCCGTCTCCGGCCTGGGCGGCTGCCCCTACGCCAAGGGCGCGTCGGGCAACGTGGCGACGGAGGACGTCGTGTACCTGCTGCACGGCCTGGGCGCGGACACCGGCGTGGACCTGGGCCGGCTGGTGGACACGTCGGCCTGGATCAGCGGGGTGCTTGGGCGCGAGGTCGGGTCCAAGGTGGCGCGGGCGCTGCGGGCGGCCTGCGCCTGCGCCTGAGCCTGGGACTGGGACTGGGACTGGGACTGGGACTGGGACTGGGACTGGGACTGGGCATTCCCAGGCCACGGCGCGGGGCGACCCCGCGCCTGGCCGCGGCTCAATGCATCTGCACGCGGCTGATGCGCCCCCACTTGGCGCCGCGCATGAGGGCGTGGAACTGCGCCTGGGTGAGCCGCAGCAGTTGCTCGTGGTCGCCGGCTTCGAGGTAGACGAGCTCGCGCTGCTCCAGCTCGTCATCCACCACGGTTTCCATGCCCCAGGCCATGCCCACGGCCGGCACGGCGCCGGGCTCGCAGCCGTCGAGCAGCTGGCCCAGGCGAGGCTCCTCGACCAGGCGCAACTCCTGGCGGCCCAGCAGTTGCGCCACCTCGTGCGGCATCACGCTGCGGTCGGCGGGCAGCACCGCGATCACGCAGATCTGCTCGTCTTCCAGCAGCACCGCCTTGGCCAATTGGTTGAGGGGCACGTGCGCCACGCGCGCCGTCTCGGCGCTGCTGCGGCTGTGCTCGTGGCGGCACACCTCGTAGCGCGCGCCGTGATGCTCCAGGTATTGCGATAGACGCGAAGGAATCGACATGTCGGCCTCCTTGCTGGGTACATCGCGCCCGCATGGACTCAGCGGGCGCGCGGCCAGTGTGCGCCCGCCGCCGCGCACCGGCGGCTTGGCCCCGATGGCCTGTGTCCATCGGCCCCACGGGGTTTCAGGCGCCGGGGCCGGCGCCGCGCTCACGCCGCCTTCAAGCGCTCCCGCGCCTTGTCCAGCCAGGCCTGCACGCTGGCCGCCAGATCGTCGGTGCTGAAGGAGCAGCTCTCGCCGCCGAACATCGCGCTGGATTCCAGCCGGTCCAGCAGGTTGGCGAGCACCTCGCCGAACTTGGGCGGCAGCTCGGCCGGCAGGCTGACGGCGCGCAGGCGGCGGCAAAAGGCAGCCTGGTCCAGTTCGCCGGCACGCAGTTGGTCCAGGGCGGCTTGCAGGGTGTCGAGCGGCATGGGGCGGTACTTCCTCAGAGGCCACCGCCTAAGGCAGGGCGGCAGCAGGTGGCGCGGACCGTTGGTGGAGGGCTCGGCTGCCCACCCGAGGCGGCAGCGGATCCCGGCGTTCGTCATGGCGCGGCATTGTGCGGCGCCCGCGACGCGCCCCCGTGCCGGAGGCGGCGGTGGGTGCGTGGTGTGCGTCTCAGGCCCCGGTGCCGGCCAGCCGCTGCGCCGTGTCCTGCGCGCCCATCTTCAGCGCCGCGTCCCGCGCCGTCATGCCAGCCGCGTCGCGCGACAGCGGGTTGGCGCCGTGCGAGAGCAGCAGCTCCACCATCTCCAGCCGGTTGAACATGGCCGCGATCATCAGCGCCGTGCGCCCGTCCGGCCCCGCGCCGTCCACCTGCGCGCCGTGGGCCAGCAGCAGCTCCACGATAGGCTGGTAGCCCTTGAAGGCGGCGCCGCCCAAGGGCGTCTGGCCGCGGTCGTTGGCCAGCTCGGGGTCGGCGCCATGCTCCAGCAGCGCGCGCGCCGTCTCCAGGTGGCCGTGGTAGCAGGCCAGCATGAGCAGGCTGTCGCCCTTGTGGTCGCGCAGGTTGGGCGGCAGCCGCTTGTCCAGCAGCCGGGCGATGCGCTGGGCGTCGCCGCCGCGCACGGTGTCCAGCACGCCATGCAGGAAGTCCAGGGTTTGCGCGTCCATGGTGGGGCGTTGGGCGGTGTGCATGGCGGGGTCCTCGCGGGCAGTCGTTGGCGGCGGCTCGTTTGGGCATGCGGCGTTCCCATGGCGTTGCGCTGACGGGGGCCGCGGCGTAGGCCCCGGAGCCTGGAACTGCGGCTGGAGCTGAGGTTGGGGTTGGAGGAGGAGGGGAGAAAGCGGGAGGCGGGACGGCGGGACGGCGGGAAACGGTCCGGGGAAAGTTGGAAAGGCTTGGCAGCCCGTCAGCAAAGGCGCGTCGCCCCCCATTCGTCATTCCCGCGCAGGCGGGAACCCAGGCGGTCCCCAAGCCGGAGCGAAGGGACATCGCAGGAAAGCCGCGGTTTTGGGCCTTGTGACACCGGCCCCTGAGCTGGCGGCCAACTTGGGGGCCGCCTGGGTTCCCGCCTTCGCGGGAATGACGAAGCAGAGGGCCGAAGCGCCTTGGCTGTCGGGATGCGACCTCCGGCCAAAAAAGGCACCCAGCCAACGGCAGTACCCGGCCAAAATCTCCAAACAGCGCGGCGCCTTCAAGCCGCTTACACGCCCGCCGTCCCCTGCGCCCTTTCCGCCCCCATCGCCCTCAGCCGCTGCAAGGCCTGCTGCAGCTCCAGCTCCAGCGCCGCGCGCGCCGTGAAGATGCGGTAGACCGACTCCAGCAGCAGCTCCTCGCCGCGCGGCACGCGGTCCAGGAAGGCCAGGTGCCCCAGCACCCGCCCGTCCTGCGCCAGGATGGGAAGGCCCAGGTAGGCCTCGTAGCCCGCTTCCACCGGATACAGGCGTTGCACGTCGCTGCGCAGGAAGCACATCTGCCCCTCGCCCACGACCTGCTCGCAGGGCGTGCCGGGCAGGCCGTATTCGATGTTGTCCTCGAAGCGCTGCCCGGCCCAGAAGGCCAGCGTGCGCACGCGCGTGGGCGGCTGGTCGGCGCACTCGGTGATGAAGGCGCAGTCCACCTCCAGCGCCCGCGCGAAGTGGCGCACCAGCGCCTTGAAGAAGGCTTCGCCAAAGGCGTCCGCGGTGCCGCGGGCCACGGCGTCCAGGATGGTTTCCACGCGTTTTAAACGCGTCACGTCCGTGTCCAGCCCCACCATGCGGTAGGGCGTGCCGCTGGCATGGCGCAGCGCCACGCCGCGGGTGAGCACCCAGCGCAGGGTGCCGTCCTTGTGTTTCAGGCGCAGCTCGCCCTCGAAGCGGCTGGCGGCGTCGGCCAGGTGCGCCTGCAAGGCCTGCTCCAGCGCGGGCAGGTCCTGCGCCTCCACGCAGGCGCGCCACTGGTTGCGCGAGTCGCCCAGCTCGTCCTCGGCATAGCCCAGCATGCTTTTCCAGCGCGGCGAGAGCCGCATGCGGTCGGCGGCGATGTCCCATTCCCACAGCCCGTCCTGGCTGCCGCGCAGCGCCAGCTCGTAGCGCTGCTCGCCGGCGCGCACGGCGGCCTGGGCCTCGGCTCGGCGCGCCTCGGCGGTTTCCAGGGCGCGCTGCAGCCCGTCCACGCGCTGCGCCTGCTCGTCCAGTCGCTGCCGCCACTGCCGCTCGCGTTCGCGGGCCTGCCAGGCCAGCACGGCCGCCAGCACCAGCGCGCCCAACAGCGCGGGGACGAAGGCCGCCATGCCCGGCGCCAGCGCCAGGCCGCCCAGCACGGCGGCCAGGGCCAGCAGCAGCACCAGCACCCACAGGTGCCGTCCGGAGGTGAGGGTGTTCATGGCGCGGCGAGTGTGTCGCCGGCCCCGGCCGCGGAGGCGCCGCCTTGTGACGCCTTGTGTCCAATTTCGTGCGGTGCAGCATCGCCGGCCGGCCGCGGCGGCGCGGCCAGCGGCAGGTCGAAGCTGAAGGTGGTGCCCCGGCCCGGCGTGCTGCGCACGGCCAGGTGCCCGCCGTGCAGTTGCACCATCAGCCGCGAGATGGCCAGGCCCAGCCCGGCGTGGTGGCGCGAGCCGGTGCGGTCGGCGCGGTAGAAGCGGTCGAACACCTTGTCCAGCTCGTCGGCCGGGATGCCCACGCCCGTGTCGCTCACGTCCACCACGGCGCGGCCCGCGTCCACGCCCAGCGTCAGCGTCACACGGCCGCCTTCCGGGGTGTGGCGCAAAGCGTTTTCCACGAGGTTTTCCAGCACGCGCTCCACCATGCCGATGTCGGCGTCCACCATCGGCATGGCCGCGCCGCAGGCGGCGTGCAGCGTCAGGCTGCGCTGCGCGGCGTCCAGCGCGAACTTCTGCGCCACGTCCTGCACCAGCTCGGCCAACGGGAAGCGCTCGCGCTGCGGGTGCACGTCCTCGGCCTCCAGCTTGGTGAGCTGGAACAAGTCGTTGACGAGGCGGCCCAGCCGCTCGCTGTGGCGCGCGGCCACTTCCAGGTAGTTGCGCTCCTCGGCTTCCGACAGCTCGCCGCGGCGCAGCAGCAGGATTTCCAGGTAGCCCTGCATGGAGGCCAGCGGCGTGCGCAGGTCGTGCGAGACGTTGGCCAATAAATCGCGCCGCCGCGTGGCCACGCGCTCCAGCTCGGTGAGCTGGTCGGCGATGCGGCCGGTCATGCCTTCCACGTGCGCGGCCAGGCGCTCGATCTCGTCGCCCCGCGCGTCGGCCTCGGCCAGGCGCAGCGGCTGCCTGAAGTCGCCGTGCTGGTAGGCGTCCACCGCGTCGGCCAGGCGCTTTAAACGCCGGGTGAAGAGCTGAAAGACGCACAGCGCCGCCAGCAGCGAGAAGACCACGCTGCCGATCATCACGTCGGTGGACAGCTCCAGCAGCCGCGCCGGCTCGAACATGGCCTGCGTGGCCACCACCAGCAGCCCGCCCACGGCGATGAAGGCCGCGGCCAGCAGCAGCGACAGTTTCAAGGACAGGCTGTTGCCGACCGCCGCGCGGGCGGGCGCGGCCTTGGCGCCGCTGCTGCGCTCCACCGGCTCGCTCATGCCGGCGTCGCGAAGCGGTAGCCCACGCCCCAGACGGTTTGTATGTGCGCCGGCTGGGCCGGGTCGCGCTCGATCTTGTTGCGCAGCCGGTTGATGTGCGAGTTCACGGTGTGCTCGTAGCCGCTGTGGGTGTAGCCCCAGACCTGGTCGAGCAACTGCGCGCGGGTGAAGACGCGCCCCGGCGCGCGGGCGAAGTGCACCAGCAGCTCGAACTCCTTGGCGGTGAGGTCCACGCTGCGGCCGCCCACCTGCACCTCGTGGCGGTCCAGGTCGATGCGCAGCTCGCCGGCCTCGATCAGCGTGGCCGCCGGTGTGGCGGCCGCGGCGGCCTCGAAATGCTCCTGCCGCCTCAGGATGGCCTTCACGCGCGCCGCCAGCTCCAGCATGGAAAACGGCTTGACCAGGTAATCGTCCGCGCCCAGCTCCAGGCCGAGCACGCGGTCCAGCTCGGAGGACTTGGCCGTGAGCATGAGGATGGGCAGGTAGCCCTCGCCGCGGCTGCGCAGGCGCTTGCAGATCTGCAAGCCGTCCAGGCGCGGCAGCATGAGGTCCAGGATCAGCAGGTCCCAGCGCCCGCCCCCGCCCTCGGCCTCGGCCAGGCCCGTGATGCCGTCGGCCACCAGCCGGTGCTCGAAACCCAGCTCGGCCAGTTGCAGCGTCACCAGGCGGCCGATGTCGGGGTCGTCCTCTATGACCAGCACGCGGCGGGTATTCATGGCGTAGATCCTTTGGGCAGGGCCTGGAAGTGTCCCAGTTCCAGGTGCCGCATCAGCACCGCGGCCAGATCGAAACCCGCTTCGGCCGCCAGCGCCTGCGCGCAGGCCTCGGCCAGGGTCGCACCGCCTTGCAGCGCCTGCAGCCAGCAGAGCTCGCCCTCGGACAGCAGGTGGAATTCCACCTCCAGCGCGCGCTGCGCCACCAGCACGCGCGTGCCGCGCCGCCAGTCCACGTCCTCCAGCGCCAGCGCGGCGTCCGGCTGGTGGGCCTGCCAGAGCTGCAGCACGGGGTGCTCGGACGCCACGAGCCGCGCCGAGGGTTGCAGCCGCAACCGCAGCGCGGCCTGCGCACCGGCGTCCAGCGCGGCCAGGGCCTGCAGCGTGAGCGCCGGCAAGGGCGCCTCGTGGTAGACGGCGTGCACGGCCCATTCCAGCGCGGCCATGTCCGGCAGGTAGGGCAGCGAGGCCGCGGGCTCGAAGTCCCGCAGGAAGCGCGGCAGCTCGGCACCAAAGGCGTGCAGGTTGCCATGGCGCGAAGGAAAGCGCTGGATGAAGCGCTGCGCCATGGCGCGGAAGAACGCCTCGCCCACGAGCTGCTGTACCACCGGCGCCACGGCGGCCAGCGCGGCGGTGAGGCTTTCGCTCAGGTTGTTGCGGTAGAGCTGAAGCCGCCTGGCGGCGTCCAGGGCGCCCGGCGTTGGGCGCAGCAGCGCGGCGGCGTCGGCCTGGGCTTGCAGATCGGTGGGGTGCAGCAGTGCGGCCATCACGCGGCGTTGCAGCTCATGCAAAGCAGGCATGGCGGTGCTCCGTCGTCTCGTCCATGAAAGCGTGCGCCTTGTGCGCCTCGGCCACCAGGGCGGGCAGCGGCGGCAGCCCGGCATCCCATTCGATCAGCGTTGGGCGCGCGCCGAAGCGCTGCAGCACCTGCGCGTACAGCGCCCACACCGCGTCGCTCACGAAATGGCTGTGCGTGTCCAGCAGGATGTCCGTGCCGTCGTCGAAGCGGCGGTGCGTGTGGCCGGCCAGGTGGTATTGCGCAACGGCCTCGGCCGGCAGGGCGGCGAGGTAGTCCAGAGCGTCAAAGCCGTGGTTGCGCGCGCTCACGTAGAGGTTGTTCACGTCCAGCAGCAGCGCGCAGCCGCTGCGGCGGGCGACCTCGGCGATGAACGCCCATTCCGGCATCTCGTCGTCGCTGAAGCGCAGGTAGCTGGAGAGGTTCTCCAGCAGCAGTTGCCGGCCGAGGGCCTCCTGCACCTGCTGCACGCGCGCCACCACGTGGGCCAGCGCCTCGCGGGTGTGGGGCAGCGGCAATAAATCGTTGGCGAAGATGCCGTCCACGCCGCTCCAGCTCAGGTGCTCGGAGACCAGCGCGGGCTGCAGCTCGTCGGTCAGCTCGCGCAGCCGGCGCAGGTGCTTCACCTGCAGCGGATCGGCGGAGCCCAGCGACAGGCCCACGCCGTGCAGGCTCAGCGCGTAGTGCTCGCGGGCGCGGCGCAGCCAGTGCGCGGGCGGGCCGCCGCGGCCGAAGTAGTTCTCGCTGTGCACTTCGATGAAGCCCAGGGACGGCCGCAGCGCCAGCAGCGCGGCGTGGTGCTCGCCGCGCAGGCCGATGCCGGCGCAGCGCGGCGGCAGCGAAGACGAGGCATTCATGCGCGCTCCTTGTGTCGGGATGTATGCAGTCCAGTCTAGGAGGCAGCGCGCGGCGCCAAGGCGCCGTGATGGAAAAGTGAACTTTGCCGCCCCCGCCGCGCCCCGCCCGTGCTCCGTGACCGAAACGTGACCAACACGAGACCGCCCGGTGACGCCCGCCGCCCAAAGTTGTCTGCGGGCGGGCCGTCCCAGGCCTGTCCAGGCAACCCCCGCATGGTTCACCTGGAGCACGCAGCATGAGCATCCGCACGACTTCCAACGCCTGGCGCCGCGTGGCGCAAGCTTCCGTCCTGGCCACCGTGGCCGCCGTCACCGCATTGGGCGCCAGCACCGCCCTGGCCGGCGAATGCCCCATGGACAAGCGCGTGGCCGACGGCCGCGGCCAGCCGCCCGGCCCCTCCATGCCCCAGGGCGTGACGGACAGCGTGCGTGCCATGACCGACCTGGCCAACGAACCGCTGGCGCTGCAGGGCCGGCAGTTCCGGCTGCGCCAGTTGGACATACAGCCCGGCGGCATCGTCCCCTGGCACAGCCACGACAACCGCCCGGCCATGATCTACACCGTCTCCGGCGAGGTCACCGAGTACGCCAGCAGTTGCGCCGTGCCCATCGTCCACCGCGCCGGCGACGTGGCGCCGGAGAAGAACGGCACTTCGCACTGGTGGAAGAACACCGGCAGCACGCCGGCCGTGCTGATCTCGGTCGATCTCTTCCCCATGGACAAGCCGCACATGGAACACGACATGTGACGAGCGCCGGCGCGGCGCGGCTGCAAAGCCCCGCGCCGCCCCCGCAGCGTCCCTAGCCCCGGAGGCCGCCATGAACATCCGCCACCCCGAATGCCACCTGCGCCGCGCCCTGGCGTCGGCCCTGGCCACCGATCTCGAAGGCGTGGACGACACGCCGGACGTGGAGGGCGCGGCGCCGCGCCGCCCGCGCGAGGACGAGTGCGGCGTCGTCCTCTTCGGCCAGTTCTGGCCCGCGGCGCTCTTGGGCGTGCAGGCCCAGGTGCGGCTGGTGGAGGCGGACACGGTGGTGGTGAGCGGGCCGGCGGGCGACGCCTGCGTCTATGCCGCGGGGCGGCTGCTGTACCGCGTGGCGCATCCCAACCGGCGCTTCTTCCTGGACCTCTCGGCCCAATGCATGGCACAGCCCGCCGCGCGCGCCGCCTACGAGGGCCGCGACAGCGCCGACCTGGAGGCCGTGGACTACGAGCTCGAAGGGGCGCTGGCGCGCCTGTGCGGCGCGGCCCGCCACCTGGACAGCGGCGAGGCCCTGAGCGCCGCGCGCGTGCTGCGCGAGTACGTGCTGCGCTTCGAGGCGCTGGCCGCGGCCTGACACGCCTGGAAGTCGCGCCGTGAATCGCGCCGTGATGAAAACGTGACTTCTCCGCCATGGCCGCGTGAGACCCGGCGGCCAGACTGGCTTCACGGTGTCGATGAGGTTGCAGCCACAACCCGCCAAGGGCACCGCGATCCCCCCTTTAAACCTGTTTTTCCTCAACGACCCCAGGAGATTGACATGAGCAAGCAAGCCAACACCCTCGTCGCCGCTTCCATCGCCACGCTGGTGGCCCTGGGCGGCTCGCTGGCCAGCGGCCCCGTGCTGGCGGCCAAGGGCGACATGGAGAAGTGCGCCGGCATCGTCAAGGCCGGCAAGAACGACTGCGGCACCAGCAAGAGCGCCTGCGCCGGCACCGCCGCCATGGACCGCGACACCGAGGCCTGGATCCTCGTCCCCAAGGGCACCTGCGAGCGCATCGCCGGCGGCATGGTCACCGACAAGCCGGAAAACGTGCACGGCGGAGCGGCGGCGCTCAAGGATGGGAAGAAGGCGGGGTGAAGGCGGGGCAGGCGCGGGCCGCAGCAGTGCGGGCGCGCAGCCGGTTTCCTGACTGGAGATGGCAACTGTCCGGGAAAAGCTGATGGCCGCCATCCGAAGACTGGCCCGCAGGCCCCCCCGAGCCGTCGTTCCCGCGAAGGCGGGAATCCAGGCGGGCCCCAAGTCGGCCGCCAGCTCATGGGCCGGCGTCACGAGACCCAAAAACCGCAGCCTTCCGGCGTTGCCCCTTCGCTCTGGCGTGGGGCCGCCTGGATTCCCGCCTGCGCGGGAATGACGAAGTGGGGGGCGAGGTGTCGTGGCTCTCGGAATGCCAACCTCCCACACGCAAGGAGCGATCAACATGCATTACGTCAACAACTCCATGGATCTCCCCGCCACATCACCCCCCGGCGCCGCGGGCAGGGTGCTGCACTTGGTCCGCCGCGCGGTGCGCGGCCTGGACGGCCTGTCGCCGCTGGTGGACCTGGCGCTGCGCCTCTTCGTCGCGGCGGTGTTCTTCAACTCCGGGCTGACCAAGATCGCGAGCTGGGACAGCACCCTGTCGCTGTTCGAGAACGAGTACGCCGTGCCGCTGCTGCCGCCTGAAGTGGCCGCGCTGCTGGGCACGGGCGTGGAGCTGTTCTTCCCCGTGCTGCTGGTGCTGGGCCTGGGCACGCGGGCCGCGGCGCTGGTGCTCTTCGTCTTCAACATCGTGGCCGTCGTCTCGTACCCGGACCTGGGCGCGGCGGGCCTCAAGGACCACCAGACCTGGGGCCTGCTGCTGCTGGTCACGCTCACGCACGGCCCGGGCGCGCTGTCGCTGGACCGGCTCATCCACCGCCGCCTGGGCCACGGCCCGCGCGGCTGAGGAGCGGGCCATGACACGCCACATCGTGATCGTGGGCGGCGGTTTCGGCGGCACCACGCTGGCGCGCCGCCTGGAGCGGCGGCTGCCCGCGCCCTGGCAGCTCACGCTGGTGAGCGAGGAGAGCACCACGACCTTCAATCCGCTGCTGGCCGAGGTGGTGGGCGCCTCGGTCTTCCCCGAGCAGGTGGTGGCCCCCATCCGCCAGATGCTGAAGAAGAGCCGCTTCGTGATGGGCCGCGTGACGCACGTGGACGCGCTGTCCCGCACCGTGCGCGCGCACACCCTGGCCGGCGAGCGCGAGCTGCCCTTCGACCACCTCGTCCTGGCCCTGGGCACCCGCGCCCGCCTGGACCTGCTGCCCGGCCTGGCCGAACACGCGCTGCCCTTGAAGCTGGTGGGCGATGCGATGTTCATCCGCAACCGCGTGCTGCATCGCCTGGCCCGCATGGAGCTGGAGAGCGACCGCGCGCAGCGCCGCCGCCTGGGCAGCTTCATCGTCATGGGCGGTGGCTTTTCGGGGGTGGAAGTCGCCGGTGCCCTGGCCGACTTCACCCAGGGTGCGCTGCGCTGCTACCCGCGGGTGCGCGCGGACGAGATCAGCGTGGCGCTGCTGCACGACGGCGCCCGCCTGCTGCCGGAGCTGCCGGAGTGCCTGGGTGACGCCGCCGCGCGCTCGCTGGTGCAGCGGGGTGTGAAGGTGCAACTGCTGGCGCGCGTGGCGGCAGTGCAGGCGCAGGGCGTGGTGCTGGCCGACGGCAGCCGCGTCGAGGGCGACACCGTGGTCTGCACCCTGGGCACGCGCGAGAACCCGCTGCTGGCGCAGCTGGCGGCGCATGCGGGGGTGCAAGGGGGCCTGGCGCTGCAGCGCGGCCGTCTGCCCACGGCACCGGACATGAGCGTGCCCGGCTGGCCCGGCGAAGGCCGGCTGTGGGCCCTGGGCGACTGCGCGCTGGTGCCCAACGGCGGCGACGGCGCGAGCCCGCCCACGGCGCAGTTCGCCGTGGCGCAGGCCCGCGTGCTGGCCGACAACCTGGTCGCCGCCGTGCACGGCCAGCCCACGCGCGCCTTCAGCCACCGCTCGCGCGGAATGATGGCGACCACCGGCCATCTGAAAGGCGTGGCGCAGGTGTTCGGCCTGCGCCTGGCCGGGCTGCCGGCGTGGCTGCTGTGGCGCGCCTACTACCTGCTGCTCATGCCCACGGCGGGCCGCAAGCTGCGCATCTGGGTCGAGTGGACCTGGAGCATGTTGTTCAGCGTGGACGTCACGCACCTGCGCTTCACGCGCACCAGCGAGGCCGACGCCGAGCCCGCACCCGGGCCCGCATCCGTCCCCATGCCGGCGCCGCCGGCTTCCTCCCCCGTGCACCCCCCGTCCATTTCCCAAGGAGAACGCCATGCTGCTTGAAGGCAAGACCGCCATCGTCACCGGCTCCACCAGCGGCATAGGCCTGGGCATTGCCCGCGCCTTCGCCGCGCAGGGGGCGCACGTGATGCTCAACGGCCTGGGCCAGGCCGACGAGATCGAGTTCACCCGCGGCGCGCTGCAGCGCGAGTTCGGCGTGCGCGTGGCCTTCCATGGCGCGGACATGAGCCGGCCGGACGAGATCCGCGGCCTGGCCGCCCAGGCCGAGGCGGCTTTCGGCCGGGTGGACATCGTGGTCAACAACGCCGGCATACAGCACGTGGCGCCGGTGGAGGCATTTCCGCAGGCGAAGTGGGACGCCATCCTCGCCATCAACCTCACGGCCGCCTTCGTCCTGACGCAGGCCGTGGTGCCGGGCATGAAGGCGCGGCGCTTCGGCCGCCTCCTCAACGTCGCCTCGGCGCATGGGCTCACCGCGTCGCCGTTCAAGTCGGCCTACGTCGCGGCCAAGCACGGTTTGGTGGGCTTCACGCGCTGCGTGGCGGTGGAGCTGGCCGAGTTCGGCATCACGGCCAACACGCTGTGCCCGGGCTACGTGAAGACGCCGCTGGTGGACCGGCAGATCGCCGACCAGGCGCGCGCCCACGGCATCTCGCCGGAAGCGGTGGTGCGCGACGTGATGCTGGCCCACCAGGCGCGCAAGGCGTTCGTCCGCGTGGAGGAGCTGGCCGCGCTGGCGGTGTTCCTGGCCTCGGACGCGGCGGCTTCCATGACCGCCACGGCCATTCCCATGGACGGCGGCTGGACGCAGCATTGACGCCCGCTCCCCGCGTCATCAAGGAGGCGCCATGGACATGCTTGTGAAATCCGAGCGACGGCGCGCCGCGCCTCGGCCCGCCGTCAAGACGGTCAACCTGGCGCTGCAGGGCGGGGGCGCGCATGGCGCCTTCGCCTGGGGCGTGCTGGACCGGCTGATCGAGGACGGCCGCATCCGCTTCGAAGGCATCAGCGCCACCAGCGCCGGCGCCATGAACGCGGCGGTGCTGGCCCAGGGCTGGACCGCGGGCGGGCCGGAGGGCGCCCGCGCCGCGCTGCAGGCGTTCTGGCGCGACATCGCCGAGACCGGCGAGCGCTGCAGCCCCTACCGCGCCATGCCCTGGATGCGCTGGATGCAGTCCTTCGGCGGCTTTTCGCTGGAGCACTCGCCCGCCTACCAGTGGATGGAGTTCCTCACGCGGATGTTCTCGCCGTACCAGCTCAACCCGCTGAACTTCAATCCGCTGCGCCAGGTGCTGGAGCGGCACGTGGATTTCGAGCGGCTGCGCCAGCACTCGGCGGTGAAGCTGTTCCTGTGCGCCACCAACGTGCAGACCTGCAAGGTGCGCATCTTCAGTTGCGCCGACGTCAGCGCCGATGCGGTGCTGGCCTCGGCGTGTTTACCCTTCATGTTCCAGGCCGTGGAGATAGACGGCGAGCCCTACTGGGACGGTGGCTACATGGGCAACCCGGCCCTCTTTCCGCTGATCTACGACTGCGCGGCACGCGACGTGGTCATCGTCCACTTGAACCCCATCGTCCGCCCCGGCGTGCCGCGCACGGCCGGCGAAATCCTCAACCGGCTCAACGAGGTGAGCTTCAACTCCTCGCTGATGCGCGAGATGCGGGCCATCGTCTTCGTCACCGGGCTGATCGAGCAGGGCCAGCTTTCCAGCCGGGAGTTCAAGCAGATGCTCATCCACTCCATCCGCGCCGACGAGGTGATGAGCGGCTACGACGCCTCCAGCAAGCTCAACTGCGACTGGGACTTCCTCACCGAGCTGCGCGACGCCGGCCGCGCCCACGCCGGGCAGTGGCTGCAGCAGCACTTCGACGCGCTGGGCGTGCGCTCCAGCGTGGATTTGAGGGCGGAATTCTTGTGAGCCACCCTCTGCGGGCGCCGCCGTTTTGCAAGGCGCACTGTTCAGAAATCTGAACGATGGCTGCCATGCAATGGGTGGGCGACGGGCACGTGGGTGAACGATGGCCTACCCGCGCGAGCGCTGGCTGGGGAATGCGGGGAAGGCCTTCGCCTCCCGTCAGCTCAGGCGCCTCGCCCTCTACATCGTCATGCCCGCGAAAGCGGGCATGACGGGTGAGGGTGCAAAGCGCCTGGGCCACGGGGCGGAGGGGCGCAACAACGCTTCGCGACACCTGAATCGCTGAGCAAGGAGCGAAACATGCAAACAGCCTTGGGCGGGGCCGCCACGGTGGCCGTGCTCGCCTGCGTCGCCCTCATGGGCTTCGCCATACAGCGCGGAGGCACCTGCACGGTCGCGGCCGTGGAGGAATTCGTCCAGCAGCGCGGCACGCGGCGGCTGCGCGCCATGGGCGAGGCGGCGCTGTGGGTGGCCGGCGGGCTGGCGCTGGCGCAGGCCGCGGGCTGGACCGCGGTGATGCCGGCGGCACAGCCCGTCTCGGCCGCCACGGTGGCGGGCGCGGTGCTGCTGGGGGCCGGCGCCTGGCTCAATGGCGCCTGCGTGTTCGGCGCCATCGCGCGGCTGGGCAGCGGGCAATGGGCCCAGGCGGCCGTGCCGCTGGGCTTTTACTTGGGCTGCCTGGGCCTTGGCGCCGTGCTGCCGGCACCCGCCGCGCCGATGCCGTCGCACGCGGGCGGGCTGCCGGCGGCGCCGCTGGCAGCCGCCTTCGTCCTGTTCGCGCTGTGGCGCCTGGTGCGCGGCGTGTGGGGCCTGCGGGACGGGGCGCTGCGCGCCTTGCCGGCGCGGGTGTGGGCGCCGCATGCGGCCACCACCGTGATCGGCATCTGCTTCCTGCTGAGCTGGCTCATCGCGGGCGCCTGGGCCTACA
Source organism: Azohydromonas lata NBRC 102462 (assembly GCF_001571085.1). Classification (GTDB taxonomy): domain Bacteria; phylum Pseudomonadota; class Gammaproteobacteria; order Burkholderiales; family Burkholderiaceae_C; genus Azohydromonas; species Azohydromonas lata. The sequence continues at coordinate 25,044 of NZ_BCTC01000088.1, forward strand.
CGGACCTGCTGGCGGCGCTGGCGCGGCGCATGGCGGCGAGCTCCACCTTGCCGCTGGCGCTGCTGGCCGCGCTGCTGGGCGGTGCCGTGCTGGGCGGCTGGACGGCAGGGCGCCTTCAGCCGGCCTGGCCCACGCCCGCCCAGTGGCTGCGCAGCCTGGCCGGCGGTGCGCTCATGGCCGTGGGCAGCCTGCTCATTCCCGGCTCCAACGACGGGCTGCTGCTGGTTGGGCTGCCGCTGCTGCACGCCCACGCCTGGCTGGCCCTGGCGGTGATGGTGCTCACCATCGCGGCGGCGATGCGGCTGTCGCGGCGGCAACGCCTGCCGGCGCTGGGCAAGGAGGCGCCATGAGCACGGAGCAGGCTTCGCGGATCGACACCGCCGCGTCGGCCGGACCGGCACCGGCGCCGGCCTCCCGGCCCGCCGCCCCGGGCCGCGCCACCGCGCTGGGCAACGCGCTGGTGCTCAGCGGCGCGCTGCTGGCGGCGCTGGCGGCCGTGCAGCGCTACACCCACCTGCTTAGCGCCCCGGGCAGCACCTTCAGCCTGGAGCGCGAGCGCTGCCACGGCGTGGTGCGCGCCGGGCGCAACGACTGCGGCACCAGCACCCACGCCTGCGCCGGGCAGGCGCGCGCGGATGCGCAGGCGCAGGAATGGATCAGCCTGCCCGCGGGCACCTGCGAGCGCATCGCGGGCGGCCGCCTGCGTGCCGGTGGCGGCGGCGCCTGATGGCTGCCATCTCGCCGCGCTGGCGCGCCTGGCTGCTGCTGGATGCGCTGGACGACGCCTTGCCCGCCCGCGTGCGTCGGCAGTTGCAGGCCGAGCAGTTCCGCGCGGAGCTGCTGGTGGCCGTGGTGCAGTTGCTGCTGCTGGCGCTGTTGTCGGCGCTGGTGGGCGTGACGCCGCCCGGCTACGCGCCGGACGCGCCCGTGCGCGCCGCGCCGCTGGGCCTGAGCCTGTTCGCGCTGCTGGTGCTGCTGCGCCTCTACGCCGCGTGGACCGGCCAATTGGGCCGCGCGCTGCTGGCGGCCGGCGTGGTGGCGGAGATGGCGGTGCTGCTGGGCACGCTGGCCGCCACGGCGCTGCAGTACGAGCAGCCGCCGCAGCTCGCGCTCAAGGGCCCGGCCTTCGTCTATGTCTTCGTCCTCATCGGCTTGCGCGCGCTGCGCTTCGAGCCCTTGTGGGTGCTCGTTTCCGGCGGCACGGCGCTGCTGGGCTGGTTCACCCTGCTGGCCTGGGTGCTGTGGGGCGCGCCGGTTCAACCCCTCACCTGGGACTACGTGACCTCGCTGCGCTCGCTGCAGGTGCACCTGGGCGCCGAGCTGGACCGGCTGCTGGCGCTGGCCGTGTTCACCGCCACGCTGGCGCTGGCCCTGGCGCGTGCCCGCGCGCTGCTGGTGCGGGCCCTGGCGCGGGAGCGCGCGGTGGCGGATTTGTCGCTGTTCTTCGACGACGCGGTGGCGCGGCGCATCACGGCCTCGGAGGCCGAGCTGATGGCGGGGCAGGGCGAGCGGCGCGAGGCGGCCATCCTGTTCCTGGACCTGCGCGGCTTCACCCAGGCGGCGGCCGAGCTGGGCCCGGAGGGCGTGATCGCGCTGTTGGGCGAGTACCAGCGGCTGGTGGTGCCCATCGTCCGCCGGCACGGCGGCAGCGTCGACAAGTACTTGGGCGACGGCATCCTGGCCAGCTTCGGCGCCGTGGTGCCGGATGCGTCACACGCCGCGCGGGCGCTGCGGGCGGTGGACGAGATCGTGCAGGCGGTGGACGGCTGGCGCGCGCGGCGCCGGGAGGCGGGCCTGGCCGCGCCGGACGTGGGCGCAGGCCTGGCCACGGGCGAGGTGGTCTTCGGCATCGTGGGCGACGGCCGGCGGCTGGAGTACACGGTCATCGGCGACGCGGTGAACCTCGCGGCCAAGCTGGAGAAGCACAACAAGGCGCAGGGCACGCGGGCCCTCGCCACGCGCGAGGCCTGCGAGCGGGCGCGGGCACAGGGCTACCGCGGCGACAAGCCGGTGTGCACGCAAGTCGAGGTGGCCGGCGTTGCGCAGCCGCTGGATTTGGCAGTGCTGTCAGATCGCCCACGCCGCCCACAAAATCAGCAAATGTGATTCGCGGTGCCGGAAATGAAAAAGGCCAGCATGTGCATGCTGGCCTTTTTG